>CAWHAL010000006.1:0-29501 GCA_963827315.1 uncultured Planctomycetota bacterium | reverse complement strand
CGGGAGATGGTTAAGTCGCTCGGATTTTTGACGTTGAAGCCGATTGTGGTTGTGGTAAATGTCGGCGAAGACCGGGTGGGTGAGGAATTTAGCTTTCATGGGGTTATCGACGCGACGGTGCCGGTCATCTCAATCTTCGCGAAGCTGGAGAACGAGCTGGCACAATTGGATGCCGACAGCAAGACGGCTTTTATGGCGGATATGGGCATCAAGGAATCGGAGAAAAGCAAATTCGTCAAGAGCTGCTACTCGGCGATGGGGCTGATTAGCTTTTTGACGATGGTTTCGGATGAGCTGCGGGCCTGGCCAATACAACGAGGCACCAGCGCATTAGAGGCGGCGGGCAAGGTGCATACCGATATTAAACGCGGCTTTATCAGGGCTGAGACTTTCAGCTTTGACGACCTGAAAAAACTCGGCAGCGAAAAGGCAGTCAAGGCGGCGGGCAAGATTCGATTAGAAGGAAAAGATTATATCGTTCAGGACGGTGATGTTATTAACTTTAGATTCAATGTTTGAGAATGGAACAGTGAACTAAAATGCCTAAAGTGTAAAGTGAGAAAAATAACTTGCAACTTTAGGCACTCCAAACTTTAGGCACTTTACACTTTTGGAGTCGAAGGATGAAGGCTGTTGTGCTGACAGGGATTCGGCAGATGGAAGTGGTTGATGTTGCGGAGCCGAAGATAAGAAACGATACAGATGTTTTGCTGAAGATTGAGGCGGTGGGGATATGCGGCTCGGACATACATTATTATGAGGCGGGACGAATCGGCTCACGGGTAGTTAAGTACCCCTTTATTATTGGCCATGAATGCGCTGCTACAGTTAAAGCGACCGGTAAGGCTGTTAGACGTGTTAAACTCGGCGACAGGGTTGTTGTAGACCCTGCTGCTTCGTGTCACCAATGTGACCAGTGCAAACAAGGCAGAGAAAATACCTGTAGAAACTTGCGTTTTCTCGGTACACCCGGCGAGGGTGGCGGCTGCCTTTGCGAGTACATAGTTATGCCGGAGGGAAGTTGTTATCCCACTAATGAAGAAATTACTTTTGAGCAGGCGGTGTTGTGTGAGCCATTTTCCATAGGTGTATATTCAGTTTTGCAGGCTGAGATGCCCAACAAAGCAAATATTGCGATTTTAGGTTCAGGCCCAATAGGGCTTAGCTGTTTAGCAGCGGCACAAACTGAGCAGGCCGGTAGAATTTATATGACTGACAAAATAAAAGGGCGCACCGAAATCGCCAAAAAGGCAGGTGCTTTTTGGGTCGGCAATCCGACGCAGGAGGATATTGTTAAAGCAATTCTTGAGCAGCAGGGCTTAGGTCTTGATGTTGTTTTTGAATGTGCCGGCCAGCAGGAAACCCTTGATGAGGCGGTCGAATTGCTTAAGCCGGGCGGCAGATTAATAATTGTTGGTATACCTCGTGAAGAGCGGATTTGGTTTGCTATCGATGAAATCCGCAGGAAAGAAATAACCATTGTGAATATCCGTCGGCAGAACAACTGTACCCAAAAAGCAATTGATTTGATTGCTTCGGGTAAAGCGAAAATTGATTTTATGGTTACCCACAGATTCAGCTTTGAACAGGCCAAAGAGGCTTTCGATATGGTCAGCGAGTACCGTGACGGCGTGATTAAAGCATTGATTAAGCCGTGAGCTTATGAAAAAGGCAAGTATTATAAGTATCGGCAATGAGATTCTGAACGGCCAAATAGTAGATACAAATGCTGCATATCTAAGCGAAAGATTACTTTCTATCGGCATACCGGTTGTCGGCTCTTACACTATCGGGGACGATGTGGACTCAATCGTCCGAGCTTTAAAATTAGCAAGCGAAGATGTTGATGTTGTGTTAGTAACGGGTGGCCTCGGGGCGACTGATGATGATGTAACCCGCCAGGCGCTTGCCAAATTCCTCGGCAGCGAACTGCAGTTACAAAACGAAGTTCTTAAGGACATACAGAATGCATTCGTCCGCCGAGAACGGTCAATGTGTGAGAGGGATAAAATCCAGGCGTATATACCGGAAGGTGCAAAGGCACTTGAAAATAAGCTGGGGATAGCGCCGGGTATTGCGGCTGAGAACAGGGGCAAATTGTTCTTTGTTCTGCCGGGGGTGCCGGCTGAAATGAAGGAGATGTTCGAGGAGCAGGTTTTGCCAGAGCTGGAGACAGCGGCGGCTGGGCAGGCGATAGTCGTGCGAAAATTAAAATGCTTTGGGGCGGGCGAGTCAGCTATTGCTGATTTGGTCGGCGATGTTATGGAGCGAGGAAGGAATCCGCTGATTAACTGCACGGCGGAACACGGTGTAATTACCCTGCACATTGTCGCGACTGCCCCCACGTCTTCCTGTCGGAAGACAGGTGTGGGGGCTGAACGAATGGCGGAAAAAGATGAAAAGATGCTGCGGAAATGCCTTGGAGAGCTGGTTTACGGGGTGGGGGAACAGACGTTGGCGGAGGTGGTGGGCGAAGAATTGGCGCGGCAGAAAAAGACAATTGCGGTCGCTGAATCCTGTACAGGGGGGGCGCTGGCCAAATTTATAACCGATGTTGCAGGGGCAAGCCGATATTTTACGTACGGCTGGGTTACCTACAGCGACAAGGCCAAGACCAGCGAGCTTGACGTATCTAAAGATTTGATTAAAAGATATGGGGCGGTCAGCGAACAGGCGGCAAAGGCGATGGCTGAGGGCGCCAGAAAAAAGGCTGGGGCGGACTTTGCTATCGGCATAACCGGCATAGCTGGGCCGAGTGGTGGGAGTGAACAAAAACCCGTCGGACTGGTGTATATCAGTGTAAGTGCCGATAATTATACTGAGGCCGAGCGTTTTATTTTTTCCGGTAACAGACAACTCATTCAGCTCAGGGCGGCGTTAACAGGACTTAATATGCTGCGGTTGCGATTGTAAATTTGACTGGCAGGGCCGAGAGTGCTATAATAGTGGGCGGTAAAGGACTAAACAGAGCGTAAGTATGCCTAAAAAGCAGGGACATCTCGGTGAAATACTGTATAAAGCCGGCGTGGTCAAAAAAGAGGCCCTGCTCGACGCGATAAAGACATCGAAAGTCCAAAAAAGGCGTTTAGGCGAAGTGCTGCTCGAACTGGGGCTTGTCAACGAGGACACGCTGACTAAAGCAATCGCAAAGCAGTTTGGCCTACAATATGTGGACCCGGAAAAGGTTTCCATTCCTCCAGAGGTGATGAAGCTTATTCCTGCAGAAGTGATGAAGAAGCACAACATTCTGCCGCTGGGTATGAATAACGGCAGACTAAAACTGATTATCAGCGACCCGTTAGACCTCGATATGATGGACGCAATCCGATTTCGGTTGAACACTGAGCTGGAGTGTTATCTCGCCAGCCCTTCGAGGATTCGCGCAACAATTGAGGGGTCATTTGGCCAAACGGCGGTAAAGGTGGTGGAAGAAGACAGACTGAAGCACAGCATCGACGCGACTGCAGCGGAGCTCACCGAGGCGGGTCATGAGCTGCAGGCGGAAGCACTTCGGGCACAAGCTGAAGGCGGCGATGACGAAGGCCCCGTCGTCAGACTCGTGAATCTTATAATAGACAACGCCTATTACATGCGTGCGAGTGATATACACGTTGAGCCGATGTCTGACAGGGTACGGATACGGTACCGAGTAGACGGTGTTTGTCTGGAGAAGGATAATATCCCCAAGAATATGCAGTCGCCGCTGATTACGCGACTGAAGATTCTATCGGGGATGGATATCGCGGAGAAGAGGCTGCCGCAGGACGGCCGTATTAAACGCCCGATTGGCGGCCAGGACATTGACTTTCGTGTATCTGCTCTGCCGGGTTATCACGGCGAAAGTGTGGTGCTGCGTATTCTTCGGCCAGACTCCGTCAACATCGGTATCCAGTCGCTTGGCTTTGAGCAGGATGATTACGAGCGGTTTCAAAAGATAATCAAAAGGCCCAACGGCATCTTTTTGGTTACAGGGCCTACAGGAAGCGGTAAAACCACAACTCTTTATGCGGCACTTCAGGAACTGAACAAGCCCGACAAGAAAATAGTCACCGCGGAAGACCCCGTAGAGTACAATTTCACGGGTATGAACCAGTGCCAGGTGAAAGAAGACATCGGTCTGACCTTTGAGAAGATTCTGCGGGCTATGCTTCGACAGGCACCCAATATTGTGCTGATTGGTGAGATTCGAGACAACATTGTCGCGGATATTGCCATTCAGGCAGCTCTGACAGGACACCTGGTTTTCAGCACGCTGCATACAAATGACGCACTCAGTTCAATTACTCGATTGATAGACATGGGAGTAAAGCCGTTTCTCGTGGCCAGCTCAATACAGGCGATTATGGCGCAAAGGCTTGTGCGGGTCATCTGCAATAGCTGCAAAGTGGCTGACGACGACCCTGACCCGCAGTATTTGCGGCTGCTCGATATTACGCCGGAAAATATCGAAGGCCGTACAATCTATAAAGGAGCGGGGTGTAGTCAGTGCCATGGCACCGGCTACAGAGGCCGAATCGGCATATTCGAGATGGTCGAGATGAATAATGAACTGAGAGAGCTGGCCTTCGCAAAGGCACCAACGAGCGAATTAAGAAAGACGGCCAAGGCGGGCGGAATGAGAACACTTATGGAGGACGGCAAGATTAAGATATTTAAGGGCATCAGTACGCCAGAAGAAGTGGCAAGCATAGCACAGACAGAGAATATAATCGATTGAAAGGTAAACTGTTAGGGGTTTTCAAATGGCAACAGTTAATATGGACAGACTGCTACAGGCCTGCGTTGTGCAGAACGGCTCGGACATCCATATTGTTACCGGCCTACCACCTGTATTGAGGATAAATAGCCGACTCAGGTCGCTTGAGACCAAGGTTCTTGAGCCGGATGATACAATGGCTTTAATGAAGAGTATAACACCTGAGCGGAATCAGCAGGAATTGCAGGAAGAGGGCGGTACCGACTTTGGGTTTGCCTTCGGCGATAAAGCGAGGTTTCGTGTGTCTGTTTTCAGGCAAAAAGGCAACATTTCGGTTGTTTTGCGCCTGATTCCAACAAAAATTATGACATTTGAGGAAATAGGACTGCCACCGCTGTGCGAGGCTTTGTGCCGCCGGCCGAGGGGGATGTTTTTGGTTACAGGACCTACAGGCTGTGGCAAAACCACGACCTTGGCGTGTATGTTAAACTATATTAACGAGAATCTCGACCGCCATATTGTAACCGTTGAGGACCCCATCGAATACTACCATTCGCACAAGAAGTCGATTGTCAACCAACGTGAGGTGGGTGTCGATGTTCCGAGTTTTCATGAGGCGTTAAGGCGTGTTTTAAGAATGGACCCGGATGTGATTTTGGTGGGGGAACTGCGAGACCTGGAAACGATAGAGGCGGCGGTACGGGCGGCGGAGACCGGCCACCTTTTGTTCAGCACCGTTCATACAACCAGCGCGGCGGGAACCATTACGAGACTTATCGACGTATTTCCGCCCAATCAGCAGGAGCAGATTCGGACCCAGCTAAGTGCTAACCTGATAGCGGTTCTAAGCCAGGTACTGTGCCCATTAGCTACCGGCAGGGGCAGGGTTGCAGCTTATGAATTTATGGTTGTGACGCCCGCGATTGCCAATCTTATCCGCGAGAACAAGACCTATCGAATCGATTCGAGCATTCAAACGGGCAAGAAACTGGGGATGCAGCTGTTGGATGAGCACCTGTGGATTCTTTACGACACGGGCAAGATTACGTTAGAAGAGATGCTGGACAAGAGCCGACAGCCCGGTGCATTGCACGATAAGGCAATGGCTAAACGGCAGGCTATGGCGAAGAAGAAGCAGCCTGTAAAGGCTGAAGACATCGGGCCTATTTTAAGGACATAGAGGTCGGTGGGCAGTCCTTCGGCTTATGGGTGGGGTTTGGATGAAGGGGGTGGGAAAACCTGTGTTTTAGGGGTTGCGCGGCAGCAACAGCCAAGCGAAAGGTCTTTTTGCCATCAAATCAAGAAGAGGGGGTTAACAAAGCGAAAAAGAAGAGGGCGATTTAGTCCTGATAACCAAGTGTCCAATTCGTAATTTGTTTGTTAAAAAACTGTTAATGTTATATAATAAGAGTGGATGTGGGAATACTGATTGAGAGGTGAGAGTGCGATGGCAGAGGCGAAGATAACAAAAAAACTCCCCCCCATAGAACAGCTAAGGAGCAGGACATTAGGCAGAGTGCTCATAAAAATGGGTATTCTGACGAGGGAAAAGGTCCACGAGTGCCTAAAGATACAAAAGCAGCGGACTGAGCCGGTGTCGATAGGGCAGATATTCCTTGAACTGGGCTTAGTGGACGAAGAACAGCTTCGGGTTGCGCTGGCAGCCCAGCGGGGGATGGAATATGTGGACCTAAATGAGATAAACATCACTCCTGAGGTGGTCGCCAAGGTGCCGGCACAAATGGCCAAGACCTATCACATTGTGCCAATCGAATACAAGCAGAAGGAAAACGAGCTGACGGTTGTGCTCGATAATCCGGAAAATTTCAGGGCAACGGATGACCTGAGCACACTGATGGGTTTCAAGGTCACGGCGAAGATAACTGATGTCGAGGCCCTGGAGAAAGCCCTGACTAAGTACTATGAGACCGAAGAGGAGAGCATCAATGACCTGATAACCGAGATAAAGGATGACAGTTTCCTTGCAGAATTCGAGGGCAGAAACCAGAGTATCGACCTGGATGAGCTGAAAGAACTTTCCGAATCAAACCCAGTCAAGAAGCTTCTGAACCTTGTTTTGCTGCAGGCGATTCGAGACAAGGCATCGGACGTTCATTTTGAGCCCTTCGAAAATGAGTACAAGATGCGCTACCGGATTGACGGGGTGCTCTATGAGATGGTACCTCCGCCGAAGCACATCGCGGCGGCACTGAGCTCCCGAATAAAGGTTATGGCGAACCTTGATATTGCGGAGAGACGACTGCCACAGGACGGCCGAATATCGCTGACGGTACAGGGCAATCCGGTTGATTTGCGCGTCAGTGTTATGCCGACGATGTTCGGCGAAAGCGTCGTGCTGCGTGTTCTGGACAGGACCCAGGTCAGTTTTGATTTGGCAAAACTGGGCTTGAGGCCTAACGACCTCGAATTAGTGCACAGGCTTATACGCAAACCGAATGGAATCGTGATTGTTACGGGGCCAACAGGAAGCGGTAAAACCACTACACTTTATGCCGCTCTGGCTAAACTCAATGATATTGAAACTAAAATAATCACGACAGAAGACCCCGTTGAATATGATGTTGACGGTCTGATTCAGGTTCAGATGAAAGCTGATATCGGGCTGACATTTGCCAAGTGTCTGCGTTCGATTTTGCGTCAGGACCCCGATATCATACTGGTGGGTGAGATTCGTGACCTCGAGACGGCGGAGATTGCGGCGCAGTCATCTCTGACAGGCCACTTGGTGTTCACCACATTACACACAAACGATGCTCCAAGTTCGATAGCGCGATTGTTGGATTTGGGTGTGGAGCCGTTCCTTCTCACCGCGACGCTCGAAGGCATTGTTGCGCAGCGATTGGTCAGAAAGATATGTGAGAAATGCAAGACGCCGTTCGAGCCCAGCGAGATTCAGTTGGCGGAACTGGGGCTTACGCCGGAGGATATCAAGGACAAGAAGTTCTATTACGGCCGAGGCTGCAGAAACTGCAATAATACCGGTTACAGGGGACGAACGGGGATTTTTGAGATTATGCTGTTTAACGACGAGATACGTGATTTGATTATGAGTCAGGCCTCGACGAGTGTTTTGCGAGCGGCGGCGCAAAAGGCGGGTATGAGGCTGCTGCGGGACAACGGTCTGGCTGCAATCTACGACGGCATCACAACCGTAGACGAGGTGGTAAAAGAGACAACAACAGAAAGGTAACAAGCAAAGGAGGTGTTTTAAGATGCCTGTTTTCAAATATGAAGCTCTGGATTCGCAGGGGGTGGGGATAAAAGACGAAGTAGAAGCCCTGAGCGAAAAGGAGGCGATAAGCAAGATACGCAATATGGGGTACTTCCCCACGAAGGTCCGAGAGACCGGCGAAAAGAAGAAGCCGACTGCCAAGGCCGGTGCAGGGCCTAAAGGCAGGCGCAGGGGGGGCGGCAGGGTAAAGGCAAAAATGGTGGCACAGTTTGCAAGGCAGCTTTCGACACTTCAGGATGCAGGCCTTCCGATTTTGCGGTCGCTGAGGATTCTTGAGGAGCAGCAGAAGTCGGGGACTTTCAAGAGAGTTATCGGTTACGTGGCTGACGACATAGAAGGAGGGTCAACACTGTCGGAAGCGCTGGCCAGATTTCCGAGGGCGTTCGATCGGCTGTTTGTCAATATGGTGGCGGCTGGCGAGACAGGCGGTGTGCTGGATTTGATTCTGTCACGTATAGCGGACTTTATGGAAAAGGCCCAAAAACTTAGATCCCGGGTTAAAAGCGCGATGATTTACCCTATGGTGGTTATGTGCGCAGCGTTCGGTATCGTTCTGGGCCTGATGAAATTTGTTATACCGAAATTCAAGGAAGTGCTGAGCGAAATGGTCGGCGGCAAACTGAATCCGCTTACGACTGCAGTGCTTGGTGTAAGCAGCTGGATAGCTTACCGCTACGGCTGGGTTGTTCTGTTAGGGGCACCCTTTGCGTTTGTTATTATCCTGAGGATTGTAAAGCAGTTTCGCGCGGGCAGGTATGTTCTGGATACCATAAAACTCAGGCTGCCGGTGATAGGCAGTCTCAGCAGTAAAATCGCTGTGACGCGATGGACACGAACTTTAGGGACACTGATAGGCGCGGGTGTGCCGATTCTCGACGCCATCAACACTTCGCGTGATACAGCGGGAAACGAAGTATTTGCGAATATGCTCGGCAATGTTCACAATTCCATCAGGCAGGGTGATACCTTCGCGGGTCCGCTGCGGCAATCCAAAACTGTTGACTTAATCATTTCAAATATGGTTGCTGTGGGAGAAGAAACAGGTGATTTGGATAAGATGCTGCTGAAAGTGGCCGACAACTACGATGAGCAGGTCGATGTTCTGGTCGCCTCGATGATGTCGCTGCTTGAGCCGATTATGATTCTGATGCTGGGGAGTATCGTTATGTTCATCGTTCTGTCGGTGTTTCTGCCGATGATACAGGTTATTTCGTCGCTTGGCAGCAGCGTGTAACGCCCCCGCGCTTGACTGCGCAAGCAGTCGCGGGGACAAAAATTTAGGAGGCCGAAAAATGAAACGATTCATAAGACAATCCGAAAACAAGGCGGGCTTTACCATTGTGGAACTTTTGACTGTTATGAGCATTATCGTAATCCTCATAGGTATACTTGTGCCGTCTCTGAATATGGTCAGACGGTACGCCACCGATGTCAAGCAAAAGGCGCAATTCCACAGCACCAGCGAGGCGATGGAACTTTTCAAGAATGAGTTCGAGGTCTATCCGGATTCAGCCACCTCTGGTGTTGCTCCTGATTATGATGGAGCAACTCAGCCTCAGCATTACCCCGGTGCAGCGAGACTCTGTGAAGCGATGGTGGGCCAGGATTTGCTGGGTTTTAACCCCGCTTCGCATTTCAGGGCGGATTGTACAGCGGATGGGACCAATAAAATATACGACAATCCAAAGGACTCTCTTCCCACCGCAACCCGCACGGATAATTTGCAGTCCAGGAAAGGGCCTTATCTGCAATTAGAAAGAGCCAACGCCTACAGACTCAGCGATATTTATGCGGATACGGGGGACCTCACATACAACAATTTATTTGTCCTGTGTGATGAATATACTCGCGTAAAAAATATAAGCACAGGGAAAAAAATCGGTATGCCGGTACTTTATTACAAGGCAAATACGACAGGCATAATGCATGACCCTAATTCTGATTATTTGCCGGCAGGAACCGATAACAAGGGTCAGATTTATAATTACCTCGATAACGATTATCTGGTGGAATTGGGTATGCCGTGGAATCCGTCGGCTGTACATCCGTTGCATGAACATCCTGAAAAATTTTATGAAAATACGAAGAATGATAAAATCGAGATAACCGAGGGCAGGCCTTACAGGTCGGATTCCTATATTCTTCTGTCGGCGGGGTTCGACGGTCAGTACGGCACACCTGATGATATATTCAATTTTGAAAAGGAATAGGGGAGCAGAACCTGACGCCGTCATTAGTTTCTATGACTTTGCTGTCTTCGCCGAGGACCAGGGCGCAGCAGTTTATTAAAATAAAAACAATTATCCGGCAGGACAATTTTGGAGGGATATTTAAGATGAGACCTGAAAGAAACGGCTTTACACTTGTTGAGCTTTTGACGGTTCTTGCGATAATCGCAATACTGGTGGGGATTCTCATTCCGACAGTTAGCTACGTGCGCAATAGCGCCAGTGAAGCCAAGCAGAAGGTGCAGTTTGCGGCCATCGATATGGCGCTGATGGCCTTTAAGGGCGATTACGGCGATTACCCACCTTCTGATTTGAATGCACCTTCGGCGGGGTACTATTACTGTGGTGCAAACAAGCTTTGCGAGGCGCTTGTCGGCTGGGACCTTTTAGGATTTGACTGTAACTCCGAATGGCGGGCGGAGGGACAAGGCGTGTATGGCCAGCCACCAGTGGATCTCGATAAGCGATTAGGGCCTTATCTGGAGCTTGGGACGGCTAATGCCTTTACATTGAAGCAGCTATTCAGCAACATCACCCAATCCCAAACGAACTTACGCTTAGGTAGATATGTGCTTTGTGATTCATTTGGGACAAAGTCTGTGACGGTCGGCGGGAAAGCTGTCAGGGCGGGTCGGCCGATTCTATACTACAAGGCCAACACCGCCAGCAAGGATTTTAGTACCCCCGCCGACGAAGCAGGAGCGGCGAGCAGGATTTATAATTATACCGATAATATTGACCTGATTAAACTCAAGAAGGACTCTGAAAAGTCAAACGACCCTTTGTACTGGGTCGACCCAGCGGCTCCCACCACACCGGCCGGCACCTATCTTTATTCGTCGAGTTACAAGCTGCTGGATAAGCAGGTTTATGCTGCTACACTGGGATTAAAACCTTGGCCTTACAGGCCGGACTCATACATACTAATATCCGCGGGAGCGGACGGCCTATACGGCACAAACGATGATATTACTAATTTTTGAGTTCATTGTTCATAGTTCGTTGTTTGCGGAGGGAACACACAATGGGAATTCAAAACTAAGAATTCAAAACTCAAAATTCAAAAGGTCGATGAACAATGAGCAGTAAACAAAAAACAAAATGCTGTTTTACGCTTGTTGAGATGCTGGTTGTTGTCGCGATAGTCGCGATACTGGCCGCAATGGTAATCGGTATTGCTTCGCGCATCGAAAACATGGAAAAAGAAAAGCACTGCAGAAGCACGCTGGCGCTTCTTACCACGGCCCTGGCTCAATTTCACGAGTATGGCTTCAACTACAAGGACCCTAATTATGCCGCATTTACCTTTCCGCTGGACTGCAACGGCTTCGACAAGACCCCCATTGAAGGTACGCTGGGGAATGCGCTGGGTGGGAGTGTGACAATAAGCGACCCTAATACCAGTTATGCTGGAGATGAGGTGATGTATTTATTTTTGAGTATGGTCCCGACAAGCAGAGAGACGCTGGCGAAAATCGACAGGAAAATGATAGCTGTAAGAAACGGGACAATCACCATCGGTACCAGAGTTTACCCGCTGCTTAGGGTAGTTGACCCCTGGGGCACAACGCTGCGGTATGACTATTATGATGAAAGCGACCCTACTCCCGACCCTGATAAGGCAAGGACTTTTCCGGTAATTACGTCAGCTGGGCCGGATAAAAAATTCGATACGGATGATGATGTAAGGAGCAGATAGATAAGGACAGAAGGCGGAGGACAGAGGACGAATGACGGATGACAGATGGCAGTGAACAATGAAAACAAGGCGCGAACAATCCGGTATTACGCTGATGGAGATGACGGTTGTCGTTGCGGCAGTCGCTCTGCTTGCGGTGTTTGGTCTGCCGGCTATTCGTGCGTTACTTAACTCACTTGAGTCGAAAGGGCCGACAAAAGCGATGATAGGTGCGGCCCTGTCAAGTGCCCGTGCCATCGCCTTAAAAGAGCAGCGTTACGCCGGCATAAGATTCCAGTATGCATACGAGCCGAACAACCCTAAGGGTGCACTGGAAGCTGTCCAGTATATGGTTTTCATTGTATATGAAGAGCCGAAAAAAATGGACAATCTTACGGTTGGCTTTAGAGCGGTCGAAGGTCTTGAGCCAATCAAGCTGCCAGAGGCGGTTGGCGTGATGGATTTAAGAATCAACGGAGATAACGTAGTTGATTCCGACAGCGAGATAAGCACACTTGTAGATGTTAATGATACAACTACGTTTTCGATTGTCTTTTCGCCATCCGGCAAATTGGTTATACACGATGTGCGTGTGAGAAACAGAGATGGTAAATACCGGCCCATGAATCCCAACGAATCGGCTGATGATATATTTAATTCGCCGGAGAATATTGCAGGTTATAACACAGGAATGTTCGTTCAGGATGATTATGACTATCTTGGCTTTTATAAAGAGCCGAGTCGAAACACCTTCATTATTTATGAGCGGGACAAATTCAAGGCGGCTTATGAAAAAGGCCGGGCGTGGTCAGATTGTCTGAAAAATCTGGCTTCGATTTACATCAACCCTTACACGGGAACGATAATCAAGCAGGATTGACGGGAAAATCAGGGATAGAGGCACAAAGGCACAGAGGCACAAAGAACCAGATGAGCAATAAGCCTAAAAATAAGGGTTTTTCACTTGCTGAGGTGCTGCTGGCGATAGGGGTGCTTGCCGTAGGCGTGGTTTTTGTGGCGGGGGTGTTTCCTGTGTGTGTTCACCTTACAACGCTTGTTGCCGAGCAGACAATCGCATCGATAGCGGCGGACGAGGCCTTCGCGAAGGTAAAACTTTATGCAAAAAACAGCCCTGCAGGCGATATCGATTTCGGCAAGCTGGAACCAAACCAACTTAAGGATTTCAATGATGTGTTAAAAGCAGGCGTCAAAATCGACCCTTGTGAATTCACGTATCCATCAACAGGTACTGACATTTTACAAAAGCAGTATTACTGGACTGCTCTTTGCAGACAAGTGGACCCGAATGACCCGAATAGTCGGCTTGTGCAGGTAACGGTGTTTGTGTGCCGAAAGGCAAGTCCGAACCTGAAATATCCGATCCCCTTCAATGGGGTAGTCGATTGTCCCAAGCCTGTTGAAGTCGGAGTCTCGAAGGTCGCAGGCAGAGATAATGAACTCACGATAAATAATCCGACAGAAGAAAAAACGTTTATAAACGACGGCTATACGATAGCAGATAATAATACAGGACAGATTTATCGTGTGCTGGAGCGTTACGCATCGCCTAATGATTATACGATTCTTCTTGACAGAAACTGGGAGGGCGGTTCGCTTGGAGATATCTGGGTTGTTCCGCCGCCGGTCGGCGGCGGCAGAGGGCCGTGCGTAGGTGTATATCAGAAGGTAATAAGGTTTTAACAAGTGCCTAAAGTGAGCTAAGGTGACTAAAGTGCCTAAAGTTGAAAAAATAATTGATTTGGTGTCTCTGCGTATTAGCGGCAAGAAGAAAATGAGAAAGGCATTTACATTACTTGAGCTTGCGGTTGCGGTGGGGTTACTGGCGATGATGATATTATTTGCGAGTTTGATTTTCAATATGAGTATAGATACTTACCGGATGGCTACAGCGAACGCTGAGATTATGCAGAAGCTGCAGGCCATTACGGGGCAGTTAAACGCTGACTTCAAAGGATTGCGGAAAGATGGCGAGATTTTCGTTGTCTGGGTGGCTGAACCTAACTCGCATGAGAGATTTGACAGGATAATGTTTTTTGCTGATGGCGATTTTCAATCCTATGGAACTTACGGAGGTGACCAGATTCGCGGCAATCTTGCGAGAATTTCTTATATGCTTGCCAAAACCAAAGACAAAAATGGGAACTGGATAAGGGCCCCGCAACAAGCCCCGGAGAAGCGAATACTTGCGAGGACTCAGCATATTATTACATCTGCACTTCCCGCCTACGATCCTTATGCATTAGACGAGGAGCTTTGTGGGGTTGGTCCGCCTACACTTGACATCTGGCACAACATTTATGAGTACGATACGATACCTTTGGCAGGGTGGATGATTATTTCGAGAGCTCCCTGGACGTGCAAAGATGAAAGACTCACGGCTATTACTGACGTCTTCATCGGCGGTGTTGGGGCGGAGGTGTGGCGAATCGGAGCGAAGGTTGACCCTGCGGACCCATGTTCGATTCATATGCTTTTGTGTGAGGGTGTGGGAGAGTTCAAGGTTCAGGGCTGGTATGCCGCTGAGCAGCGATGGGTGCCGGAGGTTGACCCCGATGGCAACGGAAATTTAGCGGATTCGGACTTTTTTACAAGTGGCGGTGGGCTTGACTCTGTTCAAGTTCCCAAAGTACTGTATCCATATCCGCCTTACGGATTCGTAAGTCTTGGCGGAGCATTCGGGGGTAACAATTTTCAGGGATTGTTGAATGAAGCGAATTTTGATTATATTCCCGGGCTTGGACGGGCACTGAAGTTTACCTTTACGCTGTATGATTCCAAAGGTGTTATAAAAAACGGCAAGACCTTTACGCATATTGTGTATTTGGGAGATTAATTTTAGGCCACGAAGGCGCGAGGTCGGAAGGAAAATAAAAGTGAGCTAAAGTGAACTAAAGTTATAAGAGTTTTGAGCTCACTGCACTTTAGGCGCTTCACATTTTAGGCACTTTACACTTCTTGGTGCCTTGTGGCGACAAAGGAAGAACGGCTGGAATGAAAATGACAAGCAAGAAATTTGTGAAAAGCATGTTTTCCGTCGGCTCGGCCCTTATATTGACAATGGTCTTAACCAGTCTGCTGGCGATAGTGGGCGTACTATTTCTTATGATGGCACGGGTCAATAAAATAACGGCTTCGAGCATATCCAAAAACAAAGAGCTCGATTCAGCGGTAGATATGGTCATAGCAAAAATATCAGAAGAATTGGCCTTAGATATTCCGCGCAAGGACCCTAATGGGCTGGAGTTGTCGGAATACTACGACTATCCCGGCCAGAATGATAGATGGCTGGCAAGCCTGGAGCCGTACAGGGAGGATCCGAATGACCCGAACAGTCCGTGCAGATGGCGGCAGATAAGTGATGTTACGGGGTATCTGGCACGGAAGGCTTACGGGACGCAGGATGTTAATGTCGCACCGGTTGGTTTGTCAACGACAGATGTTGTTCGGGAGTATCCGATATTCAGTATGGATTCCGAGGGCAGATTTTTAAAAGTAAATAGTGACGGCAGCACAAGCATAGCAACTTATGGTGTCTCTGCCGATGCGGATGGTGACGGCATAGCCGATTCGAAGTGGATTCAGCTCGATGATATAACCTCCAGCGGGGGAAAACCAGTTTATGCAGCCATTAGAATCGTTGACAATGGCGGAATGATAAATGTCAATACGGCTTACAAATTTGACCCGAATGACCCCAACGTGAAACACATTGACGGCTCAACCCAAATGCAGATAAACCTCGGTGCGCTGGCAAGAAACGGCGATGATGTTTGCGACATTCATAACGCCAGGTGTGGTGCTGGAGTAAGTCAGGGGTGGACTCCAGCAGGTCAGGGGTGGGATGAATTCCAAAACAATGTAGTTTGGCGGTTCTATTTCCCAGCAGTAGCCAATTATCCGTATCTGCCGTTTGATATATCCGATGAGCTCGAACTGCGATATCGCTACTGCATAACATCGAAAGCTTTGGTGCGATTGGAGAACGTCTGGGACTATACAATAGGGGATAATTTTAATGGTAAGAAAGATGAACCTTACGCTGGCGGTACGTTTGGCAAACTGAAGGACTGGTGTACTGCTGTTACCGACCCGTACGACGTGAATAATTTCAGGCGGCATTATCTTACCACTTGCAATATGGACCGGATTATCGACCCAAACGGTGATAAGATGCTTAATATCAATACGGTTACTGCGGCTGACATAAATATTATGTATAACACTATGAGGAAAGCTCTTACTGATTACGACCCCAATTTCGCAGATGTCAACAAAGTAACTGCGCAGATAGCTGTTAACCTGATTGACTTTCGCGATAGTGATTCAAATGTGACTGCCATTGATGTGAATAGCGTTACTTATTACGGTTTCGAACGGCCGTGTATCTACATATCCGAGGTTGATTACAACTCTGTTACTGCAGGTGACCCGCCGACTACCTATAGAGCTTATGCGGTTGAGCTTTACAAACCTTACGCCGAAGATGGGATAGGGACTACAGGACTCTGGCAACTTAATGTTAATGATGTTAATTATGATATTGAGCCGTGGCCTGCGAATAATAAAGAGTTTTATGTTATACGAAGACAGGAATCTCCAGCAGGGCTACCCGTAGATGTAAACGCTATTAGGTATGACTTGCCTATTTTCTTCACTGCCGGTTCCGATATAAAGTTACAACGTCGTGTTTACATTCCTCAGACAGGGCAGATTAAGTATATAACTGTGGATTCGACACAGGTTCCAGCATGGCTGGTTCCTTTGAGTGATGGGTGTCATAGTCTTCAGCGTGATATTAGCAAACATAAATGTATAAGGCGTTTGTGGGACCCGAACGACAGCGTTCCAACGCTTGGAAGCGTTAATGACTATAACAATGGAGACCCGAATTATATTCAGGCTCATCCTGCCAACGCACCTTTTACAAATGTCGGCGAAATAGGGATGATTTTCCGCAGGGATGCTTACGAAATGAGTGGAACAAAAATTGGGCCAAATGATACCGAAGCGGACGTGCTCGTTGATTTGAACAATCCCAATTTCCAGCAAGTTTTCAAATATCTAACTGTTTGGCCTCCGTCTGGGTATGTATCCGATCCGAATGAGGCCAGAGTAAAAGGCAGAATAAATATCAATACCGCACCGTGGTTTGTTTTGGCACAACTTCCCTGGGTCTCCCAGAGAAAAAGCGGCTACAATAGTACCGCCCTTGCCGAGGCAATAGTTGCCTACAGAGACAAACTTGACCTTTCATCGATTTTTGGCCCCGATTACAGAACTCGGCCTGGTGCTGCAGGTTTTGAAAACATCGGCCAGCTTTGTGATGTTAATTCTGGCAGCAACCAGTTCAGGATTGATTATTACAGTCTTGATTATGAAAGTGACGGCACAACGCCCAAAGATCAGGCTGGTTATCCTGACCTTACTACTGTGCCGCCTGACGGTGACGGCGCAGCGAATGATTTTGAAGAGCGGGATTTGATTTTCGCAAGAATCAGTAATTTGGTTACGGTTCGGAGTGACGTGTTCACAGCCTACATACTTGTTCGAATCGGCACCGACGGCCCACAAAAAAGAGTCATTGCAATATTCGACAGGAGCGACGTGTATCCAGCCGGTGGCAAGATAAATGTGCGTGCCGTCCAGCCAGTCGCAGACCCGAGGTAATTTGCAATTTACGGTTTTCGCAGAAGTTCCAAGATTTGTGAGTAAGTTTTTTTGTTGGCTGTTATTGTCTGGAACCGCTGGCCTGCGTAGTTGTCCAAATCGACTGGAAAGATTTTTTTACCCTGCCAATCGGTGACAACTGCGCCGGCGGCCTCGGCAATCACCACCCCGGCTGCTATGTCCCACAGCTTCTGAGAAAAGCCGATAGTGCCAATGAAGCCGCCCTTTGCGACGTAAGCAAGGTGCAGCGCTATTGAGCCTAAGCTGCGAAATCTTGTCCGACGCATAATTTCCTGAACCCAGCCGGGTAACTCCTGCTCGAAACTGCTGTCTAAGCCGATACTCGAAAACTTATTCATAGTATCTTCGCTGGCGGTTATTCGCCTGCCGTTGAGCTGGGCTTCATCGCCTTTGATGGCTGTGAACATAGAGTCCGTGGCGGGTTCAAAGATTACGCCAATGATAGGTTCATTCTTGTAGAAGGCGGCGATGCTGACGCTGAAGATAAGTACTTTGCGCGAAATTATTGGTTCCATCTATTGGGTCTATCACCCACCAGATTGGGTTAGAACCCCGCGGCGGCTGTTTGAACAATTTGCCTCCGGTGCCTTCTTCGGCGATAAAGCCGTGGTCAGGACACGTTTCTTTGATTCGGTCAATGATTATCTGTTGACACCGCGCATCAGCTTGAGTGACCAGTTCACTGTCATTTTTTACAGAGACTTTCAGGAAGTCGAGTTCTTCCATTGCATGCTGGCCGGCCAGCCGTGCTGCGATAATTGCGGTTTCCAGCATTCCTCTCAAATCCAACTGCTCTAATGGCATCTGGTATCTCCATAGTCCAGCCTTGACATAATTCCAACGGTTTCCTATTCTAATCCACGTATGCAAACAAGCCAACAGTTAAATAGACTTAAAATCGTCCGGCGCATCATCTCATCAAAGAATCGCAGCGGGTGTTGTTTGCACGGCGATAATCGCGTGCTGCGTGTACATCTGGCTGGCTGCGCACGGCAAAATCGGCATTAGCCTGTGGCCGGCATACTGCGGTTTCAAGCAGAGGTATAATCTGCCGTGCCCGACGTGTGGAATGACAACGGCGGCATTTGCGTTCGCCCGCGGCGAAATCTTCCAGGCATTTTATATTCAGCCAGCCGCGGCGGTGTTTTACTGTCTGTTGATAGTTTCAGCGATTTTGGCCTTTGTTACATCAGTTTTTGGCTTGAGCTTTCGATTTGTCGAGCGGTTTTTTGCGGACGTTAGAATAAGATACATAATCCTTGCGGCTCTAATCATTGTCGCAGCCGGCTGGGCTGTGACATTAGCAAGGGCACTTGCAGGTGGTTATTGGTAGCTGGCGAGCCCAAATTGGCGTAAGATTTGATAAACTGGATTAGGTATTATGAAGGTTATAATTGCGGAAAAGTGCGGGTTCTGTCACGGCGTTAAAAACGCCATTAGTATGGCGGAAGAAATCCTCGCACAGGAGGGAAAGGTCTACAGCCTCGGGCCAATCATTCATAACAAGGATATGGTTGAGCGGCTGGCGAAAGCGGGTCTGAAAACGGTTGATGATGTAGACGAGGTAGAGTCCGGAACGGTTCTTATCCGCTCACATGGGGCAGCGCCGGAACAGATAGCGAAACTGAGGGCAAAAGGACTGAGGATTGCCGACGCGACCTGTGTATTAGTCAAAAGGCTCCAGAAAATAGCTAAAAAACTTAGTGAGGAGGGCTATAAGGTGGTGGTTATCGGCGACGAAAACCACCCCGAAGTCCGGTCGGTGGTGGGTTGCGCAAAAGAGGTTATTGTGGTAGGAGAGGAGTCAGATTTGCATAAGTTGCCTGATAACAGCAGGTTAGGAGTTGTTTGCCAGACCACGCAGAGCCCTGAACACTTCGGGAAAATGCTCGCAGCGATAGGAAAACAAGGCTTCAGCGAGCTGAAAGTAATCAATACCCTGTGCAGGGAGGCGGTAAAAAGGCAGGCCTCAGCGGTGGAATTGTGCAAGCGTGTGGATATAATGTTTGTGCTGGGCGGGCTGGATAGTGCCAATACACGCAAATTGGCTGAGCTTTGCAAAAAATATAATAATCAAACGTTTCATTTGCAAAACTGGAAAGAATTTGATAAAAGAGTGGTTTTCGGTAAAAAGCTGGCTGGCGTTACAGCAGGTGCATCGACGCCTGAGTGGGTGATAGATGAGTTTGTGGAGAATCTGCGGGCTGTCGTCGGCGGTAGTATTGAAGGGAAAGATACGAAGCTTTGCTGAAATCAGGGTTGCAGAAAGGTGCGAATCAGAGGTGCGTTGGCCGGGAGGGTCAATGCGTTTTTATAGTTGACAGCGAAAATTCAGACTTGTGCAGCGCGGCACGAGGGCCTGTAGACATAAGTGCGGGATGTCAGCAGGTCAGGAAAGAAGAACCCGCATAGGAACTTGGCGTTATGGTAGATAAAAATATTGTTAACAAATTGGGTTTGTCGGAGCAGGAGATTGACAGGCAGGTCGCTGAGATATTCGGCGAAAAAGAAACCGAATATCTGGAGAAAGCTCTGCAAAGCAAGGTTGATGCGCATCTGCCTGGGACCATTCTCAAAGGCAGGATTGTGTCGCAGATAGGTAATGACGTTATTGTTGAGATTGGTCTTAAGAGCGAAGGGGTTGTCGATGCCGGCGAGTTTGACAGAGTTGATGAGATAGAACCAGGCAGTGAAATCGAGGTTTTAATTGAAGACAGCGACGCCAGCGGCGGGCTTATATTACTGAGCAAACGCAAAGCGGACCGGGCCAGAGGCTGGGAAAGAATCATCGAGACGAAAAAAGAAGGCGATATTGTAGAGGGCAAGGTGATAAGGCGTATCAAGGGTGGGTTGCTTGTCGATATAGGAGTGCCGGTGTTTTTGCCGGCGTCGCAGGTGGATATTCGAAAGCCGGGGGATATAAGCAGATTCATCGGCAAGGAAGTGAAGTGCAGGATTCTAAAAATAGATATCGAGGGCAGAAACATTGTCGTCTCGAGGCGCAAGGTTATTGAAGAGCAGCGGCGAAGCAGTAAAGAAAAAATTCTCACGGAGATAGAGGTTGGTCAAATTCGAAAAGGGATTGTGAAAAACATCGCGGACTTCGGCGTTTTCGTGGATTTGGGCGGCCTCGACGGACTGCTCCATATTTCCGATTTAAGCTGGGGCAGGGTGTCACATCCGTCAGAAGTTGTCGAACTTGATCAGGAAATCGAGTGTGTCATTATCGGCGTCGATAAGGAAAGTGAAAAAATTTCATTGGGTCTGAAACAGAGAACCCCCAGTCCGTGGGAAAAGGTGGAGGAAAATTATTCGGTCGGAGCGAAGGTGAAGGGCAAAGTTGTAAACGTGATGAACTACGGCGTGTTTGTCAAGCTCGAAGACGGAATCGAGGGTCTGGTGCATATCAGTGAGATGAGCTGGACCAAACGCCTCAATCATCCGGGAGAGATGCTGCAGGTGGGCGATGAAGTTGAAGTGGTGGTGCTGAATGTCAACAAGGAGAAACAGGAAGTCTCGCTTGGCCTCAAACAGACCGAAGTTAATCCGTGGGCGGTGGCTTCTCAGAAGTACCCGCCGGGGACGATTGTTACAGCAAAGGTTCGAAGCGTGACAAACTTCGGTGTGTTTGTGGAGATAGAAGAGGGCATCGATGGAATGATACACATCTCAGATATGAGCTGGACAAGAAAATACGGACATCCCAGCGAGGTAGTACAAAAAGACGAAAAAGTAAGGTGCGTTGTTCTGGATGTTGATGAGGCAAGACGACGAATCTCTCTGGGGATAAAGCAGCTTACAGAAGACCCCTGGGCTCGTGCAATCCCTGCGAAATATATCGCGGGCCAAATTATTAAGGGCAAAATAACCAAGCTTACCAACTTTGGTGCATTCGTTGAACTTGAGCCGGAGCTGGAGGGACTTCTGCACATTTCGGAACTTGCAGACCACAAGATTGAAAAGCCCGGCGACATTGTCAAGATGGGCGATGAGGTCGAGGTCAAGATACTGAAAGTTGACACCGAAGCACGTAAAATCGGTTTGAGCCTGCGAAGGGCGCAATGGGCTGCTGAGGAGCGGCCAGCCGAAGCGGCTGCAGCAGAAGAAGCATCTGTTGAAAATGCTGTTTCGGAGAGTGATTCGGCGGACAAAACGCCGGCCGATGAAAAAGATAGCGCGGAAGAAAAGACCGAAGCTGATACCGATAATCAATAGAGCAAAACATTTAGTGTAAGGCAAACGGTCTTTACTGCCTGTTGGGGGGTAATTACGCCAGATTATTAAACGGCTTGGCAATCCTGCTAAATCCGCTGGCTTATTTGGCCGATAGCTCCAGCAGGTTCGGGCTTTTGAGGAACCAGTCGTTCGGAAAAACCATTATGACAAATGGGTTTGCTCTTTAAGCCGGAGCGTGGCGGTTTTTTGGCTGGGAGGGAGACAGCAATAGCATTCGACATTACCATAAAGGAATACCTCAAAGAGATAGACGAGTCGCCGCTTCTCAGTGTGGAGCAGGAGCGCGCACTGGCTAAACTGGTCGTGGAGAAAAACGACCCGCGGGCGAGAGACAGGTTAGTGCGGAGCAATCTGCGACTGGTTGTTAATATCGCAAAAAAATATGTGAGTCGGGGACTAAGTCTCAGCGACCTGGTTGAAGAAGGCAATCTCGGTCTCATCAAGGCTGTCGATTACTTTGACCCGGAGCGGGGAATCCGATTCAGCACTTATTCGGCGTGGTGGATAAAGCAATGCATTAAACGCGCACTTCTGGAAAGCGTTCAGCCGATACACATTCCGACCTATATGGTTGCTCTGATTAATCAGTGGCGACATGTCTCGGCTGAACTGGAAAACCAACTCGGCAGAGGCGCTACTATCGAAGAGATGGCGGACATAATGCGGCTTCCACTCCGCAAGGCCAAAATGATTCACGAAGTCATCCATGCCCTTAGCTCAGCGAAGGACACCTCAGGAAGTGATGATGCTGAGGAAGAACAGGCGTTTGAAGAAGCGGTTGGCAGTCGGCATAGCGCTTTGCCGGAAGATGGCATCGTCGCCGAGGAAGAAAAAGCCAAGGCAGTAAGGCTCCTGGCGGAGATGCAGCCGCGAGAAGCTGGTATTCTTAAGATGCACTACGGCCTGGGCGGCGATAAACCATTGACGCTGAAAGAAGTCGGCAAAAAGTTAGGCCTGACTCGGGAAAGGGTTCGGCAGATTCAGCACGAGGCCCTGACAAAACTCTACGAGTATATGAACGGGTAACGCCGTCGAAGCTCAAGCCAATAACACTTGCATTTCTCGCACAACTGCCTAAGATGAAGGATTGATGCGCATATATAATCAATTGTTTGTATCGGGAGGATATAGATGTCGAGCAAATCCGAAGGATTGAAGAAGTATATTCGCAATATAGCTGACTGGCCAAAGAAAGGGATTCTGTTTCGTGATATTACGCCGCTGTTAGCCCAGCCGGGTGCGTTTGCGGAGGCGGTGGACGCCTTGTGCGCAGGATTTCGAAGACAAGAATGTTGACTATGTCGCGTCCGTTGAGGCTCGGGGTTTTATATTCGGGGCGGCAGTCGCAAAAAAACTGGGCGCAGGCTTTGTGCCTATACGCAAAAAGGGCAAACTGCCATCCAGAACCGAGAGCATAACCTACGATTTGGAGTATGGCACCGATACATTAGAGGTTCACTGTGACGCTATAAAAAAAGGTGCGAAAGTCCTAATGGTGGACGACTTGCTGGCGACCGGCGGAACAATGGCCGCCGCCTGTAAACTCATCGAAAAAATAGGCGGACAAATCGAAGGAATATCATTTCTTATAGAGCTTAGCGAGTTAGCGGGTCGAGAAAAACTGGACGGCTACACAATTAAGACTGTCATAACCTATTGACCGCTTTTCATCTTTTTGCAGTTACAATTCGGTCGTTGTTGTTGTGGTCTTTTTCAATTTTTATATCGGTGAAGACGCTGGTTTGTTCGAGCAGTTCTTTAATAGCCGGCCCCTGTGCATAACCTATCTCCAGCATTAAGGCTGCGTCAGCTTTTAGAAAAGAGTCCGCCTTTTCGATGATTCGGCGATATACGTCAAGGCCGTCAACACCTGCAAATAGCGCCAGCCTCGGCTCGTAGTCTTTCACATTTCTGTTGAGCTTTTCGAATTCGGGCGCACTTACATAAGGCGGATTGCAGACAATAAGGTCGAATCCGCCGTCGCCAGGGCTTCCTCCTTCGCTAAAGCTACGGAGGACAGGATGGCGGACAGGTTTTTCAACGTCCATCTGGGGTATAAGCGGGTCAAACAAATCGCCGCATAACAGCTTAATGCGGTCCTTCAACTGATGCTTTTCGATATTTTTGGCTGCGACAGCAAGTGCGGCGTCGGATATGTCTGTAGCTATTATGTTACTCTCTGCAAAGTTTTTCGCTATCGCTATGGCAACGCATCCACAGCCGGTGCAAAGGTCACAAACAAGCTGTTCGCCACGATGCGACCGCTCGCCGTGCTGGCGCACTGTCGCAGCAGGCGTCGCAACGGGTCTGCCGGTTCGCTTCCGCAAGAATTCGATAGCACGCTCTACAAGAAGTTCCGTCTCCGGCCGGGGAATCATACAATCCGGGCTGACTTGCAGTTCGAGGCAGTAGAATTCAGTTTTTCCGGCCAGGTAGCAAATAGGTTCGTGTTGACCAGCCCGTTCTACCAGATTGTGCAGCTTATCCAATTGCTGTTTGGTGACGGGTTTGTCGAATTGCGTATATAACTCAATTCGCTTTAATTCGAGGACGTTAGAAAGCAGAAGTTCCGCGCTTAGCCGGGGCGAATCAATGCCTTTACTCGTGAGGTATTCGGTAACCCAGTTCAAGAGCTTTTGTATTGTCCAAGCCTGCATTGCCAGATTATAGCTGGGGCAAAGAAAAGTAAAAGCCAAAAAGAGCTGGGTTTGTTTGGGTTTGTTTTCATGTAGTCCGAAGTCGTGGTTCATTTTAATAATCCTTTGTTTTATCAGAAGTTATGTTTATTTGAGCATCCAGCAAATTGGGTTTGTTTTGCATAATTTGTCATAATTGGTTGATTGGTTAACTGGTTAATTGGTTAAATGGCATTTCAGAGCCGGTATTTAGTTTTTTGATGAGATTTAGTCTTTGAAGCTCGAGTATCGTTTTGTACAGGCTGTGCTCAATTCGGCGTTCATACATTAAGAGGCGTTCGAGAACCCTTGCACTTGAGAAATCTTTTATGGCCAAACGGCCGAGAGCAAGTTCAGGAGCAGATGTGGAAGGATTGCTCAGCGATTGGATGAGTTTAGAAAGGGGGCTGGAGGTATTAGGTGCGTTCAGGGCGTCGATGGTCTGGTTCTGGATTCTACAGACTCGTTTTAGCCGCCAGGAGAGGGTGACAATGCGCTCGGCGAGCATAGATTCCATAGGACCTGCCGGGTCCAGTTCGGCGAGTAGTTGGTCGCGGTAGAGTTCGAAGTCGGCCTGGGATTCTGAGCTGATTACGTCGCGGCGGGTTAACAGGCCGTGCTTGACGGCGTTTTGTGAGACGGCGGCCTTTCCTTGGGGGGTGCGTGGGCCGGTTGATTTTTGAGCGTTAAGACGGTTGGCGAGGATTTGGGATTCGGAAGACATTGTAAGCTCCGCTTAGTTGATAGTTCATTGTTCATAGTTCATAGTTCATTGTTCATGGTTCGTTGTTCATTTCCCTATGGGGTTTGCGTTTAGAAAAAAGACCCCGATGGGATAGCCCCGGTGAAGTAGCAAAAGCACTTCACGGGGTAAACTTTCGCATCTCGTATATCGCAAAAAAAACACGTTCCCCTTAGTAGGGCGAACTTGTGCGAATGGTTGAAAAAGGTTCTTGATTCTCGATTCCTGATTCTCGTAACTCGATGTGAGAAAAGGAGTAAAAATTTTTTGAAATTAGCCGTTTTTGGTGTGCGGGTGGTGGCACATTTGATTGAAATACGGATAGCGGGCAGCGTACAGCGTATAGCGGACAGGGGAAGAAAAAATACAATACCTAAGATACTTAGGTATTCTTTTATCGTTCTAGTCTTTTTGACTAATCGAAAGGACTACGAGCATTTTATATGTCAAATTGTTTTTTAGTGAGGGATTTGAGAATTGAAAGACTGGGTCCCAGATAACGACATTCTGGGATCTGCGCTTCGCTACGAAAAGTTGGGCGATTTTGGGGGTTTCATTTAGCGGGCAGCGTTCAGCGTTTAGCGGACAGGGAAAGAAAAGCGAAAAAAGGTTGTGTAAATGTATAAAAAGGGGTAAAATTAGCTGAACGACTTCGGAGAGGAAGCATCTTGGGGTTAGTGGTTAGTATTTCACAGTTCATAGAAAGGTTCAGCCACAGAGAGTAGAAATAAGAATATATACAAAAGCTATATAGCAGGTAGGCATGTGTGAGCATAAAGAAAAGCAGGATGGCAAATCTAAAAGACGGAAAGTATGGGGCATAATCGTCTTTGTTTTTGTCATTATTGTTGTATTTATAATTGTTACGACCCGGTCAAGACCTGACTGGCGGACGATTGGATTTGGAACTCTTGCTTTTGTATCTGGTTCAGCTATCTTAGTATGGACCGAAGAGCGGAAAGGCAAATTATGGAAATGGCTGAAAGGTATATTCGTGCCAATTATATTTGCAGTTGGTGCGCTTCTTACTACTCATGGTTGGAATCTACGGGACAATTACTTTAGCGATCGAGCCAGACTCGTTGCTATGGCCGCTGAACTGAATCTCAATTGCATGTGTGTAGATCTCTTGTCTTTATCTTACGACGAATATAAGACCACTAATAATCAGGATGAAATGACTGCACTTTCACTACCCAGCACTCATCAAGTTCGCCAAGTCTTAAGTTTTTCAGATATTCAACAGAATGATGCAAATCTTGCTGATATGGTATTCGAGTATGTTTTTGTTGCTGACTTGCTTAACTCTAAGCTTGTACAGATTGATAGAGTATGTTCAAATCACGTGGTTTCACGTGAAATGGTGAAAGATATTATTCAGTCAACATTTGGTGAAGAGTGTATATTTGATGTCTTTCGTAATTTGCACGAGAAGCTTGTGGGTCACCTTGTAGCAAAGTATGGTTGGTGCTACGAGGAAGCGAGCATTAAGATACGAAAGCCCATGGTAGATAATTTCTACCGTGCAATAGCCGGCAGATACATACAACTTAATAGTTCTGAGCATCAGAGGCGGATGAAGCGATTGAGGGACATTATGCAACAGCAAGGTATATCATTTCCTATTCCCAACGAAGACCCAAGCTGTCAAAGTGGACAGGATCCGAACGGTAGGTAGCACAAGCAAAATAGTCGATAGTAGAATGAGATTGCCGCGCTGCGCTCACAATGACCCCGATGAGATGCCCCAGTGAAGTAGCAAAAGCACTTCACGGGGTAAACTTTCGCATCTCATCCCGGTGGGATAGTAAACAACACATCCCACAGGACAGGCAGGGTAAACTGGCGCACCCCGATGAGATAGTCCAAGGGACATCTCAGGGGGCAAGTTTCATCCCCGATGGGATAGCAAACGGCCCCGATGGGATAGTAAACGACACATCCCACCCCGATGAGATAGTAAAAGACACATCTCACGGGGCAGGCAATGGTTTCGTATGTCGTATATCGATGTCGTCAGAAGAATTCGCCGGAGGCGGACCGCCGAAGGCGGGTGGAAAACAGGAAAATTTCCGGCTTGTGTTTGATGAGAATTGGGAGGATAATACAAGTAAGCGTAAAATAACCCCCAGCATAAAGCTGGGGCTAACCGGACTTTATGGTTCAAAATATAACAATATGAAATACAGACAAAAAATCGATAGGTTACATGTTGACGTGGACGACCTACGGGACGTGGCTTCAGGGTCATAAAAAGGGGTATGTCAAAGAAGGGAAAATTCTTGAACCATCCGAAACGCTGGAAAAAGATAATTTGTCACGACTCAAATGCTCGCCGTTCAGACTGAATCACCACCAAAAAATTATTGTTGAGACAGCGATTAAGAAAAAAGCCTTGGAATCGAACCAGAAGATATCGGCCATAATTGTATATTCAAATCACGTGCACGTTGTTGTCGAAAAAGACTCACTGTCAATCGAAGAGACGGTCAGCTACTATAAGAACGCTGCCAGTATTGCCTTGCTTAACTTAGAATTTTCACACAAGGTTATGGTCACGGGGTTTCGACAAGCAGTTTTGTTACAACCAGAAGGAACTGGAGCAGAAAATTGCATACGTAAAAAGACATTAACTCTTTTGGTTAGCCCCCAAGTTTATCTTGGGGGGTTAGTTTCCCTTGCCTTTGGCGAGAATTGGGAGGATAATAAACTGCGGAGCGGCAGGGCTAAACAAACGATTTGATTTTTTCCTTTTTCATTCAAATATAGACTTTGTCCATCATTCTTGGGAAGGCGATGCACTGGCGGATGTGCGGCTCACCGGTGAGCCAGGCGATGGTTCTTTCTACGCCGAGGCCGAATCCGCCGTGCGGCACCGAGCCGTACTTACGTAAATCCAAATACCAATCGTAGTTTTCGATGTTCAGGCTTTGTTCTTTGATTCGCGCGACCAGCAGGTCATAATCATCTTCTCTTACTGAGCCGCCGATAATTTCACCAAAGCCGGCAGGGGCAAGCAGGTCGAAATTCAGAACGACCTTGTCGTTTCCGCGGCCCGCCCCGGCGGACAAGTCGGTCTTCATATAGAATGCCTTGGCCTGTTTCGGGTAGTGCGTAACAAATATGGGCTTATCGTGCATCTGCGAGATAATTGTTTCATCGGAGCCGCCGAGGTCCTTGCCCCAGGTAAATTCTGCGGCAAGTTTTGCGTGCTTGGGATTATTCTCGATTTTAGTATCCATTTCGGAAAGGGCCGTTCGCAATTCAATCAGCTCAGCAGCGATTTTGTCTTTCTCCCATTGTTTTAATTGTCCCGCCTGTTTATTTTCAAGCTCACTGATTTTGTTTTCGATTTGCTGCTTTTGGTTCTGCATTTCCTGTAACTGGCGGGCGAGAAAATCTTTGGTCTTTTGGCTGGTCAGGATATCAACAGTTTCGGTGTAGGTTAGGCGGTAGAAGGGCGGTTTGACTTTTTCCAGTGCTGCGATGTCGGCTTCGAGGGTTTCAAGCTGGGCTTTGTTTTTTTGCAGTACCTCGGCGATGATAAACGAGACGAAATTTTCAGCCAGTTCGAGCAGGCCATCCAAATCAATAAAGGCGACCTCCGGCTCGACCATCCAGAATTCGGTAAGGTGTCTGCGGGTTTTGCTTTTTTCGGCCCTGAAGGTTGGTCCAAAGCAATAGACCTTTCCGAAACCGGCAGCAGCGGATTCGAGATACAACTGGCCGGTCTGGGTCAGGTGCAAAGGCTGACCGAAGTAATCGACCTCAAAGAGCGTTTGTTCTTCTTCGCCAACCGTGGCTGTTAAAATTGGAGTGTCAATGAGCGTAAAGCCGTTGTCGTTGAAAAATCTGCGAATTGCATCAATAAGAGTGTGGCGGATTTTCCCAATGCACCACTGGCGCTGTGAGCGGAGATGCAGATGTCGGTTCCTGAGCAGAAAGTCGACGCCGTGCGATTTCGGCGTAATGGGATAATCGGTAGTCGGCGAGATGATTTTGGCGTCGGTTACAGCTAATTCGCAGCCGCCTACGCTCCTTTTGTCTTCGCGAACGGTGCCGGTTACGGCCAGCGACGATTCCTGGCCGAGATGCTTGAGCTGCTCGAAAAGCTCATCGGATATTTTGCCTTTTTCGACGATGCACTGACATAAGCCGGTGCCGTCGCGGATGATTAGAAACTGCACCTTTCCACTTGAGCGGGCCTGATAGAGCCAGCCGAAGAGGGTTGCCTGACGACCTAAGCTGTTTTTCAGCTGCGATATATATGATTTGTTGTCGGAG
>CAWHAL010000005.1:0-18081 GCA_963827315.1 uncultured Planctomycetota bacterium | reverse complement strand
AGCATCGAGCATCGAGTATCGAACATCGAGTATCAACTCCCCTGCAGCGTCGAATTTGCCTTTGGCAATCAGCTCACAAGCTGTTTTAACAATGTTGGGGTCCGCTGTTTCAGCTTTTGGAATCCCTCGACTCTGCTCTCGTCTCGGCTCGCCGAGCCGGAGCGGGACGGGATGGTGAGCCTGTCGAACCACTTCAACGGGCGCTGGTTGTTCCGGTACCAGGCAACCAATCAACCCACAAAAAACCGCCGCCAAACAGACCGGCAAAATCAAATATTTATTTCTCGCTCGCAAATCCCGTATCTCGCATTTCGCGCTTTTCACTTACACTCCGCCGCTTTGCCGGCGCAGCCCAAAATATGCAGCTTGTGCTTAACCATATCTTTAATAGCTTCTCTACCAGGGCCAAGATATTTACGCGGGTCAAATTCGCCGGGCTTCTCCGCAAAAACCTGCCTTATTTTAGCCGTTAGCGCCATTCGCAAATCCGTATCGATATTGATCTTGCACACCGCCATCTTCGCCGCCCGGCTTATCGCCTCCTCAGGCACGCCCATAGCATCAGGCATCTTGCCGCCGTACTTATTGATTAGGTCCTTGAACTCCTTCAGCACACTGCTCGAACCGTGCATAACTAATGGAAATCCGGGCAGTTTCTCTGCTATCTGCTCTATAATATCGAAGGCCAGCTTCGGCTCACTCTTGAACTTGTAGGCGCCGTGACTGGTTCCGCAGGCCACCGCCAGCGAATCACACCCGCTTCTTTTGACAAACTCTACCGCCTGCTTCGGGTCCGTCAGGTGCTTGCTGACATCATCGATTCCAACCACATCTTCCTCAATTCCGCCCAGTTGACCTAATTCAGCCTCGACTACTACATCACGCTCATGTGCGTATTTGACTACCTGCTTGGTGACTCGGATGTTCTCTTCGAACGGCAGCTTTGAAGCATCTATCATAACCGAGGTAAAGCCGTCATCTACAAATTGCTTACAGGTCTCAAAATTGTCGCCGTGGTCTAAATGTATCGCAATGGGAATATCGGGATTTTCTTCAACCGCCACATTGATAATCGCCTTCAGATAGCTGTTTTTTGCGTAATCTCTGGCGCCTTTGGATATCTGCAGGATAAGCGGGGCCTTTTCTTCGGCCACTGCCTCCATAATCCCCTGTGTGATTTCCATATTGTTCACATTGAACGCTCCGATTGCATAGCCTCCTTTGTAAGCCATCTTAAACATCTTCTTAGTACTAACCAAACCCATATTTTTCTCCTTATCAAATCAAAACTCAAAAAGCTTCATACATTTTCTGCCGTTTTAATAGCCCCCTGGCCCGGTCAAATCCATATATCTTCGCCGCCCAAACCCCATCTCCGGAACGCCCTGAGGCCATATACTAAATACGACTGCGTTACTCTTCAGCGACTCATCCGCACTGTACGTCAGTGCCCAGTACACCCTGTGATACCGTCGGATAAGCGACATTTCACTTCGTATAGTTTTGCCATAGTCAAAATCAAACTCCTGCGAGAAAACCACCGTATACCTCGGGTCAATTTCATAAGTGGCCGCAAAAGTAAACATATTTGAGCCTTCTTCCCCGAGTCCATTATTAAACCGCCTTAAATATCTGCTGCCTACATAATAGCTCAAATTAGGCCAACACAGACGAGAAAAACCAATATTAAATTGCTGAACCACTCCGCTCTGAATATCAAAATTCATATCGCTCAATAATGCCGTAGTATCACTTACACGCCACATATAATCAGCAGTAAAACTGTTACGGCTTGGCCCAAATATATTGTTGCTGCGCCTGTCTCGTGATGACGTAAATTGATTAGCCAGTGGGATAAACGGCCTGTTCCAGATAAATCGGTCAGGTCCCGCTGTTGTATCACCAGGATTATCAACCCACGTAATGTCCGTGTCCAGCCGCATCCAATCGACGGTTTGCATCTTATCACCGGTGCCTCTCTTGGTTTGCAATCGCTGAGAAATACCTGCGCTCACTGTATCACGTTGTTCAACAACTGAATCGCTCTGAGTGTAATCGACAGCAACCAAATATGGGCTTATGATGTGCCGCAATTGATTCAAATCCCAAAGTTGAGACTTTACATTAGGATAAACCTTCCAGTATGGCTGCAATGACATACGAACTCCGCCTTCGCCTAACCAAACGTTATTTTCGCTGCTCACCGATGAACCGTCGATATCTGTCCGGAAGCCGCGGCCGTCTTCATATGCCATCGTTCCGGCCGCAAAAGGTACCACTTTCACCTTGCCAATCCTCATCGGCATATCAACCTCGTTTCTCGTCGACGCGAAGGTAAAAAATTCCTGGGAAAGCGTCGTGTCTGAACCATAACGCTGACGGAATCGGCTTATCTGATTATCGCTGTAGAATGTCAACTTATCGTCAAGAAACGACTGACCTGTCCAGTGGAACTCCACAGTGGGCAACTCTTCCAGCTTATCTTCAAACTTGTTTATTCGGGCCTTGCCCAAAAAAGAAAGGCCCCAGTTATCTTGGATACGTTTCAAATGAACGACTGTCTCCTGCTCATTGCCGACATTATACTCGCTGCGATAATAGCTTTCTATAAAATGCGTATCGGACGCATAACTAACCTCGGTAGTAAGTTGCCACTTGTCAGGCAGATACTGCCTGTGCTGCCAAAGGAATCGGCCGCGAAGCTCGTGTGGCGGCACAAGATTTCTTCGCGTATAATACCTGCCGAGGTCGTCATTGCCGCTATCCCGTATAACATAACCTAACAGTGTGCCGAAATAATTCTCTCTTGTATAATCTATCTCTGCGCCGGTACCGACGCCGCGCTTGCCATAATAGTCCAGCGCATAAGTACTGTCCGTTCCCTCCGGCTCTCGCAATCCCAACAGTCTCGCCAGGTACCACCGCGTTTCCACCAATGCCCCCCAGGTTTTGTCATAACCGGTATTTATGCTTTTAAGAGGAACATCCGGCCTTTCAAGGTTAGCACGCATACCTGGCCAATAGAATAGCGTTCGCTTGCCAGCCTTAAAACGAACATCACGCATCTCCACATCATAACTGTCTCTTGAGACACGGCCCTTCTGGGCGTCTATCGCCGTCGTATCAGAAATAACCACTTTTGAGGCCGTAAGAGAAATCTGCGGCAGATAAAATTCACTGCTTGTCAACATGGCGTTCTCAGCAGAAAACTTATCCTCTGCTATCCGCCGTAACTTCACCGCACGAACATATATCGGAATACCTCGCTCCACATCGAAATTCCTCACCACCGCATTTACCGCAAGCGCCCTTTTGTCCTGAAAATCGTAATACATCTCATCTGCCCGAATCGTCCGCTGCCCTTCCGTCATCACAACATCACCCGACATATAAATTGCCTGATGAACGCCGCCCCCGGCCAAAACTTCTCCGCTCGCTGCTCCTTCTTCGCTGGGTTGTGCCGCCCCGGAATAAAATATGACCGCGTTGTCCGCCTCTAATTCCAGCAGCCCGCCCGCCTCGTCCTGCTTCTGCCACACATAGAACCTCCCTGTCACCGTCGCTATGTCTGTCTCATCCGGCGCCTTCGTCCGTTCTATCTTCAGTTCGACCTTTCCCGCAGGTGCTATATTAACTGGATACACAAAGTGCGGCTCCTTTGCCTCACGTTTAACAACCTTTTCTGCCGCCTCTTTTTTAGCTTTGACAGGAGCGGCCGCCGCTTCTTTTTTAGGAGGTCTTTCTTTATGAATCTTCTCTCCAGGCAGTTCAGGAACCATCGCCTCCGGCTGAACAACAAACTTCGGTCCGCTCGGCACTGCCGCCGCCTCAGCTTTCTTATAAAGCTCTAAGCCGCGAGGGTCCGCAATCTCTCTCTTGTCCGCCGTTACAAAAACCTCACCGCTCACTTCAAACTGAACAACCATTGACTGCTTGTCCTCGACTACCGCCTGTGCCAAGTCAGTCGTCTTGGCGATTTTGCCTTTCTTGACCGACACCTTCCCCTCAAGATACGCCTTCACCTTATAATCAATACTACCCTCACCCAAAAAAACGCTTGTTACGGCTTTCATCCGGACTACCGCTCTGTCGCTCGAAAACTGATTTGCACCTACCAACATCGAAAACCCGTTCTGGAAAACAAGTATATGCTCGCCGCTGTCGCCCTGATAGCTTATGACCTCTCGCCCCGACAGCTGCAAATCCTGACCCACAAAGGCCCGGGCTCTTTGCTGAGAAACCTCACCCTCAACAGCAAACGAAACCGCCCCAGCCGCAAAAACCACCGTAACTAAAATAATTAACTTGTTCTTTCGCATCCTGACGTCTGCATCTCGCATCCCGTACTCCATTATTTTCTTACGAAATACGCAGCACGGAATTATAACCATCTCCACCAGGCAAAGCCAATAAAAAAACATAAAATGGGAAGCACACCTGTCCTGAGCGTACCTGTCCTGAGTGCAATCGAAGGAGTCGAAAGTGTCGAATCAAATAGTTTGCCACTTACTTCTTACTGCGGTAAAATGGTTAAAATAAACAACCAAATTACTCTAAGCAAAGGTGATATATATGTCTGAACAATGTCCCGCTTCGGCAAAAGTCTATTCAACCGAAAATCTCGGCAAATGGAGCATTCTCGATATGCTGGCCTACTTCGAGGAAAAAGGCGCTATGCGCGTCTCGGATTTGCATATCAAAGTTGGCGTACCTCCTGTATATCGCATCGATGGCGACCTCGTAAAACTCAAAGGTCTCACCGTAACCGAAGAGATTGCAAAGCAGCTTATCTACCCCCTTCTAAGTGATGAAAACTTAAGTAAGCTACAAGGCCAATACAGCGTAGATTGCTCTTACAGATATGGCTCTCTACAGTTCCGGATAAACGTCTTTAAGGAAAACGACGGTATCTGCGCTGCTATCCGTGCTGTCCCTGAAAATCCCAAAAATAGAAACAATCGGCTTTCCTAACAACGTCTGGGAGGACATCATCGACCGAAAGCAGGGTCTTGTCCTCGTGACCGGTATCACCGGCGCCGGAAAATCTACAACCATCGCCTCACTAATCGACCGAATCAGCGAAAAACACGCCTCCAGAATCCTTACCATCGAAGACCCTATAGAGTATATTTACCAGCAAAAGCATTCCATCGTCTCTCAGCGCGAAATCGGAAAGGACGTCAGCTCCTTTATTGACGGCTTAAGAGCAATGCTTCGCGAAGACCCCGATATAATATTTGTCGGCGAAATGCGAGACCCCGAAACTATTGCTATGACACTTATGGCCGCTGAGACCGGCCACCTCGTCTTCTCGACACTCCACACAAGAGATGCCACCGGAACTATAACACGCATCCTCGATTATTTCCCATCGGGCAGACAGAACGAAGTGCAGAATCAGCTTTCACTCGGACTTGCTTACATCCTCTGCCAAAAGCTCATACCAAAAAAGGATGGAAAAGGAAGGCTCGTGGCAATGGAAATACTTAACAATAGAAACTACGCCTGCGCAAACCTCATACGGACCGGCAAAATCGAGCAGCTTTATTCACAAATGCAGACAAAAACCAAAGGTGGACCCGATGAAAAAATGATAACAATGGAAAAACATCTCGCTATGCTCGTAAAAGAAGACAAAGTTGACCTCCTTGAAGCTCAAAAATGGGCCAACAATATCATCAGCTTCACCGATGTTATGAAACGAGGCTGACCCTTCTCGTTATGCCGTAGAGGATATTCTCTCACACAGCCGCCGCACCCTAATGAAATCCCGGCAAAGGCAATGAAGGTCCAAAATCCGGTACCGTCGGCATCTTCACTCCTTTGCTCTGCCAGGAATACTCCCAATAGGTTTTTTTGTCTGATGTAATAGTTACTTTGCCAACCGCGTTGTACTCGTTGTCAAGCCACCCGGCTACATATATCAAGCCGGTTGCGGTTTTGATTTTGTCGGTCTTTGAATCTGTTACCATAATAAGAGATTCACCTTTTGCTATAAAGTAAAGTTTCCTCGGGTCTTTTCCGTCTTTGTCACTATAAATTTTCGTAGGGTCAATATTACCTCTAAATCGCGACCCCACCACCTCCCACGTTATATTAGGCTCAGGGTTGTATTTACCTTCCCAAATACCCTTTATTCGACCATCAGTCAAAATGAACAGCCCCACCCCTCCCTTGACCTCATTATCTTCCACTATCTGACCATCAAAACCTAAATTGTCTAAAATCTTGGGCTGCCCCTCCTTAGGTTGTTTAACCTCCTCGCCTGGCCGGACCAGTCGGCGCTCCTCGTTCCACGGCATCCCTGAACCTGACCCACGAATTAACGCCATCGGGTCTAACCAGATAAGAGCGCCAATAATGCAGATTATAAGAACCATTAGTATAAGAATAACGCCGCTGCGCTCGGCACGTGACGGCCCTCTTCCCCATAACATCAACCGCGTCGCCCCATCTTGGTTATCAAGCACCATCGTCCTTTATGACTCCTTTACACAATTGCCCCTATTGCCCCGGTAACGTTTGAGGTCCGCGTATGCCTTACAGTTCAGCCGGAGATTACTCCTGTATGAAAGATTGCCCACCAGGGCTATCAATGGTTTGCGGTATTGCCGCAAGTTGCTCCACACCCTGCGGGCTATGCGGAACATCGAATAGAAGGCCCGGTCGCAGCAGACCATTTCTTCGATGATGCCATCCAGAGACAAATGCTTATACCGGGCTACAGGGAAGGTTAATGTGTAATATTTCCAGTCTTTAGGAAACGTATCGAGGGCGACACGGCCCTGCGATTTCATCTGGTCCCACAGGCGTGTGCCGGGCAGAGGAGTCAAAAACAGCACGTTGAGATTGTCCACACCGTACTCACTGGCCGCCTCGGCGATACGTTTACCGATGCCGGGTTCGTCTACGTCCAAACCGATGATAAATGAACCCACCACCAGAATGTTGTGCCGTTGTATGCACTTTACGGAGGCTCGGAAGTCCCGCCCTTTCATAAGGTTGAATTTCTTGCCGACCTCCGCAAGCCCTTCCGGCGAGGGCGACTCAAAGCCGATGAAGACACCTCTGCACCCGGCCTTGACGGCCAATGACAGAAGCTCTTCGTCATCCGCAAAGTTAATGGTGGCCTGCGCAACCCATTCCTTTCGCAGCTTCGCCTGTGCCATAGCGCCGAACATCTCCTTGGCGCGGGCGATGTGCTTAGGGCTCGTGCCGATAAGGTTGTCGTCCACCACTAAAACACGTTTCTCACGAATCGTCTGGAATTCCCGCACGACGTCCGCAATAGGACGCTGCCGGTACTTGGCCCCGTTGAACGCCGTAACACTGCAAAAGCTGCAGTTCAATGGACAGCCGCACGTCGTCTGAATGGCTCCGAAGGCATATCCCCCACCCAGCAAATCATGGCGGGCGAGCGGGACATCCTTCATCTCGGCAAGCCCTCCGTCATACCGGCTCTTCAGACTGTGACACCGGGCGTCCTCCAGTACCTGAGGCCAGACGCCCTCAGCTTCCCCGGTAACAACTGAGTCCACACGCTCTATGGCCTCGTCTAAGCACATGGTTGAGTGAATGCCGCCCATGACCACGGGCACGCCCAGATTCCGGAAGTAACTGGCCAATTCGTATGCGCGGTTCGCCTGCGAGGTGAAAGCGGTAATGCCCACCAGGTTAGGACGAGGCATCGCTGCATAGTCCGGCACACCGAGGTTCTCGTCCAATATCCGGATTTCCCACTCAGGCCCGGTCAGGCCCACCAGAACCATAAGGCCCAGTGGTTTCCACACGCGGTAACGGTTCCACCGGCTCTCCTTGACTCTGACGATGCTGACAAGCGGATTTGACGGATTTATCAGATATAGTCGCATAGCATCCATTCTCTGTATGGCTTTTACATCGCCGCGCCCAGAGACCTGTTCGCCCACCTCTGCGGTGGGGGTCAATTACCCGGCCACCACAAAATAATAAATGGTAAATAGTAAATAGTCAATCGATTTCCCCCTGCCCCACTTGCCTTCCGTCGTCTGTCTTCCATCGTCCATCATCCCTCGTCCCTCGTCCATCGTCTCTCGTCCATCGTCTCTCGTCCGCCCCCTGCCCCACTGCTTCGTCGTTTGCGCTGCTGTTTCTGTTTGCGAATCTTCTCAGCCTTTAACGCCACAGGACTTTTAGTTCCCAACTTCTCCTGTTCGACCAGCTCGCACAATCGCTTTCGTGCATAATACCGGTTCAGCCCCTGCGACCGTTCCCGCTGCATCTTCACTTCCAGCCCGCTCTTGATGTGCTTCAGATAAACGCAGCTGGCTGTCTTATTTACGTTTTGTCCGCCGGGCCCTGATGAACGAACATATTTCTCCTTTATGTCCGCTTCGCGCACCCCCAGCGCCGCCATCCTCGCCTCAAGTTCTTCCTGCTTCTTCCGCGTTACCCCAAAATTCATCTTTACCATACCAGAGCGGTTGTTACCCTCTAACGTAAATTCTCATTGCCACAGCAAAGGAGGATACTCGTTTTTATGAATATATTTACGGTCAATCCAAACTAATGGAGAATACAAAACTCCTAAAATATTTAATCCACCCCGAATTTCCTTCCTTCCACTTGGACCTCGATAAACTTCACATTGGACTCCATAAGGTGTCCATTTATACATATCCATCATGGCTAATCCGCCAAGATACCGATGTTCGCCAGACATCGTCATTTGATATTCTCCGCATACCGATAGAATAGTATAAGAACCTAAATATATCGTTATCGCTAAAATACAAATGGCTATCTTTTGTTTTTTATTTAGATAACTAATTCGGTTCATCACAGCACAGAAGTTACGCTATACGGCAGCAACTTTCAACGAAAAATGATGTGTAATCTTTGGGACTCAGCAGGTTGTTGCAAATCGGCCGTTTCCGTTATATACTCAACGGTTTAGGAAGATATTCAGTTTCCATAATCGCTATGGGCACGGAAAACATACGTAATTTTTCGATTGTGGCGCACATCGACCACGGCAAGAGCACGCTGGCAGACAGGATGCTGGAGCTGACCGGCACTATCGACCCGCGCCGAAAGGTGGACCAGATTCTGGACACTATGGACCTTGAGAGGGAGCGAGGTATCACCATCAAGGCCTCGGCGGTAACTATGCGGTACGAGCACGGCGGGCAGGTGTATATGCTCAATCTCATCGACACGCCGGGGCACGTGGATTTTCATTATGAGGTCTCTCGTGCGCTGGCGGCGTGCGAGGGTGCGCTGCTGGTAGTCGATGCCAGCCAGGGCGTGCAGGCGCAGACGGTGGCCAATGCCTATCTGGCGGTGAACGCCGGCGTAGAGATGCTGGTTGTGCTCAACAAAATCGATATGTCAGCGGCCCAGCCCGAAATGGTAGCGGAGGAGGTCGAGCACGTCTTCGGCGTTCCCAGGAACGAGTGTTTTCGTATCAGCGCCAAAACGGGGCTGGGGGTACAGGAGCTTTTGGAGGCGGTGGTAACGCTCTTGCCCGCGCCGCCCGATCGCAGCGATGAGCCGACGGCAGCAATGATCTTCGACAGCCAGCACAACGAGTACCGCGGTGTGATATGTTACGTGCGGGTCTTTGCGGGGGAGCTGAACGTGAGGCAGAAAATACGACTGATGGGCAGCGCGCGGACATATACCGTGACGGAGCTGGGCAAGTTTACGCCGGAGATGACGCCGGTCGACCGGCTGGGCACAGGCGAGGTGGGCTACGTCATCGCCAACATCCGCGAACTGCACGACGTGTGCATCGGCGACACTATCACGGACGATGCGGCGCCTGCGGAAAAGGCTCTGCCGGGATACGTAACGCCAATCCAGATGGTCTTTTCCGATTTCTACCCCGGCGCGGACACAGACTATCCAAAGCTGCGTACGGCGTTTGAAAAGCTGGCGCTGAATGATTCAAGCTTTACGTTTACACCGCAGAACAGCCCCGCACTGGGGGTTGGGTTCCGCTGCGGGTTTCTGGGGCTCTTGCACATGGAGATCGTGCAGGAGCGACTGGAGCGAGAGAGCGACGTGGACGTCGTGCAGACGGCCCCGACAGTCAGCTATGAGCTGGTAACCAGCGACGGCAGGGTCAATCGCATCGACTCGCCGGCGGAGCTGCCCGACCGAACCAAAATTAAGGAGCTGCGGGAGCCGATGGTCAAGCTCGAAATTATCACCAACACCGACAGCATCGGCGGAATAATGAAGCTGGCCGAGGCTCGGCGGTGTCGGCTGTTGCAGACAGGTTACATCAGCGCCACGAGAGTTATGCTGGAGTACAGGGCGCCGCTCGCGGAAATCGTCTACGATTTTTACGACCATCTTAAGGGGATTAGTCACGGCTATGCGACTATGGATTACGCTTTCCTCGGGTTCGAGGCCGCTGACCTTGTCAGAATCGACATCCTCGTCAACAAGACGCCGGTCGATGCTCTGTCCCTCATTCTCCACCGCTCGGTGGCGGAGCTGCGCGGGCGGAGGCTGCTCGTCAAGCTGCGTAAGACCATCCCGAGGCATCAGTTTGAGATTCCGCTGCAGGTGGCCATCGGCAGCAAAATCATCGCCCGCGAGTCTATCAAGCCGTTCCGCAAGGACGTAACGGCCAGGCTTTCCGGCGGCGACGTCTCTCGCAAAATTAAGGTGCTTAACAGACAAAAGAGAGGCAAAAAACGCATGAAGTCCGTCGGCCAGGTCCAAATCCCACAGGAGGCCTTTATGAGCATTCTTGATACCAGTGACTGATGACCGCGGCGGATTCGATATTCTCCCCTCCGTCCATCATCCCTCGTCTATCGTCTCTCGTCCGCCCGCCTGTCCTGCCTGCCCTGCGTAGCCCCATCGTATGGGGCGAAGTAGGGAGCAACGTCGAAAGATAGTCGACTGTCAAAGCCCTGTCAGCCAGTTCTCGACAAGTACACCAAGGTCCAAAATATCCACTATACCATCACCTCCCAGCGGTGCAATATCCGCCGAGGGAACACTTGGCGCTTGCAGCCATTGAGAAGCCAGTATCGCATAATCTACAAAGTCAACATCACCATCTCCGTTGATATCTGCAGGGTTGGTAGAATAATGATAACCTATATCCACCAGGCCCCTATCAGGCAATTGGTCGGTTCGCGTTGTAAATACATCCATTCCAAGATTTGCTGCTGTATTGCTTCCTGCGTTTACACAAGGGCTGTCAACCGCTTGTCCTGCCGCAATTTGACTCAGATAGTAATCCACTTGGGGTCCTGTTACAAAGCACGGGTCTGCGTCAATATTACCGAGGCCATAGTTCCACGTGTCGTGCGGGTTTACGTATACGCCTCCTCCCTCGCTCTGAATATCACAATGGCTGACGGTCATTGAAGAATACGGGTAGTGTCCCGAAAGGTATATTTCATGGCCATCTTCCCCTGCTGCATTAGACCAGAAAATACAATCAACGACAGTCACGTGACTGTTTCGATATAAGTATATACCGCCACCATAATACCTCGTTGAATTGCCCACAAAAGTGCAGTTGAAAAAACACGGGTCGCTTGGCCTTCCGGAGTTCCCCCAGGGCCCCAGAATCCTTCGCATCGGACTGCACCGCCGTATTCAGTTGAGACGTTGCCGTAAAATAAACAATTTCGAACAATGGGACTGGCTTCACTGCAATTTATCGCGCCGAGGTCCTGATTATCTGTTATCACGCAATTACTGATTTCCGGGTCGCTCTGTCCACAGGCGATGCCTCCTCCCCACAAGGCGTAATTACCCGAAATAATGCAATTATTGATATGCGGGTAGCTATCAAGATAACACCCTATGCCTCCACCGCCCCAATCCCCGTAGTTGTTGGTAATGATACAATTTGTGATGGTTGGTGACGCACCTATGCAACAGATTCCGCCACCAACCAATACGAAGTCATCGCTGTCTGAGAAAATTTGCTCTAAGTGGCCGAAGCCATTCGTAATTGTAAAGCCGTCCACGACGGCGGCCTGCGTTTCGCCGGTGTGAAAAAAGAACCCGCGGTGTGGTTCTGTAGAATTGCCCTGGCAGTCAATGATGCATTTGGCCGGCCCGTTTCTGCTCCTTACGGTTATCGCTCGCCCCTGAAAGTCAATGTCACGGTTTCCTTGGCCCGTATAAATACCGTCCGAGACCCAAACTACCGACCCGGGCCAGGAGTAGTCCACGGCTTCCTGAATTGTTGGGTACTGGCTGGGTACATATATCTTGCCGGGTACGGTAGTGGTAAACGAATAGCAGTTACCCGAGTTTGAATCGACAGTCTGGTTGCTGGCAGCGTCGGTGGCTGTAACTATGAAATAATGAGTTGTGTATGGTAACAGCGGCGATACTTCTATTGTGTGGCTTGTTCGCAAACCCAAATACTCACCTTCAAGATTATACGGCCCGCCGCAGGCCAAACCGCAGGAAACTTTGCCTGCCGTCGGCTCATCGCTGTTGAAAGTGACTGTCAGCTTGGACGCCCTGATATCCATCTGGACGTCAGAGATAATAGGCGGTACACAGTCGATTGTGCTTGTATCCGTTGCCGTCGCAGGATTGCCCGTGCCGTCGTTGGCGTCGTAATATGTAGCACAAATAATATCCCCATTAGTGACTTGGAGATTACCATCTTCGATGTTCGGCTCGCCGGTGGTAGTGTGAATTGTCCCCGTAAAAGCACCTACAGGGGGGCTCTCTTCCGTCAGGATTACAGTTTCAGAATCTCCGCTGGTAGTAGTTATGCTGATACTGCATACACCTTCGCCCGAGAGGTCGCCGTCAGCCAGGAAAATACCTACATTGCTGTCGCAGCTATAATAGTCGCTGTCCAGAGCAATGTGCCCCTTCGATTTTGACTGAATTGCTTCAGTGAGCGCTCCAAAAAGATTTAGCCGACCATCAGAGAAACAGATACCGTCAGCAATCGAGTCGACCGTGTCCACCAAAATATCATTTATCTCTTCGCTTGTCAGGAAAGGATTGGCTGAGAGCAAAAGTGCGCATGCGCCTGCAACATACGGGCAGGCCATAGATGTGCCGGAGGCGATATACATCGTTGCATCAGGGTCGCCGAATGGTACAAATCGGTCGCCGGCGTTATATCCAAGCGATCCCAAGTACATATCGGTGTTTTCCCCCCGTAGTGACAATATGTCCACACCTGGCGCCGCCAAAGTCACCCATTCGCCAGAGTTCGAAAAGGATGCCTTATGGTCGTCGGAATCGGTCGCTGCTACCGAAATTACGTGGTTGTAGTAAGCCGGATAGAAAGGCGAACTGGAGTTATCGTTACCTGCCGCAGCGACTATTATGACTCCCTGACTATAAGCATAGTTGATTGCCTGCTCCAGACTTCCAGAATAGTTAGTTCCTCCCCAGCTATTGGATAGAACATCTGCCTCATTGTCCACTGCGTAGTAAATTGCACTGACAGCATCACTTTCTGTTCCTGAATTGTCGGCGTTTAAAAACTTGACGGCCATTATCTTCGCATTCCAGCAGACGCCAGCAGTGTCTGTTGCGTTGTTAGTTCGTGCGGCGATTATTCCCGCGCAGTGTGTCCCGTGTCCGGCGTCATCCATCGGGTCATTGTCGTCGTTAACAAAGTCGAATCCGAATTTACCATTTGGGTCCGTCCACAGGTTTCCGACGAGGTCCCTGTGTGTGTAGTCAACCCCGCTGTCTATCACCGCAATAATGACATCCGAACTGCCTGTATATATGTCCCACGCCTCAGGCGCATTTATATCAGCGCCGAGCGTTCCGGAGTCGGTGCCTCCGCCGCTGATAGGATAGGGCTGACCTGTATTGTTCAATGCCCATTGCACATTATAGTAAGGGTCGTTCGGCGAAGTAGCTGCATATACGATGTAGTTCAACTCAGCATATTCCACATCCGGATTTTTCTTATATTCTGCTACGGCCTGCTCAGCCGATTGGCCTTCTTCAAGTTCAATCTTGTATATTCTGTCCAGTTCAGGCACCTTTGCGCCTTTAGGTGCGCGCTTTAACCTTCTCACAAGATGCTCTTCTCTTTTAGTCAAACTGGCCTTGTCTTTTTCGAGAAGCCCTCTTATCCGTTGTCTTTCGGCTTTGAACCCTTTAATCAGCGGCTTAATCTTCTTCACCTTGTATCTACGGCTAAGGTCATCCAGAGAGGTAGACAGCTTTAGCTCCCCCGGAGTTTCTCCTTTGGATAGCTGCTCTTCCAAAATTTCGGCTGCGCCTTTCTTGAATTTCACGATGATTTCACCAGGTTTGTACACCGGCCCTGAGGTCTGCTTTTCTACAGAGAGGACTTCCGAGGTTAAAAACAGAAATGCCGCCGCGATACCTGCTAATAAAACCCCGGAAAGTGTCAATTTCCTCATTTTTGTATCCTCCGAAAATGGTTTAGTGATATAAACATCGCATATCACAATATGCCCGAAAAGTCAAGAAAAAAACCATCAGGTTTGATATGGCTAAGAAGCATCATATCCCCTTGGTAAGAGTTTAAGGTGTGGGGACAGCTAATTTAACCCGTCTAAAAACCTCCCTAACGGCTCGTGGAGGAAATTTCAATCAAATGCGCATATAGGTAAAAAATTGTTGAATATTTCCGTATGGTTTTTGAATGTTTCTGTATAGTTTTGGTATAGTTTTTGAACGTTTCTGTACTGTTTTTGAACGTTTTCAAACGTTTCTTTTAAAAACTTGCGCGTTTGGTGCTACCCCATTTTACTCAGATTACCTATTTTATCAGCGACTAACGACTAAATCGTCCCATCATCCGCCTCAGAAGTTCCATCGGCAGCCCCATCACATTGGTCAAACTCCCCTCTATTTTCTCAATAAACGCGTCCCCGCCTTCTTTTATCGCATACGCCCCCGCTTTTCCCCGCCACGTGCCGCCTTTAATATGCTCCGCTATCTGCTTATCTGTCAATACCTTAGGATAAACAGTCGTCGTCTCGCTTTCAACAATCTCCACCCCATCCGCCACCCTGACAATTGCAACACCGGTTATCACCTTATGGGGAGCGCTAAATAGTTTTCTGGTAATGACTTCTGCTTCTTTTTCATTAGCTGCTTTGCCGATTATTTCCCCCCGAAAATCCACAACCGTGTCCGCACCGATAACCAAGCAGTCCGGGAACTCACCGGCCACGTCTCTTGCTTTTGCTAAAGCCAGTTGTTCAGCGTACTTACAGGCTTCTGTTCCCTCACTCGTCACGGCGGCCAGCCACGGCAAGGCCGTAGGCCGTGCCAGGGAGCGTGCCGTAGCCGGGAACGCTGACTCATCAATCTCCGGCTGAACAACCGTAAATTCATATCCTGCCTCGATTAACAAATCTCTTCGCCGGGGTGAAGCCGAAGCTAAAATGAAGTTTCTGAGCTCTTTCAAATCATCAACAATCAATCATCAATAATCAATTTCGCAGGTGCACGTGGTAAACTACCTTCCTGCAAAACATCAGATACTCTTTTTCGATTTGGTCAAAATCATCGCTTATGTAATATTCGAACAGCTTCGTGCCGATGGCCCGGTTCCACCAGACGGTCAGCGGGATGTTTCTGTCCGCTGCGATTCTTTTGCCCCCTTCTTCGAGCGGCCATTTGCCCTCCAGTCCATCTTCGAGCAGCCGATGATAATTGCCAAGCCGTTTTCCATAGCCCTCTTCCCGCAAAAACCGCACCAACGCATACGATTGGCTGTAAAAGGCCATTACAGTATCATCACCTGTAACAAGCGCTTCGCCCGGGTTCATAGCTATCAATTCCTTTAGCGGTATCATCTTGTTTTTCATCAGCGATACCTTCAACGAACCTAATCGACTCACATTTTGAACCGGCTCAAAATAAAATAAGCCCTGTTCGTATCTACTGGTCTCAAAGAGCATTGCGATACCTTCGTCAATCCAGCTCGGAAGACGGAACTTAAAATGCTTCTTGTTGAACTGATGCCAGCCCTCGTGTCCAAGTGCGGAAAAAGTTCGCTCTCTGCCGATATTATATGCCACGCAGGCATCATTCAGGTAATACGCACCAGACTTTATTTTGCAGTACAGCGGCGCCTGTGGGCCGGCGAAGGTCCTCGTAAAATCCTCCCACTGTTTGCGCTCGGCAAAAAGATAAACGGTGAACTTGGTTGTCGTCTCAATCGGCTCAGGCAGCTGGTCGTTATAGCCGCGATGCGCCGATTCCATAAACCCGGGAACCTGCGAAAGCATCAAAGGTTCCAAAAGCGTGGTAAGTATCTCATAGTGAGCGGTAGTAAGTTTCAGTCCAGACCCATATTCGTTTTGCCAAACCTCAACGGATTCCAGCGCCGGCAACTTTTGCTTGTGCAAATACTCAATCATCCCCGCAGGCGTATCTATCCGCTGAGCTTTGGAGCTGTCAATTTGAGACTGACTTTCAAGACAGCCGATGACAGGGATAACACCCAGTATGCAAACCAATGCGAGTTTTCTTGTCATAATTGAGTTTTTCCTGCCCACCTTCAGCGAGGTCTCGCCAAAGGCGGACTTAGATTTCTTTGAACTCCGCCCCGAACACTTCGGCGGTGAATAGATAAACCTCTGTTTTAGGGTCTTTCCAGGCATCGGCGGGTAGGCCCGCTTTGTGTGCACAGCAGTATGAAAGAAATTCCTCTTTGCTCCAGCCGGTCTCGGTCGCAACCTGAGGCAGAAAGCACCCCGAAGTACATCCTCTTTTTATATAGATACCATCAGTTCCAAGACACAGACTCAATGGGTCATCTGTCTTTCGCAGCGGCGAAAGCACCGATATTTCTACATCCAACTGCTCCAACTCATCAGCAGTGATTGGGTCGGCAAAAAAACGCGGGTCGCCGGTTGCCGAGGCCTTGGCCATTTCAACGACCAGCTCAATCAAAGGTCTATCAGAGGTGAATTGGCCGATACAGCCTCGCAACTGCTCACTGTTTTTCAAGGTTACAAAACATCCGCACGGAGCATTTAGTTCAGGGTCGCCCGATTTTGGTTTGGGCAACGCCCCGCCGGCAATAACTGCCTTAACTGTATCGCGAGCAACTTTCAAAAGTGTTTGTTTTTGAGTGTTATTCATAAAACCAGCCGCCACTCACCAATTAACCATTTAACCAATTACCAATAACCAATACTTAGTGCACCCATTTTATCACAAGGAAACCGGCAATCAACATCGCCACCAGTGCCAGCGAGAACCAGTTGAAATATTTCTCAAGCACGGGTTTGATATGCTCACCCTTCCAACCCAATAGTCCCGCAACCAAAAAGAATCTCGCAGACCGGCTTAGCGCCGATGCAATACAGAATCCGATAAAATTAATGTGCGCAACCCCAGCGGAAATGGTGCAGGCCTTGTATGGTATCGGCGTAAATCCGCAGGTGAAAACTATCCAAAAGTCGTATTTCCCATACCATTCTTGGAACTTCATAAAATTTTCTCTCGTAAGCCCTGCAAACCCAAAATGGGCATAAACCCACTCCCCTATCATAGACCAGAGGAACATCCCGATTAAATAACCAAAGATGCCGCCAAGAACCGATGCCGCCGAGCACAGAAGGGCAAACCGCAACCACCTCCTCGGCACCCCAAGCGACATCGCTGCAAGCAGAACATCCGGCGGCACAGGGAAAAAACTCGATTCAGAAAAACTCAACGCAAAAAGCACAACTTCAGCGTGTTTTGTGTCTGCAAAGTGAATCACCCAGTCATATAATCGCCTGTGCCAATGCCACCACACAACAGGTTTGTCTTGCTGTGGCCGCTCTGCAATGTCATTCATTCTGTCACCAATCCGGACTACGGCTCGGCGCCTACGCCGAGACGAGCTACAATTTTTGCACCCAGAATAAGAATAACCTGCTATAATGTCAACGAACAATTATGCTTAACAAAAACCAATTTGAAACCCTCGGCGACGGCCTATTAGTCCGAGCACCGGCGAAAATCAATCTTTCCCTTTTGATAGCCGGTAAACGCCCGGACGGCTTCCACGAATTAGAAACCATAATGGCCAAGGTCAATTTCTACGACCAAATCCTCATCGAGCAGGGTAAAAAAGCCGGCATCGAACTTATCTGCAAC
>CAWHAL010000004.1:0-698664 GCA_963827315.1 uncultured Planctomycetota bacterium | reverse complement strand
TCGGATATGTCTGTAGCTATTATGTTACTCTCTGCAAAGTTTTTCGCTATCGCTATGGCAACGCATCCACAGCCGGTGCAAAGGTCACAAGAAGCTGTTCGCCACGATGTGACCGCTCGCCGTGCTGTGCACTGTCGCAGCAGGCGTCGCAACGGGTCTGCCGGTTCGCTTCCGCAAGAATTCGATAGCACGCTCTACAAGAAGTTCCGTCTCCGGCCGGGGAATCAGACAATCCGGGCTGACTTGCAGTTCGAGGCAGTAGAATTCAGTTTTTCCGGCCAGGTACAAATAGGTTCGTGTTGACCAGCCCGTTCTACCAGATTGTGCAGCTTATCCAATTGCTGTTTGGTGACGGGTTTGTCGAATTGCGTATATAACTCAATTCGCTTTAATTCGAGGACGTTAGAAAGCAGAGTTCCGCGCTTAGCCGGGGCGAATCAATGCCTTTACTCGTGAGGTATTCGGTAACCCAGTTCAAGAGCTTTTGTATTGTCCAAGCCTGCATTGCCAGATTATAGCTGGGGCAAAGAAAAGTAAAAGCCAAAAAGAGCTGGGTTTGTTTGGGTTTGTTTTCATGTAGTCCGAAGTCGTGGTTCATTTTAATAATCCTTTGTTTTATCAGAAGTTATGTTTATTTGAGCATCCAGCAAATTGGGTTTGTTTTGCATAATTTGTCATAATTGGTTGATTGGTTAACTGGTTAATTGGTTAAATGGCATTTCAGAGCCGGTATTTAGTTTTTTGATGAGATTTAGTCTTTGAAGCTCGAGTATCGTTTTGTACAGGCTGTGCTCAATTCGGCGTTCATACATTAAGAGGCGTTCGAGAACCCTTGCACTTGAGAAATCTTTTATGGCCAAACGGCCGAGAGCAAGTTCAGGAGCAGATGTGGAAGGATTGCTCAGCGATTGGATGAGTTTAGAAAGGGGGCTGGAGGTATTAGGTGCGTTCAGGGCGTCGATGGTCTGGTTCTGGATTCTACAGACTCGTTTTAGCCGCCAGGAGAGGGTGACAATGCGCTCGGCGAGCATAGATTCCATAGGACCTGCCGGGTCCAGTTCGGCGAGTGGTTGGTCGCGGTAGAGTTCGAAGTCGGCCTGGGATTCTGAGCTGATTACGTCGCGGCGGGTTAACAGGCCGTGCTTGACGGCGTTTTGTGAGACGGCGGCCTTTCCTTGGGGGGTGCGTGGGCCGGTTGATTTTTGAGCGTTAAGACGGTTGGCGAGGATTTGGGATTCGGAAGACATTGGGAGCTCCGCTTAGTCGATAGTTCATTGTTCATAGTTCATAGTTCATTGTTCATGGTTCGTTGTTCATTTCCCTATGGGGTTTGCGTTTAGAAAAAAGACCCCGATGGGATAGCCCCGGTGAAGTAGCAAAAGCACTTCACGGGGTAAACTTTCGCATCTCGTATATCGCAAAAAAAACACGTTCCCCTTAGTAGGGCGAACTTGTGCGAATGGTTGAAAAAGGTTCTTGATTCTCGATTCCTGATTCTCGTAACTCGATGTGAGAAAAGGAGTAAAAATTTTTTGAAATTAGCCGTTTTTGGTGTGCGGGTGGTGGCACATTTGATTGAAATACGGATAGCGGGCAGCGTACAGCGTATAGCGGACAGGGGAAGAAAAAATACAATACCTAAGATACTTAGGTATTCTTTTATCGTTCTAGCTTTTTTGACTAATCGAAAGGACTACGAGCATTTTATATGTCAAATTGTTTTTTAGTGAGGGATTTGAGAATTGAAAAAATGGGGTCCCAGATAACGACATTCTGGATCTTGCGCTTCGCTACGAAAGGTTGGGCGATTTTGGGGGTTTCATTTAGCGGGCAGCGTTCAGCGTTTAGCGGACAGGGAAAGAAAAGCGAAAAAAGGTTGTGTAAATGTATAAAAAGGGGTAAAATTAGCTGAACGACTTCGGAGAGGAAGCATCTTGGGGTTAGTGGTTAGTATTTCACAGTTCATAGAAAGGTTCAGCCACAGAGAGTAGAAATAAGAATATATACAAAAGCTATATAGCAGGTAGGCATGTGTGAGCATAAAGAAAAGCAGGATGGCAAATCTAAAAGACGGAAAGTATGGGGCATAATCGTCTTTGTTTTTGTCATTATTGTTGTATTTATAATTGTTACGACCCGGTCAAGACCTGACTGGCGGACGATTGGATTTGGAACTCTTGCTTTTGTATCTGGTTCAGCTATCTTAGTATGGACCGAAGAGCGGAAAGGCAAATTATGGAAATGGCTGAAAGGTATATTCGTGCCAATTATATTTGCAGTTGGTGCGCTACTTACTACTCATGGTTGGAATCTACGGGACAATTACTTTAGCGATCGAGCCAGACTCGTTGCTATGGCCGCTGAACTGAATCTCAATTGCATGTGTGTAGATCTCTTGTCTTTATCTTACGACGAATATAAGACCACTAATAATCAGGATGAAATGACTGCACTTTCACTACCCAGCACTCATCAAGTTCGCCAAGTCTTAAGTTTTTCAGATATTCAACAGAATGATGCAAATCTTGCTGATATGGTATTCGAGTATGTTTTTGTTGCTGACTTGCTTAACTCTAAGCTTGTACAGATTGATAGAGTATGTTCAAATCACGTGGTTTCACGTGAAATGGTGAAAGATATTATTCAGTCAACATTTGGTGAAGAGTGTATATTTGATGTCTTTCGTAATTTGCACGAGAAGCTTGTGGGTCACCTTGTAGCAAAGTATGGTTGGTGCTACGAGGAAGCGAGCATTAAGATACGAAAGCCCATGGTAGATAATTTCTACCGTGCAATAGCCGGCAGATACATACAACTTAATAGTTCTGAGCATCAGAGGCGGATGAAGCGATTGAGGGACATTATGCAACAGCAAGGTATATCATTTCCTATTCCCAACGAAGACCCAAGCTGTCAAAGTGGACAGGATCCGAACGGTAGGTAGCACAAGCAAAATAGTCGATAGTAGAATGAGATTGCCGCACTGCGCTCACAATGACCCCGATGAGATGCCCCAGTGAAGTAGCAAAAGCACTTCACGGGGTAAACTTTCGCATCTCATCCCGGTGGGATAGTAAACAACACATCCCACAGGACAGGCAGGGTAAACTGGCGCACCCCGATGAGATAGTCCAAGGGACATCTCAGGGGGCAAGTTTCATCCCCGATGGGATAGCAAACGGCCCCGATGGGATAGTAAACGACACATCCCACCCCGATGAGATAGTAAAAGACACATCTCACGGGGCAGGCAATGGTTTCGTATGTCGTATATCGTATGTCGTCAGAAGAATTCGCCGGAGGCGGACCGCCGAAGGCGGGTGGAAAACAGGAAAATTTCCGGCTTGTGTTTGATGAGAATTGGGAGGATAATACTAATTAAGCGTAAAAGAACCCCCAGCATAAAGCTGGGGGCTAACCGGACTTTATGGTTCAAAATATAACAATATCAAATACAGACAAAAAACTCGTAGGTTACATGTTGACGTGGACGACCTACGGGACGTGGCTTCAGGGTCATAAAAAGGGGTATGTCAAAGAAGGGAAAATTCTTGAACCATCCGAAGCGCTGGAAAAAGATAATTTGTCACGACTCAAATGCTCGCCGGTCAGACTGAATCACCACCAAAAAATTATTGTTGAGACAGCGATTAAGAAAAAAGCCTTGGAATTGAACCAGAAGATATCGGCCATAATTGTATATTCAAATCACGTGCACGTTGTTGTCGAAAAAGACTCACTGTCAATCGAAGAGACGGTCAGCTACTATAAGAACGCTGCCAGAGTTGCCTTGCGGAATGTAGGTTTCAATACAAGGTTATGGTCACGGGGTTTCGACAAGCAGTTTTGTTACAACCAGAAGGAACTGGAGCAGAAAATTGCATACGTAAAAAGACATTAACTCTTTTGGTTAGCCCCCAAGTTTATCTTGGGGGGTTAGTTTCCCTTGCCTTTGGCGAGAATTGGGAGGATAATAAACTGCGGAGCGGCAGGGCTAAACAAACGATTTGATTTTTTCCTTTTTCATTCAAATATAGACTTTGTCCATCATTCTTGGGAAGGCGATGCACTGGCGGATGTGCGGCTCACCGGTGAGCCAGGCGATGGTTCTTTCTACGCCGAGGCCGAATCCGCCGTGCGGCACCGAGCCGTACTTACGTAAATCCAAATACCAATCGTAGTTTTCGATGTTCAGGCTTTGTTCTTTGATTCGCGCGACCAGCAGGTCATAATCATCTTCTCTTACTGAGCCGCCGATAATTTCACCAAAGCCGGCAGGGGCAAGCAGGTCGAAATTCAGAACGACCTTGTCGTTTCCGCGGCCCGCCCCGGCGGACAAGTCGGTCTTCATATAGAATGCCTTGGCCTGTTTCGGGTAGTGCGTAACAAATATGGGCTTATCGTGCATCTGCGAGATAATTGTTTCATCGGAGCCGCCGAGGTCCTTGCCCCAGGTAAATTCTGCGGCAAGTTTTGCGTGCTTGGGATTATTCTCGATTTTAGTATCCATTTCGGAAAGGGCCGTTCGCAATTCAATCAGCTCAGCAGCGATTTTGTCTTTCTCCCATTGTTTTAATTGTCCCGCCTGTTTATTTTCAAGCTCACTGATTTTGTTTTCGATTTGCTGCTTTTGGTTCTGCATTTCCTGTAACTGGCGGGCGAGAAAATCTTTGGTCTTTTGGCTGGTCAGGATATCAACAGTTTCGGTGTAGGTTAGGCGGTAGAAGGGCGGTTTGACTTTTTCCAGTGCTGCGATGTCGGCTTCGAGGGTTTCAAGCTGGGCTTTGTTTTTTTGCAGTACCTCGGCGATGATAAACGAGACGAAATTTTCAGCCAGTTCGAGCAGGCCATCCAAATCAATAAAGGCGACCTCCGGCTCGACCATCCAGAATTCGGTAAGGTGTCTGCGGGTTTTGCTTTTTTCGGCCCTGAAGGTTGGTCCAAAGCAATAGACCTTTCCGAAACCGGCAGCAGCGGATTCGAGATACAACTGGCCGGTCTGGGTCAGGTGCAAAGGCTGACCGAAGTAATCGACCTCAAAGAGCGTTTGTTCTTCTTCGCCAACCGTGGCTGTTAAAATTGGAGTGTCAATGAGCGTAAAGCCGTTGTCGTTGAAAAATCTGCGAATTGCATCAATAAGAGTGTGGCGGATTTTCCCAATGCACCACTGGCGCTGTGAGCGGAGATGCAGATGTCGGTTCCTGAGCAGAAAGTCGACGCCGTGCGATTTCGGCGTAATGGGATAATCGGTAGTCGGCGAGATGATTTTGGCGTCGGTTACAGCTAATTCGCAGCCGCCTACGCTCCTTTTGTCTTCGCGAACGGTGCCGGTTACGGCCAGCGACGATTCCTGGCCGAGATGCTTGAGCTGCTCGAAAAGCTCATCGGATATTTTGCCTTTTTCGACGATGCACTGACATAAGCCGGTGCCGTCGCGGATGATTAGAAACTGCACCTTTCCACTTGAGCGGGCCTGATAGAGCCAGCCGAAGAGGGTTGCCTGACGACCTAAGCTGTTTTTCAGCTGCGATATATATGATTTGTTGTCGGAGAGCATTTGCGTGTCCTTATTTACATTATCAAAGGATGATTGTAACGTATTATTATGCGATTTTCCGAAACGACATCGGGCTCCAAACATGCGGAAACGGCACCGCAGGTGTCTTCTTGGGACTATTATATTTAAGAAGTTCGCTGCGGGAAGGCTTTATCCGCCTGCGGCGGATTAATTTTTGAAAAAAGCCTATCAGACGGAACCATAATGCCGGCTTAGATGTCTAATAACAAAGGCGGTTTCGAAGGACTATTATGGTCAGGACACTGCGGATAACAACGATTACAGCGGCACTGCTTGCAGCGGGGTTTCTTGTATTTTCGGCGGTTTTCGGGGCCCGCGGCAACAAGGCGGTCGAAGAATTTCTGAAATTGCCGGGGGCGACAGAGCAGTTCCGGCAGGCCAAAGGCCGGAAGACCGAGGCCGAAAGCCAAATCTCTCCTCTTGTAAAGCAGGCGGGGGCCTTTGCGCTGTATCTGAACCCGCCGCCACCACCGGAGCCCATCGTTCCTTCGGGACCTCAGCCGCCGCCACAACCAAAGGTGACAACGCCTAAGTTTAAGCTTGTCGGGACAAGCTGTTATCCCTTGCATCCGGACCTGTCACTGGCACTAATCGACGAGCCTGGCAAAGGTATCCGCTGGGTCAGGCGGTCGGGGCAGATAGGTCATTTGGTGATTGAGCAGATAAAAGACGGCGTTGTAGTCGTCAAAGACGGCGGGCGAACTTTCGAGGTCAGCGTGGCCGAAAAGCCCCAGAAGGTAAATCTCGTCAAAAGTTCCACCCTCGATGAAACTAATGCAAAGGCTGCACCACTGCCGTTGGAGGAGGTTAAGACCATTTCACCGGTCCCTGCCGAAGCTGAAGTTGCTTCACCAGCCCCCGTTGAAGATGTGGTTGCTGAACAAGCTGCTGCTGAGCCGAATGCCAGGTCGGCGGCTGAAGAGGCTGCAGCGATGGAAGGGCTCCTTCATAATCTAAAGGCTGCCGAGGCAAATACGGAATTGACGGAAGAGGAAAAGAAATCCAATGCTGCGCTTGTAGAATTTATCGAGAGTATCCGGGTAAACGCCGAGGAGGCAAAAAAGCTCGATAAGCTGGGCAAGGAACTGCAGAATGGCGGCGGAGAGCCAAACATCGCAGAAGGCCGCATCACCAAGATAGAACGCGAACCACAACAGGGCAGTAAATAAGCCGGCTGCGCCGACCCGAAGAGGCCAGCACCGTAGAACGACTACCATTTTCCAGAGGCGAAAGTTCCTTTTATCGGTCCTTTTGCAGTCCACAGGGCCGCACCGCAGCAGCGTCCAAAATCGGCTGCCGAAAATGGATGCTATCGATAGATTCTATGCTGAAAAAGCTGAAAAACTGGAACTTTTCGCTGGTTTCGTTGTCTGATTTTATAGAGGATTCGGATGAGGTCTAAACAAGACTGAAAACGACGACCGAATGGGAGTTGGGTATGCAGGCAATAATCAACATAAGAACTTATTTAAAAAGGACTTATCTTTTTAATATAGTTGGTATGTCCGATAGCAAGAAGGTTGCGGATTGAGAATGAAGCCGCAGCGGAAGAAAAAACGGTTAACACGGGAGTGACTTATGTCAGCAAAAGGACAGATTTGGGCAAAAAAGCGACCGGCAAAAGGTAAAAAACGATGGGCTGAAAGGGCAGGCGTTGGTTTTTTCGGCTTAGTTTTTTGCCTTTTGGTATTTTTGTGTGGCGGTTTGGTTTTTGCGGCCGAGCAGGCTGATAAGGCCGGCCCACCGCGGTACAGGGTATTCACCTTGAGATACATATCTGCTGAGCGGGGTAAGGAGTACCTGAGCCAGATCGGGATAGGGACGGTTACAACGCTTCCAAGCCCCAACACGCTTTTAGTAACGGCTTCGGCGGCAGAGCTTATCAAGGCTGGTGCAATTTTAGGGCTTGTTGATGCCGAGCAGCAGTACGCCATAAAATCCATTTGTGCTGTGTCTGAGATTAAAGACTTGCCGTCCAATGAGAAGATTGCATCTGAGGCTGGGAATATATCGATTGGGACGTTTTCCGTGCCGCCGGAAAGGGGCCCAAAGGCGAGGGTGATTATAGACGTCCACAACGGCGCGTTAATAGCGATTGCCCCCGTTGAGGAGCTTGAGAAGATTGCCACAGCCATAGGACGGGTTCAAAATAAAGAAAAAGAAATCGGTGTTCTCCAGCCGAATGAATCAAATGAGCCGAACCAGCCATTACAGCCGAGTGAACCCAATGAGGCAACCACCCCGGTTCGGCGGCCCGAACCCAATCAACCCTCGGAATCGAAAGTGAAAGAAACTACCCTCGAATCGGGCAAGCCCGATGCGATTGAGCTGCTGGAGGAATTTGTCGAGACTAAGGCGACGATAGCCGAACCAAACAAGGGCAAGACTGCTGCGTCTGTGGCCGAACCAAATAAAGGTAAGACTGTCACAGGTGTGACTGAACCCAATGAAGGAAAGACTATTGCGGTTGAACCGAATAAACCGACGGCTTCCGCTGACAGCGAAAAAGTAGAACAGCCTGCCGGCCAGCCGCAGGAATCCAAAGAAACCAAGACCGAAGGTAAAACAAAAGCTGAAGAGGTACAGCCGCAGGTTCCTACATTTACCAATGCGAAGTTGAGGGCCGAACTGGTGCAGCCACAGGCCCCTAAGGGGCAGGTTCCTGCTGAGCCGCAAACGGGGCGGGAAGCAAATGAAACTGAAGAGCCAAATACTGCTGCGGAACCGACAATTCGAAGTCGTTCATACGAGCCTGAGCCTATCCCGATAGGCGAGGAAGAGCTGACACTTGATTTGCCGGAGAGGTTGAATGTTATAGACCTGCTGGACCTGGTGGGTAAGTACTTAAAGCTCGATTATATGTACGACCCTGCCAAGGTTGCGGGTGAGGTTACACTTAAATTGCAGGGACCAATCAAGGTCAGAGAGCTGTATCCGCTCGCCGAATCTGTGCTAAAGTTCAGAAGTTTCGTGATGACACGCAAGGGCAATCTTGTAACCATAGTTCCTTCCGGAGAAGTTTTGGATATCGACCCTACCCTGGTGTATGATGAGAAGGGCAAGGTTGAGTACGGCGATGTAATCATAACGCGTCTGTTCAATCTGCAATATATAGATACCACGAGCGCAATGACCCTTCTGGGTCAGATGAAGCTCGGCGCAAATATTACGGAGCTCAAGGAAGCCGGCACGCTGATTGTTACCGACTATGCGTACCGAATGGGCCGGGTGGAAGAAATACTGAAAATTATTGACAAGCCCGGTGCACCAAAGCAGTTCAGGTCCAGACAGTTAAAATACACGATGGCTAAAACCCTCGCACCGAAAGTTCAGACGCTTGTAGAGCAATTAGGGACGATATCAATCACAGTTGCTCAGCCGGCAGCGGCACCCCAGCCGACCCCCCGAGGTAGAAGGATAACACCGCAGCCGTCGCAGGCACCGACATCGACACAGCCGTCGGCCAAACCAACTGTTTATCTCGATACAGACGAACGGACAAATCGAATTCTGATGATAGGATTTGAGAATGAACTTGCTATCGTCGATGGGCTGATAGATGCTCTCGATGTCCAGCAGCAGGACATGCGAACACTGCGGATATATGATATTCAGCACGTTGACGCCCAGGAGGTAAGGAGTAAACTGCAGGAACTGGGGATAATCGGCGCAGGGGAAGCTGCCCCTTCCGGAAGAATAGGAGCGGCTAAAGCCGCTGCACCTGCAGCGCCACCCGCAGCACCGGCTGCGGCACCGGTGAGCGGGGGCCTCGTGGAAGAACCTCAGGTGGTGATTATTGCATCGACCAATTCGCTTCTCGTTAATGCCACAGCCGAACAGCACGTCCAGATAGCAATGATTATCGGCTACGTCGATAGCGTGACACTCGAAGATGCGATTCCTTACGAGATTTATCCGCTCGAAAATCAGAACCCCAAGGATTTGGCTGATGTTCTGCAACAGCTTATTCAGGAGACCGTCAAGGACAAGGAAGGCAAGATACAACAGGTCGTAAAAAAGCAGGAAGACATCGAGATTGTTCCCGACGAAACCACATGTTCCCTGATTGTTTACGCCAGCAAGAAAAATCAGGAATGGATAAAGAAGCTGATAAAAGCGCTGGACCGAAGAAGACCTCAGGTGCTGATTGATGTTATGCTTGTTGCAATCACCGAGGATGACTCATTCACGTACGATTTACAGTTGGTATCCAAGCTTCCGGAAATGGCAGCGGGTGGGTCAATGCAGAAGCTGACCGCTTTACTTTCGCCTTTTCCCTTGAACACGGTCAAAGAGGTGACTTCTAACCCAGGGGGCACCGGCGGAATAGGTTTTTATGCCGACCGTCATATCCAGGCACTATTGACACTGATGGCGAAAAAGGGCTATGGACGTGTTCTTGCCAGGCCGAAGATACTTGTCAATGACAACGAGAAAGGCCACATTGACACAACAACCACCTTATATGTATCAAGGAGCGCATCTACCGTCTACACCACTGCGACCACCCCTTCGGGGACGGCTCCCATAAGTACGAGCTACACCTTTGACCAATATCCATCAGGTATCAAGCTTGACATAACACCCCATATTAGCGAAGGCAGTCTGCTTCGTCTTGAGCTAACAATGTCGCGTTCAAGCCAACCGGTACCTCCAGGCGCTGTAATTGCGCAGGATCAGCCGCCACCCACTAAGACCGAAGACAATGTTACGACGGTAGTTACGGTACCTGACAACAGCACAATAATTCTTGGCGGCATAATAACCTTGGCCCAGAACAAGAGTAACAATAAGGTGCCGCTGTTAGGCGATGTGCCGATTGTAGGGGGACTTTTCAGGAATATAAATAACAGCAGCAACCAATCGAAGCTTTACATATTTGTTAAGGCGAATATCCTCAGGCCGAGAGAAGTGGAAGCAGAGCTGGCGGAGGACATAAAGGTAATGTCGAAAAAGAATAGGGCCGCGTTTGAGAAATCGGAAACCGCCCTCCAGACCTATGAAGAACTGCCGGGTATAAAACCCCAGCCGATGAACCCCCCGCATGTGATGGAGACGGAATAGGCAATCACATCGAAGGTTTCTGCTATTTTCCAAAAGACGTTAAAATAGTGAACGGCAAGGCATGGGCCAATGAAAGATTTACTGATACAAACTGCTAAGCGAACCGGACTGGTTGACGCTGAGAAGCTGACAGAATTTCTTGAAAACAACAAGTCCGGCGAGCGAATAGACGAGCTTTTGCTTCACAACCCCTATTTTACCGAAGAAGGGGTTTTGAAGCTGTTTGCCGAGGCACTCGGGTGGGAATTTTTGACTGATATTCCCGAAAAGCTGGTACCGCCCGAATTCATAAAGGCTGTGCCGGCAACTTATGCTCAGCACCATTATCTTATCGGAATAAAACGTGAAGAAAGCGGCGGCGAACTTACCATTGTTCTTTCCAGACCATTAGATACGAATGCTCTCGATAACGTTTCGAAGATGACCGGCATACCTGTCAGCGCTGCGGTTGCCACGCGAGCTGCTATCACCGCGGCGATAGACAGTGCCTATGAGCAGAGGACAACCGTTATAGAGGAGGTAGCTGAAGAGCTCGATTCGCAAAACTTAGACAAACTGGTTGATGAGGCGACTACTTCGGACGACCTTCTCGATGTTGTCAATCGCCCACCCGTTATCAGACTCGTCAACGATATTCTTTTTGCGCCCTGCAACTGCGGGCAAGTGATATTCACGTTCACCCTTATGAAAATAAGCTACAGATTCGGTACCGTATCGATGGTATCCTGTACGACACCCTGAGCCTGAACCGCAATGTCCTGCCGCTGATTATTTCTCGTATCAAGGTTATGGCGGGTATGGATATTGCCGAGCGGCGGATGCCGCAGGACGGCAGATGCAGCGTTCGATTAGGCCATCGCGAAGTCGATTTGCGTATCAGCACCGTGCCGACCAGCTATGGCGAACGAAGTGTTCTGCGACTGCTGGATAAAAGCACCGGTCTGCTTACGCTCGATGAGCTGGGATTGTGGGAGGACGATTTGAAGAAGTTCGATTCGCTGCTCAATCGCTCACACGGCGTCATTTTTGTGACGGGCCCCACCGGTAGCGGAAAAACCACGACACTTTATGCCTGCCTTAATCGCATTAACTCGGCTGAGAAAAATGTTATGACCATAGAAGACCCGATTGAGTATCAGCTTGAAGGCATAAGCCAGATGCAGGTCGCCTCGAAGAAGGGCGTAACATTTGTAAATGCGTTAAGACATGTGCTTCGCCAGGACCCTGATGTTATAATGGTCGGCGAGGTTCGAGATATTGAGACGGCCCGTATGGTGATACAGTCTTCGCTGACCGGGCATCTGGTTTTCAGCACGGTCCACACGAACGACTCGGCCGGCACGGTCAGCAGGCTTCTGGATTTGGGTGTTGAGCCTTATCTGGCAAGCTCGTCACTTATTGCCATAATGGCGCAAAGGCTGGTCCGAAAGGTTTGCCCTGATTGCAAAGAGGAGTATCATCCAACCGAGCACGAATTGAGGGAGCTGGGGCTTGGGGATGTTAAAGCTCTCGATGCGGGCGGCGCAGACCATAAGTTCTATGTCGGCGCAGGCTGTGATAAGTGTTTTCAGACAGGTTATCACGGCCGAACAGGTATATATGAGCTGATGCCCGTTAACGAGGGGATTCAGGACCTGATATACAAACGGGAAAGCGCCGGCACAATAAAAAGAGCTGCCCTGAATGCGGGACTGCAAACGCTGCGAATGGATGGCGCCAGAAAGGTCATTGCCGGGATAACAACCATCGCAGAAGTGTTGAGAGTAACGCAGGCGGACATTATGTGAAGTTTAAAATTCAAAGTTAAAAGCTAAAAACCATAATGCAAAACTTAAAACCTTTGAATTTTACGCTATGGTTTTACATTTTTCGCTTTACATTTTGAGTTTTGGTTATGCCAAGATACCATTATACAGCTATAGAATCGGACGGTAAAAAAGCTAAGGGGGCGGTGACAGCCGAGAGCGCGTATGCTGCGCAAGCAGCTTCGGGTACGCGGTATCCACCCAACGTTTATCACAGAGGTCGGCTCTGCAGCAGGCGGCAGGGCGAGATTGTTTGCAGTTCTCGGCAAAGGCAGAAAAAGTGAGATAATTGATTTTACAAAGCAGATGGCTACGCTGCTCAATTCGGGTATAAAGCTGACGGAGGCCCTTTCGGTCCTTACCCTGCAGACCTCGAATGAGCGGTTCAAAAACGCCTTGACCGACATTCGCGACCGTGTTGTCACCGGCGAGTCACTAACCGATGCCATGAAGGATTATGGTGATTATTTCGACGTGGTATACGTGAGTATGGTTCGCGTCGGCGAGGTTACCGGCTCATTGGGGACCAACTTTGCCACTATTGCCGGCTTTATGGAAAAGCGTCAGCGTGTTGAATCGAAGGTGATGACAGCTATGGTATATCCGGTGGTTCTGATTGTGTTTTGTCTTGTGGCCATTATGATTTTGACGACGAAGGTCATTCCGAAAATAGCTGAGCAGATTGCCAGGACGGGCCAGGAGCTTCCCTGGATTACAAGGCGACTGATGAATGTCAGTTATATTTTGTCGAGCTGGTGGCTGCTGGTTGTCATCGGAGTGGTTTTTGGGATTGTCTTTGCTTACAGGCGTTTTGTCGGAACGCAGCGAGGCGCAAATTTGCGTGACAGGTTTTTACTGTCGCTGCCGCTGTTCGGCCCTCTTATAAAGCAGCGTGTAGTCTCGCGGTTTGCCTCTACGCTTTCGACTCTTCTCGGCAGCGGCCTTGCAATGGCTGAGTCGCTTCGGGTTGTGGCTGAGGTGACCGGCAACAGCCTTATGAGGCGGGCAATCCAGCAAGCCCGTGAACGAATTCTTGCCGGTGCTGACATCGCGACGCCGCTTAGGGACAGCGGCGTCATCGACCCTGCCATCGCTCATATGGTCGCCGTCGGTGAAAAAAGCGGCGAACTGGAAAAAATGCTTAAGGATATCAGTGAAAATCTCGAAGCCTCGACGGATATAGTGATTGAAAGGTTAGGTGCCGCCGTCGAGCCGGTGATTATAATTGTTATGGCTGCGATAATCGGTGTAATTGCCTATGCGACGATACTGCCAATTCTGGAGGTTTCGGCAGGTAAATTTTAAACAATTGGCCGCTAAGGAGGTACAAAACAGATGCAAAAAAGAGAAAGAATATTGCGAAAAGGCTTTACGATGGTCGAGCTTATGGCGGTGCTCGTCATCATTGGGCTGCTTGCCACGCTGGTGGTGACAAAGGTCGCTACGAAGATAGACCAGGCTCGTGTTACGACAACCAAGGCCAACCTGAAGATTCTTCATTCGGCTGTTAATCAGTTCAAGATGGATACAAGCCGATTTCCGAGCGAAGAGGGAGGTCTTAAGGAGCTTGTTGAGCAGCCGACCGACGTTGCCAACTGGGAGCCGGGAGGCTATCTGGAAACCACCGATATCCCAAAAGACGGCTGGGGAAATGATTTTATATATGAGCGATTCCCAGAGAGCGGAAAACCCTTTGTAATTAAGAGTCTGGGGGCCGACGGTGAAGAAGGCGGCGAAGGCTACAATGCAGACCTGTACAGCACCGATGCATTCTGATGTGTATATGTGTAAATGCGTAGATGCGCAAGTGCGTAAATGCACAGTACTCATCCACCCATCCACTCATTCACGCGTCCGTGGCTTTACACTGACCGAGTTGGTAGTGGTGATTGTGATAATATCATTGTTTGTGCTTCTGGCGGTAACACGTCTTTCGGGCCTGCTTACAAGTCATAGCTTTAAGGCGCAGGTACAGGATTTTGTTTCGGCGATGCAAATGGCAACAAGCGCTGCAGCGGAGACCGGCAGAAGATATGAGGTTATTGTTGATATTGGCCAGCAGAGCTACATGCTTCGCGAAATTACTTCTCCGGATTTGTCAGAGGTACTGGAGGAGGAGATAATTATCGAGAATGATTTTAGTGATAACTGCCGCGTCATTTATGTGCTTTTTGACGATGGTGACTACACAAACGAAGGCAGAGCGAAATTCCGGGCGGGGCACTCAGGCTGGCAATACGGCGGGAAAATCGCCCTGCTCGACAACAATGGGCAGGAATATTCGGTCATTGTCAATCGGCTGAACGGTATTGTCGAATTGAAAAAAGGTTATGTTGGATTTTTGGTACCGAGGTTCAAAGACGATGTGCCATTTTAGAAGCTTAAAATTTGAAGCCCAGGATTCAAAATTCAAGACGGCTTTTAGTCTGGTTGAGACTGCAACGGCCTTGATTATATTGGCGATGATTACTTCGGGTGTGCTGGTTGTTATAAACCGTTGTGTTGGTTCGGCGGCGGATTTAGTGACCCGCCGTCAGGCTTTTGAGGTCGCACGCGATAATATGGAGACCCTTCTTACTACGAGCACAGTTACAGAGAAGACTGAGATGGGTGCCAGCGATAAGTACCCCGAGATTCAGTGGCAGACGACCGTCGAGCCATTTTATGAGCCGGTCACCAACAGAATGTGGATACAGGCGATTTGCTCGGCCGAGTATACCAATATGGCAGGCGAGCGGCAAACAGTCAAATTGACCCATTGGCTGACTGACTTGACCAAGGAGCAGCTGCTTCAGATGCTGCAGCAGCGCTACGAGCAACTGGCGGAAGACCAGCTTCTCAAGAGCGTCGAAGAAGCCGCCAGCTACATCGGCGTTGATGTGGAGACCGTTCAGCAGTGGGTGCAAAATGGTATGCACTTTACCGGTGAGGGTTATTATATTAAAGGTTACCTCGAGCTTTATAAAGAGTACGACGGCAATCCGCCGGCAGAAGCAGTAAGCCAGGTACAAAAGAAAATCGCGGAGAGCCCTCAGCCTTCGAAGTCTGAAACTAAGGAGCCGCAACAACCAAGTCAGTCATCGCCAGATAAGAAAGGCGCTGAAGCCACACCGCCAGAAGGTCCTGCGGCAAGCCAATGTGACGGGGTCTGGATATGCGGCAAATGCTATCCTCATGATACGCTCAATAATATGGATTTTTCAGAACTGTGGAGACTACTTACGTCTAACTGTGAATGATTGCAACACCAATAGCAGACGATATGAAAAGGCGATTTAAGATATTTGTTTGCAAGAGCCTGCATCTCCCAACGCAAGTCGGGGCTGCGGGCCGGAGCGGTTTTTCATTGGCTGAGATGCTCGCTGCGCTGACAATCAGCTCGATGATTCTGGTTGCTGTTCTGAGTATTTACAGCAGGGCGGAAAATGCGGCGGCGGGCGTTACGCGCAGGTTAGACAGTGTTAGTTTGCCGGCTGAGATTCTACAGCGCATCGCCGAGGACCTCGACAGGGTGGTTGGGACCGGCTCAGGAGCGAAAGTTACCGTTGAGAATAAGATTGTCAACGGTCTGCAGACGGCCAGGCTGGTGATTTCGACGACTTTATATAACAAACAAAACAGTGAGCAGACTTTCGAGGAGATTGTCTGGCAGGGCAATTACGACTATGAGGCGGATAGAGGCCTTATCCTGTACCGGAGCCATAGGGGCATTACGGCTGAAGACAAGCTCCTCGATGACCAAAAAGAAAACTGGGAAAAGGAGCTTTTTGTACCGATTTGCACAGGCATTACCTTTTTTAAGATTCAGGCCTGCATGGATAAAAGCTTTGTAGACGGATGGGCGAATCCTTCACTGCCCCCTGGAATTATGGTTACCGTATCCTTTGCGGAGCCTTTCAAGAAATTGGATGGTACCATGGATGTGCCCGAGGCTGAGAAAATCACCCGGACCATAGCTGTCGACAAAAGTAGAAAGATTAAATTTGAAATTGTTGAGGAAGCCACAGGTAAATAACGTGACGAACTCGAACGGTCAAAACAACCGCAATGGGCGAAACCGCAGGGGCATTGTGCTGTTGCTTACGCTGGTGCTGCTGGTTGTGCTTTCAGCGATGGGCTACGCGATTGCTGCTCGCGTCGCAGCCCAGTGTCATCGCGAGCAGTATATGATAGATTATGCCAGTGCTCGCTATGCTTGTGACTCGGTCGTCAAGTACGCAATTGCTACCTTAGGGGATACGAACGTCCCGCCGTTGGTTATCCGTGTGAAGGAGCCGGACTTCTCAGATATCTTTGCGATGACCGAGGCCCAATACCAGGAGTTTTTGGAGAAGTGGCGTGCTAAAAAAGCCCTCGAGGAACGCTACGGCGCCAATCGTATTGGTGACGTCAATGATTTTAATGATGCAAATGATATGAATGATATTGGTTTATATGAGCGCAGTATTGCCGACATCAATAGTCCTAATTCCCTGACGGTACGGGGGCCGTACGGCCCGGCCTGGCCTTTTATAACCGAGCCCGTCGAGTTTGATATTGGCTCGGCTAAAGTCAGGATTGAAATTGAAGATGAAACCGCGAAATACCCGCTCGGCTGGGCAATGATGGACGATAAAGGAATCCAGCGAGAGATTTTGGCGGGGTTCGCCAATTTCTGCGAATGGATGGATGTTAATGAAACCGAAGTCAGGTCAATAAATGAACAGTTCCAAGAAGTAAGAAAAATAAAATCATTCCAACTTGACTTCAAGCCGATAGAAATAAAGAAAGAGACATCACAATCGGCAAGAAGCAGACGCCAAAGAAGACGCCGCGGCGGACCTACTTCTGGGTCTGTAGCGATAACGAGCATACCTGCCACGGTGCATACGACGGATTTTGCAAGGCTCTTTCATAGTTCGTTAATTGATACGGATGTGTTCGCCAGACCGACAATAGTCAGCGAAAGCAGAAAAGAATCGGCTCTGAAGTATATGGGGATGTGGGGCTCGAACAGGGTTAATATAAATACCGCGCCCAGGCAGGTATTAGAGGCCGCCTTTACGTTCGGCGGAGACTACAGGGAAATCGCTGAAGGAATAATACAGCAAAGAAGAATAAAACCTTTTGAAAGTATAGAAGAATTGAGAAGGTCGCTGTTCAGATATTCTGGTTCAATTGAAAAATGCCAGCCTTACATCACGACGGTCAGCAACTTTTTCACCATTAGGATTACGGCGACAAGCGGAGTGGCGAAGGCGTCGACGATTATAGCACTAACAAAAGACGGCAAAGAAGCACAAACAGTAGCAATAATATCAGGCTAAAGAAGCGTCTTTCAGGAGTTTGCCGGATGCAGGGTCAGAACTATTTGGGGATTTATTTAAGCAAAGACAGAGCGACCGTCCTGTGTCTCGAGTCGCAGGCACAGGACGTAAAGCTGCTGGGCTGCTTTAGCGTTTCTATCGAAGGGGCTGAGGCGACCCCTCGGGCGCTGGCGGAGCTTATCGCACGCGGCTGCGCAGACAGACATCTGCAATTTTCCGAGGCTGTGGTCGCTCTTGATTGCGCAATGTTTATGCAGCATAAACTCCACAGCGACTTCATGGACCAGAAACAGATTGCTGCGACAATCAGATTCGATACAGAGGAGGCCCTTGCGACGGATATAAGCGAGGCTGTAATAGCCTTTGACATAGCTGCAAGTGACCAGACAGGTTCGGGCTTAAATGTCTTCATTGTCCAGCGAAAAGTTTTGTCTGATATACTCGTTGCTCTGCAGGCAAATAATATTGACCCCATAAGCATTGAGCCTGACATTAACTGCCTTTCCAGATTTGTTCGGCGCAATATCTCCGGTGTTGCCTTGCAGCAGGGCGGGAAAACTTTTTACGGGATGCTTTCGGGTCGAAATGGTTATTTTATTGCCTTCTCAGCGGCTCAGAAACAACTGGCAGCTCGGACATTTCTGCTCAGCAGCCGGCAAAACAGGACAGAACTGCTGGCAGGGGAGATACCATTAACAGCTGCCCTTGTCGGAGATGATGGACCAATAGAGCACCTTAGGGTTTTCGATTCTGCGGATTCAGTAGATTGCAGACAGCTTGGCGACAGGCTCGGTCTCCAGACCGATAAGCTGGACTTGGCCAAAGTTGCTGGCGCAGATGAGGCCAGCCTCGGTGGCTGCGGTGACCTGGTTGATTTTGCGATTTGCTATGGGGCGGCGCTGGGTTGTCTGGAAAAACAGCCGAGCTTGAATTTCCGCAACGATTTTTCACCCTATCAGGGCAGAAAACGACGGCTTGAGAAGACAGTTAAACTGCTGAGCGTGTCCGTTGCGATTGTTATGGTCGCGATTGGTGTGTATTTTCAGTCACGGCTGTTACAGAAAAATAGAGACATAGACAGACTGAATGAAAAACTCTCAAAGCAGTACTCGGCGATTATGCTTGGTAAAAAGGTGCCCGCCACATCCGGCGTCTCAAAGATGCTTGCAGGTGAATTAAGGCGCATCAAAGCCATCAAGAGCGGCCAACTTGGCGCCACAGGTGAAGAATCCATACCGGTGAAACTAACGCTTGTACTTGAAGCCTTTAATAAATCTGCGGCACAGACAGGCCTGAGGATAGAGACTATTACTATTACAAACAGAAATATAAACATTGTCGGCGACACCTCCAGCCGGAATAATACACTAAAGCTGTTCGAAGCCCTCAAAAGCGTCAATCTTGATGTGCAGCAACAGTATCTCGCCCCCAAGACCGACCGTGATACTTTCAGCATAACAGTGGCGCCAAAAAGTGGTCAGGTGGAAGATGATAAAAGAGTTTTATAAAAATCCGCTTTTTTACTACGTAGCTGTTCCAGTTGTAGCTGTCGGCTGGGTGTTGCTTACATGGACCGTGCGCCTGCCACATGCTCAGCACAGATGGGACTTGAGCAGGGCCGAATACGACAAGGTTCAGGCGATAATAACCGAGATTCTGAATGTTGACCCTGACCGTCTCGACTTCGCCGGCTCCAAAAAGAGCAATACTGAATTTGATTATGCGGTAGCGGTTGAAAAGATTGCAAGTTTATGCAGGATACCTTCTGCAGATTACAAGCTCAGCTCCGGGCCAATTATCACCTCAACAGACAAACAGAAAAGCCAGAGGGCAAAGATAGTTCTTCAGCAGGTTGATATAAAGAGGTTTGCGGAGTTCCTCACAACAATCCAATTCCACTGGGTCGGCTTGCAGTGTACCCAGTTGAAACTGCAGCAAAAAAAGGGCCTTAAGGATAAATGGGAAGTGGACCTCGACTTCGCCTATTACTACTAAAACCTGTCAGAACCCCCCATCAATACCGCAGGGATTCATATCCATTTTTTGCTTTGATTTGAGGTTAATGCAAAAATTCAGTGTTAGACAGCGTTAATACATCTAAAAAACGCAACCAGTTAAGTTGGGGCAGCTAACACAATATATGGTATATTGCCCATTTTCCCCAAAGGGATTTTTTGCGGGTGGTTTCCGTACAAAATAGAGCTTTTGGAAAGCCGTTTTTCGGTACTAATAGCCCATATTTGAGCGGGAATTGACATAAGATTAGACCTTTGAAGCAATTAAGGAAAAAACAAAGTTTTCTAAAGTTTTTGCAATTATTGTGTCGATACCAGTATTGATAGAGCACATAGGGCCCAACAAGGGATTTAAGGGCATACAATATATAGTGGTTGTCAGTTCTCGGACGAAAAAATGGATGATTTCGCCTGTAGCTTGGTGAGCAAGGTAATTAAAATGCGGGATTTTGATGTAAACGGTTGCAAGGGTCAAAACTTTGGCGCAGAGCCAAGTGGCCGAAATCTGTCTGCTGATGAGGATCTGCTTATGGAAAAAATCCTTGACAGCATCAGCACCACGCCTATTGGCCAGGTGTTAAGAAAGATTGCTTCGCTGCCGGAGGTCCGCAGAGATAAAATTCTGGATATTCGCCGGCGCCTTACGAAAGGTCAGTACGACCTCAACGAGCGCCTCGACATCGTACTCGATAAGGTCCTTGAGGACCTTACCACATAAACAAAGGTCTGCTCAAATTTATAAGCCTACGGCTTAAATTGAGCTGGCTTAAGTTTTCAGACTACTTCAGGGACTTCGTCGTCTGGTTCGTCCATTTCAGCCGGTTTATAACCGGGTTGTTTTGATTTTTCGAGTTCTTCTTTGAATGCAACAGTAACTTTTTCCTGGATTTTCTTCCTGCAGTCGACATTAATTGGATGGGCGATGTCGGCATGCAGCTTCGTCCTGCCCTGTGCATCCTTTCTGGCGCGGTTGTCCGCCAATTGCGCCCCGCAATTGTTGCAGAATTTGGCTCTGAGATGGTTTTTGCCCCCGCACTTCTCGCAGTGGTCGCTCATCTTTCTCGAGGGCATCGCGACAAAGTAACCGTTTGTACCTTCGATAACCTTGATGTCGCGAACCACAAACTCATTGTCCATCGTAATCGAGCAAAAAGCTTTTAGTCTGTCGTCCTTGTTGGCGATTAGTTTGACTCTGACCTCAGTGATTTCCATTTTCTTTGCCTCGCTTAAAAGTTTACCATCTCGTGCTTCTCACAATAACGCTTTTGCACGACATTTCCTCGAGTTTCCGCTTGTTTTCGTCAGCTTCCTTTTCGTCCTTTTCCTCAAAAACCCTAAACAATGCTGAACCGCTGCCCGTTAAATGCAAAGGCTTCACACCTAAAGACTCTGCTTTTGCCTTTAGCTTAGCAAGCTGGCTGTATAAGCTCAAACAACTGTTTTCGAGCATATTTGCGCAGATTTTGGTTGCTAAATCAACCCTGTTTTTTTTGATAAGGCCGTTTATTTCGCCGCTGAGCTTTTTGTAAAGGGCCGGTTCATGCGTATAATTTGCGTAAACCTTTTGTGTGGAAACACTTATATCAGGCAGAATCAAAAGGGCGCAAAAGCTGAAATCTTTCTTTAATTTTTTAATTTTTTCTCCTCTTCCCGTACAAAACGCCAAAGGCCCATCCAAAAAGAAGGCTACATCGCTGCCTAATTGGGTTGCGAGTTTGGCAAGTTCAGCATTGGGAAGTTGTAAATCTAAATATTTGTTTAACCCAATTAGCGTTGCTGCTGCGTTACTGCTTGCCGAGCCTAATCCTGAGCCTGCCGGGATGTTTTTGGTAAGGGTGATTTTTATATTGGGGGTTTGGCTGCGGTTTCTTAGCAGCATCTCGGCGGCCTTATAAACTAAATTGTCTTTTCCTTCAGGCGCCCAGAGCGGCCCTTTACAGACAAGTTCAATGCCGATTTTGCTGCCTTTTTCGATAAGGATTTCATCGTAGAAATTGACCTTGGCCATTATGGTTTCTATTTCGTGGAAGCCGTCCGGCCGTTTGCCGGCTATAAGCAGAGATAGATTGATTTTCGCCGGTGCTCGTACTAATAAACCATCACCGAGGGCTTCGAATTGTTTTTTACCAATCATAACTACTCATATTTTGTGAAGCGTATCTCGTTTAAGCCGCATAATTTGCTCGTTGACATTATAACAGGTTATTCTTATTCTGGGCACAAAATTTAGCCACAGAGGACAGAGACGGAAGACAGAGGTAATGTCCAGCAAGGAATAACGAATGGCAAACGAAGAAACAAAAACGAGCGACGAGCGACGAGCGACGAGCGACAAGTCAGTCGCCTGGTGGCACTGGCACAGAAGGCTCTACGACTGGGTCATTCACTGGGCCGATACCACTCACGCCCAGGCAGCATTATTCCTGCTTGCTTTCGCCGAATCGAGTTTCTTCCCTGTCCCGCCGGATGTCCTATTAGCGGCGATGTCGCTAAGTACGCCTAAGAAATGGTTAAGATACGCACTTTTGTGCTCTGCCGCTTCGGTTGTAGGCGGATGCTTCGGGTATATAATAGGAATGTTCCTGTGGGCGGGGGTCGGAAATGTATTTCACGACTACGTCCCCGGATTCTCACGGGATGCTATCGTGCTCAAATCAGGCCAGCAGGTGCAGGGCCTTATTGACCGCAAATGTGTTGATGCCCAGATGCTCCTTGAGCCGGCGCCTAAATTTCGAGTAACGCCTGTTTACCCCATTGTCCTAACATCCCGTGATGGCAAAACGGAGTCAATAGATGAACAAGCGATAAGCCAGGTCAATATAAAACCGTTCACGACCGTAGGTGCCTTGTATGTGAGATACGATTGGGAAATAGTCGCAATTGCCGGCTTTACTCCTATTCCGTATAAGGTGATTACCGTTACTGCGGGAGTATTCAAGATTGATTTTCTTATCTTTTTCATTGCATCGGCTCTCAGCCGGTCCGCGAGGTTTTTTATGGTAGCGGGTCTGCTGGGCTGGAAGGGCGAGAAAATCAAGCCCGTCCTCGAAAAATACTTCAACTGGTTCTCGCTGGCCTTCGTATTGTTATTGATAGGCGGCTTCGTTGTGATAAAATTATTGCATTGATTGCTGATGATTCGGTATGAGCAGTAGTTTTTATGGACGACGCACAAAAAAAGGTTTTGCTTAAGACCGCCTGCGATACGGTTAAGGCGGTTATCGGCGGCGGGGCGCTGCCCAAACCAAAATCGGACGACCCGCAGCTAAACGCCCATTGCGGCTGCTTCGTAACACTGAAAAACGCAGAGCGACTGCGCGGCTGTATCGGTCAATTTACCTCCGACAGACCTTTGATTGAGCTGGTTGTTGAGATGGCAGGGGTCTCGGCAACCGGCGACCCACGCTTCTTTGCTGACCCCATCACCGCCGACGAATTGGAGCAGCTTGATGTTGAAATCTCAGTACTTTCGCCGCTGCGAAAGACGAATGACCCCTTGAGCCTGCGCCTTGGGATAGACGGCATCTATATAAAAAGAAGAGGAGCATCCGGCTGTTTTCTGCCTCAGGTTGCCACAGAGACCGGCTGGAACAAGGAACAGTTTCTCTCGTACTGCTGCGCACACAAAGCAGGACTGCCCGCTGATGCCTGGAAAGACCTCGCTACCGAAGTTTACCTGTTCACCGCCGAGGTATTCGGCTCACCGTTCAAAGAAATCTAAGTAGGAAAGACCCTCTTATGACAAGAAAACTTGCGTTGATTTGTATGCTTGGCATTATCCCTGTCATCGGCTGTCTCGAAAGCCAGTCTCAGGTTGGCAGCTCTAAGGCCCAGCGAATCGATACCTGTGCCGGTATGATAGGGTATTTGCAAAGGCTGAATCTGCCGGCTCTGAAATCCGTTGAGGTCTGGGAAAATGATTATGGGCCGGGCCTGAAAATCACTACTGAGCATTACGAAGTTCGTACCACGCTGCTGGAGCCTCTGATGCTCAGCGAGCTTCCGGGATTTGTGGAGTCAGCCTACCGCGGCTACAACAATCAGCTGCCTCAGCCGGTCGAAACAACGACCAAGTTCAGCGTTTACCTTTTCGCCGAGCGCAAGCAGTGGGAGGATTTCACGAAGAGCTTCACCGGCCCACAGGCGCCGCTGTACTGCAAGATAAAGGCCGGTGCTTATTTTCTGAACGGCTCGTGCGTCGCTTACAACATCGGAAGAGAGCGGACATTTTCTGTGCTCGGACACGAAGGCTGGCACCAGTTCAACAGCAGGCACTTCAGTTTTCGTCTGCCGAGCTGGCTCGACGAGGGCGGCGCAATGCTCTTCGAGGCCAGCAGGTACGACAAAGGATTATTTTACTTTGAGCCGAGCAGGAATCTTGGCCGACTCGCTGCGCTGAAGAAAACCCTTATGACCAACAAAATGATACCGATTAAGCAGTTAGTTGGTATGAATCCCGGCGAAGCGCTGACCGCAAACGAGGACGCGGTAACTGCTTTTTATGGCCAGTGCTATGCTCTCGTGCGATTTCTGCGGGAGGATAGCTACGGGAAAAGGCTCGGCAATTATTATAAGCTGATGATGGATGGACTAAAGGGCCAATGGCCTCTCGATGAAGATGGCAAAAGAGTCGCAGCGGACAGAAACATCCCGATAACCGTCTGGTGGAACCGTGCCATTGGTACGAAACTGTTCGAATATTACATAGGCGATGATTTCGACCAGCTCGAACAGGAGTATCTAATCTTCTGCCGAAAGATAGTCTATCACGTCCAGTTGAAAGAATAAGGGATGGGGTGTAGGGGATGGGACTATCGGCGTCTATGTATGGTGAGCCTGTCGAATCCATCGTTTTGGCATCGGCTTCGCCTCGCCGGAAACAATTACTGGCTGAAGCGGGGTATAAATTTACGGTTTGCCCGGCAGATATTGACGAGTCAGCAATTTCACCTAAGGGACTTAAACCCTGCGAGTATGCGAAACGATTGGCTCTTGCCAAGGCGAAAAACGTCGCTGCTGAATTTCCTGACCATATTGTAATCGGGGTGGATACCGTTATTGATTTCGAGGGCCAGATAATCGGTAAACCCCATAACGCCAAAGAGGCAGAAGAGATTACGCGAAAACTTTTCAGCAAGGCTCATAAAGTGATAACTGCGGTGGCGATTGTGCGGCTGAACAGCGGCATCGAAATGGTAAGTAGCGATACTACCACTATTTATCCAAAGAAGATGACGGATGAGCAGATAGCCAAACACATCAGGGGCGGCTCGTGGCGGGGAAAGGCGGGGGCCTACGCCATTCAGGAAACCGGCGACGAATTCGTTGAGCGAATCGCCGGCAGTTTGACAAACGTGATGGGCCTGCCAATGGAACTACTTCAGAAAATGCTTACCCAACTTGCCGAGGTGATGGGTTAAACTATAACGATTAAGCAAGGTGGGACCTCTTCTCTGCTTCAACGAATTGCCTGTCTTCTCGCGCAGCGCCCACAGAGAACACAGAAATTAAAATTTATGAGATTTCATCTGTTTCGATGGCTTCAAGTGAGAGTGTTTCCATAGATGGCAGAATTTTTTGCCCGACATAACCTTCCAGTGAGCCCCGTATGCCGGTAATATTGCTTAGGACCGTTTCAATCTGTTTTTCCCGACTCTTCCAGACACGTTCCATTGCCCGTTTTTCTTTATTCAAATCTCCTTGCATACGGATGAATGCCTCCGCAACAGAACGAATCTGCATGGCAAACTCTTGCCCTGTTACGTATTTGTAGATAATGTCTTTGAGGGTTTCCTGATTGTCTGTTAATGCCTTTTCTCTGGTTGCATTGATCAGTCCCATACGCAATGCCGCAGATAATCCAGCAGCAGAAGCAAAATTCGTTATCCAGACATTCTCAAAAGGCCCGAAATTCTTAATTTCCTTAGGAAGAGTAATTGTTGTAATGACGGCAATTTCTGCCCCGGCTTCCTGCTGGTCTTTTTTAAGCTTTTCAATCCATCCCTTTTGAAAATCCTTTGTATATTTGGACTCCCAGAGAATTTTACCGCATTCTTTACCGGTAGTATTTCTGACAATCTGAACGACATCTGCTCCGCGCTGACCTTTCTTTACTTCTTCAATGCGGTCAAAGGGGAAGGTTTGCTGCAACATATCTTGCAACGCTCCCTCCAGTGCTTCGCCTTGAGCTTCCTGAGAGCCGCTTTCGGCACGGCGTTTTAGGCTTTCAATCTGTACCTGCATGGATTTAATAAGGTCGTCCTTTTCTCGCATCTTAAACTGTTGTTCTTCGGCTGCCTTTTGACCTGCTTCTTCGGATATCTTCTTTCTTTCGGCATCGAGCGTTCGTTGATTCTCCAGCTCAAGCTCCTGTTGTTTCTGTTCGAGTTCTCGCTGCTTCTTTCGGAGTTCGATTTCCTGCTTCTGCATACCAGACAGTTTTTTGTTCTTTTCGTCCAGTTCTTCCTGAAGCGCCTTTGTCTGTTCGGCTTGTTCTGCTAAAATTTTCTTTCTCTCTGTTTCGGCAATCAGCTTTTGCCCGGCTTTGACTTTTTCAGCGACTTGCTCATCAATAGATTCCTGCTGAGCGGCAAGTTCTCTTTCCTTCTGCTTTAAAGCGGCCTGCTGCTTGGCAAATTCCTGCTTGTTTTTTGCAAGCTCTCCATCAAGCTCTGCCTTCATCGATTCGCGAATCGAATGAGTCAAGACTTCCGTCACTTCAATATCTTTTCCGCAGTGAGGGCATTTAATTACTTGGTCAGGCATAAATAACTCCTGGCTTATTAATATCGAAATTGTATTTTCTTTCCCTTTTCATAAAAGCTTCTTTCCTGCCATAAAATCTTTTGCGTCGAATTGAAGCTTCATAATTTAACTACTCGGTAAATATTTCATCCAAATACCTTGATCGTTTCTGTATCTTAACATCTCCCCAAGGCATTTTCTTGGTTTTGGAATATGACAAAGCCAGTAATCGCTTGGACCGTGTAACCGCAACAAATATGTTACGTTTTTCTTCATCTAGTGAAGCACCTTTAGCTCTATAATCAGGAAATACCCCTTCCATCAAACCCATCACCACTACAACATCAAATTCTAATCCTTTCGCAGAATGAACAGTCAATAGAGCCAAGCCGTCTTGTCGCGGTTGTTGAGTTTCACCAAGAGCTACTTGGGCGAGGAACATTGAAATGTTTTGATTACCACCAGTTTCTTTTCTTATGTAGGCATCCCAATGTTTCCTCATTATTCCAATATCATTTATCAAAAGCTCTCGCTCTTCATCATCATTCATTATTTGTTGGGCATGCTCATTGATCTTATCTAATGCTTTAATGAGATTTAAATTCCCGTCCTTATGTCCCAAAGAAATTATGGCATCATATAAGCATGGCCTTTTTTTCTTCGCGAGCTTTAAGATTTCTCCATGAATATCAGCAGACATGTCATAAATACGTGATAAATCTTCGTTCCATCGCTTCAGAAGAATTTCCAAATGTAATTTATCATCAGGATTTGCGAGGAGGCGTAAACATAACTCAAAATCCTTTATCACATCTGTTTCAAACTCGTCATTAGCGGTCAACTGCTTATAATATAACCATTCCAATCTTTTTAACTGCTTTTCAATTTCTGTGAACACGTACCGATTTCGTGCGAGTAACGCACATTTATTTAAAGTGATGCTTCCTTCTATATCTCTGTGCCCATTTTTAATTAAATTGCTCAGATAACTTAATATTTGATTTGCTTCATCCTCTTCGTTATCGCCTTCTAACAAGACAACTTCACCTTTGATTGGGAGTTGCCCCTCGACACTATATTCTGGAGCCAATCTCTGTGCTACATTTACGACTGATTTCGAACAACGATAATTATCCTTTAACACAATTTTCTTGGCGCCAAAGTCTTTTAAAAACAAGTCTAAATATTTCGGGTTTGCGTCTCTCCACATATAAATGGCCTGCTTAGGATCGCCAACCATCATAATATTTTTATATTCAGTCCCACATAATGCTTTTAATACTTGATATTGAGCTTCATTCAAATCCTGCGACTCGTCGATACAAATATATTTATATTGCCTCCTATAAAAATCTGCAATTTTAGGGGTTTCTATAAATATTTGATACGTTAATAAAAGCAAATCATCGTAATCGACTGCGTTTGAAGCCCTAAGCCCTGAGTTATAGACCTGATATACCCTGCTTTCAATTTCATCATCGATCATTTCAGGAAGACGTAAATTGTTTTTGGCTCGTCCAATCATTTCAAGCCAGCGCGATAATAAATTATTCTGTTCCTTATTATCACCAGCATTTCTAAGCTCAATAGCCAAATCAGGTTCATTCAACACTGCCTGCCTTAGAATGTATTTACGGTCTTCGTATAATTCAAAGATATTAGGAAGTCCATTGATACCTACTGATTTACCCCTATTTGCTAATACTTCCATGCAGAAGCTATGCAAAGTGCCTATGAAAGCGCGACTTTCAATATCGGGAAATTCAGACAGCCGTTCTTTCATTTCATTGGCTGCTTTATTAGTAAAAGTTAAAGCCAATACTCTGAAATGTCCTTGTTCTTCGGAAAGGATGCGTCTTATTCTTTCTGTTACAACGCGGGTTTTACCAGAGCCGGGCCCAGCAACTACGAGCAAAGCTCCATCCCCGAAATCGACAATTTGCTTTTGCGTTTTTGATAATGATAATCGTGTCATTTTTAATACCATCACTAATTACATTAAAATAAATCCGTTTTAATCTTCTCAAACAATTGTTTCATTAAAACAGGGACTTGCAATTCCACATCAGCAATGCAAGAAATTGCACGTGCGATATGGGCTGCATATTTTGTTTTATTCGACGATAACTCGGCATATATATCATTAAGAACATCTGTCTTTTTTGACCATTCTTGTGTTAATGCCTGCTTATGCTTTTCACAGGTAGCGTTCACTTCGACTATCATGTTAATTAAAACGTCTTTATATTGTTTTATAGCCAGATATTTTTCAAAATCTAAATTCTTTGGGATTATAAACACATTTTTCAAAGGAAGTTTAAGGTTGATTCTTTTAAGGCAATCGGAAACACCGTTAATGGCCTCAATCTGTCCATCACTAAAAATATACCATGGGATATTAAATGCGGTGGCCATTCGCAAAAATGGCGTGTAGCTTCCATACCCTCCGACACCAATAAAAGTAATACCCAAGCTTATTGTCGAATATTTAAAAAACTTTTCTGCAAAAATAGGTATTGCTTGTTCTTCCGTTTCTCCCTCAAAGAGAACAATTGCTCTTGCAAAAAGCATTTCTCCCCTCGTATTCATAACCATACGATTAATTTTGCGCAGATCATCAGAAGATAACAAAGTGCTATCGTATGTTGAAACAATTGTCTCTGAATTCACTTTTTGAAAATGTCTAAATGATGATATATCGGCCTGACTTGCCAAATATGGAGAATGCGTGCTTATGATTCGTTGCCCGGTTATGTCTTGTATTTGCCAATACATTGCCCTTTGCGCCTGCGGATGCAAATGTGTCTCAGGTTCCTCCATCGCTAGTATTGAATGAACTGAACCTTTTGCCTTCTTTTGTCTCCATGAGCTATATGCTTTGAAAGTTAAAATAGAGGCAAGGCTCCGTGTTCCCATCCCATGCCGAGCTAACGGAAAAGACTGTGCTCCTGAAGTGGAAAAATTTACATCCATCCCCTTTGATAGATCTCTTATATTTCTTGTCAGCGGTGTTATGCTGACCCCTCCTTTATCACAATGTATCGTTTTATAAAGTTCATCGAGATGACTTTGGACATGTCTCAACACCTCACTATTGGAAATAATCTTTGCATTTAGATCATTTAATATCTTTTCCGCTTCTTTGACTTGGTTCTCGGGCATATCAAGATCAGAAACAAGTTTATACCAAAAAGATCCTCTATTTCGCATTTCATCAAGAATATCCCTTTTTGCGTCCATGAAATATAAGGCTATGGGCTCAAGATGTCTTGCGCCTACAGTGATTTTTTCATTTGTTTTCGCCTTCTCGATGTTGATAGAATCTTTTAACCACTCACTTAAAAATTTGCGTTCAGTAATATACTCACCACGGGTTGAGTTCCATTTAGCTATTGTTCTAATCCCAACAAAATCATTAACATCTTCATCTTGCGAGATACCATTACCCCATAGTTCTGTCCATGGACTACCTAATGGTAATTTTTCGAGAATTTGTCCTTGTTTATCAATTGGTCGAATAAGTAAGTCAATTATTACAACGCGATCTTTAGGCGGTCTTTTCTCGTTTGAATCGAGGAATATATCATCAATTGTGATATTATGACGAACCGCTCCTATTGCAGCATTAAGGGCTTCTAAGAAACTTGTTTTGCCCGAATTATTAGCTCCAATTAAAACAGAAAGCCAATCTAATTTGACATCTACTTTTTTTAAGGAACGAAAATTCCGCATTCTTACTTCGATAATTCTTATGCCGCTCGTAAATTCTGTCTCTCCCATTATATTACCTTAAACTCAATCTTCGCCGCCTCCGGTTCGGTAAATCTCCCATACGTCAGTCAGGTATTTTTGAACAGCATCCTCTGCCATAATATCCTCTTAAATCGCGATAATTTCCCGACCACACATTACCCAAATCCACAATCCCCGTCAAATTAAAAAATCCGTGTCAATCTGTGTTAATCCATGTCAAAAGAAAGCCAAGAATACTTGCGCGTTTGATACGAAAATCTCCTTATTTCGCCTGCGCATTTGTTGCGAAAACCCTGTGGTTTTGAGTCTTTTTTCCCCGCGCAAATTTGCGCAAGGGGGTACATCAATCGCTGTCCAAAACGCACCAATTTCGTGCAATTTTTGCGAATTTTTTGAAATTTTTACGAATTTTTGCAAATTTTTTACATTTTTTTGCATTTTTTTCACTCAACTTGCGCATTTGATGTGAATTTTATTTTGCCCATTTTGCCCAATCGTTGCGACTTAACATTCTGACCTTCATTTTTAACCCTAAAAAACCATATCGTGCCTTCTAAAATACCCTTCAATTTTTTGATTTTTTCTAATTCTGGATATTTCAAGTCCTAAATTTGACTCGGTTGTGCAATGAGGAGTGATTTACCAGCGGAGATAGCAGGAATAGTGGCGGTAGAACAGGCCAATAGAGCGCATAGCGATTATTGCAGGGACCTGTACGGCGAGATTTAATCCGAGCCGAGATGCGAGAGCCGGGAGAGGTAATGGGGCGTATTGGGCGGTCTGCATTTCAAGAACAGCGGCAAGAACAAGCAATACAACGGTTATCAGGTAGGGGACAAAGGCTCTACATACAGGGACGATAAGATAATCAGGCCTAACCAACATAATAAAGTCCTGGCCTATGGCAGCAGTTAGTATCGCTATTGGGAAGAGAAACAATCCAAAGATAAAGAGTGCCTGCAAGAGCAAATGAAAGCCTGTTTTCGCATCCCACATATTCGCCGGCGTGAGGCCTTTGTCTTGCAGCAGAGCGAGGGCGATGATGAATGGGAGCTGCACAACGGCCATAGTGAAGAAGAAGATTGCAAACGGCTTGATGATATTCCACAGGAAAGTAACGCCAGTTCCGAGGGAAATCTCAGGTAGGGTGTCTATTTCAAAGGCTGATTCGTAAATGATGTTGAGGTAAAAGCCGAGCAGCCAGCCCCCGGCGATAAGGGACGCCAGGTGGGCGCAACATATTTCGCGAGTGAGGAAGAATCTGAAGCAGATTACCGCGATGACGAACGCGAGGGAGGCTGCGTTTCGCGGGTCGATAAAGATTTTCCAGGAGTCAACAAAAAGGGCGTGGTAGAAGCCGGGGACAGGGTCGATTCTTTCCGGCTCAGGTTTGATTTTTTTGGGTATTTCGTCGTCTTTCGAAGGGATTATGAAGATTTGGCTGCAGGTCAGGCAGCGTGCGCGTTTTCCGACGTGCTTAGAGTCAAAGGCGATAAGGGCATCGCAGTTTGGGCAGTAGAATTTGATAGTCATATAAACGTACAGCGTACATTCTTTTGCGCGGTGCGCATCACGTACGACGAATTTAGTCCCGTTTCATAGCGTCGACGAAACTGGTGATATTGTTGGCCCATTTTTGGGCCTCGAGGAGGTCGAGTTTGTCGGCTTTTACCAGCGATGCGAGATGCCTTTCCATAGTAATCATTTTTTCGTCGGGCTTGTTTTTTGTTTTTGTCTGGAGCTGAGAATAGATTTGCTCGATTTTTCCGGTTCGTATGAGGTTAGCGCAGGCATAGTTGTTGTTGAGGATTTCCATAACGGCGATTCTGCCGGTAGCGTCCTTTTTTGGGATGAGCTTCTGGCAGATTACGTATCTTAAGCCGAGCGAAAGCTGATTAGAGACTTCGTCCTGACGGCCTTCGGGGAAGTAATCGAGGATGCGGGTTATTGTGCCGGTTGCGTCCCTTGTGTGGATAGTTGAGAATACGAGGTGTCCGGTTTCTGCGGCCATCAGTGTCATCGAGATTGTTTCGGGGTCGCGCATCTCGCCGACAAAAATTATGTCGGGGTCCTCGCGCATTATTGAGCGCAGGCCATCGACGAAGCTGTGGACGTCCCTTCCGACCTCCCGCTGTGAGATGATAGAGTACTTCTGCTGATAGATGTACTCGATGGGGTCTTCGAGGGTAATGATTCTGCAGGCACTCTTTTCGCTTATTCGGTCGATAAGTGATGCGATAGTTGTGGATTTTCCGGCGCCTGTGATGCCTGTTACGAGGACGAGGCCATTCTTTCGATTTATGATGTCCTGCCAGACATCGTTCGGGAAGCCGATGTCCTCAATTTTAGGGATGTCGAGAGACAGGGCGCGGATGGCAGCGGCGATGCCATCGTTTTCCTTGAAAACGTTTATTCGGAACTGCAGGTCGCCGAGCCTGTAAGAGCTGTCGACGCTGTAAGCGGTTTGATACTTTTGCAGATTTAGCTCCGACAGAAGCGGGTAGATAAGCTGGGTTGCCACTTTGGGGTCGATGTTATCACCTTTCAGTTTTACGAGATTACCGTCGATGCGGTATGTCGGCGGTGCGCCGACTTTGATGTGCAGGTCGGAGACACGCATCGCGCCTTTTTCCACAAAGTAGTTGAGCATATCGAGAATGCTTAATTTGCCGAGATTCTGGGTGAGGTAAACTTTTGCGAAGGCGGGATATTCTTCGGTCATAGGTCAGCTCCGTCCGCCACAGGCGGATAAAATTGTGCTGCTGATTTGGGTTTCTATAACAATAGGTATTATACAATCGTGATTGGCAGAAAGCAACCTGCCGCAGGCGGATAAATTGATTCTTGAGGTTGCGGTCTATGGGCAGTATAATCAGCCGAGTCTGCCACAGGCGGATAAAAATGAGAAACCAGAAAAAAGCGGGTGGAAAATGAACAGAGTTAAAATATTATCGTTTGCGGCGTGCGTGGTTGTCGGGATTTTGGGAGGCTGTGCCAAACAGCAACAGTTCGAGAAGATAGAGCGGATATGTTTGAGTGATACGGATAAAGCCAAGGCGATGCGGATGGCGGAGGACGTTCTTGGTGAGATGCATTTTGAGATTGAGAAGAGCGACGGTGAGCAGGGATTGATAAGAAGCAGGCCGCTGTCTGGGGCGCAGTTTTTCGAGTTCTGGCGGAAAGACAACGTCGGAACCTTCAACTGGGCGGAGTCGAACCTGCACAGTATTCGAAGGGTAGTGGAAATGGATGTGCGCCAAGAAGACGGCCGGCTGTGCATCGGCTGCAAAGTGAGTGCGCAGAGATTGAACCTGCCGGAGCGGCTGCTGCGTGGGACAGGACGAGGCTACGAGATGTTTTCGGAGAGCAATCCGGCAGTGCAGAAGCTGAAACTCGATGCAGGACAAAAAACGCTTATGACATGGGTAGATTTGGGACGAGATGAACTGTTAGAGACAGAGATTCTAAAACGAGTTGGAAATAAAGCGGCGAAGATGCGGGAAGGGAAATAGATTATGCGGGTGCTGGTCTGCGGCGGTGCGGGTTACATCGGCAGTAATATGACGGCGATGCTGGCGGCAAATGGGCATGAGCCGATTGTTTTTGATAATCTGAGCAAAGGACACAAAGCAGCGGTCGGCGAGGCGCGGTTCATTAAGGGGGATTTGAGCGATTTCGGGCTGCTTGTTGAGACACTGAAACAGAAGAGAATTGAAGCTGTGATGCATTTTGCGGCTTTTATTGAGGTCGGTGAATCGGTACAGGAGCCGCTTAAGTACTACCAAAATAATGTCTGCAATACACGGAATCTGCTTTCGGCGATGGAGGCGGCGGAGGTTGGGAGATTTATATTCAGCAGCACGGCGGCGGTGTATGGAGAGCCTGAGAAGGTGCCGATTCCGGAGGATTCGCCAAAGAAGCCAATCAATCCCTACGGAGAAACGAAACTTGCGATTGAAACGATGTGTCATTATCAAAGCGAAGCGGGAAAGCTGCGATATGCGGCGCTTAGATATTTCAATGCGTGCGGGGCGGGCGATGGTTACAGGTTCGGGGAGGACCATCGGCCGGAATCACATCTTATCCCGCTGACCATCAAAGCGGCGATGGGTAAAAGCGGCGATGTGAAAATCTACGGGACAGACTATCCGACGCCGGACGGCACATGCATTCGCGATTATATCCATGTCGAAGACCTGTGCAGGGCACATCTATTGGCGCTGAATAAGCTGGAAAAGACAACGGAGGTCGTCTATAACTTGGGCAATAACAGAGGTTATTCTGTAAGAGAGGTAATCGAGGCCGTCAGGAAGGTTTCGGGCAGAAAATTCAAGGTAACGGAAACAGGACGTCGGGCGGGCGACCCGCCGGTTCTTACCGCAAATGCGACGAAGGCAATAAAAGAGCTTGGCTGGAAAGTACAATACGCAGAACTTGAAAAGATTGTTGAAACGGCGTGGAAATGGCACAATAAGTATCCGAACGGATATCCGGAATAGTTTTAAGTTTTGAGTTTTTAATTCTGAGTTGTGGATGGGAAACATACTGATTGGCATTGACCTTGGGGGTACGAATATCAAAATCGGCTGCCTTTCGGCAGGTATGAAGCTGCTGTGGAAGACTTCCATACCAACAGATGCACAAATGGGGCCTGAGGCAGTTATTGACAGAATGGTTGACACGATAAAAGAAACGGCGGGTAAAAAAAATACTTCGCTGGAAGCAATCAAAGCAATAGGTGTCGGTTCGCCCGGGCCTGCGAAATATGCGGAAGGTATCCTCATACGCTGTACGAATTTGCCGAAGTTTACGAATGTGCCTATAACAAAGATGTTAAAGGAAAAACTCGGCAAGCCGGTGGTACTTGACAATGATGCGAATGCCGCCTGCTGGGGCGAATTTGTGGTGGGGGCGGGCAAAGGCATCAAGGATATGGTTTTTTTCACGTTGGGAACAGGTATCGGCGGGGGGATTGTATCCGATGGCAAATTGCTGCGCGGCAGCAGCGGAAACGCGGCGGAGCTTGGGCATATAATCGTGAACATCAATGGCAGACAGTGCAACTGCGGCCAGCGAGGCTGCGCAGAGGCTTACGCATCGGCTTCGGCTACTGCAAAAAGGGCGACGGAGGCGATAGAAGCCGGAGCCGAATCGAGCCTTAAAACAGTCCTGAAAAAAAACGGGCAAATAACCTGCAAGGATGTATATGAACATCTGGCCAGAGGAGATAAACTTGCAAAAAAGATAACCGATGAGACTGCTGAGGTATTGGCGGTGCTTTGTGTTAATATGCTGCACTGCACTGAGCCTGAAAGATTTGTCTTTGCCGGCGGGATGATTGCGGCAGGTGATATACTTTTGGAAAGAATACGATATTTCTTTAAGAAGCATATCTGGACGCTGAAGGAGGAATCGCCACAAATATGCTTTGCGACATTGGGGGAAGATGCGGGGATAATCGGGGCGGCGGCATTGGCAGGAGAACTGAAAACGAAAAACTAAAAATGTAAAACCATAGTTCAAAACTCAAAACTTTTATCGTCAGGATTTTGCATTTTACTTTTGGGTTTTTTGCCTTTTTTCTTGCTTTTTACGACAATCCACACAATAATACTTGAAGTAGCGGCCTTTTAATCTTTGCCCTACATCTGTCGTTATTGGTTTCTGTCTCGCTGGCGCCTTATATGCCGCATATGCGACCATACAATACAGAGTTCGGCAGGAAATGTAAGGAGAATGCCCCAAATGTTGTACTGTTGCCTTTTCTCTATCGTTCTTCCAATTGTTGTGGCCCTCCTCTTCGGACGCCTTGCGGCTTTGTGCCTACCGGGAAGTCAAGGCCCTGTGCACATTTACGGGTTACTGGTCGGTTTACTCATCGGGGGCCTGCTGGCTAGGATTATCGCCACTCCAATATTCCAAAGAATGAGAGGCGAACGGTCAGTTGCTTCTGATGCGTTCTATGGCAACCTTGGTTGGGTGATTCTCGTGGTCGCAGTCGTGACGACAGTAGTTCTTTTCTCTATGGGACATAGATAGCAGACTGGAGGCACGATGTTCAGAAGGACGTTTATTTCACGAGAATACAGATTCAAGCTCAGGTACCCTCTATTCTGGAGGCAGGTGCACTACCCAGATGTAGATGTCTTCTTGCTCGTGGTGAACACCTTCGGTCCCGAGACATTCAACATCGTTCTGGGACCGTGTGGTCCTGACTACCGCCCTCCGGAAGTGTACGCAAGCGAGTGGATACAAGAGAACAGGAAAGCTGGCAATCAGCTTCAACTGATCGGCGAGAGGACCATGTTGGTGTGTGGAGTCACCGGGTATGAAATCAATTACGCCTCCCCCACTACAGGAATTGTCCACAAGAAGGTCTCGGTCGCCAGAAACGGATATGAATACGTCATCGATTACGGAACCGTGGCGCAACGGTTCAAAAGATACGAGTCGGTCTTTAACCAAATCACGGCATCTATCAGGTGGTTGTAGTATAGCATCCGCCGAACCAAGAGGTGTACAGAACGATGAAATCTGGGGAGGGCCTGCTGATTTTTTGGCGGGCAGGCGGTGATATTTTTCAATGATGTTTTTCTTCTTCCGACAATACCTCGTTCAATGAGCCGGAGCGGAAGCCTTCGAGGTCGAGGGTTATGTATTTGAAGCCGAGGGATTTTAGTTTTTCGATAATCTTCGAACGATTCGGCTCGGCTGAAATTTTTTTGAAATCTTTTGGATGAACCTCGATTCGGGCAATCGTGTCGTGATGGCGGACGCGAAATTCAATCAGGCCTAATTGCCTCAAAAAATCTTCGGCCTGCTCGATTTGACTAAGGCGTTCTTCGCTAATCTCTAAGCCATAAACAATCCGCGATGCAAGACACGGAGACGAGGGGACGTCGGCGGTCTCAAGGCCCATCTGTCTGCTCAACTGGCGGATGTCCTGTTTTGTCAGGCCTGCTTCGGCTAATGGTGAGTGGATGCCGAAGATTTTCATTGCACGATTGCCGGGACGGAAATCATCCAAGTCGTCGCGATTTGTGCCAAACACAACGTGTTTGAAACCATTTTGATTAGCCACATCTAAAAGCACCTGACATAAATGGGATTTGCAGTGGAAGCAGCGGTCGGCTTTGTTTGCGACGAAATTCGCATCAGCCAGTTCGTCAGTGTCAATAATCTCGAGGCGAACTCCCAAGTTTTTGGCAAATTTTTTTGCTCTTTGCAGAACGTGTTTTGGTTCAACGACGCCTGCACTTATGCAGGCGAGGACGTTTTTAGCGCCCAACGTATCAACGGCGACTTTCAGCAAAAAGGTGCTGTCAACGCCGCCGGAGTAGGCGACGAGGACTTTGCCAAGCTTTTCGAGAATTTGTTGGAGCGAATTGTATTTTTGCTGGAGATTCACACAGCCGATGGTGGGAATCGGACCCACAACCCCGGCTTTACGAAAGCCGTGCTCTACCGTTGAGCTACATCGGCACTGCGAGAAATATCATACAAGCTGATGTGGAGATTGTAAAGGGTGGGCGGAGTCAATTTATTTGAGAGGCGGCGGTATCCGTGGTGTGTTGACAATGCGGCATGCAGTTGTTAGTGTTTCTATTATGAATCGGTTTTGCCTGAACATAATTTTGGGGTTGGCGGTTGTTTTGCTGGCGGGTTGCAGCGAAGGTAAAAAAGAAAAGTCGATTTTGAAGGGTGTCAAGATTGGCGATTTGGCTCCTACTACAGGCAAAGGCGAGGGCAGGGTTCAGCTATTAAAGACGATAAACTTTAAGATATATATTCTGGAGCTGCCGGCAGAGAATCTTGGCGTTTTGGATTCTGTTTGGCGGATGCTCTATACAAAGCCGGTGCGGCTAAACGATGCCTACGCATTCAAGGCAAACTCATTTTCAATTGGTGTTGGACAGATGCCGGTGTGGAGCGAGGTTGTCGGGCAGTTGGATGCCGGCGGTGCAAAAGTGGTGAAGACCGTAACTTTGCTATTGACATCAGGTGAGCCGGATGACCTTGTTGTTGCGGCTGTGATGGAAAAGAGAGATGTTTCCTATATTTCGGGCAAAGGTTCGTGGGGTGCGGCGACCATCGGGCCCGGGTCAGTGGTGCTGCGAATCAAGGCAGAAAAAATGGCGGAATCGAGAGGAGTTTGTGAGGTCGAAGCGCTGCCGGTTTTTTCGCCGGTGATATTGCGGCCAACCCGGCTGATGGGTGAGCAAGAAAAGCGCGGCGACCTGTTTTTCACGGCGGTCGGCTTCAAACTGAAGATGAGTCCGGAAGATTTTGTTTTGCTTGGGCCTGAGCAGTATCCGAAGGACCAGACGACGTTAGGGGGGATATTTTTCAGCGGGTCTGCTCGCGAAGCAGCGGTCCGAGCCTATCTGCTGGTTTGCACAGACATAATTGATTGAACTGCGGGCTGGCGATGCGAGGGGCGAGAAACGAAAAACTGGATTCGGAACATTCGCCTGTGACCCTGACACGATGCAGCGATTACAGCGAAGAAAGAATATCCGATTGCCTGCGGAGACAATTTGAGCTTCTCGGGGGGCTGGAAAGATTCGTGAAGCGCGGCGACAGTGTATTGCTGAAGCCGAACTTCATTGCACCGAAGCCTCGACGCTGCGCGACACAAACGGACCCTGCTATAATCATCGAGACTGCGAAACTTTTGAAAGATTACGGGGCAAGGCCTTTCGTTGGGGATTCGCCGGCGTGGGGAGATGTCTTTGCGTGTGTGAAGGCACTTAAATTAGACGAAGCCCTTAAGAAATTATCGGTGCCTGTAAAGGCGCTGAACAAGCCAAAGAGCTGTTACCTGAGCGAGCGAAATCCAAAAGTTGGGATAAGTTCTGTGGCGCTGGAGGCGGACGTGATTATAAATCTGCCGAAATTCAAGACGCACCAGCAATTGACGGCCACATTTGCTGTAAAGAATATGTTCGGATGCGTCAGCGGAAAGAAAAAGGCGCTATGGCATTTTGCGAGAGGCAAAGACCCGAGTGAGTTCTGCGGGTTGCTGCTGGATGTATTCAGGTTTTTAAATCCGGCTGTAACAATCATCGACGCGGTTACGGTAATGGATGGCAACGGCCCGATTACGGGCAGGGCACGGCCGCTCGGTTATATCATAGGCGGAACCGATGCTATCGCGTGCGAGATTGCCTGCTGCAAGTTAGTCAATGTCGAGGCGAGCAGCGTTGCTATTATCAAGACGGCAGGTCGGTTAGGCTTCGGCTGCACGGAGGCGGAAAAGATAAAAATCATCGGCGATGATTTTACGGTGTGCACCGACTTTGAGCCTGCGAAACCGGTTCCAATACGGTTTTCGCTGCCGCATATCTGCAGAAGCGTTGCCAAGCAGGTGGTAATGCTGAGCAACGCCGGGATAAAAAGGCTGTGCGGGCACTGATGCAATTTGTTTTAATTGAAAGGCTTGACAATCGCGCCGGAAGCGGTTATTTAAGCGGTTGTTGCAGGGAATACGCCACAGGCGTATAAATTCGGGGCCGTAGCTCAATTGGATAGAGCGTCGGATTGTCGATCCGAAGGTTGAGGGTTCGAGCCCCTTCGGCCTCGTTTGCTTACGTTGTGAGTCAGTAAGTAATTATGCTTGCCAGCCCACAGGATAATTCTCATAATATTCTCATAATCGCTTTTATATCATTACACCGTTTCTGACACAGATGTGTCGGCGCCGACTGTCGCGGTGGCAGACGGTGTAATAGCAAAACATTTTTATAAGGAGAATCAAAATGGTAAGAAAGAACTGGATGGTGATTGGATTGTGTGTCGCAGTTGCAGTAATGTTGTGCGCTGCAGCTTACGGTGAGAAGGGCGAAAAGGAATGTTCGCTCTCGGCAGCATTACAGTCGGCAGTAAAGGCGATTTTTCCAAATGGAGTGATTGAAAAATGCAAAATAGAAGAAGCGTCGGTAAAAGTGACTGAAGCTACGTTGAAGGATAACGGCAAGGAAGCCGAAGTAAAACTTGCTGATGATGGTATGGTCGTAGAGGTCGATGCGACTGTGGATATGAATTCTCTGCCGGCAGCGGTCACTCAGACTATCAAGGCGCAAAATGCGGAAGTGAAGGAAATTGACAAGAATATCGAGTACGCCCAGTTAAAATACGTCAAACTCGATACGCCGAAAACCTACTACGAAGTGGACATCAACAAGGACGGCAAGAAAATTGAGATGGAAATTGCTCCAGACGGTAAAATTCTGAAACAGGAAGCTGGTAAAGAGGAGTGTAACAAGGAAAAAGATGAAGGCAACAAAGACGAACACGAAAAAGATTAAGCTTACTGTTGTTTAATTACTCAGGCGCCGCCGATACATCGAGTGAATCGGCGGCGTCTTACTTTCGGATTGTCACTATGCGAATATTGCTTGTTGAAGATTATAAGCCTTTGCAAAAATCGCTGGTAAAAGGCCTGCGGGAGGCTGACTTTGCCGTCGATTTTACCGGCGACGGTCAGGAGGGACTGTGGTATGCGATGTCGAATGATTATGATGTGATAATCCTTGATATAATGCTTCCGAAACTGGACGGTCTGAGCATTCTGAAACAGCTCAGGGCAAAAAATAAGAATAATCATATAATAATTCTTACGGCCAAAGATACGGTTGAGGACCGAGTAAAGGGGCTCGACCTCGGCGCAGATGATTATCTGGTCAAGCCCTTTGCGTTTGGAGAACTTATGGCAAGGCTCAGAGCGCTGATGCGCCGCAGATATGAGCATAAGAGTCCGGATATACAAATAGATGACCTGCATATAGATACCGCTGCCCACAGGGTATGGCGGGCAGATGAGGAGATTATTCTCACATTGCGCGAATATATGTTGCTTGAATATCTTGCAAGGCGTGCCGGAGAGGTTGTTTCGCGTACGGATATATGGGAACATATTTACGAATTCAATTCAGAAGCTTCAAGTAACGTTGTGGATGTTTATATTGGCTATTTACGGAAAAAAATTGAGAAGAAATCGAAGCCTCCGTTACTTCGTACTATACGGGGACAAGGTTATATCCTGGGAACATAATATTGATGTGGTCGCTTAAATCACGATTGATGTGCGGTATGATTAGCGGCATAACGGTATTGCTGATTGGCTTCGACCTTATTGTTTATCATGCAATCAGCCATGCGATGTTCAAACAGTTCGACACATTGCTCGAATCCGCAGCAAATCTGATGTCTGCTTCGGTGGAACAGGACAATAAAGATAATAAGTTTGATTTCGAGTTTAATATTGAAAGGATGCCCGAATTTGTCGGCGGCAAAACATCGGCCTATTACGAACTCTGGCGAGATGACGGCACTGTGATTAGGAAGTCTCCTTCTCTCGGCGGCAATGACCTTATCTGGTTCAAACCTGTAAATCGCTCACATGCTTTCATATCTTTTGTGATGAAAAACGGTCGTCCTGTCCGGGCTATCGCAATGAGTTTTCTGCCGCGAATTGAAGACGACTCGCGCACAACGGACACACCGCATTCGCTTGTCCTGGCGGTGGCGCGGGACGCCGGCAATTTACTGGCGCAGTTGCGATTCCTGAAATATCTTCTGTCGATTGTTTCAGCGGGTGTCCTCGGACTTTCCTATGCCGTTGCAGAGATAGTGGCAAGACGAGGACTTGCACCGCTTTCCGCAGTTGCATCGCAAATCAACAATATCGATGAAGATAATCTTAAAAGTCGTATTGCCGACGAGAACCTGCCTGCCGAGATTGTGCCGATACAAAGACAGCTTAACAGTTTACTGGAGCGGCTGGAGACCTCGTTTGAACGTGAAAGGGCGTTCAATGTGAATGTGGCGCACGAACTTCGAACACCATTGGCGGGCTTAAGGTCAATTATTGATGTATCACTTACGCGTGAGCGTGATGCTTCGGAATATCTTTCTGCATTATCTGAATCCCTTTCGGTAATCAATGATATGGAGGAAATGGTTGCTAAACTGCTTATGCTGACAAGATTAGAAAGCGGCCAGATGACATTCAACAAAGAGCGGATAAAGCCGGCCGAACTGGTCGATAGATGCTGGCGGCCTTTTTCTAATAAGGCTGCTACTGCCGGAATTGTTTTTGAGAATCGCATCGACAAAAATCTTGTATGGATATCGGATATAGCAGGGTTGTCAATGATATTCTCAAACCTTCTTGATAACGCCGCTGAATACACAAATCGCAGCGGCAGGATATGTGCAACCTCTCAGAAAGTTGATGCAGGTATCGAAATAATTTTCGAGAATACCGGTAATCAGCTTACCGAACAGCAGGTCAAAACGATGTTTGACTGTTTCTGGCAGGGCGATGCGTCTCGCAGCAGCACGGGAGTTCATTTTGGTCTTGGACTGGCACTGGTTAAGCGGATTGTCGAATCATTGGGCGGAAAAATTCGAGCAGAGACCCCCAATGGCTTGTTCAGCATACGTATATACCTGCCGTTTATTTAAGCAATTCAGCTGGGTTACTGAGTGGGGTAGTCTTCACTTGATGGCGACACTTGCAGTCTGAGCGTCGGATTGTCGATCCGAAGGTTGAGGGTTCGAGCCCCTTCGGCCTCGTTTTATGATTAGCTACAGGGTAAGGACTTAGGTCTTTGCCTTTTTGTTTACCTGCCGAAAATCCTAAACGTTCATTTACTAAGGGAAATTTGATTCAAATATCAGGAGTAATTATATTGATTTTTTTGCCTCCATTTGTTATCATAGTGTTTGATAGATGATTTCACTTCGAGCACATGCATCGGTTTTGCAAGGGGGGCCGTGTAGGCGATATATCCCCATCCTGCTGCTGACGATGGGGATGCTTTTTGGTGCCTGCCCTGCGTATTGCACTGATTATTATGTCGCGCCGGATGGGAATGACAGCAACAGCGGCACTATCGAATCTCCCTTTAAAACGATTAACCATGCCGTGGGAGAGGTTAACGCGGGCGATACTATTTATCTTCGCGGCGGTCAGCATGACTATATCGACAAAATCACGATTTCGAAGAGTGGTCAGGACGGCAACCTGATAACATTGCAGGCCTATCAGGACGAGGTTCCCATTCTGGATTACTCAGGGGAGCCGTATGGGAGCGATTACAGGGGAATCAATTTGAGCGGCAGTTACTGGCATTTTAAAGGTTTTACAATTCAGCACGCGGGCGATAACGGCATAAATGTCACGGGCTCGCACAATACTTTTGAGCGACTGGTTCTGCGCAGGAACGGAGATCCGGGGCTTCAGCTGCACACAGGGTCTTCTTATAATTTAGTGTTAAACTGCGATTCCTATTTAAATTTCGACCCGGACAATAATGGCGAGGACGCGGATGGTTTTGCGGCAAAATTCAGTGTTGGGCCGGGTAATGTATTCAGGGGCTGCCGGGCGTGGAACAACTCCGACGACGGCTGGGATCTTTGGCAGGCAGGCAATAGCGGCAATAGCGTCAGGATTGAGGATTGCTGGGCCTTCCGCAACGGAGTGAATCTCTGGGGCATCCCGCCGGCTAATTTTAATGGAGACGGCCAGGGGATTAAACTGGGGCAGGGCACCGGCGCCCACGTAGTAATTCGCTGTATGAGTTATAACAATCAACACAATGGATTCGACAGAAACGGAAATACAACGGGAAATACTCTTTTTAACTGTACCAGCGTGAATAACCTGGAGAAGAATTTTAAATTCGATTTAAATTCCAGCGCATTCGTAATTCGCAATAGCATTTCGCACTTAGGCACGAATACGATTGCTGCTAATGTTGACGATACAAATAATTCCTGGAATGGTTTTACAGTTACCGACGCGGATTTTGCAAGTCTGGACCCTAATTTTCCCCCTATTACAGACCCTAATACGTACACTAACGCAAACTCTATCGGGATTGACCGTCCTCGCGGGCCGGATGGAGAACTGCCCAAGCTGAGGTTTCTGCGCCTTGTTCCAGATAGCTTATTGATAGATGCGGGTATTGACGTCAACGAGCCTTTTTACGGGGATGCGCCTGATTTGGGAGCATTTGAACACATAGACGGCGACTGCCAGCCTGATGGTGATGTTGATTGGGTCGATTTGGCGTGTCTGGTGTCCAACTGGCTGGATTCCAGCTGCGGGGATTGTAATGGGGCTGATTTTGACGGCGACGGCAACGTAGATTTGTATGACTTTGCAGTGATGGGGGCGAACTGGTTGAAATAACAGGGTATCTTTGCTGATGCCCGTTTACATTTAATCACCCAGACGGTTATTCCTTTAGCGAAACTGTTATTCTGGGTTGCTTTTAGTAAAACGTTCAGCTAATCCGCTTAATTTCCTTCAAACCGTCACCAAACAAGGCCCAACCAGAGGCAAGTCAGGCGGCATGCTACAGTGACAAGTTTAATTTTTTATTAGATTTTGACTTTTTATTAGCTGCTGTTTTCTGATAAAATTCACGGGCAAAGTTTGAAAGGAATAATGCTTTTAGCAGGAAGAGAAAATGAAACATAATAAATCAGATTGCCCGGGTAAAGCAAAGTATCTGTCGGGGAAAAGGATTCTTCCAAAGCCGATTGGCAGGGACACGGATATAGTAAAGCTGATAGACAACCTGGATGCTTATAACGGCGGAAGGTTGAGAGCCGCCTGTCACCTGCTCAAAGACAGATACTCACAGGATGACGTTACGATAGGATTAAGCTTAGCAGGTGCATTGACGCCGGCAGGATTGGGGCCTTCGACGATAATTCCTCTGATGAATCACGGATTTGTCGACTGGATAGTTGCAACCGGTGCGAATATGTACCATGATTTGCACTATGCTTTCAATCTGCCGATGCACAGGGGAAGCCACACCGTCGACGATGCAGACCTGAGAGCAAAGGGCATAACAAGGATATATGACATACTGTTCGATTACGAAGACGTCCTGATGGAGACCGACAGGAGATTAAGAGAGATACTTGTCAGACCTGAATTTCAGAAGGAGATGGGTACTCGCGAATTTTATCATCATCTCGGCAAAATCGTCAGCGAACTCGAACAGAAAAACAATCTCGGCGAGGTGAGCATTTTAGCAGCGGCTTACAGGAGCGGCATTCCTGTTTTTACGTCATCGCCGGGCGATTCGACAATCGGAATGAATGTGGCCGGCCTTGAGCTTCTGGCGGAAGCAGCGGGTCTGCGGAATTTATTCAAGCTGAAAATAAATCCGAGTATCGATGTCAACGATTCGACAGCTATCGTCTTAAATGCCAAAAGATATGAAAAAGGCAAGACCGCAGTCATTCTGATTGGCGGCGGCAGTCCGAAAAACTTTATGCTCCAGACCGAGCCTCAGATTCAGGAAGTCCTGATGATTCCGGAACTGGGCCAGGATTATGATATAAATATAACCGATGCCCGGCCGGATACGGGCGGATTGTCGGGCGCTCCGCCATCTGAAGCAGCCAGTTGGGGTAAAATCGACCCAACAAAACTCGAAGAAACTGTTACGGCATACCTCGATGTTACAGTAGCATTTCCTATGATGACGGCATATACCATACAGGCGACTAAACCGAAGAAGCTAAAGAGATTATATGACAGAGGCGATGAACTGCATAAAAAACTGATTGAGTCGTATCTTGAAAATAATAAGGAAGTGGAAAAACTTAAAAATCTAATAAAGAAACTGTGAACAAAAAAATGCCATAAGCAAAAAGTGTGACAGGTTATTATGTTGGCATGATGATAGCACAATATCCATTATTTGAGTTAAGTTCTGACCTTACTTGTCCCTTTGAAGTTGGAGAAGGAATACATATATCTACCAATGACATTGATGTTGAAGCTGTTAGACCAGACAATATGTCAACCGAGGATAAATATCACTTATCAGAACCTTCCTTCTGTTTGGTAATCGATAAAAACAAACATGATCCTAAAGTTGCTTCTATAACATTTATAATATCCGCTAGACTGACCAAGAGATCGAAAGTATTTATACGTTATAGGATTGATAACTCCAGTGAATTAATAAAAATACGTGATGATTATCCCTTTGTCATATCTCCGGAAACAACATCAGAGATTACTGCTTCAGAATTTCGTCAACTATGCAGATTATTTTCTGCGTTGAATGTCTTTAAAAATATTAATGCCAGAACATCAAATGCACTTTACTTCCTGAGTTTGGCTTACAGATCAAGAAAATGTCTGGAATCTTTGTTATTTCATGTCAATACCCTTGAAACCTTAACTTCGGCAGATGAACGAGAAACAAATGTTACGAATAAGTTTACCGAGAGGATTCATAATTTTGTTGGATACGATAAGAAAGATCTAAAATCAATCTATGACATCAGATCAGAACTTGTTCATGGAAGATGTCAATGGGAGTCTGGAGAGAAAGCGTTTCATTTGAATCGTATTGCTGAAGAGGTATGTAGGAGAGTATTTAGTAAAATTCTTCTTGAAACAAACTATAGTGAGTTATTCAAAGATGATAAAAAGAGACTCGATTTGTTTGAAAATGGCCTAAAGGCTACATTTCAGCCGGTGCATTGATATTAGCATAATGGCAGGATAAAATCGGTGGGAAACGTGTTGTAGATTGTCATATTAGGGATTTGCGCATGATTAGATCAAAACATGTAGTCAAGGTAATTGTTGCTGTATTTGCTCTAGTGGTCGTATCGTCCATATTTGTGTTCCTATATTTTAATCGCTATTTCCCATTTTCATGTGCTACAGGTGATTATGCTTTTCTCGATACTTCATTTGGAATGTCTGTTCCAGAAACCAAGAGAGCTCTGAGAAAACACGGAGCTATCCTTATCGACTTTCAAACATTCAAAACTATGGAAGCTGAATTATTAGTCTTTCATCCATATTCAGCTATTCCACTCTATTCAGAGGATCGTCCAAGCAAAGAAAATTTCACACTGTATATGCCGTCAATAAAAATGTTTGATGCTGTAACACAAGCAGAATTTCACTTTCGTAATAGGCGGCTGAATATTGTTGGGATTCATTTTCAAGGCGAGGCTTTGTCAAAGACGCCTTTACTTGTTGATAACCTTGAGCAACACTTACAGAAACATTATAAATATATCGGCCGCGAAGATAGCAATGAAGTATCGGGAGCATATGCTCTCATATATGGTGATAGTAAAGTAAATGCGAAACTATGGGTTAATCTCACCAATGTGAAAGAGCCAATCATATCAATATGGTTATCACATTTACCAACTCAGGCCCAAGATGCATTACGTATAAAGTCACGAGAGGAAAAATCGTTTTAAATGTTCTTCTTTGAAAATCTATTCAAGACGGATGGCCTTTACGCATAACGTTTCACTTGATTGTAAAACAACTACGGATTATTCTTATGCGGTTGCTATAAGTATTGAAGGAAATTATGAAAAAGGAACTTGTTAAGTTAGCTCAAAAGCACGGGACGCCGTTGTTTATTATCGACCACGCCAAGATAAGGCAAAATTTTCGCACCTTCAGGAAAAACCTGCCAAACGTCCAGGCTTATTACGCAGTGAAGGCAAACTCGAATCAGGAAATAATTGAGACACTCTTCAAAGAAGGCGCCAGTTTTGATGTCGCTTCCTACAATGAGTTTATGCAGGTCTATAAGTATCTGAAGCATTTTCAAAAAAGTGATAAATATTTTTTCATTTGGGACAAAATCATTTTCTCCAACACAATCAAAGACAGGCATACTTTAAAAAAGATAAAGAGATATAAGCCGCTCGTTACTTATGACAATGCTGACGAAGTTAAGAAAATAAAGAAGTATTGCCCAACGGCTGGATTAATTTTGCGTTTGAAAGTACCTGATACCGGCTCACAGGTGGAGATGGGTTCGAAGTTTGGCGCCGAGCCGGGAGAAGCGGCCAATTTGATAAAACAGGTCTTCGATTTGGGACTTACAGTTGAAGGTTTGAGCTTTCACGTGGGAAGTCAATGCACCAATTTCGATAATTACAGTTCTGCGCTGCAGATAACAGCCGAGATTTTTAAGACTTGCCGAAAGAAAGGCTACAATACGAGAATAGTCGATATAGGCGGGGGGTTTCCGGTGCCCTATGATACACGGGTTCCCAGATTTGAGCTGCTTGCGAAAATAATACGTTCAGAATGCGAGAGACTATTTCCGGAAGATGTAGAGCTTATAGCTGAGCCGGGACGGTTTATGGTCGCGACAGCCGCCGCACTGGTCTCGGAGATAATCGGAAAGGCACGGAGAGACGGTAAAATCTTCTATCACATCAACGACGGCGTCTACAGTACATTTTCTGGGGTTGTTTTCGACCACTGGACTGCGAATTTTCGCGCGTTTAAGCGCGGCAAACAAGAGGTTTGTGCCGTCGTCGGGCCTACGTGCGATAGTTTTGACAAAATCTCTCTGTCGGAACATCTGCCGGCAAATCTTCAAATCGGAGATTATCTTTATACGACAAACATAGGGGCATACAGCATTGCTTCCACAACAAAATTCAATGGTTTTGACGGCGCCACGATTGTACACATTAATAAATAAATGCGTGCTGTTATTGCTTATATCATTGTATCCTTACTATGGAGCCCCTGCCCAAAACTGTATCCGCGGCTGAGAAGCAGCAAGTTTGGCGAATCCCTTAAGAGAAAAGAGTTTTTCCGGAAGCTCGGCAGTTTGTTCCAGCCGCCGCAGGAAAATAATCTCAGCGATTTGAGCGGGGATACAACCGCTCAGCAGATATTAGACAGAGCACGTTAGAAACTTATGAAAACGCAAAATGCAGCCAACTTGCCGCTGACACAGCACGCTGTGCAATTAGTCGGTCCGGACAAATTAGTCCTTAATAAATGCAAAAAGGTTTTCGCGCCCCGCGAGCATCAGATTCTTTGCAGGGTTGAGGTTGTTGGACTGTGCTTTTCCGACCTTAAATTGCTGAAGCAATTTTCCTCGCACGTTCGCAAGAGCAAAATAGTTTCCGGCGTTGACTGCGACGTGCTTAAAGAGATACCGAGCTATGTTCCGGGCAAAGCTGCGACGGTGCCGGGACACGAAACTGTAGTCAGAGTTGAGGCGGTTGGCGCCGGGGTGGAAAGCTTTAAGCCCGGCCAGCGGTACCTGGTTCAAGCAGACTACCGCTGGCTGCGCACGGCGAGTTCTAACGCCGCTTTCGGGTATAACTTCGAAGGTGCGCTTCAGGAATATGTGCTGATGGACGAGAGGGTTATCACTTCTCCGGAAGGCGACTCGATGTTAATGCCGGTTTCAGAAGGTCTTTCTGCTTCAGCGATAGCTTTGGTGGAGCCGTGGGCGTGTGTCGAAGATGCCTACGCCAGCGCCGAGCGGCGGAGATTAAAGCCGGATGGCCGGCTGCTGGTTGTAGCCGACATTAATGTTACGAAAGATATTTTTGCCAACTTGTTTAATCGCTATGGAAGACCGGCACAAATAACCTGGGTTTCGAAGTTTCCGGCGCCGGCGGGACTAAATATTACAGAAACCTGCGCCGCAAACATATCGGGGCTTACCGAAGCCGGCTATGATGATATAATCTATTTTGGGTCTGAGGCGAGAACAGTCGAGGCTTTGTTTTCAAAAGTTGCTTCGCACGGTCTTCTCAACATCGTTCTTTGCGGCGGCAGGTTCGGCAGAGACATTGTTACGATGGTGGGCTGGGTTCATTACGGTGGTATTCGAATAGTCGGCACCACCGGCTCTGACCCGGCTGAGTCTATGGAATATATTCCAGAGACCGGTGAAATCCGGGCCGGTGACAAAATCAATGTTATCGGCGCGGGCGGGCCTATGGGGACGATGCACGTGATACGAGATATTTGTCAGGGAGTTGAAGGCGTCAGTGTTTTTGCCGGCGATATGGATGAGAACAGACTGGCTGTCCTCTCAAAAACAGTTGAAAGTCTCGCCGAGAAGAACAATGTCAGGTATAAAGCATATAATCCGATGAGGACCAAACTCACGGAGGCTTTTGATTATGTAGTATTGATGGTGCCGACACCAGAACTGGCGGCCGATTCAGTTAAAAACGCTGCGAAAGGGGGCATCATAAACATATTCGCAGGTCTGCCTGCGACAGTTACCGCGAAGCTCGACTTAGACACCTACATAGAAAAGCGATTGTATTTTATTGGAACGAGCGGCTCCGTTCTTGAGGATATGAAACGAGTGTTGGCGAAAGCCGAATCCGGCAGGCTCGACACCAATATCTCTGTTGGAGCTGTCTGTGGACTTGATGGTGCAATTGAGGGGATTCGGGCGGTTGAAAACAGAGCAATAGCTGGTAAAATCATCGTATATCCAGCCTGCAAGGGTTTGGAGCTTACGGAGTTGACGAAGCTAAAGGAAAAGATGCCGCAAGTTGCCGGATGTCTCAGTAAGGGATTGTGGACGAGCGAAGCGGAACAAAAACTCTTAGAAAGTTTTGAGTCAGAAAAAATCAAGGAATAAAAATCAGGGACCATCTGGATTGTAAAAAGAGACAAAGCAAAATAGCGATAATGAATAGAAAAAGGAATGTGTGATAATGGACGAAGCCTTAGCGGACCTGATAAAGATATCAAATGTGACGGGGAAGGATTCGACCCTCGTTCAGGGCGGAGGCGGTAATACGTCGGTAAAAACGGCAGATGGTAAATATATGTATATCAAGGCCAGCGGTACAGATTTGAAGGATATGGACAAGCAAGCCGGGTGGCGCAGGCTGCGATTGGATTCGGTCCTGGCGATTATAAAAGATAAATCAATAGCGAAGCTCAACGTCCAGGCAAGAGAAACTGAGGTGGTGAACCGGCTGCTTCTTGCATGCGATGATGAGGTCGCCGGCGACGCTCGCCCATCAATAGAAGCTCACTTACACGCCATTCTTGACAAGTGCGTGATTCATCTGCATCCGGTTGCTGTGTTATCATACGCCTGTGCTAAAAACGGCCGGGCCGAGCTTGAGAAACTGTTCAAAGATGAAAAGTTCCCCCCGCTTTGGGTCTCTTATGCACATCCTGGCTTTACACTTGCAAAGAAAATCGCGGAACTGACTGCTGATTATCAAAGTCGATTCGGCAGAAAGCCGGCGATTCTTTTTCTTCAAAAGCACGGGCTTCTCATCTCGGCTAACAGCCGCGATGCTGCTCTGCGGCTGCTGCGCAAGGTCATAAATCGCTGCTCCGACAAATTAAAATGGCCAAAAGCCGGCAAAACCAAACCGACAAATCCAAAAGTTATTGCTGAAATGAAGCTTTGGATTCGCAAGGCGTTTTATGAGGCGACCGGCCAATACGCTATGATAAGCTATTTTTATGACGATGCAATTGCAGCGTTTTGGCGCCAAAAAGATGCACAGAAGCTGCTCTTGCCGCCGGCTTTGACGCCCGATGAATTGCTTTACGCCAGCGGCCCCGCCTTGTGGGTGGAGGATTGTGATTCAAAGAAAATCGCAGGCAAACTGACTTCGAAAATCAAAAAAAGCGAGAAACCTCCTGCCGCATTTCTGGTCAAGGGAGCAGGACTTTTTGTCGCCGGAACGCAGAAAATCGCTGCTACCATCAGAGACATTGTAAAGAACTCGTTTGTCATCCGGACTAATGCGTCCTGCATAGGCGGTATTCTTAGTTTGAATAAAGCTGAGCAGGACTTTATTAACCGGTGGGAGGCGGAAGCTTTTCGAAAGAAGCTGGCGAGCGATGCGAGGGAGGGCGAGCCGGGGATTATTGGCCGAGTTCGGTACGGAAAGGGTCATTAATACGCAATACGAGGTTTGATAAATGGCAAGAGAAGTAAGATTACCGCAGCTTGGCGAAACAATGGAGGCAGGAGCCATTGTTAACTGCCTGGTCAGGGTCGGCGATGAAGTGAAAAGAGGCGATGTGATTTTTGAGATAGAGACCGACAAGGCGACCCTCGAGATGGAATCACCTGCTGATGGTTTCGTAAAGTATATCTTTGTTGAAGCGGACCAGACCCTGCCCGTTGGGGCGCCGATGTTGGTTCTCGGTGACAGGGATGAGCAAATACCGCAAAGCTTTCTTGATTCGCTGCAAGTTGCTGCCACCACAGCCAAAGCGCCTCCGGCTGTCCCAACTACCGGGGCCGAGGCAGCCAAACCAAAATTGCAGCCGAAGGAGACAGCAGCCGAATCAGCGGCATCACCGAGAGCTAAAAAGCTGGCCAAAGAACTGGGAGTTAATCTGGCGATTGTTACCGGCAGCGGCCCCGCCGGCAAAATCACCGAGGAAGATGTCAAAAAGGCCTCCGCCGTTTTGCTTCGCAAAAGTGAAGCAGCGAAGGCAGAGGTCAAACTCGGAGAAACTGTACCCCTGTCAAGAAAGCAGAGGCTAACCGCCGAAAGGATGGTCAAATCGAAAAGAGAAATCCCTTGTTTTTATCTGGCAGTAAAAGCTGATGTTACCGACCTGGTTGAATTGCGAATAAAATTGAACGAAACCGGCAGCGTGAAAATCTCCTACAACGATTTTATTATAAAGGCGGTCGCAGCCGGCCTGGAGAAATTTCCGATTATGGCAGGCCAACCGGCCGGTGACGCCATAAAATTGCCTGATACCATTAATATTGGGCTGGCTGTTTCGACTCCAGGCGGACTTGTCGTCCCCGTCGTAAAAGACGCTCACAAAAAAAATGTAAAGCAAATCGCCGCAGACACCAAAACTCTTATCGAAAAGGCCCAGAGTGAAAAATTACTGCTCACCGACCTCGAAGGCGCCTGTATTACCGTCAGCAACCTCGGCGTCTTTGGAATAGAGTCCTTTGTTCCGATAGTTATCCCCGGCCAGTGCAGTATCCTCGGCATCGGCCGGATAACCGATACCTGCGTGCCGGAAAACGGCAACGTTATAATTCGCAAGCTGATAAATATGACGCTGGCCGTAGACCATAAGGTTGCCAACGGCGTGTATGCTGCACAGTTTCTGGACCTCGTAAGAAAACTGCTCGAAGATGTTTCCACGTTCAGTATTGGTAATTGAAGCTGTTGGAGATGAAAAAATGTGCTCGAATAAACGCTGCTTACGACTGATTCTTGTGCTGTGTATTGTGTTTTTTGTTAAGGCTGCCACCGTAGCCCAGGCAGATAATGAGCTTAAATCTCAGTGCCTTAAGACTATGAAGAAAGCTACTCAATATATGGTTGAGCAGGTGAGCACGAACGGTGGATACGTGTGGTATTACCTGCCTGATTTATCGAGACGCTGGGGAGAGATGGAGGCCTATGAGACCATGATATGGGTTCAACCACCGGGGACGACCAGCATGGGACATCTTTTTCTTGACGCGTATCATGCAACCGGCGACGAGTATTATTACGAGGCTGCTGAAAAAGCTGCGCGAGCCATTATATGGGGACAACTCGACTGCGGCGGCTGGAACTATGTCATTGATTTCGCAGGTGACAAGTCGCTGAAAAAGTGGTACCAGACAATCGGCAGGAACGGCTGGAGACTTGAAGAGTTTCTGCATTACTACGGCAATGCGACGTTTGATGATGGCGTCTCCTCAGACGCAGCGAGGCTTCTGCTCAGAATGTACATAGAGAAGCTGGACCCTGCATATAAATATCCGCTTGATAAGGCGATAAATTTTGTTCTTGAGAGCCAGTACCCGACAGGCGGCTGGCCGCAGCGGTATCCGCTGATGTATGAATTCAGCCATCACGGCAAAGACGACTATACCTCATATCCTACGTTTAATGATAATGTTACCGCCGGAAATATTAATTTTCTGATTCAGTGTTATCTTACGCTGGGTGAGCGGCGGTTTCTGGAACCTATCAACAGAGGTATGAATTTTTATCTTGTTACCCAGCAGAGTAAGCCGCAGGCAGGGTGGGCCCAGCAATACACGAAGGATTTGAAACCTGCCGGTGCACGCACGTATGAGCCGAAAGCACTTTCGCTTAACGAAACCGCTGCAAGTATTCGTCAGCTTATCGCATTCTATCGGATGACCGGTGAAACCAGGTTTCTTGACCGCGTGCCGGAAGCGCTCGATTGGATGGACAGCTGTAAACTTGACGAATCTCAAACTGAGGTCGGCAAATACACACATCCAAGGGATATTGAGATAGGCACAAATAAGCCGCTCTATACACACCGCAAAGGGTCAAATGTCGTGTATGGCTATTATTATGTCGATTATAACGACACTCAACTGCTTGTGCATATGGCAGGGAAAGTTCATATCGATGTCAATCAGATTCGGAAAGAGTTTGAAGAGGTTAGAGATATGAGCGTTGAAGAAGCAACAAAAGATTCGCCGCTTTCGGTGCAGCGGTTTACAGGAACCGTTACGCCACAAAAATATTATTCTTCGACGAGTATGGTTTATAGGTCATCCGGACCTGCCAAAGATAAAAAGTCCCCTGATGAACAGCAGGTCAGGCGTGTCATTAAAGAGCTGGATGATAAGGGGCGATGGCTTTGTAAACATGTCAATACAAGCAATCCCTATATTGGTGATGGTACCAGCACCGCAGCAACCGACAAATATGTCTTAACACGCGTTGGTGATGAAACCGACACTTCGCCGTACCGGGACGAGAGTAACCAGGACTATATATCGACAGGAGTATTTATAAATAATATGCGGATACTCTTGAACTACGTTATGGTGAATTGACTACCAAGTACCTGAAAGCAAGGGGGCAATCAGAAATCATGATAGATAACAGCCAAAGGGAACGAGAGCCGTCTGCAAAAACCAACCATCTGGCCAGGGTTGTTCTTGTAACTTTTCTGCTCACATTTATGTTGGCCAGGGTTGTCGTATTTTTGATTATGTTCCGAACAATTCCCGACCTGTATCTGCATCTTAAGGGGACTCACTTTCATCATCTTAATTATGGTATCTTTCTGCTTTCCGCAGTAGGTGCGTATCTTGTATTCCGGCGGCCTGAAGGAAAAAAGCTGAGTATTTGCGCCGGTCTTTATGGTGTAGCTATGGCCCTGACCTTTGATGAATTCGGAATGTGGATACATCTCGGCGGAGATTACTGGCAGAGAGCAAGCTGGGATGCAGTAGTTATTTTATCTGCTTTATTTGCGCTGATAGCTTTTGCACCATCTTTGAAGAGGTTTCGACCTCACCACTGGGTCACAGCTATCATTTTAATCATTATTCTGGTCATATTCCTGTTCCTGTTTGTTGAATCATTCAAATATGCCAGTGTCAAACTGGGGCCAAAATTACATCAGATAGAGTCAGCCGCACCCAAGTAGAAAAATATTGGAAAGGTTCAGGCAAAAAAATCTAAGCGTTTGCTCTATCCGTCGCGCTCCCATCAGCTTTCATATAAACCCTGACTTTTGGGCATTTTTCCTGACTGCTTTCTCAACTATCATAATATAAGAAAAACTCATAGGGATGCGGCCGCAGCGCCATCTCGTCTATTTCATTTTCACGTTTCCAGTTAATCCACGTCTCGATAAGGTCCTCGCTAAAGACATCGCCCTCAGTGAGGAACTTATGGTCCTTTTCGAGTGCATTCATCGCTTCTTCAAGAGAGCCGGGCGCCTGCTTGGTCTTGGACAGTTCCTTGGCAGAGAGCTCATACACGTCCACGTCCATCGGCTTGCCCGGGTCGAGTTTCTTTTTGACGCCGTCGCTGGCGGCCATAAGCATCGCGGCGAAAGTAAAGTAGCCGTTGCAGCTTGGGTCCGGGCAGCGGAATTCCACGCGTTTTGCGCTCGCGCTCGATGAGTACATCGGTATGCGGCAGGCAGCCGAGCGGTTGCGGGCGGACATACACAAGTTCACCGGCGCCTCAAAACCGGGCACAAGCCGGCGATACGAATTTGTCGTCGGCGCAGCAAAAGCCAAAATGGCAGGGGCATGATGGATAAGCCCTGCTATTGAGTGCAGCGCCAAGTCGGACAATCCTGCGTAACCCTTTCCGGCAAACAGGTTTTTGCCCTTCTTCCAGAGCGAAAAGTGCGTATGCATACCGGAGCCGTTGTCCTGGAATATCGGCTTAGGCATAAATGTTGCCGTCTTGCCGTGGCGTTTGGCCACGTTCTTGACAATGTATTTATACCACATAAGGTTGTCGGCCTGCTCGACCAGCGGTGCATATACCATGTCAATTTCGGCTTGTCCGCCGGTGGCAACTTCATGGTGGTGTTTCTCGACCATGATTCCGACCTTCTGCATTTCCTCGACCATTTCGGACCGGATATCCTGTTGTGTGTCGGTCGGACTTACCGGGAAATAACCGCCTTTGTATGACGGCTTATATCCGAGGTTTGGTTCTTCGAAACGGGCAGTGTTCCACGACCCTTCCGCTGAATCGATTGAGTACATCCCCGTGTGCTGATTCTGTTCATAGCGAACTTCGTCGAATATGAAGAATTCCGGTTCCGGGCCGAAGTACGCGGTATCTGCAAGGCCGGTTTTTTTCACGAATTCCGCCGCCATTTTGGCAACGTAACGCGGGTCACGATTATATTCTTCGCGTGTGATAGGGTCGAAAACATCAGCGAGAACGCTCACCGTCGGCTTAGCGAAAAACGGGTCCATAACTACGGTATCCAGGTCCGGTACCGCCATCATATCGGACTGGTGAATCGGTTTCCAGCCGCGGATTGAGGAACCGTCGAAACCGAGACCTTCCTTAAAGGCCTTTTCGTCCAGAAATTCCACAGGGAACGTGCAGTGCTGCCACGTGCCAAGGAGGTCGACGAATTTCAGGTCAGCCATCTTTGCGTTGTTCTTCTTTGCGAATTCAAAAAACTCTTTTGGCGTCATCGGGTTTCTCCTTCTTATAGGCATTTTTTCGTTTTTGTCGATGCTTGCCTTACTGCTGCAACATCTTATGCAGAATTGCAGGCAGTTACAAGATAGAATACGAGGATATTATCAGGGTATGCGAAGTTGGCTCCGGCCGGCTGCAAATTATGTGCGATATAACGTCCCCGAAAGTTGTTTGTTTCTTCTCATAAAATCACTTCCAGCGTGATTGTTATTTGGCAGCTATTTGTAACCACTTGCAGGTTTCGTTTTAACCAGAAACGGCGCTGTAACCTCTTTTTTCCACAGCACTTATGTTTGCTAATTTTTATTTTGCTCTTGAAAACAGCCTTCGATATCAAGAAAGTGTCGGTCATTGCCCGCCTTGCCATAGCGATGAGTTCTATTAAAAGAAATGTTGAAAGTTTGGGAAACCTGAAATTATCATTTGTTGAAAAAGGTGAATGAAACTTCTATAGTTATTACTGCAAAAGCAAAGAAAATGGTCTTGAGCCGGAAAAGTAAGTAAACGGAAACAGCATCCCGAACTTCAGGGGTGATTTATTTGCAGGAAACTAATTGAGATTGAACGGGCGATTTTAGAGTGGACAATCATTTCAGGAGATTTATATGCAGTTCGAACATTTTGGGCTGAATGTGCCTGACGCCAAGGCAATGGCCGCTTGGTACGTCAAAAATTGTAATATGAAAATAGTTCGGGCAATACCCAAGGCACAAACACATTTTTTAGCTGATGAGAAAGGTCATGTTATGATGGAGATATATACCAACCCGACTGCTGCCATTCCTGACCATTCAGCTGAACATCCGCTTCGCTTTCACTTTGCTTTTGCTGTATCGAACCCAGCGGCGATAAAAGAAAAACTGGTGGCAGCAGGGGCATCGGTTGTCGAGGAACTAAAATTAGATGATGGCTCTCATCTTGTGATGATGCGAGACCCCTGGGGCGTGCCGTTTCAATTATGCAAAAGAGCAAATCCGATGGTTTGATTAACAGATAGGAGGTTTGAAAAATGGAAATGCGATATATTGCTGATGCCGTACGTTTTGAAAGGATGAATTCCGAGGAAATAAGAAACAGCTTTCTGGTAGGAAATCTGTTTGGGCCTAACAGGATAGAATTGGTTTATTCGTTTGACGACCGGGCGATAATCGGCTCGGCTGTTCCGGTTGCCGGCCCGCTGAAATTAGAGGGCGGCGAACAATTGGCCTGTGAGTACTTTGCCGAGCGGCGCGAAACAGGTGTTATTAATATCGGCGATGAAGGTGTTGTCAGGGTGGACGGCAAAAAGTTTACACTGGATACCAAAGATGTGCTTTATATTGGGAAAGGCAGTAAAGAGATTCAGTTTGAGAGCGCAAACAGCCGCAAACCTGCGAAATTTTATCTTGTGAGTTATCCTGCGCACGCCGCGTATCCGACAACAGCAGCGAAACGGAGCGATGCACAGCCTGTTAAGCTCGGCAGCGATGAAGAAGCCAATAAGAGAACCATCTATAAGTATATTCATCTCGAAGGCATCAAAAGCTGCCAGCTTGTAATGGGATATACGGAACTTGCCCCGAACAGTGTTTGGAATACTATGCCGGGCCATACCCACACAAGAAGAACAGAAATTTATATGTACTTCGAAGTTAAACCGAATTCAGTCGTGTTCCATTTCATAGGCAAGCCTGAGGAAACCAGACACATTGTTGTCAGAAATCAGCAGGTGGTGCTTTCACCGAGCTGGTCCATTCACAGCGGAGCGGGTCTGCAAAACTACAGCTTTGTGTGGGCGATGGGCGGCGAAAATCAGGCGTTTTCCGATATGCAGGGGTTCTCACTGGAACAGATAAGATAAACTGGGCTTAATAACAAATCAGGGAGAAGAAAATGATTCTGGATAAATTCAGACTCGACGGGAAGGTTGCGATTATAACAGGTTCAGCCAGAGGATTAGGACAAGCAATAGCAACGGGTTTGGCTGAGGCTGGGGCTGACATCTGTCTGGTTGATATACTTGATATGAAAGAAACTCAGCAGCAGATTAAAAAACTTGGTCGCCGGTGTATAACGATAAAAGCAGATTTAAGTACAAAGGACTGCGTCGAAGAGATTGTAAATACGACCGTCCAAAAGCTGGGCGCAATTGATATTCTGGTAAACAATGCGGGTATAATTCGACGCTCGCCGTTTACTGAGTTCAGCGAAAAGGACTGGGATGATGTGATGAACATCAATATCCGAACCCTTTTCTTTTTGAGCCAGGCGGTGACAAGAATATTTATTAAACAGCAAAAGGGAGGCAAAATCATCAACACCGCCTCTATGCTGAGCTTTCAGGGCGGAATCCTTGTACCTTCATACACATCTTCCAAAAGTGCGGTAGCAGGCTTGACGAGGTTGATGGCCAATGAACTGGCCAAGCATAACATAAACGTTAACGCCATAGCACCGGGCTATATGGCCACTGACAACACGGCCCCATTGCGGGCAGACCCTGTGCGAAGTAAGGCCATCCTTGACAGAATTCCGGTCGGGCGGTGGGGCAGTCCAGACGACCTTAAGGGGGTAGTTGTATTTCTGGCCTCTGAGGCATCTTCGTATTTGTACGGCGCAATAATACCGGTCGACGGCGGCTGGTTAACACGATGATAACAACAAACTAATGAAGGTAAGAAGTTACCATGGCCACAAACAATTTACTCCGTAACAATCCAATTGCCAAATTCCTGCGAAACGTAGTTGGTCCTGCGGCGATAATGGCTGCGGGCATGATTGGAGTCGGTGCCGTGTCCACAAGACTTCTGGCAGGCACGTGGTTTAAATTTGACCTGCTGTGGTCGGCTTTGTATGTGATTCCAATGGTGATTTTTACTCTTGATTCGTCCTCCCGTATCGGAATCCTTACAGGCGGACGCGGGATGATGGGTATGATTAAAACCGAAATTTTTCCTCTCCTGGCGTGGTTTGTGGTAGTGCCGCAGGTTTTTTTAAATATCGTTGTTAATATGAGTCAGATGTCAGCTATGACCGAATCTGTCTACATCCTGCTTGGTATTAAAGCTCCTCAAAACGGCTCTGTAACGGTCGGCAAATTTATTATTGTTGTAGTCCTAACTGCCCTGGTTCTTATTGCCGTCATGTCCGGCAGTTTCAAAAGGCTGCAAAAGGTAATGACCGGTCTTTTGATGCTGATTTTAATTTGCTTTATTATCGTGGCAGTCAAGGGTCTGATGCAATGGGCCACATGGGCAGGATTGCTTGGCGGACTTGTTCCGAAGATTCCTGAATCTCTTAAAGTAGCGGGCACGCCGGATATGGTGCGGGGAGGCTTCAGACAGATGATGGCTATTGCCGGTCAGGCCCTGCCCGCCTCAGTTTTCCTTTCGTATGGTTATTTCACGAGCAACGCTGGATATACCGTGTCGGACTTGAAAAAGAATTTCAAAAAATCGGTCTTAAACTTCGGCTATATCTGGGGTACATTCTCGGTCGTAGTTGTCGTCGCCGGTGTTACGGCACTGCATAACGTTTACAGAGGCCAGGATGGTGGGCTGCATTACTCACAAATTGCAACGGTCGGTGACGCCGGCAGGGTAATAACGCCCGCGCTGCCGAAGGCTCTCGGATTTCTTGCCCCTTCGGTTTTTTCGCTCGGACTTTTCGCAGCAGGCTTTACAACGGTCATCTCGGTCGCCCTGATGATGACTTATTTCTGTCTCGACCTGGTTGGTAAAGACTGGAAATTAAGAGAAGGCAATAAGCTGTTCCAGTGTGGGCTGGCTTTTTTTATTGTTGTGCCGTCTCTGCTTTCGCCGTTCTGGAAGCTGCCGGCATTAATCCAAGCGATACTTGCGATGGCAGGCAACCTTATAATGGCCCCTCTGGCGGTCTTGATAATTATTTATTTTATCAACAGGAGAAAATACGCCGGTCAGCACACCGCCAGCGTCGGCAGAAATATTGTTCTGTGGATTACGTTTGCATTTACGCTGTTTGTGGTGATAACAGGCGTTGTGAAACTCTGGCAGTAGTTTGTCGGCTAAAATGATAATGTAACCGTCAGGTGGGGTACAAATATTATACGCTTAATACAGGTAATAGCATGCCCTATAACATCAGAATAGTTAGTACTTACCCGCCGAGGAAATGCGGCATTGGTACATTTTCGCGGGATTTGGCTGATGCTCTGAAACATTTCACCGGCGAGGTCGGCAGCATACGTGTCGCAGCGATAGACGATGAAGGTTTATCCTATAATATTCCTGTTGATTTGACTGTTGAACAGTACGCCCCTCAGTCATGGAAATACGCCACAAAGGACATTTTGTCCAGGGCTAACGAAAGCTCAAATCCGACGGTTGTGTTGTTACAGCACGAATATGGTCTGGACCCCGATGAAAAGGGCAATGACGGCGAGGGGGCTAATTTTGTCGATATGGCAGAGGCATTCACCTCGAAGGGATTGGTAACCCTTGTTTATTTACACACGGTTCTCGATGAGCCTAATCCGCATCAAAAGAAAACTCTGCAAGAGCTTGCCAGGTATAGTAACGGGCTCATCGTAACAACAGAAAGCGCGATTCAAATACTCGAATCTGATATATATGGGATTGAGCGCGAAAAGCTAAAGCACATAGACCACGGAATCAGAATGCAGCAGCCTTCCCATTATGACAGGCTTGCTATCAAAGCGCAGTATGGGCTGAACCATCATTTTTTAATAACTACGCTGGGGCTTCTTTCGCCGGACAAGGGCATTCAGTACGGCATCAGGGCTTTTGGCAGATTTTTGAATGAATCCTGCACGGAAGAGCAAAGAAAAGATATTGTGTACCTGATTGCCGGACAGTATCACCCGGGTTTTGTAAAGGGCAATGGCGGAAAAGATTGCGAAGAACATCAGGCAGTACTAAAAAAGGCATTGGAAGAATCGGGGTTGAGATGGTGTAAAACAAAAGAGCTCGCAGGAACAGATTACAGCCTCTTCGATGTCATTTTTCTTGATACTTTTCTGGATGAGAGCGCCCTGTTAAAACTTTATGGTGCTACCAATGTTATGCTTTTGCCGTACCTCAATATGCAGCAGATTTCCAGCGGTGTGCTGGCGGACACGGTCGGGGCAGGCAGGGTGGCGGTAACAACAAAGTTCAGGTATGCCCTTGAATTGATTCATTCAAATAAACGCTGCCCCGACGGTATGGTGGTTGGCAGACACGCCCGCGGTGTATTAGTAGACCCCGGCGAACCCTCAGTCGAGCAAATTGCGGAGGCACTTGACTATCTTGTCTTTAACCAGCACGAACGCCTTATGATGGAGAAACAAGCTCACCAGAGAGGTTATCAAATGAGGTGGTATAATAGTGCCTGGGGATTATTGCAGCATATTGACTTCGTCAATGAGCAAAAAGAAATAGTAACCGGAAGGGGAGTAAAATTCAAAAGGGAAAAGACATCGGTGCTTAATAAAAGTATGAAGAAAGAACATCAAAGCGATGACATAACGATGGAAAAGCCATAAGTGTCAGGTTAAGCCACACCGGCCAAGCTGGGGTGGATGAGGATAAGCGAAAATGGATTATTCATTTTTTTTCAGTTCGGGTTTTTATGCCTGGGTTATATTGCCGTTTCTTATTTTCATAGCAAGAATTGCTGACGTGAGCATAGGGACAGTACGGGTGATATTTATCTGGAGGGGCCTAAAATACCTGGCGCCGATTGTGGGTTTTTTTGAGATACTTATCTGGCTTCTGGCTATAGGTCAGACCATGGGGAAACTCTCAAATCCAGCCTGCTATGTTGCATACGCAGGCGGTTTCGCAACGGGCAATTTTGTGGGCGTCTGGATAGCTGAAAAGTTATATCTGGGAGTAGCTCTTGTAAGGGTTATTACAGAAAAGGATACGTCAGAATTAGTAGAACATCTCAAGTCCGCCGACTATGGAGTGACCAGCATTGATGGGCACGGTTCCGCCGGGGAAGTACAGGTAGTTTTTACAATCGTTCCAAAACGAGAGGTCAAAAGTGTGGTCGATCTGGTTAAGCAATTCAATCCTAACGCGTTCTATTCGATAGAAGAGATTGGATTTGTAGAAAAGGGAGTATTTCCTGTTAGGAAAAACTGGCGAAGTGAAATGTTTGAAGGTTTGTTTAGGCCCTTTCGAAAAGGCAAATAAAAACTAAGGAAGGTCTATGCGCACAAACTCAAGTTATGAGCTTTTCCAAAGATATCAGGGTAATCCTATTCTCTCGGTAGAAGACTGGCCATACAGGGCGAATTCGGTTTTTAATGCCGCGGCGGCAGAAGCAGGCGGCAAAACAATACTGCTTGCCCGCGTTGAAGATTTAAGGGGTATTTCGCATTTGACCGTTGCCCGAAGCAATGATGGGGTAAGTAACTGGGAAATCGACAAGGCACCTTCGTTGTTTCCTGAGCCGACAGTACATCCTGAAGAAGTTTGGGGCATAGAAGACCCGAGGATTACCTGGTTGGAGCCGCTGAACAAATGGGTTATTTGCTATACGGCATACTCAAAAGGCGGCCCGCTGGTGTCTCTTGCTATGACAGAGAATTTTAAGTCTTTTGAGAAGCTCGGACCTGTTATGCCGCCTGAGGACAAAGACGCTGCGATTTTTCCGGTTAAATTCAAAGGTCTCTGGGCTATGCTGCATCGACCGGTTCCCAGGTCCCTTTTGCTCGGTTCCAATATATGGATATCCTTTTCACCTGACCTTAAACACTGGGGCGGACACCAGGAAATAATCCGAGCCAGGGAAGGTGGGTGGTGGGATGCGAATAAAATAGGTCTGTGTGCACCACCTATGCAGACAAAGCAGGGATGGCTTGTTTTGTATCACGGCGTGCGAACAACTGCCTCAGGGTCGATTTATCGGCTGGGCCTTGTTCTTTTAGACATCGAAAATCCTGCCAAAGTGATTCGACGCACTGATGAATGGATTTTCGGGCCGAAGACACCATACGAGCGCGAAGGCGATGTAGATGATGTTGTGTTTCCGTGCGGATGGATAAAAAAGGGAGATAAAATTTTCATGTATTACGGCGCCGCTGATTCGCGTATTTGTCTTGCAACGGCTGATTTTAGTGAAGTGGTCGAATTTATTCTCAAGTGTCCCTGCGGGGATTATACAGATTAGAATACGAAAGAGATGACAGGCACTAAAGATTCAAATCGTATAGGAAGGAACAGCGAATGTGCCGTTATTGTAGCTCATCCTGATGATGAAACTTTATGGGCAGGGGGGACAATACTGCTGCATCCTGATACTAACTGGACTATCATAACAATTTGCAGAAAAAGTGACCCGGACCGCGCAGCCAAGTTCTTTCGCTGCCTTGAAGCACTTGATGCTGCCGGCGCTATGAGTGACTTTGACGATGGTCCGCAGCAGAAACCTCTAAATCCGAAAGAGCTTCAACGCGAAATTGTGGCGCTTCTGCCCTCCAAACGATTTGATTTGATAATAACACACAGCCGGCAGGGTGAATACACACGTCATCTAAGACACGAAGAAACAGCCAGCGCAGTGTTCGCACTATGGAAAAGTAAAAAAATTGTGGCTGGACAACTATGGCAGTTTGCTTATAAAGATGATGGTGGAAAGCATCTGCCAAGGGCTATCGAGGACGCAGACATAGTGAACAAGCTGCCTAAAAAAATATGGCAGAAGAAATATGAGATAATTACCGAGATTTATGGCTTTGCCCCGGATAGTTTTGAGGCGATGACCACACCTCGGCAGGAGGCATTCTGGTGTTTAAGTCGTGACAGGTAGAATGAAGAACAGCTGCTTTAGGAGTGAACGAAGATGAAAGTGCTTATGCTTTATGATTACCCGCCTTCGCCGGCAGGGTTGGCTACGCAGGGACACCTGCTTCACAGAGGTCTGGAGCAGATTGGGGTTGATGTGCACTCAGTTGATTTTGAATCTGACCAGGAAAAGGAGTGGTATTATCGATGGTTCAAGCCTGATATTGCAGTGGGAGTTGGATACTGGGGCCACACACCTTATCTTGTACAGCATCCTCAGGAACATGGCATTCAGCCGGTGCCCTGGCTGGTCGCGGATGGCTATATGGCCAATTATCATGAGGTGCTTGATAAACTGCCTTTAATCCTTGTTACCTCAAGATGGGTCAAGGATGTATATATCAGAGACGGCCTTAAAGGCAAAAATATAGAAGTTCTTCCTGTCGGCTGTGATACCGATTCTTTTGCTCCACGGGATAAAAATGACCCTAAAGTGTCTGCGGTGCGTGAGGCCCTTGGTGTAACACCTGACCAGATAATGATTCTGACAATAGGAGGAGATGCCACAAGCAAAGGGGCTCAAGAGGTTATGCACGCTCTGGCGTTGAATATCGCCAAAATTCCCAGCGGCTGGAAATATGTGTGCAAGGTCTGGCCTCAGCCTCGAACTGAGGCGCAAAACCAGATGGACATACAGTTAGCAACCCAGCTTGGTATCAACAAGAATGTCGTGTATACAACGGGTGTAATAAGCCGGAATTTTATGCCTTATCTGCTGGCTGCGTGTGATATTTACGCAGCCCCTTCGAGACTGGAGGGCTTCGGAATGACTCAGGTCGAAGCGAATGCCTGCGGCAAACCGGTAATCGGTATTAAAGCAATGGGAATGCTTGATACAATGGTCCACGGAGAAACAGCGTTATTGGCTGAGGTTGCTCAGGAAGTGCATATCAAAGAAACTATCGTTGGTGATGAGGCGGGTTTCGGGCCCAGACACAGACACATTTTCAAAGAACCGAGAGTTGTAGACTATCGGGCCAGTGTTCACGATATCGCAGATTACCTTATGAGCCTGATGACAGATGCCAAACTAAGAAAAAGGATGGGTGAAGCCGGGAGGAAACGTGTCGTCGAAAATTATGACTATCGTGTTGTAGCAAAAAGGTTTGTTGAAATTGTCTCAGATAAGTTTAAATTTTGAATTCTTAGTTATGAATTAAAAATTAAAAAAATGAGTTTGAACAGGAAAGAAAAGTCGTTAATCGAGAGAGCTAAAGAAGCTGCCATCGGAGTTCTGCTTCATAATTCTCGCGGCACCTACCGGGGGCTTCCGAGAGCTGCCGGCTGGGGCTATCCTGAACCGTATACGCGAGACCTATTAATATCGGCACTGGGAGTTTTGGTTTCCGGCAATGTTAAACTTATTGCTTCACTCAGACGCGTTCTTACAGAATTGACTCGCAACCAAAGCCCGCACGGCCACATTCCGTCTCTTGTTAGCGACCCTGAGGACCGCGGAGCCAGTGATACAACGCCGCTGTTTTTAATGGTTACGGCATTGTATAGGAAAACGACAGGTGAGCACAACTTTTTGGAATTGGCTGTAAATAAGGCACTTACGTGGATGGAGTACCAAAGTCCCTCAGACCGTGGACTGGTGGGACAGCTTCCGACCAGTGATTGGCGAGACGAACAATGGGTTTTGGGATTTGGTCTGTATGTGAATACCATTGTTTACACATATTTGAGGCTGCTTGATAAAAATGAACAGGCTGAAGAAATCAAAGAGCTTATGGAGCGATTTACTATCACGCGAGAAAGACAAGAAAGACATGTTCATGAAGGTCTTGTCCTCAGACGCAAACCTTACTATGCCTTGTGGTCGTATAAAGTACATAAAAGTGAGCGGTTTGACCTTTTAGGCAATAGCCTGGCTATTCTTTCGGGGATTGCTTCTCATACAAGAACTCGGTCCCTTATTTCGTGGATAGAAAAAGAATCGGAGGCTCTTCGTAAAAATGGTGACTTGGCTGTAGGTTTGCCACCGAGCTTCTTCCCTTACATCAAGCCCGGTGACTCTGATTGGTATCCGCGCTATAAGAAATACAACCCGCCTGGCGAATACCACAATGGCGGCGTCTGGCCTTTTATCTGCGGATTTTATGTGGCTGCACTCGTTGCTGCAAAAAGATACCAGCTCGCTGAAAAGAAGCTGGTTGCTTTTACCGAACTTATTAAACCTGCGCGGCATGCTGACGTTGAATTCGGCTTTAATGAGTGGTTAAAAGCGCAGGACGGCACGCCACAAGGTGAAGACTGGCAAAGCTGGTCTGCTGCTATGTATTTGTATGCCGCACATTGCGTTGAAAAAGGGAATACGCCTTTTTTCAACGAGCTGCGGGGTTGCTAATTAGCAACTATGAACTGAGGGGGGAGTCGAGTCACTTCAGTAATTTAGGGTTTTAATCTTTGGCTTGTAAAACGATACCCGCTGCTGTCTGCAGGCCGGTGGCCACCTCGGGGATAATTCCTTTGCGGACATAAATCGGGTGTACCAAACGGCGTATATGAGGCAGTTGTTTTAATAAGAGCAGCATCACAGCAACGCTTAAAAGTCCGCTTATCAGGAGGGTATGCGGCGCACCGAGTTTCTCGGCGGCGAATCCTGCCAGGAGACTACCCAGTGGCGCAGTGCCTATAAATGCCATCACATGAAGGCTCAGCACCCGGCCGCGCTTGTCGTCATCAACTATCGTCTGGAGAATCGTATTAATTGCGGCCGCCTGCACCATTATTCCAAAGCCCGGCAAAACTACCAGCAAAAGCGACAGCCACAAGTTTTGTGAGAACGAAAACCCGATGACTCCCGCTGCAAAGATACCCGCTGCAAAAAGCACGGCTTTCTCAAGGCCCTGAACAGTTTTTCGCCTCGCAAGAAAAATTGCGCCCACGAAAGCTCCAACTCCAACAGAGCCTGAAAGAAAGCCCAGTGTTCTGGGACCGCCATGCAGGACGCTCTTTGCAAAAACCGGCATCAGAACCATATACGGCATCGCTATAAGACTTATCATCGCCATGTACACCAGGATCGACCTTATAGGCGCAAAACCAAATGAATAGGATAGACCATCCTTTATTCCGGCAAATACCGGACCAGAGTGTTTTGGTCCGCCGGAACGAGTAAGTCTCATAGCTGCGAGGGCGTAAATAACAGCCAGAAAACTTACACCATTGAGAAAAAAACAAGCGGCTTCACCAACCAGACCTATCATAAAACCTGCTATCGGAGGGCCTATCAGTCTTGCCATATTAAAAATAAGCGAATTGAGCGCAATAGCATTTGGCAAATCTCCCTCATCATCAACTATCTCGTAAACAAAGGCCTGTCGGGCCGGCATATCAAATGCGTTAATCAGCCCCATAAAAATACTTAGCAGAATAATTCGCGTCAGCGTTATACTTTCGAAGGCAACCATCGCAGTCAGCAGAAATGCCTGTATCATCGCCAGTACCTGTGTGGTCATAACTATTCGCCGTCGCGGCCAACGGTCTGCAAGCACACCTCCAATCGGAGCACCGAAAAACACAGGTATTTGACTGCAGAACGGCACCAGCCCCAGGTAAAATGCCGAGCCGGTTAGTCTGTACACCAGCCATCCTATCGCCGTCTGCTGCATCCACGTGCCGATAAGCGATGTCCCCTGGCCGGCGAAGAAAAGTCTGTAATTTCTATGCTTTAAGGCTCGCAGAATCAATCCTAAGCCCCCGCGTTTGCTTGTCGCAGACAAACGTGGGGGCGAACCATTATTATTCGTTGCCATTTTTCATCCTATGCTTTGGTAACTGGTGAATGGTAACTGCTTATCATAAAACTAATAACTTAAAACTAAAAGCTCAAAACTATGGAATTCATCAATTTTACATTTTTAGCTTTACATTTTCAGCTCCTTCTAACCAATTACCATTCGGAAAGACTCTTGACGCCGGTCACAACGTCGATAAACTGATAAGCGGTAATTAGTGATTGGTGATTATTTAATCATTTAACCAATCACCTTAGAGAAATTGAAAGGATTAATTCAATGGCAAAACATACCAGACTCGAAGTTCTGACTGTGATGAAGCAGATAGGCTTAGTACCTGTATTTTACGATGCCGATTTTGACATAGCTAAAAACGTTGTTAATGCCTGTGCGGATGGAGGTGCAAAGGTAATAGAATTTACCAACAGAGGTGACAGAGCGATTAACGTGTTCACAAAACTTGCTGAATACAGGGATAAGGAAAGACCCGATTGTATCCTGGGAGTTGGCTCTGTCTGTGATGCACCTACCGCAGCAATGTATATAGCCGCCGGCGCCGATTTTATAGTAGGGCCTCTTTTGGATGAGGATACAGCCAGGCTGTGCAACAGCAGAAAAATTCCATATAGTCCCGGCTGCGGCAGCGTTACCGAGATTCATAAGGCCCATATTCTCGGTGTTGAGATTGTGAAGATTTTCCCCGGCGACAGCGTCGGCGGCTCCGAATTTGTTAAGGCTGTCAGGGCACCCTGCCCGTGGACGGAAATTATGCCTACCGGCGGCGTTTCGCCAACAAAGGAAAGTCTTAAGGAATGGTTTGATGCAGGTATAGTCTGTGCAGGTATGGGTTCGAAACTGATAACCAAGAAGCTTGTCACTGCCAAAGACTGGGCCGGCATAACAAAAAAGGTAAGAGATACAATCCAACTGATAAAACAAGTCAGAGGAAGTAAATAAAATGTCGACACTTAAACTTAGAACAGAATCGGATTGTAAATATGACATTCTTTCGCTTGGCGAGGTGATGGTTCGTCTCGACCCGGGCGACGACAGAATACACACGGCTCGTACTTTCCGCATCTGGGAAGGCGGCGGCGAGTACAACGTCGCAAGGGGCTTAAGACGCTGCTTCAATAAACGGGCGGCGGTAGTGACTGCCATACCGGACAACCCTGTCGGCAGACTGCTTGAGGATTTGATGCTCCAGGGCGCAGTATCTCTCGAATACGTCAAGTGGGTGCCGTTCGACGGTATAGGCAGACAAGTTCGTGTGGGTCTGAATTTCACGGAAAAAGGCTTCGGAGTGAGGGCTGCCAAGGGCTGTTCCGACAGAGGCCATTCTGCTGCATCACAAATGAAAAAAGGTGATATTAACTGGGAAAAGATATTCGGCAAGGACGGCATCCGCTGGTTTCATACCGGCGGAATCTTTGCAGCTCTTTCAGAAACTACCGCTGATGTAATTATCGAAGCTGTAACAACCGCAAAGAAACACGGCACAATAGTTTCCTACGACCTGAACTATCGGCCGAGCCTTTGGAAATCCATCGGCGGAAAAGAAAAGGCCCAGGAGGTCAACCGCAAAATCGCCCCTTATATTGATGTGATGATGGGCAACGAAGAAGATTTTACCGCCTGCTTGGGTCTTGAGGTGCCCGGCCTTGATGAGCATCTTTCCAACCTTGACCCATCCAATTTCAAGAAGATGATTCGGCAGGCGGTAAAGGAATTTCCTAATTTCAAGGCGGTGGCTACTACCCTCAGAAATGCCAAAACTGCTTCGATTAATGACTGGGGCGCCATTCTCTACACCGATGGGCAGTTCTACGAAGCGACACTGAGAGAAAATCTTCAGATTTATGACCGTGTGGGCGGCGGTGACAGTTTTGCTTCAGGTCTCATCTATGGCTTGATGGAAGGCAAAGAACCGAAAGCTGCGGTCGAATACGGCGCTGCACATGGGGCACTCGCAATGACTACGCCGGGCGATACGACAACGGCGAGCCTGGCTGAGGTCGAGAAGGTAATGGGCGGCGGCACAGCAAGAGTAGATAGATAACCTGTATGATGGTGGCAGAGGGGAACTGCGGTAAAATCATAGTCAAAAGATAAATGACTTACTTGTACGCCTGTGGCGTATAAATGCAGGAAGAAACGAATAAATGGCATTGTTGTTGGGGTATGACGTTGGAAGCTCGTCGATAAAAGCCACACTTCTAAATGCCCAGACAGGCAAAGTCGTCGGCTCGGCGACCTCACCTGAAAAAGAGCTGGAAATCATCGCAAAGAAACCCGGCTGGGCAGAACAGCATCCGCAGACCTGGTGGGAAAATGTGGTAGCCGCAACGCAGAAGATAAAGACCCTGACAAACTTTACCGCGGAGGACGTGAAAGCAATTGGTATATCATATCAAATGCACGGACTTGTGCTTGTTGATAGAAACCATGAGGTTCTTCGACCGGCGATAATATGGTGCGACAGCAGGGCGGTCGGAATCGGGCGAAAGGCGTTAAAAAGCATCGGCGAACAAAAGTGTCTGGCTCGGTTGCTGAATTCGCCGGGGAACTTCACTGCATCCAAACTCAAATGGGTTAAGGACAACGAGCCGAAAATTTTCTCGAAAATCCACAAGATGATGCTGCCCGGTGATTATGTTGCGATGAAAATGACCGGCGAAATCAGGACCACGCCTTCGGGCCTTTCGGAAGGCATAATGTGGGACTTTAAAAAGCAGGGATTAGCCGACCTGGTTCTGGAGCATTACCGGATACCGCAGGAGCTTGTCGCCGAGGTCGTCCCGACATTTTCGGCTCAGGGATACCTTACAAAAGAGGCTGCTGATACCATCGGGCTGAAGACAGGAACCATCGTCTCATACAGGGCAGGCGACCAGCCGAACAATGCACTCTCGCTGAACGTCCTCAACCCCGGCGAGATAGCGGCTACCGCAGGCACATCGGGCGTTGTTTATGGTATTACGGCTGAGGCGAAATACGATACCAAATCGAGGGTCAATACTTTCATCCACGTCAATCACACGCTGAAAAAGCCCAGATACGGAGTGCTGTTGTGCCTTAATGGAACGGGTATCCTCAATAGGTGGCTCAAGCATAACACCGGCACGATAGATTACCCCCAAATGAATGCACTGGCGGAGAAAGTGCCCGTAGGTTCGCAAGGCCTTGTCATTCTTCCTTATGGAAATGGAGCTGAACGCACATTAGAGAATCAAAATATCGGCGCTTCGATTCACGGCCTGAATTTCAACATCCATAGCAGGTCTCACCTGTTGCGGGCCGCTCAGGAAGGTATCGTATTTGCGCTCAACTACGGCCTTGAGATAATGCGAAAAGTCGGCGTCAAACCAAAAAAAGTTCGGGCCGGCCATGCGAATATGTTCTTAAGCCAGCTTTTCGCCGAGGCGTTTGCGACGGTTACAAAATCGGTCGTCGAGCTTTATAATACCGACGGCTCGCAGGGTGCCGCCAGAGGCGCTGGAATCGGCGCAGGTATTTACAAAGGGTTGGAAGATGCCTTTGTGGGCCTGACGCCGGTCAAAACAATCGAGCCAAACCAAAAGTTTTTCTCTGCCTATGGCGAAGCATACAGAAACTGGGAAACCGTCCTGAAAAAACAGCTATAAGATGGTTGTCATAAATTGAGACGATTCCATCTGCGGATTAAACCAGTATTGCGAGGGAAGAAAAACCACCAATTCAAAATCATTGACACCTCTTTTGTTGAAGGGTAAGTTATTGTCGAGTTTGGACCTTTGATTAGCGGCGGGTTTACTATGAAAATCCTGTTAAGTTGGCTTTGTGACTACATCGAAACAGGCCTTAGTGCCGTTGAAGTCGCTGATATTCTAAGCAACTTGGGATTGCCTTACGAAGGAATCGAAACCATCGACGGCGACTCTGTAATCGACGTCGAGGTCACCTCTAATCGCGGCGATTGCCTAAGCTACATCGGCATCGCCCGCGAATTGGCGGCAGCGACTGGCAAAAAGCTGAAAATACCTGCGGTCAAATCTGAAGAGTCACAGAAAGATGTTACCAAATTTGCGAGTGTCGAGATTGAGGCGGCGGATTTGTGCAGCCGATACACCGCCCGCATCATTGAGTCTGTCAGTGTGAAACCGTCGCCGGCCTGGCTCAAAAACCGTCTCGAAGCGGTCGGAATGCGCAGCGTAAATAATGTGGTTGACGCGACTAATTATGCTATGTTGGAGACCGGGCAGCCGCCGCACGCCTTTGACTACGACAAAATCGCCGACGGCAAAATAATAGTTCGAAAGGCGCTTGCCGGCGAACGCATTGTCAGTATTGACGGCTCGAAGTGCAGCCTTGACCCTGATATGCTGATTATCGCTGATGCCAGAAGACCTGTCGCTGTAGCAGGCGTTATGGGCGGTCTGGAAACGGAGGTTAGCGAAAGTACAAAAACAATTCTTTTGGAGGACGCCTGGTTTGACCCTGTCAGCGTTCGTACCACATCCAGACGGCTCGGCCTGCCTTCGGAAGCAGCCTTTCGTTTTGAACGCATCGTGGATATTGAACAAATCGACTGGGCCTCCAAGCGCACCGCAGAGCTGATTACAAAAGTTGCAGGTGGCAAAGTAGTCAAAGGTCTAATCGATGTCTACCCCGGCAGACCATCGCAAAAGCAGGTAACGCTTCGGCTCTCACGCCTGAATAAGCTGCTTGGAATCGAGATACCGTCTAAAGACGTGGTAACAATTCTTTTGATGCTGAAATTTAATCCGCAGCAAAAAAATGATTCGGTAATCTGTACCGTGCCTTCCTGGCGCAGCGACATTTATCGTGAGGCCGATTTGATTGAGGAGGTTTGCCGCGTTTACGGCTACAGCAAAATACCGACGCAACACAAAATACAGATTGAAGTCGTACCGGCTGGCGCTCGCCAGAAGCTGACGCAGACAGTCGGAACATATCTTAACGGCTGCGGCTTCTATGAAACAATTAGCGTTGGCCTCGTCGACGGCTCTATTGCTGAGTTTTTTGCGGCTTCCAACGTTAAGCAGCACTTGGCGGTAAAAGACGAGTCGCGCAAAGGTGCGAACTTGCTCCGGCAGATGCTGATAGGCTCCTTACTTGGCGTTTTGAAAACCAACCTCAATGTCGGCAACAGTCCCTGCAGGATATTTGAAATTGCCGACACTTTTGTGCCGACCGCTGATGCCGCTTTGCCGGTTGAGAAAACCAAGCTGGCTCTGGTTTGCGACAGTGACTTTCGAGATTTGGGGGGTGTGATTGAAGGATTGATATCCTGTATCAACAGAGATGCGCAGGTGGTTTTTGCCCCTACAGAGCAAGTATGGGCTCAGACCGCTGCTGAAATAATAGTCAACGGTGACCGCATCGGAATTGCCGGCATTATCTCGAACCAGCTTCGAGACAGGTTTGACTTTGAGAATGTAACGCCCTGTGCCGCGGAACTGGAATTTGAAGCGCTCCTGGCGTTGCAGAGTAAAGAACTAAAGGTTAAGCCCATTCCAAGATTCCCGGCGATAGTCCGCGACCTGTCGTTGATTGTCGATGAGCAGGTTCGCTGGGCTGATATTATTGAGGCTGTGAATAGAAAGGCCTCGGCTGAGCTGGAGCAGACCTGCTTTGTCGGGATATACAGGGGAAAGGTTGTCCCTCCTGGCAAAAAGAGCGTTACGCTTTCGCTCAGGTTCAGAGACCGGGACGGAACGCTGACGCATGAGTCGGTCGACCGCCTCGAAGCTGATATTGTCGCCGAGCTGGCGAGGTCCATCGGTGCCGAGCTGCGAACTGTGTAACTACTGGTGTGCATCGGCCGACGTTCACTGTTTCAAAGCTGCTATTATGCTGGCTGCGTTAAACAGGGAGTGGATAAAGATAGGCCGAAACAAAGAGCCGCTCTTCTCATAAGCATAGCCCATTGACATCGAAAGTGCCAGCAATGCCGGCCAATGTGCCGCATCCGCGTGTGTCACTGCGAACATAGCTGAACATATCAAAATTGCAGGCCAGGGCTTCGCCATAAGTGACCGCAGCCACGACTGAAACAATCCTCGAAAAAGCATCTCCTCAAACACAGGCACAACCACCACAGCCGTAATAACAATCAGCACCCTGACAGACAATTGCGAATACTGTGTTATCAGTTTGAGCTCCTCGTGTTGCTGCAGGTTAAAGTTCTCACCCCAGACAAGTCTTCCGAAAAAAACGGTCAGCACAACCATCAGCATTACAAGCGGCCAGACCGAGAGCAGATTGACCACCGCCGCCACGAAGTCCCTGTGGATTGTTTTTGGATTCAGGCCGAAACCTCGCAGCCTCCGCGCAAAATGGGCATTGGCCAGGAAAAGGATAACTGCCACCGCCGCAACGGCTCCGATACACAGAATAACGTTGTCCAGAAAAGCACGTTGCCAGTCAGGCAAATCGACCAGAAACTGCCCTGTTACTGTTGTTGTAATCGAAACCGCTGCGACCCAGATAAGCAGGGGAACAAATGGTACGTATGCAGGCATATTGTTCCGGCGAGGTGCCGAATCGACCAAAGCGTTTCTGCCCAGAGACGTCCTCAGCAGCCAGATACCTAACAATAATGTCCCCGCCGCAAAAACAGCAACGTCGGCTATTGTGGCATAATTATCTAACTGCTTTATTGTTTCTAAGATGTTCATCGGTGCATATTTATCCGCCTGTGGCGGATTTACTTATTGCGACCTTGAAAACCAATCTCTCTTATATTACATTGGTAGGGTCTTTTCAAGTTCCGTGAGGAATCCTGCGGAGAAAATAGATTATGGATATATTCCGCATCGAGGGCCCCGTTAAACTTCGCGGCTCGGTTAGAATAAACGGCTCGAAGAACGCCTCTCTGCCGGTGATGGCGGCCGCCATCTTATCAGCCGGCAAATCCGTCCTCAAAGGCGTTCCCAATCTCTCTGATATTTTTGTCTTTGGCAAGCTGCTCGGAGAATTAGGCTGTAAAATCAGCAAGACCCCGGCCGGCGACTTGTGCGTGGATGCGACCGTAATTGATAATCCCGTCGGCGAATATGACATTGTCCGCAGGATGCGCGCCAGCATCTGCATACTCGGCCCGCTGCTTGCACGCTGCGGCAGGGTGGAGGTCTCGATGCCGGGCGGCTGCGCAATCGGCGATAGACCCGTCAATATCCACCTGCACGGCCTCAAACAGCTCGGCGCAAAAATCCACCTCAGGAACGGCTACATCGTAGCAGAGGCGCCGCAAGGCTTGGTCGGCAAGGAAATATTTCTCGGCGGGCCGTTCGGCTCAACCGTACTCGGCACCGCTAACGTCTTGATGGCTGCGACACTGGCAAAGGGCAAAACCGTTATCGAATCTGCTGCCTGCGAGCCGGAAATCACACATCTCGCAGACTGCCTTAACAAAATGGGCGCTAAAGTTACAGGCATCGGCTCACCCCGGCTGACTATCGAAGGAGTCAGGCAATTGCAGCCGGGCGAGTTCGAGGTAATCCCGGACCGAATCGAAGCAGGCACATTTATGGTCGCCGCCGCCATAACGAAAGGTGAGCTTAAACTGGAGAACTGCAGGGTGGGCGATATGATGGCTGTCGTTGATAAGCTAAGAAACATCGGTGTAACAGTCGAGTCGGCAGATGACGGCTGCGTCGTCTCGCGGACCGGCCCGATAACGCCAATCGATGTTACTACTCAGCCCTATCCGGGCTTTCCTACCGACCTGCAGGCACAGTTTATGGCGCTCTTGGCACTGGCTGACGGCAACAGCATAATAATCGAGAAGGTCTTTCCAGACAGGTTTATGCACGTAGCTGAGCTGAACCGAATGGCTGCGAACCTCCGCAAAGAAGGGCCGGCTGTTATTATTGCAGGCGTAAAGAAGCTGATTGCCGCCCCTGTAATGGCTTCCGACCTGCGGGCGTCAGCGGCGCTGGTGCTGGCCGGCCTCGCCGCTGAAGGAACTACTATCGTAAACAGGGTTTATCACATCGACCGCGGCTACGAAAAAATCGAGCAAAGATTGAATCCCGCCGGTGCAAAAATCCGCCGAGAAAACGTCGGATATGTATAATTGACTCGGCCAACGGACCGAAGATCCGGCGCCGACACAAATGACTATGAATTGGATGTCCTTACGGGTCATTTTCGGTACTACTTACCCCCTCCGCGTATATAATACAACATAGATTATTTTAGTTTAACCCAAGGGGAAAGCTCTTTTTTGAGCTCTTTAGCCATGATTGACATATTAGTTGTCTCAGACTTTGGATGTCCTATCGTATTTATTGCTATTAACTTACAATCTGGAGTAATTAGCGGACCTCCGCTATTGCCTGGGTTTATGCTTGCATCTGTCTGTACCCACGTGAGGTTATCTACAGTACGTAGCGAACTGACAACACCACTCGTAACCGACACGCTAAAAGATGCATCAGGTAGAAGCTTGAAGAAATCCGCCATACCTTTGATTCGCAGTTTTTTTATCTCGTCAAGGTACTTGTTAAGGATAGATTTTGAGTCAAGTTCAGCAACAAGGTCATTTGCTGTCCCTGGAAAACCACAAGCAAAAACTTGCTCACCTGGTTCAACTGGGTCTTTAATCTCATTGAAAGGATTTTTAAAATAGCGGTCAATTTTTATCAGGGCCGCATCAATATAAGGACACTCATGGATTATATGAGCCACAAACCTGTCAGATGGACGTTCACTAAAGCAAACAAATAGTTGTGTATTCGTTACGTCTTTATCTGACCCTATTGAATGGAATGATTCGATAACATGTTTGTTGGTTATTAGATACCCCTCCTTGCCAACAGCACAAGAAGAACCCATTGACAATGGGATAGTTACCTCTCCTCCACTGTCTTTATCGTAAATCGTTACAACCACAAAAACCTGTCCGACATTATCTTGTATTCTGTTTATGTCAATAGGGCCATTATCCTTCCGGGCAAAAAATTGATTTGTAACGAACCAAATTAAAATACAAAATAACAAAGCGATACAACTAATCGAAAGAATCTTAAGACCGGCATAAAGGTCAAAGCGTGCAAAACTATTTGATATCACTTTCAATAGAGACGTTTTAGTTCGCGGTCCTTCCGGAGAAGGTGTTTGTGTCATATTTGTAGCACTTGTAATAGATTGTGGGGCACGTTCAAGCACCATCTTTCGCAATTGTTTGGCAAGTTTCTTCTTGCCGCTGTCCTTTAATTCTGTCAGCCATTTTGATGCTTGGTCACAAATCGATGAATCGCCCATAATTGCTTTTTTAAAAAATTCTGTAGTTGCCTCATTTTGGTTAGATTGAGCACAAGCTTTAGCCATCTCCAGATATACAGTAGCAGTTAAAAGAGGATCGCTCTGGGCCAGTGTTTTTGCCTTCTCTAAGAGGGATATGGCCGATTTCGCATCACCGTTAGCAAGATTAGAACGCGCCTGCTGAATCAGAAGCTCTGCTTGTTTAGACATTGTGGAGCCTTCCTTTTATTTTTGTTTTTTACTTAGTTCTTCAACAAGGCCTTGACGGCTTTTTTCAAGATTTACATCTTCTTTAAAATCACATTTATTAAGATACTCTTTTATTGTAATTATACTATCACTTTCATTAACTTTGAGGATATTTTCGGTTATCGACGAGAATCGTTTAATAAGTTTTTCGGACAGACCACTAATATTAGGATTTACTGGCCATTTCTTCTTTGCTTCATTAAGCTTTTGGTATATTTCGTTAACATCACTTATTTTTTGGGATATCTTGTTAACATCGTTGATATCATTAACAGTAAGACTTAGTTTATCAATTAGAGAATTGGCATCTTGGCAAAGTTTTTTAGAGTCTTTTTGCAATTCATTCATTTTTTCAATATCAAGTACAATTCTTTTGTCGTTGACATCAATGTCATCAAGAAGCTTTATGGCGAGTTTCTCATCGTCCCCTATTGGCGAGCGTTGTGCGTTTCTAATAGTAATATTTTCTTTTATCTGTAAAAGTTCCTTTTGCACGTCTTCGAAGATTTTCAAGGTCCCTTCTTCAAAATATTCTGGGGCTTTCGGGGGTAATGAACCTATCACAGTTTTATAGTTTTCGGATTCAGCATCTATCAATTCTTTAATATGACTTAGCCAAGAGTCTATTTTATTTCTATTTGTAGTTATCTTTTGCGCAAAATCATTCCTAAAAGAAATCGCATCTTTTAAAATGTTTTCGTAAAATCTTTCCTTAAGCCCAAGCACAAGTTTTACTTGGTTGCTGTCAGGATAAGAGTGAGGATTAGATAAGTTAGAATGTTCACAATCTCCAATAAGTTGATGAATTGTATCGTACGTTCTCCGGGACTTGTCTGCCTCATTAAGCCAATCTTTAAGTTTGTCTCTTTCTGCGATCAGTTGAACATCTGCCTTTACTGCTGTAACATCGTCTATTTGAAATATTAGTGAACGACAATCGGCAATTAACTTATCAAGATGGCCATTAACGGCTAATGAGTTCAAGTCTTTGTTAGTCTCAAGAAAGTCTGAAGATTTTTTGGTGAGATCTTGAGTTTTCTTTTTTATTTCCTGGTTTTCCCCTATTCGTGCTATAACCAAATAACAAGCGGTTCCAAGGATTATCAAGCTAAAGAGTACGAAAAGAACCTTAGCTACACCAGTTATATCTCGGTGCCTTATCGGTGATTTTTGAGAAATGGGTTGAGGATGGTAGCTTTCTGCAGGTTTTTCGCCGGCAAATGGAAGTTCCTGATAAATGTTAAAGCTTGGGCATTTATCTATAAACCCCCAAGGCGGGACACCTTCTTTATGCCAGTATTTGTTGACCATGGAGGCAAATATCGAATTTTCGATAGAGGGAAATTCTTTAAAACGAATAACTTTCCTTGTTGAATTCCCTACAGAAGCGATTGAAGAGAGCGATATCACGTCAACGTCTATTCCATCACTCAAAGAACGTACTGCATAAGAGAATTTCATTTTGGAATTTCGCGGCAAAATCATATTAAGCCAGCGAAGAACTTGAATGTCACACTGCTGGCTGTCTAGAAGAACGGTAACCTCTTCATCCAGATTCAAGGTCTCGATGGCACTAAGGAGAGGTATGACTTTTTCGCGCATTTCCGGTGAAGGGACAGGTCTTTCTGATGATATGTTGACGTCAACTGGGGCTAGTTTTTCAGCAGGTGAGAATTGCCAAAGTTGCGGACAATCCAGAAGTGGCATGACATCACAACGAAGAACATTGAGCCAATCTTGAGTGGATATTATCGCGGTAACAAAAAGCATCGTCTGACGATTATAGTCATCAGGATTTCCCTTAAGCACACGCGTGATAGCCCAGCGGCCTGAGTCCAAAGGACGGCTGATAATTGCTGGGTTTTTGTCAAGACTGTCAAGATAATTGGAATCGCTGGTCTGACCAAAAGAGAAACTTTCAAGTTGTGCGCATTCTTCAACAGTAATATCATCGGTCTTTGCTAAAGTTGCGTATCCTCTTATGCTTCCGAAAACGTGTAACGAAACCTTCACTTGCATATTTTGATGACCGTCTTTATTTGCCGATGATATTATCCCACAAGTTAGTCCAAACTGTTGATGGCAGAAAATGTAATACTGCCATTAATAGCAGAACAAACAGAATGCTCCATATAAGCAGCCAAACTATGCGGGTAACTATATTTCGTGTCTTTTCTTTGTTTTCCAGCTCTATGCAGTAGTTTTTGATTCTTTTGTTTCGATTAATATCATCTGTCTTTGCCTCGACGGAAGAAAGACGATCGAGACAGTATTGAAGCGGTATTTCGAGAGCACATAGGTCATCTTTAATTTTAGAATCTGCCCCAGATATAGCAGATATTGTGCAAACCTTGAGGTGACGTGTTGTTTTTATTAGTAAAGAGAAGTATTCTTCAACAAAAGCACGTGTTCCACCGTGTTGTTTTAGAATAGGGTAATTTTGGTCGATTTTGGTAAGGATTAATACAACGGGGATATCTTTGCCTCCGGGCCAGTTTTGTATTCGAGTTATTGCCTGTAGGAAACCGTAATTATTGTCTATCTGCGAATCTATATCACCTTCCACTACGTGTACCGGGTCGATCAAGAGAATTACAGCGGATGCACGGTCTATATGCTCAAGCAATGTGTCAACTTCTTTGGACTCGATATCTTTGACAAAAGCATCTGTGAAAAGTTCCCCCGGATAGTCGAGTACCACCATCAGGCGGTTTTGGTCTCTATAATCAATCTCAATAAATGATTGAGAAATGCCCTGAGTAGCGGGAGGCCATTGACCTTGTCGGATATTCGCTGCCGTTTTAATGAATTGAGCGTGGCTGGCCCCTTTGACCGCTTTAACCTTGATATCGCTACCTGACTTCCATAGTTTGTCATAAAGCAGGGAAATATAAACCGTCTTACCCGATGAACGACGTCCTATGACGACGATTCTGTCACGCTGGTAGATCTTATCGCGATCAATTAACTTTTCTGACGATCCTTTGTTGATTCCTGAACTCATAGTTATTTGAAACTCCATATTTTAGGTCGTTTTTAATATGCAATGGTCGTATTCTTAGGGAGAAGCAGGTGTTCCAGTTGTTGAGCGTGAGTCCTCCTTTTCCTTGTATGCTTGAAGAAGTCGATCTTTCAACTGTTGATTGTTTTCTTTTAAACTGTTCACGTCAATTTGAAGTGATAGGACTTTGTTTTCAAGGTCGGTAACGTTTTCCTTAAAAGCCCTGTTCTCATTGACTAAAATTTCCATCCTTGAATTCTTGGGAACGGTAAGCAGCGCACCACAGGTAAAACCAATAACAAGGGCAAACGCTGCTGAAACGAGTCCGACAGCAAACTTAGGCATAATTATCCCCTTTCATATGTCAATGCGCATCGCCGTGATGGGCTGTATCGTCAACGGGCCTGGCGAAGCCGCCGACGCGCCAAAAGTCCAGTGCAAAAAACTATTCACTTGTCCGCTCCACTATACCTGTTTTATAGCGGCCAAGCAAGGAAAAATAGAGCTGAATATCGCCCTTCAATCCGCTCCGCTACAAACCAAATTCCACCCAATCCGCGTCTAAAAAAATCTGTGTTAATCTGCGCAATCAGCGTCTAATCCCGACGAATTGGGATTCAATCAAATGCGCAAGGGGGTACTTCAATCGCTGCTCAAAACAGGCTCAAAACGGTACAATTTTTGCTAATTTTTTGAAATTTTTACGAATTTTTGCAAATTTCTTACACTTTTTTGCATTTTTTTCACTCGACTTGCGCGTTTGATGCGAATTTTTCTCAATTTCGCTTGCGCATTCGTTGCGAAACAGCGGACATGCAATAAAAATAGGTGGATGAACGTCTTTACTTCAGTTATTCTATATGGCTGTCTGAATCGAGGCCGAAAAGCTTTTTTAGGAGAATCGAATTATGAGTAAGAGAGCAGTAATGGCAGGAGTGGTGCTGGCATTCGTTATGCCGGCGGCGATTGTTATCGCAGCAGAAGGAGCGGTAGGCGAGTGGGCGTTCAAAAGCCAGATGCCGGCCCGGACATCGACGGCGACAATGACAATTACGAAGAACGCTGAAGGCAAGTATGAAGGAAAGTGGACGACTCAACGGGGCGAAAGCACACTATCGGATATTACATTCGCGAATGGCAAGGTGAAGTTTGTGCAGACGAGCAGTTTTGGCGACCAACAAATGAAGACAACGTACGATGGCACAGTCGAGGGCGGCAAAATTACAGGTAAAGGACAGGGCCAGTGGGGTGATTCCACATTCGAGGGGACGCTGCAGGGCGAAGCCAAGACGGGCGAAGATGCGATTGTAGGCGAGTGGCAGATGAATGTTACGACGCCGGCTCGTGAAATCGTCGAGAAGCTGATTATCACCAAGAACGCTGACGGAACGCTGGCGGGCAAATGGGAAGCCCAAAGAGGAGAAAATATCATTTCAGATATTAAGTTCGAAGGCGGCAAGCTGACGTTTACCCGCACCAGCAGATTCGGGGGCAGGGAATTTACGTTGACATTCGAGGGGACCGTTGAGGGCGATAATATAAAAGGCGTGCTCAAAAATGAGCGCGGCGAGCGTGAGGCAAATGCGACGCGTGTAACAGCGGGCAAGGCCGAGGAAGTGAAAAAGGCCGCTGAGGTCAAGAAAGCTGAGCCAAACGCGCCGGCTCCTGAGAAGAAAACCGAGGAAAAGAAGCCATAGTAATCAGGTATTTATTTAGGAACCCCCGAATTGCAAGACTTCGGGGGTTCCCAAATATACGACCACAAGGGGGATGGTCCGGTAAATACGCTAAGGGCTGAAACAGCAAGGATTTTCGGGGAATTTTCACATCTTTTCGCCAACAGGCGGTTAAATAACATTACGGATAAGCCGATAATGTGTGTGCAGAGAAGCTGCGCTGGGCTGAGGCCTCTGCGCCGAAAGAATAAAGAATCTCAAGAAAAAAAGGGACCAGCGGCAAATACCAATGCGAGTAAGCATACGAGCCAAGATTTTGATTATTTTTGCGGCGACGGTGATAGCCACGAGTGCGCTGAATCTATTTCTTATCAGTCAAATCCTGGAAAAGGACTACAAGTCTGAGCTACATTCGGAACTGCTAATACTGGGGAGTAATCTTCAGACGCAACTGGAACGAATCACTTCGTTAGGGATTGCAACCAGAGATATCGAGGGGTTCAGCGAGCAGTGCCGGGAACTCATAAAGAAAAACAAGCATATCATACAGGCCATGGTAATCGACGGGGAAGGGACAATCATTTTTCATAATGATTCTCACTATGAGGGTAAAAAGCTGACTCAGAAAGTTGTCCTTTCATCCATTACAGCGGGCAAGACGGAAATTCATTCTATAAAGGAGAATAATAAGAGCACTTATTTCGCTGTGCTTCCCTTTGGGGACAAGGCGAACCATTATAAATACGCTGTTGTGATTTGTTCGCCGACCAAAATCATTAACGACAAGATTTTCGAGTTAATCAATAAATGTAATGTCGTGCTCATATCGAGCTTTGGGCTGGCAGCGGTGCTGCTGTTAATCGGTTTAACTATGATGCTGACATCTCCACTGGCTGTTATTTTAAACACGATGAAGGACATCACAAAAAGCCGAAATCTTGAAAAAAGGGTTGATATTAAAACCCATGATGAAATCGGTCAAATCGCGGACGCCTTCAACACAATGACGGCAGATTTACAGCAGAGCACCACTTCCGTAGATAACCTCAATCGAGAGATAGCTGAGCGCAAAAAGGCTGAAGAGGAGATCAAAAAGTCCAGAAAACTGCTTCAGGATATGCTGGATGCAATGCCGTTCGGCGTTATGGTCGTCGGAAAAGACAAGAAAATCAGGCAGGCCAATGTTGCCGCCCGACGGCTCACAGGATACAGCGAAAATGAACTTGTCGGACATTTATGTCATCAAACCCTGTGTCCAGCCGATGAAAACAATTGTCCTATTCTTGACCAGAACCAGATTATCGACAACTCCGAAAGAAAATTAGTTACAAAGGACGGTAAAGAGGTCCCGATACTTAAAAGCGTCGTCCAACTAGAGCTTGGCGATGAAGATGTGCTGCTTGAGGCTTTTGTCGACATCACCGCGCGTAAGAAGGCCGAACACAAACTAAAGGAAAGCGAAAAGCGGTTTCAAGAGATTGTCGGTAATGCTTCTGAATGGGTGTGGGAGGTCGATGCAAACGGTCTGTATACCTATTCAAGTCCCGTAGTTGAAGACCTGCTCGGCTATAAGCCGGAAGAAGTTGTCGGGAAGAAACATTTTTACGACCTGTTTGCAACAGAGGACAGAGACGAGGCAAAAAGACCGGCATTTGAGAAGTTTTCAGAGAAACAGGCTTTCAAGGGTTTTCTAAATGTAAATGTACATAAGAACGGCCAAGCCGTCTGGTTAATGACCAGCGGGGTGCCTATACTCGACGATGACGGCAATCTGGTCGGTTACAGAGGCTCGGATATCGATATTACGCAGCAAAAACAGGCTGAAGAAACAATGAAACGACTGAACAGGGACCTTGAAAGTACCATAGCCAAACTCGGCAGGGCGAATAATGAACTGAAGGACTTTGTTTATATTGCGTCTCATGACCTGCGTGAGCCTCTGCGAAAGATATCCGCATTTGGAGAAATTTTGTCCGCTTCCCTTAAAGATAATCTAAACGACGACGATAAGGAGAACTTCAGGTTTATGATAGATGGGGCAAAGCGAATGCAGCAGATGATAGATGCACTGCTGACCTATTCGAGAGTAACCACGCGTGGAGTAGCTTTTGAGATGGTTGACCTGAACCAGGCGGTTAAGGAATTGTGTGAAGTTGAGCTTGCGGTAAAAATTGAAGAGACCGGCGCCAAGATACTGGTTCCCGAGCAACTACACACTGTCAACGGCGACCCTGCACAGGTAAGACAGCTTATGCAGAACCTCATAGCGAACGGACTGAAGTACCAGAAGAAAGGAACTGTCCCGCAGATTACTATTCGCTCGGGCGCTACAGATAATGATATGGTCCGAGTAGAGATAATGGACAACGGCATCGGGATAAAGCAGGAGCAGTTCAAGAACATCTTTGTTATGTTCAGGCGGCTCCATTCGAGACAGGAATACGAAGGTTCAGGTATAGGCCTTGCGGTCTGCAAGAAAATTGTGGAGCGTCACGGGGGCGATGTCGGGGTCAGCTCAACATACGACCAAGGCTCGACATTCTGGTTCACGCTGCCGGCACAGAAACCTTCAGAGGAAAAACAAGCGCAGTTAGTTGCGAGCTGTGAAGCTGGTGCCAGAGAACGACAAGACGGCTAAATCGGAAACCTCATTTGTATTGCTGGTTGAATTTCCTTCCATAAGTTTTCAACTCCATTTTATCAGCACAAAAGCTGCTGAGTACAATTGCAGACAAATTTTCCTGCGATAATTATTTTTTCCTGAGCCGGACACTCTTGGCGCTGCGGGAATCTGCGGTTAGTATTGTACACAAGCAGCGCGGGATTTTTTACGAACTTCCAACAGGCAAAATAAATGAACAAATTGCATTATAGTATGCTGTGGGCTGCTCTTATAGCAATCATACTGCTGATTCTCTTGTCAATCTACGGAGCTTTCCTCGGCTCTGCGCGGCGCAAAACTTTTTCAACAGTCCTGCGCTGGCAGCCTGCTGGTTTACGCTGGTTTTGGTGCTCACAGGAGGAAGTATAATCTTTCGGCGGCTGTGGATTCGACACTTCGACCCTTCGACTTCGCTCAGTGCAGGCTTCGCTCAGCGCAGGCGGGCTCACCACGGGTTGTTAATTCATATCGGCTGTATCTTAGCACTTGTCGGGGCGATGCTGGGCTCAGATGCAGGGCACAGATTTCAGCAGAAACTTCCGGGAACAAACAAGATTCACAAAGGACGGATGCTGCTCTATCAGGGCCAGGAAAGTAACGAGGTCGAAACAGAGAAAGATGGCGAGATAAAAGAACTGCCATTCTCAATAAGGCTGAAGGAATTCAGGGTAGATTATTATGAACCCCAAAGGGCAGTGGTGCGCGATTACATAAGCAGTCTGGCTGTTATCAAAAACGGCAAGACCGTTGCCGAAAAGAATGTGGAGGTCAACCACCCGCTGCATTACGGCGGATACTATTTCTACCAGCATTCGTACGATGCTCAAGAGGGTCAATACAGCGTGCTTATGGTTGTTTCTGACACGGGGCTGGGTTTTGTGTATGCCGGGTATGTGATGCTTTGTGTCGGCGTTATCTGGCAATTCTGGCTGCGAGATATATTCAGGAAAAAAGGCGTGCCAGATGGAGATTAAATATACAGTTCAAGGCCTGCTGATTTATCTTGCTATGGCAAGCTACCTTCTGGCTTTTGCAGCCACACTGCTTAAATACCGAAAGGCAGGACATATCTTATATCTGCTCGGATTCATAACAGCAGTTGTGTCCTTTACATATCGCTGGTACCACGTGCGTCATATACCTATGCAGAATTTGTTCGAGGTATTTTTGAGCCTCGGTATGATGATTTTTCCCACCTCAGTTTTTTGCAGGCGGGTACTTCGCACCGGAGGCTACAGCGCTGATATGCTCATCGGGGTGATGGTTCTCGTGCCTGCTGGGTTTGTCTTCGGTGCAGAACCACAGCAACTTCCACCGGCATTACAATGCTGGTTGTTTATCCCTCATGTTGCAGTCTATATGCTTTCATATATTTTTATGGCAAAGGCTGCCTTCCAAGCCCTTGCGCAATTTGCGGGCAGAAATCCCAATCCCGGCGAAGAACCACTCGACGCAGAGGCAGCGACGTACTATATGGTTCGGGCGGGGTTTCCACTATTGACACTGGGGCTTGTGCTCGGCAGCTACTGGGGGCAGCTGGCCTGGGGTGATTACTGGAACTGGGACCCGAAGGAATTGTGGTCGCTCGCATCGTGGCTGGTTTACGTCGGATATTTCCACTTCCGCTACATGTTCGGCAAAAAATATCCGCGTATCAACAGTACGTGGGTCCTCGCAGGTATGGCACTGATCGTGATAACTCTCCTATGGGCGAATTTGTCCCGACTATTCCCGAGTCTGCACAGTTATGCAACCTGATGGCAGAAATTTCCAGAGGAGTTTGAAAGAAAAACAAACGGAAAGATTTGTTGCCTGGTAAACAAGCCAAAGATATTATGAAGCCCTTTAAGGATGGCAGTAAATGCGAATTGTTGTTCCTATAAAACAGGTTCCGGAGACGAAATCCGTGAAGATGGATGAGAAGACGGGTACAGTTATCCGCGAGGGCGTGGAGGCTATCGTCAACCCGCTCGACCTTTACGCCATCGAGACCGCCATCCAACTGCGAGAGCAACACGGCGGAGAAGTTATCAGCATATCAATGGGGCCGGCTAAAGCAATAACGGCACTGAAAGAGGCGATAGCAATGGGAATAGACTCTGCGGTTCTCGTCAATGATTCGGCTTTTGCAGGCTCCGATACATGGGCAACCAGTTATATATTAGCAGAGGCAATAAAGCGTACAGGAGACTTCTCCTTAGTGATTTGCGGTGAGCGGGCGACCGACGGTGATACGGGACAGGTAGGGCCCGGCATTGCCGCGTTTCTGGATTTGCCGGTGATTACATACGTGAGCAGGATTGAAGAAATCGACGGCCAAAACTGCAGGGTAAAACGACTTGTAGAAGACGGCTACGAAAACCTTTCTTCTTCTTTGCCCTGCGTCATAACGGTTGTTAAAGAGATAAGCGTTCCACGTTTGCCCACTTTGAAAGGTAAGCAACGGGCTAAAAAAACGGAGATTCCGGCCTGGGGCAGTGATGATTTGGGAATCAAGCCAAGCGAAGTCGGCGTAAAGGGCTCTCCTACACAGGTGGTAAAAATCTTTAAGCCGAAGATTGCGAGGGAATGTGAAAAAGTTCCGGCAAAAGATGAAGAGTCAGTAGAGAAGGCGGTTGATAGACTTACGGGATTTCTTCGACATAAGGAGCTGATTTAGATGGAGTGCTCCGGCGTGTGGATATTGGCTGAGCAGCGGGATGGACGAGTCCAAAGGATTTCGTATGAACTGCTTACGCGCGGACTTGAGCTGGCGGCCAAGCGCAACTGTAAGGTGTCCATTGTGATTTTTGGCGGTAATATAAACACGAACGACCTTGAAGAGCTTGTAGAACGAGGTGCGGATGAAGTTATAGCGATGGAGGCAGCAGAGCTGGAACATTTTCTTGTTGAGCCATACGCAGCTTGTATGCTGAAACTAATCAAGAAGTATCGGCCGGAAATAATTATTGCTGGCGCGACATCAATGGGCAGGACGCTGATGCCATACGTGTCAGCGAAGGCCCATACGGGTTTGACGGCTGACTGCACGGGACTCGATATAGAAAAGGAGACGAATAATCTTCTTCAGATACGGCCCGCTATCGGGGGCAATATAATGGCGGTCATTAAGACGCCGAGATTTCGTCCTCAAATGTCAACAGTTCGGCCTCACTCAACCAAGCCGGCACCAAGACGTAGCGGCAGGGCGGGGAAAATAATTCGTCTTGCTGCATCTAAAGAAGAACTCAACAGCCGAATCACAAGAATGGGTTTCACAGCCAACGAAGAAAAACAGACTCTTAGTGAGGCTGATACCGTTGTAGTTGTGGGCAGGGGAATTAAAAAGGCTGAAAATATTTCACTTGCCCGCGGATTGGCGGACAGTCTCGGGGCGGCGTTAGGCGCTATGCGCGACGTGGTGGACAGGGGATGGCTTAGTTATCCTCATCAGGTGGGCCTTAGCGGCCAAACCATCAGTCCGAAACTTTATATCGGTATAGGGGTTTCCGGTGCGATTCAGCATCTGGCGGGGATGCAGACCGCCGAAACCATAGTGGCCATCAATAACGACAATGACGCTCCGATTTTCAGGGTTGCAGATTTTGGGATAGTGGGCGACCTTTTCGAGGTTGTGCCGGCTTTAACCGCGCATATAAGACGAGAGAAAAATCGTGAAGAATAAGCAGAGATATAATCCGGTGGGGCCGAGAATCGTCGATAAGCTACGGGCAATTGTGGGCGCCAGATACGTTATTTACGAGGACAAGGAGAAACTCGAACCTTATTCGCACGACGAGATTCCCGGCAAAGAATACGCACATATGCCGGAGGTGGTAGTCAGGCCGAGGACCGCTGAAGAAATCGCTGCGATTATGAAATTAGCGAATCTGGAAATGACAGCGGTTACACCGCGCGGCGCCGGGTCGGGATTATCCGGCGGAGCTGTGCCTATCTACGGCGGCATAGTGATAGCAGTGGACCGGATGAATAAAATACTCGAACTGGACGCTGAGAATATGATGATAGTCGTGGAGCCTGGGGTTGTTACCAACGAGATAAATGAGTTTCTCAAAGAGCATGGTCTATTCTATGCCGGCTATCCGATGAGCCTTGAGACGTGCTACATCGGCGGTAACGTGGCGGAAAACGCCGGCGGAGCAAGAGCACTCAAATACGGCGTGACGAGCCGATATGTCCTCGGGCTCGAGGTTGTTACGCCCGCCGGAGAAATTATCGAATTAGGCGGTAAACTGATTAAAGATGTCAGCGGATACAATATGGTTCAGCTTATGGTCGGCTCGGAGGGGACACTCGGGATATTTACAAAAATCACTCTTAGACTAATACCTCTGCCAAAAGCACAGGTTGACCTGCTGTGTCTGTTCAAGACCTCCGAAGAAGCAATTAAAATGGTTCCAAAGATAGAGACCTCAAGCGGTATAATTCCCACGGCTATTGAGTTTATGGACAAAAACTCGATTAAGGCGGCGTGCGAATACCTCAACGAATCGATTCCGTATCAGCAGGCAGGAGCGATGCTTCTTATCACGGTGGATGGCTCGGATGAACAACAGGTAGAACGGGAATATGAGTCCATAGGGCAATTGTGCCTTGATGCCGGTGCTATCGAGGTTTACGTTGCTGATAATGCCACGACGTCTGAGCGAATCTGGAAGGTTCGCAGGAACATCGGCGAGGCCTACAACGTCATTTCCCGCCGGCAAAGTCCGGAGGACATTGTTGTGCCGCCCGCTGCCATTTCCAAGATGGTTGCCAAGCTGGAGGAATTGTCGGACAAATATGAAGTGATGATACCCTGTTTCGGCCATGCAGGAGACGGCAACCTGCATTCGCGTATTGTCTCACAGCCAGAATGGTCTGACGAAAAATGGCGCAACTTTGCCAAAGATACTTGACGAATTGTACCGGCTGACCGCTGAGGTCGGCGGGCGAATTTCGGGTGAACATGGGATAGGCCATAAAAGAAAAAAGTATCTGCCGTGTGTGGTATCTGAAAATTATATTGATATGCTGCGAGCGATTAAAAAGGCGATGGACCCCAACAACATTTTAAACCCCGGCAAGATATTTGATTTGTGAGTCGGATATGCGAGTTGACCTTCACTACGGCAAAGGCATTGTAAGCCTGCAAATCCCACGTAAGAACGTCAACGATATAATACGGCCGCGGCAGGACAAGAGAAACAGCAGTAATGCAGCCCTTGTAAGTCAAGCGCTGGCGTGCCGAGAGAAAGACGACTTTGTGAAGGAAGCAGCCGGCAAGTGTCTCTGTGTACTGCTGACGGACGGCACACGTGACATGCCATTAGATGATATACTCGGCCAACTTTTTTCTGCGTTAGGGAGCAGTTCGTTTGTGCGGTTCCTGATATGTACGGGTACGCACGATGCTAAAACAGCGGAGAACAGCAGAATCGAGAAGCAAATAGAGGCAGCGGCCAGCGAAGCCCGCCTTGGTGATTTTGAAATTCACGTTCACGACTGTCAGAAGGACAGATTTACACAGGCAGGCCGCACATCCCGCGGTACGGAGGTGATGTTTAATGCCAAAGCAGACGATGCCGGGATTTTCCTGGCGTTATCCGATATAAAATGCCACTATTTCGCGGGGTATTCCAATCCGATAAAGAACTTTGTACCGGGGATATGCGCATTTGGGACAACTGAGCAAAACCATAGTCTGGCGCTTGATGACAAATCCACATTTGCGCTGCATCCATGGCACAGGGACGAAAGCAGAAAGTACAACCCTCTTGCCGAAGACCAGCTCGAGGGGATGAAGCTGATTGTAAGAGACCGACCGGTCTATGCACTTGTGACAATCAGCAGCTTAGGACGGATTCAGTGGGTGCGGTTCGGGCAGGCAGAGGAGGTCAGCGGAGCGGCTTTTAGCACAGCCGACGAAATGAATACCCATACAGTAAAGCCGGTTGAGCATCTTATCGTCTCGCCCGGCGGACTGCCAAATGATATAGACCTTTACACCGCTCAAAAAGCTCTCGAGTTGACAAAAAACGCTGTTAAAGACGGCGGTGAGACACTGTTTCTGGCAGCATGTCCAAATGGTATCGGCGCCGAGCGGACGATGGAGAATTTTTATAATCGCCTGACCGCCCCAATTGACGAGATACTTAAATCGGTTGAGCATGAATACAAATTGTTCAGTCACAAGGCGTATAAATTCGCCCGGATGATAAATCGGCTGCGGCGAATCTGGGTGCTTTCGGAGATGCCAGATGCACTTGTCGAGGCGATACATCTGCGAGCCACCCATAAGCCGCAGACCGTTGTGGACAACTGGCTTGCTGAGAACCCGAACGCCAAGATTACAGTGGTGGATGGGGCCAACAAGGTTGCTCTATATGCAGAGACACAAGACCTCGGAGGAAAATAACATTACTAATGCGTGCTCGCTGCGCGGCCCGAAATTTTCGAAAAATGGGTTTGACCGGCCCGGCAGATTCGAGTATTCAGGTGGTGATTAAAAAGCTCCACAATGCAGGCGGACAAAGGACGCAATGAGCCATGAATAAGTTCAAGGAAAAAATAACCTCGGGAAAAGAGTTCGTCGTTACCTGTGAATTTGTCCCCGGGCGGGGGTGGACAGGACGAAGCATCGAAGAAATAATAGAATTCGGGAAAAAGGTTGTGTCTTCCGATTTACCGGCGCACGCCATTAGTATCACCGACAATCCCGGCGGAAATCCTGCCATCAGCCCCGATGTTCTCGGGAAAGAACTTTGCGCCGTTGGCGTCGAGGCTCTGGTTCATTTTGCGTGTTCTGACTGCAACAGAAATATGATTGAGTCGAGGGCTTATGCGCTAGCGAGAGACGGCGTGAAGAACCTATTGGTTGTTACGGGCGATTACCCTGCGAGCGGTTACGGTGGAACGGCCAAGCCGATTTTTGACCTCGACTCGGTCCAACTGGTCCGCTACCTGAAGGAGATGAATGACGGGCTGGAAATTCCCGACCGAAGAAAGGGGACTTTAGAGAAGCTTCCCAAAACGGATTTCTTTGTCGGATGCGTTGTTTCACCATTCAAAAGAACCGAAGCAGAGTTGATGACCCAGTTTTTCAAACTGGAGAAAAAAGCCGCGGCAGGGGCTGACTTTATTATTCCACAACTGGGATATGACGTAAGGAAATTCGCTGAGGTGATGAAATATATGAAGTACAGAGACGTGAAACTACCCATCCTTGGGAACGTTTATGTCCTCAATAGAGCGGTAGCTCGTTTTATGAACGAAGGGAACGTGCCCGGCTGTGTGGTGACTAATGAGCTGCTGGAGAAGATTGAAGAGGAGGCCAAAGCGTCTGATAAGGGTAAAAATGCACAGTTGGAAAGAGCTGCGCAGCTTATGGCGATATTTAGAGGGCTAAAGTTCAACGGAGTTCACATCGGCGGATTCGGCCTGAAATTCGAGGACTTTGAGCACATTATCAAGCGCTCAGAAGAGATAGGTGATAACTGGCGCGAGCATATCCCGAATTTTCGTTATAATCAAAAAGACGAATACTATCACTTTCCTGACGACCCGGAACTGACGTTTGTGCGAGAGAAACTTATGCCGGCGGCAGCATCCAAGAAGCCGAGGAAGTCTCTACATTTCCAGATGAGCAGGCTTTTTCACCGCTGTGTTTTTACTGACGGAACATTGGGATACAAGACTCTCAGAGGTATCTATAGCTTATTGGAAAAGTGGAAATTCGCAGGAAAGCTGTGCTACTTTTTTGAGAGACAAATTAAGAGACTCCTTTTCGACTGCCGGGAATGTGGAGACTGCGCCCTTTTTGACCTGGCCTATCTGTGCCCTATGTCGAAGTGCGCAAGTTTCTAAGAAACGGGCCCTGCGGCGGCAGCAGGGACGGTATGTGTGAGGTCGACAATACAAAAAGGTGCGTATGGACCTTAGTCTATAGTCGGTTCTCTTCGATTAACAATCTGGATTACCTCCACAAGGAATATGTTCCGCCGGCAGACTGCTCTTTATCGAACACTTCCTCCTGGGCGAATTTCTTTATGGGAAGAGACCATACCAGTAAAAAAATAGCGCGAGGTAAAGAGAAAAAATAAACAAACAAGCCGGACGAGGGAGGATTTTTGTTGACATCACACCATAAGGGCAAAAAATTAGTCAGACTGCAAACAGGTGGTCTGCGATTTTAAATTAGAAAAAGGAGACGGCGGGCAAAAGATGGAGATGACGAGAAGAAAGTTTCTGAAGCTTTCCGGAGGGTCCGCAGCTTTTGCCCTGAGCGGCATTTTTGATATAAGAGCGGTTCAGGCGCAGGCGGAATCGCTGGGACTGCGGATTCGATACGCCGAGCAGGTAACCACTATTTGTCCGTACTGCAGCGTCGGCTGCGGCCAAATCGTCTCGGTAAGTAATGGGAAGGTGATAAACATCGAAGGTGATTCAGACCATCCCATAAATGAGGGGGCGCTATGCAGCAAAGGCGGCGCACTTTATCAGGTGGTCAATAACGCAAGACGACTCAGCAAGGTAAAGTATCGAGCCGCTGGCAGCAAACAATGGGAGGAAATATCCTGGGAGCGGGCACTGCGGGAGATTGCCAAGCGAATAAAAAAGACAAGAGATGAGACTTTTCAGACTACCGACGAGAAGGGTCGTACTGTGAACCGCCTTGAGACTATCGGCTGGCTGGGAAGTGCAGCTATTGATAATGAGGAATGCTATCTGGCAGTTAAGTTAGCACGGGCCTTAGGGATTGTTTTCTTAGAGCATCAGGCAAGGCTGTGCCATTCCTCAACTGTTGCGGCGTTGGCTGAATCCTTCGGCCGAGGAGCAATGACCAATCACTGGATAGATATCAGGAATTCAGACTGCATTCTGATTATCGGCAGCAATGCGGCGGAGAACCATCCCATTTCTTTCAAGTGGGTAGCCAGAGCTATGGAGAAAGGGGCGAAGCTGATTAGTGCCGACCCTCGCTTTACCAGGACCTCATCCAAGGCCGATATCTATGCTCCGCTGCGCAGCGGCACAGACGTGGCATTCATTGGAGGAATCATCAACTACTGCATTCAAAATGGGCTCTACAATAAAGAATACGTAACTGAGTATACCAATGCCGGGTTTCTAATCGACCCTCGATTTGGTTTTGAAGGGGGACTTTTCAGCGGCTATGACCCGCAAAAAAGGGCGTATGATAAATCGAGCTGGCAATATCAGATTGACGAAAATGGAATACCCAAAGAAGACAAAACGCTGCAAGACCCGCAATGCGTCTTCCAACTTCTTAAAAAGCATTTCTCCCGCTACGACGTGGATACGGTCTGCCAGATAACGGGAACTCCAAAGGATGTCTACGTAAAGGCAACTGAGACCTACTGCAGCACCGGCAAGGCCGGCAGGGCGGGAACAATTATGTATGCTATGGGCAGCACCCAACATACCAATGCCGTACAGGGCATCCGCTCCTACGCTATACTTCAGCTTCTTTTAGGAAACATCGGCATAGCCGGCGGCGGCGTGAACGCACTGCGGGGCTGGTCAAATGTACAGGGAGCGACCGACCACTCCGTTCTTTTTCACAACCTTCCGGGATACCTCAAAACACCACAGGCGGAGGATAAAGACCTTGCTGCTTACTTAGAAAACCAGACGCCAAAATCCAGCGACCCTCGCAGCGTAAACTACTGGAAGAATACGCCGAAGTTTGTAATCAGTCAGCTTAAGGCTTTCTATGGGGAGGCGGCCAAGCGAGAAAATGACTTCTGCTATCAACACCTTCCCAGAATCAGCGGCAACTACTCATATATGCCGATGTTCGAGGCTATGTATGAAGGAAAGATGAAGGGCTTAATCTGCTTAGGTCAGAATCCTGCGGTATCAGGCCCCAACGTAAGAATGGAACGTAAAGCGATGGAAAACCTTGAGTGGCTGGTAGTGATTGACATTTTTGAGTCGGAGACGGCTGCCTTTTGGAAGGGGCCTGAGGCGGAGGCAGCCAAGATTAACACGGAGGTCTTTTTACTTCCGGCTGCCTGCTCAACAGAGAAAGAGGGTTCGTTCACAAACAGCGGCCGATGGAGCCAATGGCATCACCGTGCAGTTTCACCGCCGGCAGACGCCAAGAGGGACCTCTGGATTATTGACAGGATATTCAAAGCGGTGCGCGAGCTTTATGAGCGTGAAGGCGGGGTCTATTCGGACGCCATACTTGATATGGCGTGGGACTACGGAGATGAACCAGATGCTCATAAGGTGGCCAAGGAGATAAACGGCTATGACCTTAACAGCGGCAAACTGCTCGACAGTTTCGGGGGGCTAAAGGACGACGGCACCACCTCATCCGGTAACTGGCTCTACTGCGGAAGCTACAGCGAAAAAGGGAATATGGCTGCGCGGCGAGGCTTGTCCGACCCAACCGGAATAGGCCTATATTCGGAATGGAGCTGGAGCTGGCCGGCAAACCGCAGAATCATCTATAACCGCGCTTCCTGCGACGCGAAAGGAATACCGTGGGACGCGGAGCATCCGGTGATTAAATGGACGGGCAGCAAATGGGTCGGCGATGTACCCGACTACGGCGAAACAGTTGCGCCAGAGAAAAACACCGGAGCATTCATTATGAAACCGGAAGGGCATGCCTCCATATTCGGAATGAATATAGCAGACGGTCCATTTCCGGAACATTATGAGCCATTAGAAAGCCCGGTCAAAAATTTTCTTCACCCTGATATACACAACGACCCGGCCATTAAACTATGGGCAGGTGAGATGGACAAAATTGGAGCAGCGGACAAATTTCCCATAATCGCCACAACTTTCCGTCTGTCCGAACACCATCAGGGCGGCCCAATGACACGTAATCTGCCCTGGCTGTCAGAAATGATGCCGGAGATGTTTGTAGAGATGAGCAAGAGTTTAGCCAGGGCAAAGGGAATCGAGAAGGGTGAAAAGGTAAAGATAGTTTCCGCCCGCGGGGAGATTGAGGCCATTGCCTGCGTTACGGACCGGATTAAGCCGTTCCAACTTGACGGCAAACTGTATGAACAGATAGGCCTGCCATGGCACTGGGGATTTATGGGATTGTCCACAGGCGACAGCGCCAATGTTCTCACTGCTCATATCGGCGACGCCAATACGATGATACCTGAATATAAGGCGTTTCTCTGTGATGTGGTAAAAAAGGAGGTGCTCTAAGACGGTGGCCAGGAAAGGGATGCTAATTGATGTCACGAGGTGTATAGGGTGTCGCGGCTGTCAGGTGGCCTGCAAGCAGTGGAATCAACTGCCGGCAGAAAAGACGCATTTTACGGGCAGCTATCAAAATCCACCAAAGCTTTCAGCTAAAACCTGGACACTTATCAATTTTATCGAACCACAAGATGAAAAAACCAGATGGCTCTTTCGCAAACAACAGTGTTTACACTGCACGGAGGCCAGCTGTGTGTACGTTTGCCCCACGGGAGCAGCCAAGCGACGAGAGGACGGGGTTGTTCTGATTGACCAGGCAATCTGTACCGGCTGCAAAAACTGCGTAGAGAGCTGTCCCTTCAAGACGCCCCAGTTCGATACGGCTGCAGGAGTCGTTAAGAAGTGCACCCTCTGCGTGGACAGGGTGGACAACGGCTTAGAGCCGGCCTGCGCGAAGGCCTGTCCGACGGGAGCCGTTATCTACGGTGAAAGAGAGAAAATACTTCAAACAGCAAGGGAAAGGCAGCAGGCTTTTACGAAAGCACATCCAGGGGTTATCCCACGCATCTACGGCGAGAAAGAGGAGTTAGGAGGGCTGGGAGTGGTCTATCTTCTGCCGGAGACGGCTTCACTCTACGGGCTTCCTGAACGGCCGAGGCTTCCTATGAGAAGAATCATCTTTAAGTGGCTTGCAGGACTAATCCCAGGAGCAATTATTCTTTACGGTCTCGGGCGGTATTTCAGAAAAGACAAGTCTTCTGTTGGGGCCATAAAGTCAGAGTCGGGAGGTGAATAAATGGAGCATATCAGCTGGGGAATAGCGATAGCGTTTGCTCTGTTTTTGGCTGGGCTGGGAGCAGGAGCCTACATTGTGGCAGTTATGGCTGACCTTTTTGGAAAAAAGCGGTATCAGAAGATAACCAGAGTGGGAGCACTTGCCGCTCCGTGGCCGGTCATCTTAGGAGTCCTCCTTTTGGTTATTGACCTGGGCAAACCGCTGCGGTTCTGGGAATTTCTGCTCAGAAGAGGGCCGGGCTTTCTTATGTTTAACCGCACTTCAGTAATGTCTATCGGCGTCTGGCTTCTGACTATCTTTGTGAACATCGGCTTGATATACGCGGCTTTGAACTTGCTGAGCTGGATTGTGAAGCGGGGTGAAAAACTAAGGCAGATAGCAGGAGCAGCAGGCCTTATCCCTGCGCTGCTGGTAACGGTTTATACGGGTGTGCTTTTAGCCGCGACGCCCAATCCTTTGTGGAATACGGTTATTCTGCCGGCTGTTTTCAGCGCATCTGCAATGTCCACAGGCATAGCAGCGGTGGTCTTTCTACTGGCACTCGGTCATATCTACAAACAAACGGCGCAAGCAGACTCTTCCATTCATAAACTCGAGATAATAAACAGCAGGGTGATTGGCTTAGAGCTTTTGATAGTCATTCTCTTTATCCTGGCCGGGATTGGGTCTGCATCGATGAAGATGATTATCAGCCGAGGCTTAGGGGTGCTCTGGTGGGTGGGGGTTGTTATGCTGGGACTGATTATTCCACTTTTTTTCAGTATCAAGGGCAAAGCCAAAAGTCCCCGAGCATCTTTGATAGTTGCTGCGCTGGAACTTTTCGGGGGAGTTTGCCTTAGATATGTAATTTTGATAGGTGGGCAGATGGCCCAATAGTGTCCGTGGAGAAGGTGCAAGAAGATTTTTATAGTTCCTCGCTTGCCGGGCTTGCCGAGTTGAGAGCGGCGAAGCCTGAGTTAAAAGAGATAATCGAATTCTATGAGGATGTCCTGACGGCCCAAAGCAATGTGAAGTTATTGTATCGGCCTGATTTGAGTAAACTCGATATTGAGCGCTGCCATAAAAGAAATTCCGAAGGCCTGCCCATTCTGAAACCAGAGGATATTCAGATTGACAAAGATTTATTCAATGGGCTTCTGGATGATATCGGCCGAATCGTTCAAAGCAAAAAAAAAGAAGCGATACCAGTTACCTTAAAACATTTTCCTTTAGATAAGCAATGCACGCTGCTTCTTCGTGGTCTTATGGAGGACAAGTCGCTTTTGGAGAAGGTTGCCCGTGAGATGAAAGCCGATTTTGGGGTATTCTGTTTTCTCATCACTGAGGTTTTTTCTCCATTTCTGGGAAGCTACGCTGAAAAGGCAAGCGAGCTTGTTGACTTAAGCTGCCGGCTCAGGGGAGCTTGTCCAATCTGCGGCTCGGAGCCCCTGGCAGCAAGGTTAGAAAAAGAGAGCGGCAAAAGACGACTGTTTTGCTCGCTGTGCCATACGGAGTGGTTATTTAAAAGGCTGGCCTGCCCTTTCTGTGAGAACGAGGAACAGCGGTCACTACGATATTTTTTTGCAGGAGATGACCAGACACACAGAATAGATGTGTGCGATAAATGCAAAAGATATATTAAGACGATAGACTCCCGCAAGACAAACAGTGTTATGAACTTGTTTGTTGAGAACCTATCCACTTTAGCCCTTGATATCGTTGCGGATAAAGAGGGATTTCGAGGAGGCAACGCTGCTCATCGGCTCATCCCCAGTTGAACCCCCTTGCTTAAGTGCGTCCTTTTTGTTAAGCTAAAGGCGCGTAATCAGATACAATCAGAAGCTTCTTGTTTTTAGGGGATGTTAAGAAATGGCTCGTATCAACCGTAATATGACTATGCCGTTCTATTTATGTGTTCCCGTATTACTATCATTTTTTTTACTATTTAACCATTCCAGCTCCGCTGATGAAGTGGATTCGACAGGCTCACCACAAGTTGAGATTCTTTATTTCTACGAGGCCGGTTGCTCCTCGTGCGAGAAATTAGAAGAATTCTTCGAGCAGCATCTTGAGCCAAATTATCCTGTTGTAATAAGCAAGTATGAGATTCATACACCCGACAACGCCAATCTGATGCTGGGTCTGGCTGAGGCTTACAATGCGAAGGAGGTCATTGAAAAAGGCACGCCGGTAGTCTTCATAGGTGACAAGGCCTTTCAGGGAAGCAGCAAGGAAGTGCTGAAGGGTATCGAAGAGGCAGTTCGAGCACAAAAAGGGCGGGAACAGGTTGCCGGCGAGCACCGAGGAAAAAAAGAAGGCATAAAAAAGCAATTGACCATATTGGCTGTGCTCGGAGGTTCAGCATTGGATTCCGTCAATCCATGTGAATGGGGTGTTCTGACGCTTTTGTTAAGCACTATGTTAATAATTTCGAAGTCGAGTGAGTCGAATGTTCGAAGCCGGGTTATAAATGCGGGCCTTGCCTTCACGGCAGCCACCTATATTTGCTATTTTTTGATGGGGATGGGACTGTTTACCGCCATTCGGGTTACAGGCATAAAACACTATATTTATCTCGGCGTCAGTATTCTGGCGATAGTGGTAGGATTGTGGAATACAAAGGATTTCTTCTGGTATGAACAAGGGTTCAATATTGAGGTTCCGCAGTCGTGGCGGCCCCTGCTAAAACGAATTACCCGCGGCGTTACCTCAGCACCGGGTGCTTTTGTCGTCGGCTGCTTACTGAGTGTCCTGCTGCTGCCATGCACGTCAGGACCTTACGTGGTGATTATAGGCATGCTCAGCGACACGGCTACCAAAGTGCAGGCGATTTGCTGGCTACTGATATACAACGTCATATTTGTTCTGCCATTCATAATTATTACCTTATGCGTCGGGTTCGGCCTTAGCAGTCCGGCGATAATAGAAAAGCTGCGACAGAAATGGCTCAGAAGACTTCACTTAGCTACCGGCATTTTTATGCTCGCATTGGGAGTCACCATGATAACACTACTAATAATCGGGATTATTTGATGTCCGTACGTTGTTAAAAGGTTCGCCTCTGAGGTGCTGCTCTTTTTTACATCGACGCTGAAGAATGGATTAACTGCCAAAATACGGCAAGGGACGGTTAAGTGAATTTAGAGGAAATTTACGAGCCGATAAGCAATCAGCTTCAGATGGTCGATGGGGAACTGAAGAGCGGATTAAACTCCGGCAACGAATTAATACGACAGGTCAATAGATACATTTTAGAAGTGCCTGGTAAACGTCTGCGGCCGGCGCTGGTCCTACTTTCTGCAGGAACAGGCAACCATCAATGGAACAAGATTGTCCCTTTAGCGGCAGTGGTCGAGATGGTTCACACTGCTACGCTTTTTCACGATGATGTGGTGGACAAGTCGGAACTGCGGCGAGGCCAGCCAACGGTCAACGCCAAATGGGGGGACGGAATCTCTATAGTTTTAGGAGATTATTGGTATTCGCGGGCCTTTTCAACGCTGTCCCGCCTGAAGACACCCAGAATTTTAGAGATGCTCCTTGAGGTCATTAACAAGATATGTATAGGAGAATTAGAACAGCTGAAAAGACGCTATGACAGCTCGTTAACGGAACAAGAATACCTCGAGATTGTAAAGAACAAAACTGCCTGGCTTATGTCTTTCTGCTGCAAAGCAGGGGCTTTGATGGGAGAGATTTCTCCGGCAGAAACAGAATTGTTAGCTGATTACGGGTTGAATGTAGGTATTGCCTTTCAAATCGTCGACGACTGCCTGGATTTTGCGGGCACCGAAGAGAAAATGGGAAAATCGCTGGGAAGCGACCTTCTGGAAGGTAAACCGACTCTGCCTCTCATTTACGCAATGAGCACGGCAGACAAAAAGGAGCTGGAACTGATAAACGACAGCTTCAAATCAAGACGAATCAATGATAAAGCAGAGCAAATAAAGGACATAGTAATGCGGTGCGGGGGGATAGAGTATTCCCTAAAAAAAGCAGAAGAGTACAGGGACATTTCCAAGAATCGATTAAAGTCACTTAAGAACTTTAAGTGTCGGGACGCTTTAGATTTGTTTGCTGACTACGTTGTAGAAAGAGGACACACCAATCTCTAAAAGGAGCTTAGATGACCGACCTGATTCTCCTTCACCCGCCGAGCGTTTACGACTTTCGGAAAGAAGCAATTATGTACGGCCCCATCAGCGATGTTGTCCCCTCAACACAAACCTTCGAGATGTACCCAATCGGTTTTTTGACCATACTGGAATACCTCGAGAGACACGGTTATTCGGTGCGGATTATCAACATTGCGCTGAAGATGCTGAGAAATCGGCGCTTCGATGTGGAAAAACTGGTTAAGTCATTAAAACCAGCGGCATTTGGCCTGGATTTGCACTGGCTGGTTCACGCACAGGGAAGTCTGGAATTGGCAAAGATAGCGAAAAAATATCATCCGGAAATTCCTGTGATATTCGGGGGATTATCAGCCACGTATTATCATGAGCAACTTATCGTTTACCCACAAGTTGATTATGTCATCCGGGGTGATTCGACAGAGGAACCTCTTCGCCAGCTTCTGTCGACAATCAAGGAAAAAAGGTCTCCCGAAGACGTGCCCAACCTCACATGGAAAGATGGGAATAAGATTCGGACAAATGAACTTTCTCATATATCGGCGGATTTGAACAGCATAGCCTTCGATTACCGTAAGGTTATCCAGTCGAGTGTCCGACATTTTGACTTGATTGGCCATTTGCCTTTCAAGGACTGGCTCAGTTATCCCATTCTGGCAGCGTTATCCTGCCGGGGATGTATTCATAACTGTCTGGTGTGCGGGGGTTCCGCTGCAGCGTATCGGCATATCTGCCGAAGAGAAACGCCGGCGTACCGCGATGCGCGGTTAGCAGCTCAAGATATCGCCTCGATTTCACAATACACCAGGGCGCCGATTATCGTGCTTGGGGATATTTTGCAGGCTGGTCCAGAGTATGCGGAGGAGCTGCTAAACGAACTTAAGGGGAAGAATATAAAGAATCACATAGCCCTTGAGTTTTTTTCACCTCCTTCGAGAAAATTTTTGCAGATGGCGGCGGAAAGCATACCTAATTTCAATATGGAGATATCGCCGGAATCACATGACGAAGGGATACGCCGGTCCTTCGGCAGGGCTTACGATAACCATACTCTCGAGGAAAGCATCGCCGATGCTCTTGAATCGGGCTGTAAACGAGTGGATGTATTTTTTATGATAGGTTTGCCCGGACAGACATCCCAATCGGTAAGGGAAACTGTCGGATACTGTGAAGAGCTGCTTAAGAGATACGGGCAGGACGGAAGCGGTAGAATACACCCCTTTATCTCTCCGCTGGCACCATTTCTGGACCCTGGAAGCGTAGCATTCGAAGACCCTGAAAAATACGGGTACAAACTATTCTACAGGACGCTGGAGGAACACCGACAGGCCCTTTTACAACGCAGCTGGAAATATATGCTCAACTACGAGACGAAATGGATGAGCCGCGATGAGTTAGTTAATTCCACGTACGATGCTGCTCTTGAACTTAACCGGCTGAAAGCAAAATACAGTTTATTAAAACCAAAAGAAGCCAAAGAGATAGAAGCGCGAATCAGAAAATCCAAGGAGCTTATGCAGTGGATTGATGAGAGAACCTCAACCGAAGACAAAGAGCTGAGAAGCCGGCTTAACCAACTGAGTGATTCAACCATTTGCAGAAAGGAAGAACTGAGGTGGCCGGCAGGATTAGCCGGATTCAATCTGCTCAAGGCTGTGTGGGCTGCCTTAACTAAAAAATCGGTATCATTGGCGGAAAAAACCAAGGCGAAAGAGGGTTTTACCCCAAAATACACAATAAAAAGGCCTGTTTGTTAAAAATCGGCCCTTTTGCCGACTTGGAAATAGCCGGGCTCTGGTTCCATCACAAATCTAAAAAAAAAATTTAATTTAACAAATTTTAGGCTTGCTAAGCACATTCCCTTCCCTATAATGTTTATAGACTTGATAAGAAAGGAAATTAGCCGTGAAGCTGACTACAAAAAGCGAATACTCGATACTGGCGCTCATTTATATGGCTCGAAACGAAAAGCGAGGCTTCATAAAAATGGAAGAGATTTGTTCCAAGCGAGATATTCCCCCAAAATACCTGGAACTTCTGTTTACGATTCTTAAACAGAATGGCTACATAAAAACCAGAAGAGGCACCAGCGGCGGCTACAAATTGGCAAAGCCTGCGTCAGCAATAAACATCGCAGGAATAATAAGACTGATGGACGGTGCCTTAGCTTCAACGGAATCCGTAAGCAGATATTTCTTTTCAGACACACCACTGGCAAGAGAAAAAAAGATAATAAAGGTTTTCAAGGAAATCAGAGACTATATTTCAAACAGATTGGAAAACTTAACACTTGCTGATTTGGTCTGAGGAAAGGAGACAAAATGAAATGGATTTTGAATGGTTTGTTGGCTCTGAGTCTTTTCTGGTCAACGGGATGTCGGAAGCAGCCGCAAGAGCAAGCGAGGGAAGGACTAAAGGGAACAATAACTATATCAGGGGCGTGGGCTCTTTATCCTATGGTGGTTAAGTGGGCTGAGCAGTTTCAGAAGATTCACCCGCAGGTAAAGATAGATGTTGCTGCCGGCGGCGCCGGCAAGGGAATGGTTGATTGTTTGGCTGGGGTTGTGGATATCGGGATGGTTTCCCGAGATATTTATCCTGCTGAAATTGAAAAAGGAGCGTGGTGGGTTTCCGTGACCAAAGATGCAGTGGTAGCTACGGTCAATCAGAACAACCCTGTATTAAAAGAACTGCTCGCCAAAGGTGTTAAAAAAGAAACCTTCATCGACATCTGGGTAACCGGAAAAATCAAAGACTGGGGTCAGGTCACAGGCAGTGGGACCACAGATTTAGTCCACGTCTACACCCGTTCTGATGCCTGCGGTGCCGCCGAAATCTGGGCCAAGTTTTTAGGCAAAAAACAGGAGGACCTTCTCGGAGTAGGAGTCTACGGTGACCCTGGATTGACTGAAGCCGTGAAAAAAGATGTTCTTGGGATCGGATACAACAATGTCAACTATGCCTACGATGCCAAGACCAAAAAGCAGATTGAGCAGATAAGGGTACTGCCTATCGACCTCAATGATAATGGTCTGATAGACAAAGGAGAAGATTTCTACAACAGCAGGGACGAAATAGTCAACGCCATAGCGACGGGGAAATACCCATCCCCGCCAGCCAGAGAGCTGTATCTTGTCTCCCAAGGTAAGCCAAAAAAGGAGTTAGTAACAGAATTTATCAAATGGGTTCTTACCGACGGTCAGAAATACGTTCCGGAAGCCGGTTATATTAATCTGACCGAGGAAAAAATCCAGGAAGAACTCAGGAAACTCGGGAACTAAAAGCGTTAAGAAATCAACAGGAGATATTATGGAAATAAAGCGAATAACAATAATCGGAGGTTATGGCAGAACAGGAGACAAGGAATTAGTGAGCGAGGTCAGTTTTGAAATGGGTGATGAGGTAAGCATCGTTGGGCCGACGGGTTCAGGAAAAACCGCATTGATTAACGATATAGAACTGTTCGCAAACGAAAATACACCATCTCGAAGAAGGATACTCATAAATGATGCTGTTCCATCAGAAGAAATTGTGGGGGACCCATCTAAAAATCCCATTGCATTGATTACCCAGCATACGAATTTTCTGTCGGACATGCCTGTAGAGAAATTTCTGGAGACCCACGCCAGGATAAGACAAAGCGGTAAAAGCAACTTGATTGTAGAAGAAACACTGGACTTTGCAAACGAGCTGACAGGAGAAGCCATACTTTTGGACAGTGTGATGACCGAATTATCCGGGGGGCAAACCCGCGCGCTTTTGATAGCAGATGCGGTAATAATAGGAAATTCGCCGATAATTCTGCTGGATGAGATAGAAAATGCCGGCATCCATCGCACAAAAGCTATGGAGCTTTTGAAAAGGTATGAGAAGATTTTCATCTTCGTCACACATGACCCGAGAATAACGCTTCTCTCGGACTTCAGAATCGTTATGAAAAGCGGAGCGATGCAAAAAGTAATTGTAACAGACGATGAAGAACTGCGGGTGGGTGAACATATAAAAAAGATAGACGACCTTATGCTGGACTTTAGAAACAGCATAAGAATAGGGGAGCGTCTGAGCCACAGGGAGCTGGAGAGTAAATTAAAGATACTGGGATACGTCGCCTGACGAAAGGAAGGAATAAGGTATGAAGGTTGTGATATGTGCCGGACCGCCGACAAGCGGCAAGACAACAGTATTGAAGCAGGTCATTAAAGGGCTTATAGAAAAAGGGGTCAGGCCCGCATACTTAAAAATAGATGTCCAGTTTGCCGACGAGGATGAGCTCTTTAGAGACAAGTTTTCAATACCAGCGAAAAAGGTTTATTCAGGGGACTTGTGCCCTGACCACTGCAATGTAGTGGTTCTTGGAGACGCTATAGAGTGGGCGCGCCAGGAGCAGGCAGATATACTTTTTGTTGAAACAGCAGGACTGTGCCTGAGATGTTCCCCTTATATTGATAATTCACTTGGTATGGTTGTTCTGGAGGCCACCAGCGGAATGAACCTGCCCCGAAAGATTGGGCCGATGCTGTCACTGGCAGATATTGCGATAGTAACAAAGATTGACCTGGTGTCACAGGCAGAGAAAGAGGTGTTCAGGGCTAATATTAATCAAGCAGCGAAGGCGGACGTTATAGAAACTGATGCGTTACACGGCATAAACATAGGACACATCATAAAAAGAATCGAAAGGATGCAGGAGGTCAAAGAGCCACTATTGCTCAGAGGCAATCCGCCTGTCGGAACATGCACCATTTGTGTGGGTAAGAAGCAAATCGGCGCCCAGGCTCATTTTGGAGTGTTAAGAACCTTGGAGTCAGACATATTTTACAGAGGAGAATAATAATGACTGATACGAAACAGTTACTCGAACAAATACCGGGAAAGAATTGTGGTTTATGCGGCTTCAAAACCTGCCGGGAATTTGCTGAAATAGTGTCGAAAGATGATACTGCGATAAATCGGTGTATTTTTGTGGGAGAGAAAAAAATATACCCGATTAGCCCAGAATTCAAAGAAGAAGACATCACATGGAAGGACAACCTCGACAGAGAATACGATTTTATTCTGGACAAATTTCCCGGTGAGGCCGGGCCAAGAGAAACCATAATACTATTTAACCCGACGAATGTAGAAAAGCTTAAAATCAAGAAAGGCGATGTCCTGTATGGTCGTCCCGCATGGATTTCCTGCGGCTGTCCCGTCACTCATGTCGGCGTAGTCGTGGATGAGCCTGATTATTTCAACGGGACTGTTGTATGGTGTATTGTTGGTCCGATGCTGTCGAGGGAAAGAGGCATTAATATCGGCTACTATAACACCACAGCTTATGAAGGAGTGGTGAAATACAAAAGGCAGGAGCTCCAGATTGGCAGGCGTTATTATTTCCAGCCAAGATACTGTATGCTCCAGTGGCGACATTGCGGCCTCGTCAACCAGTTGGCTAAAACAAAGGATGGCCTTCGTGTGCGTATCGAAGGGTTGTGGATAGGTTAGAAATACGGACGGGCGAAATTTTCTCGATATCGAAGATGCAGGAAGCCGGACGTTACAAAAGACGGAAAGTTATGCAGAGCAAAAGATTGTTAAAGGACAGATTCGCCGGCAGACTTATGCAACTGTTGACGATTTTTTCCAGCTCGATTGTGTTTCTGATGGCCCTTGGATTATACCAGAGGTCAAGGCCGATTCTGGCAACTAAATCTTTAAGTGAACTATTATTCTCAACCTCCTGGCACCCTTTAAGAAAAGAGTTTGGCTTTTTCCCATTTATCATGGGGTCGCTCTGGGTAACGGGGGTAGCTGTTGTTATCGCAATCCCTCTATGTCTTTTAACGGCAATCTGCCTCTCTGAGTACGCACCGAGATACGTACGGGAATGGACAAAACCCCTTATTGACCTGCTTGCAGGCATACCACCAGTGGTCTACGGAGTCTGGGGGGTTCTGGTTATAGTTCCGCTGATAAAAAACCACATCGGACCTTTCTTCGGAACTTTCTCAACCGGCTACAGTGTGCTCGCAGGCGGCGTTGTCCTTGCGATAATGATATTTCCCATAATCATCCACGTCTCAGTGGAGGTTCTCGGGTGCGTACCTTATGAAATCAGGGAGGCTTCTCTATCTTTAGGTGCAACCAAGTGGCAGACGATAAAACATGTTGTCATACGCAAAGCTATGCCGGGCATTATTGCAGCCATCGTATTGGGGCTGTCGCGGGCATTCGGCGAAACGATGGCGGTACTTATGGTAGCCGGAAACGTAGCCAAGGCCCCATCTTCTATATTTGACCCCGCATACCCTCTGCCGGCATTGATTGCCAACAATTATGGAGAAATGCTGTCTGTGCCACTATATGACTCAGCGTTGCTGCTCGCCTGTTTGGTTTTATTGCTGGTAGTGCTGTTTTTCAACATCATAGCCAGAGTTGTTCTAATCAGAGTTGAAAAAACCATACAGTAAAACAGTAAAATGGATAAAAGAAAAATAGAAGAAGGTTTGTTTAAGGGATTAATGATAGTCTCTACGCTTATCATTCTTTCAAGCCTTATGCTCATACTGGCCACAGTCATTACGAAGGGACTGCCTGCGATGAATCTGGCAATGATTACACAAACTCCCAAAGGCGGATTCTACCTCGGCAAAGAAGGTGGAATATTGAATGCTATCGTCGGCTCCATCTATCTGGCAACTGGAGCAACCTTTTTAGCTATCGTGATAAGTTTGCCTGTTGTCCTGTATCTGAATGTATACGCCAAGAAGGGTTCCCGCATAATAACTTTTACCCGCTTTTCCTTTGATGTTTTGTGGGGTGTTCCATCAATAGTGTATGGGGCTTTTGGCTTTATAATTATGCTTTTCTTCGGTCTGGGGGCCTCGCTCTTAGGGGGTATCATCGCCGTATCACTGCTGATGCTGCCTATTATGAGCAGAGCGATGGATGAAGTAATAAGAATGGCGCCGAAAGAACTTTTGGAAGCATCCTACGCCTTAGGAGCAACCAAGTTAGAAACCGCTTTGAAAGTGGTGGTCAGACAAACACTGCCTGGGATACTAACCGCAGTGCTGATAGCCTTCGGAAGAGGCATAGGAGACGCAGCTTCAGTACTTTTTACTGCCGGCTTTAGCGATTTTATTCCGGGCTCACTGCTACGCCCGGCGGCAACGCTGCCGTTAGCCATTTTCTTTCAACTCGGAACCCCTTTTCCTGAAGTCCAGGAGAGGGCATACGCTTCTGCGTTTATACTCACTATCATAATTTTAATAATAAGCATAACTTCCAGGCTTCTAACCAGAAGACTCACCAGGCACATAGTTAAATAGGAGAGCAGGATGGAATTCAAAACACACATAAGCGTCCGCAAACTGAATGTATTTTACGGAAACCAGCGGGCACTGAAAAACATAACCATTGACATTCCGGACAAGAAGATAATCGCTATTATTGGCCCATCAGGCTGTGGTAAAACCACGCTTCTAAAGTCATTCAACCGCCTGATAGACTCCGTAGAGGGCGTCAGGGTTACCGGCAAAGTTTTCGTGGATGGAGAAAATATCTTCGACCCGAAAACGGAAGTTACTCACATCAGAAAAAAGATGGGCCTGCTTGCCCAGAGTCCTTATCCTCTGCCAATGTCAATTTATGATAATGTCGCCTATGGCCCAAGAATACACGGACTAAAAAACAAAAAGAAGTTGAGCCAGATTGTCGAGTATTACCTTAAGGAAGCGAGCTTATGGGATGAAGTCAAGGACAGACTACATACGTCGGCATCGAAAATCTCGGTGGGCCAGCAACAAAGACTTTGCCTGGCGAGAGGATTGGCAGTTGAACCAGAGATTATCCTTGCCGACGAACCGACGTCGGCCCTTGACCCAAAGTCGAGCCAACGAATCGAGCAGAGCTTCCTTAAACTAAAGGATAAATACACAACCATTATTGTTACCCACATTTTGCGGCAGGCAAAAAGACTCGCCGATTATGTAATTTTTCTTTATTGCGGCGAATTGATAGAACATGGTCCAGCAGAGGACATTTTTGAAAATCCCAAAGAAGAAATGACCAGGGAATACATAAGTGGAATAATAAGCTAAAAAACCGAATCCCAAAATTAGAAGCGGGGCTTTTGCAACAAATACAGGTTAGCAAAGCACTACTTTTGACGATTACCCGCGTAGTAATCAATCAGGATGTCCATCACTTCGGGTCGGCCAAATTCTTCCGGGGGTTTGCGGCCTTTAGCAAGCATCGCCCGCAGCTCAGTACCGCTAATCATCAAGCGGTCTTTATCAGGATGGGGGCAGGTCTTTGCGGAAACAGCGGCACCGCATTTGTAGCACCAAAAAGTCCAATCGAGCTTTAGGGGTTTGATATGCAAGTCAGAGGGGTCTAACTTTTCAAATATTTCCTGCGCTTCGAAGGGGGTATAATAATTGCCTACGCCTGCGTGGTCGCGTCCGACAATCAAATGGCTGCATCCGAAATTCTGTCTGATGATGGCGTGCAGAACAGCCTCCTTTGGGCCGCCATACCTCATCTCCATTGGATAAACCTTCAGAACGACGCGCTCTTTGGGATAATAATTATCGAGCATAGCCTTATAGCATTTCATGCGGATATCGGCAGGGATGTCGTCGGCCTTAAGTTTACCGACGATAGGATGGATAAAGAGGCCATCGCATACCTCCATCGCAACCTTTGTGAGATATTCATGGCTGCGATGTATTGGATTACGTGTTTGAAATGCGGCGACGGTTCTCCAGCCTTTTTTTTTGAAAATTTCGCGTGTTTCAGCAGGTCTTGCAAACTCGGGGTATTTCTCCGGGTATCCGCCTTCACTATAGGCCTGGATTGTTCCGCCGAGGTAGACTTCGCCCTGGTCGTAAATTTTTTTTACAGCGGGGTGGGCGTGGTCCTGTGTGCCGAAGACGCCGAGAGCCTCTGCCTTTTTGTTATAAGTGAATTTATCTTCGACAACCATAGCAGCTATAATCTCGTTGCGTTCACCATCAACCAGCGCAACCTGCTGGCTAGGCTTAATACCATCAGCAACCTCTTTCGAAACAGCAACCGTCACTGGAATAGGCCAGAGTAAGCCACAGGACAATCGCATCCCGTCGACCACAGTCTGGTAATCGCTCCTGCACATAAAGCCCTTCAAAGGGCTAAATGCCCCCGTTGCGAGCATAATTACATCGGAGACTTCCTTTGAGCTGAGGTGCAGTTTCGGCAAGGTTTTTGCCCGTTCGATACAATCCATTCGTTCCCGCCGGTCCTGAACCAACAATGGAGCTAAAGTTCCACCATGTGGAGGGACTAAATCACTCATAAATCTGTCTTCTAACATATTCACTGTCGGAATGACCCGCATCAGACATTGTGCTTTTGCTGCCAAGCCATTCAAATTTTCTTCCGAGACCAATGGTAACGGATAACCACATAACAAACAAGAAATTTTCTCTACACTCAAAAGGGACTGAAACGGCAGCATCAAGGCTTGACATCAACGATTTTGATTCTAAAATCCTGCTATGGCTGACCTAACGCGACTAAGAGAAAAAAAGAAGAAAAACAACGTGGTCATAGACTGGCTTATTTATATTGCACTTCGGATTCTTGTTGTTTTTATTCAGCTATTTGATGTTGAGACAAACCTAAGAACGGCGTGTTTGCTGGGGCGATTATTGTGGAAATACTATCATCGCGGCCGAAAGAGGGCATTGGACAACCTGCGCAAGTTTCCCGGAAAAAGATGAACAATGGCGTCGACAGACCGGCCGGCGGAGTTTCGAGCATATCGTGATGCTGGCAGTCGATGTGCTCTGGGCTCCGCGATTAGTAGGAAAACACAACTGGCGTCGGTACTCCCGGTTCAAAATGGCCGAACAAGCCAAGTGGCTGATGCACGAAGGCAAAGGGTTGATAACGGTGACCGCCCATTATGGCAACTTTGAAATTATGGGCTATATGCTTAGTCTTTTCGGCTTTAATATCTACAGCATTGCCAGGCCATTGGATAATAAGTTTATTAACAGATACCTGTACGACGTTCGTCGGCGGAAAGGGCAAAAAATAATCGACAAAAAGGGGGCAGCCGAACTGATGTCAGATACTGCATTAAGGGGTGCGACACTGGGTTTTATAGCCGACCAGGACGCGGGCAAAAAAGGAGTATTTGTGGATTTTTTCGGCCGAAAAGCAAGCACTTACAAAAGCATAGGGCTGCTTGCGATAAGTAATAATGTGCCGATAGTTGTAGGCTACAGCAGAAGAATTGGTAACCGTTTTTGCTTTGAGATGGGAGTAAGCCGCATCATTTTCCCCGAAGAGTGGGCCAACAAGGATGACCCACTCAGATGGGTTACAGCCGAATACACCAGGGCAATCGAACAGTTCATACGAGAGGAGCCCACCCAGTACTGGTGGCTGCACCGCAGGTGGAAGCATCGGCCGAAAGAAGAATTGCAGGAAAGTCCACAACAGGACCTATCTACAGGTACCTGATGAACGACGAGCAGTATGTTTTCCGTGAAGCCCGTTCCCTGTGAATAATCTTACTTTAGTTTGATAGGTACAAAGCCTTGTTTGTTCGATTTTTCGATGAAGGTTCTTAAGTCCTGGAGTAATACCTGCATCTGCTGAGTATTTTCAAGCAGTTCGTCATACAACTGGCCATCATTGATGAACTTGGCTGCTGTACCGTGGCCGGTGTTTATTTTTTCCAAAATTACTTTCAACTCCTTCGTGGTCCGGCTCAATTCTTCACTTACACCAACCCAAGCGGCAAGAAATTGTTCGAATTCTTCGAGCGTTCCCTTAACCCGGCCGGATACATCTGACAAATTAGCTAAACTCATCTTTATATTTTCCTTGTTTTGGGGGTCGCCGAGTATGGTATTGGCGTGTGTGATAAGAATGTCGAGGTTATTGGCCAAATCTTCCAGTTTTTTCTGACTTTCGGCAGGGAAGAACTCGCTGGTGACGCCGGTTGAGCCCTGCAGAAGCATCTGATCGACCAGAAATTTTGTTTCGGGCCTGTTGGGGTCATGCGGCGTCAACGGCAAAGTAGGGTCGACGGTCAGTTCGATGTAACTGCTGCCAAGGCCGCGGGTCATCAGTTTTATCTGGACATTAGAGGGGATATTAGCATACTTGTTGTCGATACTGAGAACGACAAGGGCCTGGTGGTAAGCTAAACGCGTATTCAAATCTGTACGGACTTCCGGAGTCATCACATCCGTAACTCTGCCAATCTGGTAACCGCAAAGACGAACCGGAGTATCCTTCTGCACACCCGGAGCGGTCGGAAACTGGACGAAAACTTTAAACGCGCCCAAACCGGTGACAGCGGCCGGCAGGTCGCCAAACATAAATATCAACCAGACAAATGCGCCCAGGGCTACCAATACGAATACGCCAACAATAATATTCCGTTTTCTCTCGGAGGTTTCGTAATCACTCACTTTTTACTTCCCTTCAAATCAGTTCGACCTTCCAAAAATAACTCGCGTATAGCACGCAGTGGATAGCCACTGTCGTTGAGCTTCTTTACCAGCCTGATTCGCTCTATTGCTTTCTCATCAAACATTCGCCTTGCGGTCGGCGTGACAAAAGTAGGCTCAAGCAGGCCGACCATAAGATAATATTGCAAAGATTGTCGCGAAATGCCAGCTTTTTTTGCTGCGGCACCTATCGGCAACAACGATTTATGATTTTCAGCACTCATTAATCAATGCCCGACAAGTAAGCTTATGCAGTGCACTCTGACACCTTCCTTTACAATATTCTTACTTGTTTTCCGTGATTTCAGCTACAAGCGCAAGAAACGAAGCCCTTACACGTTCAAACGTCAAGCACTTCAAGAGCTTCTTAGATGCCGTGGCTTTATTCGGCTTTGCAAATCGGGATGAAACCATAAGCAGATAGTCAAACTCTTCTGGAAGGCGGTTCTGGTTTTGCCGAAAGGCCTCTCTCAAAAGTCTCTTTAAGCGATTCCGCACAACGGCATTGCCACAAGAGCTACTAACGGAGACACCCAATCTGGGAAAGCCACAGTCATTTTCGGCCATATAGAGCGTCAACAAACCATCGCTGCTACGCAGTCCGCGAGCCAAAACAGCCCTGAACTGCCTATTTCTGACAAGCCTCTTACTCTTAGAAAGGGTAAAACGCTTCAATGTTTCACCGCAGCAGTATCAACTCAAATCCAGCAGAGCTCTGCCGGTAAATCGCCTTCACAGATTACCACATCTGTGTATCACGCAACTGTCCTATTTCATTGTTACATTCTTTAATCGTGGTGCCATAAGACTGCGCAAGCTTCGTATCTTTTGAGTATTCGGCTATTTGCTGCAAATACTCATATGCCATTTTCGCAGCTATGACCCTGTTCATATATCCATTCTGCTTGGCGTAGGCGCTTTTATTCTTTGCGAAATCGTCGATGTAACTACTAAGGCAACCATAGACGATGGGGTTCAGCTCGGCAGACCTCTGCCCTGCGAATATCATTTCCAATACGGGGGCCGCTGAAGGCAATAATTTGAGAGCTCTGGCAGCGATTTCAAGCCCCTCTTTACGCGCAGGTACTCCCTCGCCGAACAAGAAAAGATTGTGAGCAATAGTAAGATTCTTGGAAAAATCATCGGGGTAGACCGCTTTGTCATACATCATATTTTCGAAAAGTTCCTTGCCCTGAGCGGTTTTTATATCGACGAACAATTTTTGCCTATCATCAAGGAAAACAATCGGCCAATCATTATTGCGCTCGAGGGCTTTTACAAAAACGTCGGTGCCTTGTCCGAGGGGCATCAAAACAACCCAGACGTTGTGCTTTCTCAGCTCTGTGCCTATCCATTCACCAATTTCGGGGTAATTGTATTTTTCTTTTCTTACCATGGAACGCTGGACAGAAGGGCCACCAAACATAATATTCGCCCAGAGGTCATATGCTTTGTGGTCATAAGCAGCCTGGGCGCGGCCGTCCATAAATAATTGCAGGGGCGTTTTGCCGGTGTTTGGGTCGGGTTCCTGCCCCCAGGCAATAAAACCTCCTTCCGTCCAGTAATTGAACATTTTGCCGTGCAACTTGTTGTCTTTTATAAACCTGCAGGCGTAAAACGGTTTGGCATCCGAGGCTGTCATTCTTATAAAGACGGAAGTTAATTTCTGGTCGTTGTGCCACGGGTCGAGGTAAACACGCTTGAACTTAAGCGTCCACCAGGTGCCTAAACCAAAGACTACGATGACGCCCACAAAAATGAAGAACGACCGCAGGAAATAAGGCATCGGTGAGACGACAAGTCGATTGTTTCTGTAAAAGTTGCGTGCCGCCGAGATTGTACGAACCGTTTGGTCAATAAGCATAGCAACAAGAGGACAAGCGGCAATGGCTGCTATCGGGATGAATCTGCGGGAACGAATCGCCATATAGATAGTAAGAGCAGCGATGACAATCAGAGCTAAATCAATCTTAGGCAGTTCATATGTGTCGGTTTGCTGCTGTGTCTGCTGGTCTTCGATTTTCGGCACTTCAGTACACAGTTTCAGCAGGCTGGGTACAATCAACCAAAAGATAGCCAAGACGATGTTTACGGCGTAAAGAATATTAAACAAGTGTGCGTAAGTCAGGCTTGGATTGCGTTCATAATACGGCTGCCACATTCGGTGCAAGCTGAAGAACTTGGCCATATGCTCCCAAATTTTCCAAGTGGGCGCTCCCGCAAATTTGAATGGGTTAAATAATATGATCATCAAGATTAAAGCCACGAGTGCAGTAACAGCCACGAAAACGATGTTCTTCGGTTTGGGCTTGATAGTTTTCGAGAGCAGCGAGGCAATAATATGTATTATGACATAAGCCGGCAGCAAAACAAACGGATAAATGTACCTGCTGACGAAACCGACACTGGCATCAGTGGACCAAAGCGCAACCAAGGTCAATGGGACTGCAAAATAGATAAAGTGCACACTTTTGCGGACACTGAGCAACACGATGGCTATGAAAACGGCACAGATAAAGAAGCTGCCGACATCAAGGTTAAGAAAAGAGAAGCTTATGAATACTACCCAGCCAATAAGGACAGCAGCGGCACAGCCAAGTACCTCAGAAAGGATTGTAAAGAGCTTTTTCTGAACCTCGAGCTCGTTCTTCGGCGCCTTTAGCAATCTGGGCTTGAGAAAGCGACTGAGAAGCCAAAGTATGAGCAGACCGATGCTTAAAACATAAAGCACCAAAAACGGAAAACATGTGCCGACCGGATTTTCCCATTCAAAAGCCGGATGCCATTCATTGATGGTTCGCCACTTCTCGGCGTGTTTGCTGACACTAATCTCAAAGGTGTGGGTCAGGTTTGTTAAATGAAACGGGTTGAACACAACCGTTGCAATGAAAGCGACAAGACCTGCAGCGGCTGTATGGTATACGCCTTTTCGACCAATTGAGACAAACCTTTTCGGGAAAAAGCTCGACAGAAAATTCAAAGCCATGAATGGAACCAACATTATAAAAGCGTAGATATAACCACCGTGGACATTACACCAAAAAACAACTAATGGCACTACAAACCAGATGTACAGGATGTTTCGATAGGTGGCAAGAACAAGTACGAGCAGAAATACAGCTACGAGGAGATTGGAAAAGCCGGCGGGGCGGATGTCAAGAAGGGAGCGGCCTGTAAACATCGCAAAACAGGCGAAGACTGCTGACAAGGCGGGATTGACCCCCAAGAGCCGGCCGATGCAATAGACACAAATCACGGTCAGTATGTATATTGCAAATTTCCAGTATACAAGAGTATTGAAACACCAGTTATCCGCGTCGGCAAACGGTGACAAATGTGAGAGCCAGTAGAAAATGACGTGTGTCAGCCAGTTCTGGTTTACCCAGCCGGTCGGATGCCAGTATTTGACAGTTTTAAGGCCGACCTTATTGGTAATCCACTGCGCCCATTTAGGCCAGGTTTTTATTTCCTCTTCTGTTGGTCCAGCCTTGTGTGAGTTGGCACTAAAAGGCTCGACAGTGCTGACGCCGTGATTTATGAAGTGCCTTCCACAAGCCATAGCAACCCAGGTGTCGCCGGCACCGACCATATGGGTGCTGGACTGGATGGCGAAAATAAGCATTGCCAGCCAGGCCAAAATCATCGGCCAGCCAGACAAAGCGACTCTGTGTTCGACGCTCGATACTTGATTGCTGATATTTGATTTTTGATTTTCGATTTTCAAATCTCTGCTTCCAATTTGGATTTCATTTCTGTGCCTTGAGCCATTTTTCCAGCCTATCAAGTCCCTCGGTAATCATCTCGATTGAGCAGGCAAAACTCAGACGGATATTTTTGTCACATCCAAAGGGTAATCCCGGGACCACAGCGACGTTGGCCTGCTCGAGCAGTGCCTTTGTGAAGTCCATAGAGCCGGCTATCCTGACTGAGCCAATGGTGCGTCCATAATGGGCTGACACATCGGGGAAGCAGTAAAACGCTCCTGTCGGTTGGGGACATTTAACACCCTTTATGGCATTGAGCCGTTCAGCCATATATTTGGCGCGTTTCTCGAACTCAAGTCGCATCTTTTCGACCTCGCCCATAGGGTCTTTAAACGCTGCTATTGCGGCATCCTGCGCGAATGTGACGGGGTTCGAGGTTGAGTGGTCCTGCAGGCGGCCCATCGCCTTTATCACGTCCACAGGCCCGGCTGTATAACCTAATCGCCAGCCAGTCATCGAATAGGTTTTGCTGAAGCCGTTTATCATCAATGTCCTGTCGTATGCATCTTTGCTCAACGATGCAAAGCTAACGAATTTCGTGTCGCCGTAGATGAGCCGTTCGTAAATCTCATCGGAGAGCACAATCACGTCTGTCCCTTCGAGCACTTTGGCAAGGGCAGTAAGCTCGTCAGGGGTATAAGTAAACCCGCCGGGATTGTTGGGCGAATTAAGCACAAACATCCGCGTTTTCCTGCCGAGAGCCCTTTTCAATTGTATTGGTGTAATCTTATAGTTGTATCGGCTGCTTGTTTCCACAACCTTTACCTTCGCCCCCGCCAGTTTTATTGCTTCGGGGTACGTCAGCCAGTACGGCGTCGGCAAAATCACCACATCCCCCGCGTCCAGCACGGCCTGCATCGCATTATAAACGGAGTGCTTTGCACCGATATTAACGACAATCTGTTCGGGCTTGTACACAAGGCCATTTTCCCTTTGCAGCTTTTCCGCGATAGCCTTTTTAAGCTCAATGGTTCCCGAGGCCGGCGTGTACTTGGTCCTGCCTGCCTGCAGGGCCTCAATTGCCGCCTTTTTGATGTACTGCGGGGTATCAAAATCCGGCTCGCCTGCTCCAAAGCCAATTACGTTGATGCCCTGCGCTTTCAGTTCCTTCACCCTTGCCGTTACCGCCAACGTTGCCGACGGAGGGACATTGCGGGCTCGTTCGCTGACCTTCATTTTCCGCGCCTCGTACTTTCTAAATCCGCATTCTCTCAATATCATCAATATAGACGACGACATTAATAAAATCAAGACAAGACTGCCAGTCAAGAAAATTGACCGGTACAGCCGGCAGGACCCTGCCAATCCATAGCACAAAAACAAAGCAGACCGTTTGCCCAAATTCTGCGAAAAATTGTCTTGCCTATTATGCTTTTTTATGCCATAATTTTTGGTTCTAAGTGAAATTAAAAAACCCAAGGTATTTGATGTTTGGCGCGGTGTCCAATACATCAGAATACCCCTAAGGAGTTTAGTTACAAATTCTTTAAAGGAGAAAAAATATGAAAAAGTTAAGTGTGGCTGTTTTGTTGGTGAGTCTCATCATCAGCAGCAATGCCCTCGCGGCAACCGCGAATAAATGGTTCCACCAAACAGGCGACTGGAACGATGCCTCCAAATGGGACCCATGTATTCCAGACGGCAGCGGCGAAATCCAGATCAGGTATGGCGATTCAAATTGCACATTGAATACGAGTGTCGGAGCGTCGTGGGCTAATGCCAACAGGCTCAGAGTATACGGGGACGCAAATTTAACAATTGTAAAGGGGGGAGACCTCACCGGCGCGTGCTGGATGCGTGTTGGCACGGCTGAAGGTCCCGGCCGCCTTGTGCAGACAGGAGGGGCTATACGTCTTAAAAGGGGCAGTGATAACACTAAATTTTGTGTGGGAGACGCAAATGGTTCACAAGGCGCTACATACACCATGAGCGGCGGAACTCTTTCATACATCGACGGCGAAGGCAGCCTTTGGTTGGGATACCGAGGCGGTGAAGGAAAATTTACTGTGGTAGGCACCGGTCCTAAAATTCAGATGAAAAAGCTGTCTGTCGGAGGCGACCTGGGAAATAAAGCCGCTTCCGGCACTCTCGAATTCAGGGTTGGCTCCGACGGTGTAAGCCCGGTTGAGATTTCGGGCGGTATCTACATTGACCCGGCAGGGGCGGGCTCTACGGCAAATCTGCTTGTTAGTGCAACTGCTGCACCCCCGATGGCTGATATTGTTCTTATTAGGAATACAGGCAGCGGTAGTGTCATAGGCACGTTCGATACGGTCCAGGACGCGAATGGTACCAGAGCCGGAACGGAAGACGCTCCTGTGATTCTTAGTTACGGTGGAACTGCCTATAACTATCGGCTAACTTACAAATACACCGACAGCAAGAGCGGTACTACGAATAATGTTGCGCTGACATATACGTCGAAGTCGGCTCCAAAGCCTGAGAGCCCGACTGCTGCGCCGGCTAAAAAACCACTCCCCCCGGAGTAATCTCAGGCCGCAGCCGATATGAGATGTGGTTTTGAGTAAGTTAAGATACGTCCAGGCTCTCTATCTGGCTTGAGGTGGACGTGATGGAGCCCATTATTCTGTGGGCAGTGAAGAATCTCCTTCGACAGGCTCAGGACAGGTTCCTGTTCTTCGGAATCCCTGCGATTCTTCAGTGCACTTCGTTTTGGCCAAAGTGAAAAGGAAAGGGTTGCACCTTTTTGACACCATCTGCTTGTTTTTGTTCGCTTTTTGAGTATATCAGAAGTTGACAGGATTCACAGGAAGTTGTTATACTACAAACACTTAAAAAACGGGCGCCTGTAGCTCAATTGGATAGAGCGTCGGTCTACGGAACCGAAGGTTGCGTGTTCGAGTCACGCCAGGCGTACTTTAAGCTGGCTAAAACAGACAGATGGCGCAAACCCAGCAGGAAGTTTCTCCAGGTTCTCTGGAAGTGTTACTCAAATAAATATCAAAAAAAATAAATATCAAAAAAGTTGCATAGCAACAATAAATCTGTTATCTTGGCCGGCAAAGGCCCAGGCGTTTAATCGGGCAGCAATAACAAAAAAACCAATCTAAAAAAGGAGAACAAGATGAGGATTAGCAGGTCTGCAGGTTATGGACTTCTGGCGGTCGGCTACATTGCCCAACATAAGGATGAGAAGATTGTTCTGTCGGATACCATCTCCCAAAAATATGATATGCCGCTGGAATACCTTCTTAAGATAATGCAGCAGTTAGTCAGAGCAAATGTCCTGCGAAGCAAAAGAGGGCCAAGAGGCGGATTTTCGCTGGCGAGAGCGCCAGGTAAAATCACGATGCTTGAGATAGTAGAAGCCGTTGAAGGACCGCTTTCCAGTGAACTGCTGATAGCTGAGCATGCGCCGAGAGATAAATTCGGCATCAAGGCTGAAAAGGTGCATGCGAACGCAACAGATGCGGCCAAGCGAGTTCTCAAAAACGTAAAACTCTCTGACTTAATCTAAATGGCGTTAGCCATCCCTTACGGGACTGCCAAACAGGAAGAATAAGTTGAATAGACGAAACAGCCTTTTACCGCTGCGGTGAGTTTACTATAACCAAGTGGAGAGAACGACGTGGCTGTTAGTATTGCCTTTTTAATTCGCAGAGAGAGCGTTTTCTTTTCTGCCAGGAGAAAAGAGACTTTTGGGATAGTTGTATAAAGTTGCGGGCATTAAGCTTTATCGGAAAAACTTAATCACATATCCAGTTTTTCCCGGAGGTGGTTCAGAAGCTGGTCGGTTGAGACTCTCACCTGCTCCATTGAGTCGCGGTCGCGAACAGTAACGGTGCTATCTGCCAAAGTCTGGCCGTCGACGGTAATACAGAAAGGCGTGCCGGCCTCGTCCTGCCTGCGGTAACGCCTGCCAATTGCGCCTTTTTCATCGTAGAAACAATTGAAGTGCTTTTTCAGGTCGTTGTAAATCCTTACTGCTACTTCCGGCATGCCATCTCTTTTGACTAACGGAAAGACGCCGACCTTAACCGGCGCAAGAGCAGGAGAAAAACGCAGCAGGTTTCTCTGCTCACCGCGAACTTCCTCCTCATCATAAGCGTCAACCAGAAAAGCGAGGGTGCTTCTGTCTATGCCGGCACTTGGCTCAATGACGTAGGGAATATAACGCCGCTTTTTTTCGTCATCAAAGTATGAGAGCGGGCCTTTTTCATAATCGTCGGCTTCTTCGGCCAGTTCTATTTTGGTAATGTCCCGGTCGTTTTCGAACCATCGGCTGAGAGTTCTGATTCCGCGCTGATGCTGTCGAAGGTCGTAATCGGTGCGGTTTGCGATGCCTTCAAGCTCCTGCCAGTCGCCTGAGCCAAAGGGGAATTTATACTCGATATCGACGCAGGCCTTGGCGTAGTGAGCGAGTTCACCGGCCTCGTGCTGGCGGAAATGCAGGTTCTCCTTCTTCAGGCCTAAATTTATGTACCAGTTGAATCGAGCATCTTTCCAGTGCTCGAACCACTTTTCATCGGTGCCCGGCTCGCAGAAGAACTCAAGCTCAGCCTGTTCAAATTCCCGCGTGCGGAAAATAAAGGCCTTGGTGGTTACCTCGTTGCGGAAACTTTTGCCGATTTGGGCGATGCCGAACGGTATCCTGACGCGGGTGGTGTCGAGCACATTGCGAAAGTTGGCAAAGATTCCCTGTGCGGTTTCCGGACGAAGCTGCAGTGTCATCGAATCGTCAACATTGGCACCCATCTGTGTTTCGAACATAAGCTTAAAGGGCATCGGGTCGGTGAATCGTCCGACCGTGCCGCAGTTTGGGCACACTTTGTTGCTCAAATCCTGTGCGGCCGTCTGGGCGAGGTCAATGGAGATATGCTCGGTGTGTTCGCTGGCCTGTTCCGCGACCTTCTCTTTCAGGTGGTCAACGCGGGTTCTGGTGTTGCACTTTTTACACTCGGCTATCAGGTCGGCGAATTTGTCGGCGTGGCCGCTGGATTTCCAGACCAATGGGTGCATAAGAATGCTGCAATCCAGACCTACGACGTCGTCGCGCATCTGCACAGTTGATTTCCACCAGGCGGTTTTGACATTGTTTTTTAATTCGACGCCGAGGGGCCCATAGTCGTAGCAGCTTGCCAGACCGCCGTAGATTTCACTGGACTGAAAAATAAAGCCCCTTCGCCGGCATAAGCTTACGATGTCATCAAGTTTTGTAATTTTAGCCATAGTCAAATTCCTAAGTAATCTCACTTCTAACACAGAGATAATAAGCAGCATTATATAAAGAGAAAGGACGATTACAAGGACTGAAAGTTGATTCGGCTGCGCCATCGGTCGGCCGGAGAAATGCTTTGACTTGCGTTGTTGTATGGCTAATAATGCTCGCCATGCAAATTGTAAATACGCTGCTGCCGGTGTTTTTGATAATTGCCGTGGGGATTGTTCTGAGAAAGGCAAAGTTTTTCTCAGGCGAGTTTGTTGCCGGCCTGAATCGTCTTGTGTTCTGGGTAGGTCTGCCGTGCCTTTTGTTCGACAAGATAGCCACCGCTGAGTACAACTTTCAGCTCGCAGGCAAGACCACCCTTGTTATGATTGCGGGGACGCTCGGCTGCATTGTGCTGGCATATATCGTCGCGTTCATTATTCGCGTCCCTCCCAGAGCGGTCGGCACATTCGTTCAGGGAACGTTCCGGGGCAACCTTTACTATGTGGGACTGGCACTGTTAATGTATATTTTTGCCGGTGCGGATTCCAAAACGTCGACTGAGATGGAAAACGTCGCGATACTTGCACTGGCGCTGTTGATTCCCGTATATAATATAGGAGCCGTTGTTGTGCTGCTTGCCAGCCAGCACAAGCTCGACCGCCACGTCCCGGCAAGAATAGTCCGCGAAACAATTGTAAATCCTCTTTTCATAGCGTGTGCAGCGGGAATTATTTATTCGTATATCTTTCCGCCTCTTCCGCTGACTATCGAACGAGGCTGCAATGCCGTCGGCCAAATATCTCTGCCGCTGGCGCTTATTGCTATCGGCGCCGTTCTGGCCCAAAGTAAGATTGCCGGTAGCGGTGTGCCTGCCTTTGCTGCTTCGATAATCAAGGTAGCTGTCTCGCCGATAATCGGCTTTTGGACGGCCCATTTGATTGGCCTTGGCGCCGGTGAAACGAAAATAGCGTTATTATTTTTGGCCTGTCCAACAGCCGTAACATCCTACGTTGTGGCTGAACAATTAGGCGGCGATGAGGGACTCTCCGCTGCAATAATCGTCGTCAGCACTATCCTTTCGATAATCTCGCTAAGCGTCGTCATCGGTCTCTTTTAAGTTTTTTAAGATTGACCATGCATAGTACCGGCAAATCGAAGCTGCTATATACAATTATTGGAGTCATATTTGGAGTCACATTTATTAACGGTGCGGTCGCAGAGTTTACACAAAAGTCCACTGCGATGTGTGGACATCAGATAGACCGCCTCGCATTGGTGAGACGGCATAACGTTACCCTCGACAAACCCGACCCACTGACCCCCCTCAGCGTCGGCAACGGCGAGTTCGCCTTCACCGCCGACATCACAGGGCTGCAGACATTTCCCCAGTTTCATCAGCAAGGCATTCCGCTGGGCACACAATCTCAATGGGGCTGGCATTCCCTGCCCAACACCAAGGGTTACAAGTTGGCGGATGTCGTCGAGGACTATGAGGTGGCTGGGCGCAAGGTGCCGTATGCTTCGGATAAAAAATACTCCGGAGGATATTCGCCTGCCGCTTCCTGGCTGCGTGCCAATCCGCATCGTTTGAACCTCGGACAAATTGGATTGCGCATTACCAAATCCGACGGCTCGCCCGCTGATATCAATGACCTGGCCAATACCTCACAAACCTTAGACTTATGGACCGGCCTCCTAAGCAGCCAGTTCGAAATAGATGGCCAGCCGGTCAAGGTTATGACCGTCTGCCACCCGGAACGCGACCTGTTGGCGGTCCGCGTCGAATCGGTTCTGCTGCAGCAGGGGCGGCTGCTGGTCTCGCTCGCATTTCCCTACGGCAGTACCGATTGGGGTAGCGCAGCAGACTGGGAACATCCCGAGAAACATAAAACACAGATGCAGACCAGCGGCCATCAAGCTGATTTTACCCGGATACTCGATGCCGACCGTTACTATGTCCGCGTCGCCTGGTCAGCGGCAGGGGGGATACAAACCAAATCACAACACGAATATGAGATTTATCAACAGGATGGTCAACCTTTGGAAATTGTGTTTGCCTTTTCTCCAACGCAGATAAAAGAGCCGCTGCCTGACTTCCAGGCGGTTCGTACGGCAGCTATCCATCACTGGGAACGGTTCTGGAGAAGCGGGGGGGCGATAGATTTTTCGCAGTGTACCGACCCACGCGCAGCGGAACTGGAGCGCAGGGTTGTGCTCTCACAATACCTGACGGCCATTCAATGTTCGGGGTCCTGTCCGCCGCAGGAGACGGGTCTGGTTGGTAACAGTTGGTTTGGCAAATTTCACTTGGAGATGCACTGGTGGCATGCGGTTCATTTCGCCTTGTGGGACCGATTGGCCCTGCTGGAGCGCAGCCTGCCGTGGTACAGGTCGATTCTGCCCAAAGCCAAAGCCACCGCCAAACTACAGGGCTATTCAGGCGTTCGCTGGCCGAAAATGGTCTCGCCGGATGGACGGGACAGCCCCAGCCAGGTCGGCGTGTTCCTGATTTGGCAGCAGCCGCATCCAATTTACTACGCCGAATTGTGCTACCGTGCTCATCCGGACCATCAAACCTTGGAGCGATATCGCCAGATTGTCTTTGAGACAGCCGAGTTTATGGCATCGTACCCGGTGTGGGACCAGGCCGAGCAGCGCTACGTGCTGGGCCCGGCACTAATCCCGGCCCAGGAAAGTTACGGCCAGTTTCGGGCACGCAATCTTAACCCGACCTTTGAACTGGCCTACTGGTATTGGGGACTTGAAACCGCACAGAAGTGGCGCGAGCGGCTGGGCCTTGGGCGCAATCCAAAATGGGAGCGGGTGATGCAGATGCTTTCGCATCCGACCATCCGCGAAGGAGTTTACACAGGAATCGAGACCCCGCCATATACGATACCACGCGACCATCCCTCGATGGCGGCTGCGCTCGGATTCGTTCCTCCAACTCCACTGATTGACCCGAACATTATGAAGCGGACGCTCGACTATTGCCTGCAAAAATGGGATTGGCCAAGCACATGGGGCTGGGACTATCCTATGCTGGCTATGACAGCGGCCCGTCTGGGTGAGCCTGAAAAAGCGGTGGATGCCCTGTTCATTGAATCACCAAAGAACCGTTACTTAGCCAACGGACACAATTTCCAGTCGTCCCGACTACCGTTGTACCTTCCCGGAAACGGCGGGCTGCTGTCGGCGGTTGCGATGATGGCCGCCGGCTGGGATGGCTGCCCGAATCGCCCATCGCCCGGCTTTCCCGACAATGGAAAATGGAAGCTGCGCTATGAAGGACTCAAGCCTATGCCATAGAAAGTTCAAAACTTAAAATGAAAAAATAAAAATTGTGGAGTCCAACCCTAAGAAAGTTCAGAGCTGGATGACTTCCTCAATTTCAGGTTTTGCCTTTTGAATTTTTAATTCTTTCCTTGACACAAAACGCGATTCACGATTCACGAGCGACCCCTGCTCCCTGTTTCCGCAGGGACAAGTTTCGCAGAGGCATGCGAACCACAAATTGAGTTGGGAAGCATTGAGCAGATTCAGCCAAAGACTATGGAATCGAAAATTTGTCCGGGTTCATTTTTTGCCGGCGAGGTTCTGGATGTCGATGGCCCCTGCGGCGGTTATAATCTTCAGATGTGCTGGTCAACCGGGGCATTAGCTGGAGCAGCAGCCGCGAAATAGTCGTTAGTCGCTGATCATTAGTTGGAGGAATACGGCGAAGCCGGTTTGCTGTGACAAGCCGCCGAGAATAATGGTTTGCCGTTGCGGACGATAGTCCCGCCGACCCCAGGCCGGCTCGCAATAATTGTAACGAGGAGTGGTTCTATATGAATCCCGTCCATAATCGGCGCGGTGACCAACATTAAAACCCTGACGACCGCCATGGTTAATGTCTACCTGCACCTTGGGACGTGCTAAAGCCGTATTCGACAACCCGATCAGTAAACCTGCTGCCGCTATTAACATGTATCTTGACGTTTTCATTTTTATCCTTCCTTTCTTTACTTTTCAGCCGTTTTGTTCACCAATTCAGACGCTCTCGACCGGCCTTTTATTGCGAACAAAACTGAAAAATGTACCATAAAAACACCAAGGTAAACTGCACTGCGAAAAGTTAGGCGATTTTGGGGTGCCTCGCCGGCACACTCTGTGGGAATTCTTTGATTAGCTTACTTGATGGAAGCCAATTCGAGATATGGTGAAAACAAAAAAGGTTTGGCCTAATAAATCACCTTCCGGCCCCCATACTTCCCAAAAACACCTTATTATCAGGATACTTCTTAAGCAGTTTGAATAGCGCATCGATACCATCACGATTGCTGTAACTCGACAACACTCGCCGCAGCGTCACCAGCCCACGCATATCGTCCTCACTGTAGAGCACCGCTTCCTTCCGTGTCCCGCTCGCAGCTATGTCAATCGCCGGAAATATCCTCGCCTCCGCCAGTTCTCTGTCCAAAACGATCTCACTGTTGCCTGTCCCTTTGAACTCTTCGAAGATAAGCTGGTCCATCCGTGAACCGGTATTTATCAGGCAAGTAGCTATGACCGTAAGTGACCCTCCGTTTTCAATATTGCGTGCCAGCCCGAACAATCGCCTCGGCACTTCCATAACACCGGCCTCCAGCCCGCCGCTCATTGTATGACCCCTCGGTCCCTTTCGGCCAACCTGATTATTGAACGCCCTTGCCACGCGCGTCAGGCTGTCTATCAGCAAAACAACCTCTCTGCCGCACTCCAGTTCTATTTGCACATGCGCAAGGATAAACTCGATTAATTCGATATGTTGGGCCGTCTTGTTGTCAATCGTGCTCGCTGCCACCTCCGCACCCGGTACCGCTCTGCGAAAAACAGTCACCTCCTCCGGCCGCTCGTCCACCAGCAATACGATTGTTTTGGTCTGCGGACTGCACTGCCTGATCGCCTGGACCAACTGTTCCAAAAGGACCGTCTTTCCAGCCTTCGGCGGAGATACTATCAACTGACGCGTACCCTTGCCTATCGGCGATATAAGGTCCACAATTCGCATGCTCTCCTGCCCGCATCCGCCAAGGTCAAATCGCTCCTCCGGATGGATAGCTACAAGATCGCTAAATCGCGGCCGGTTCACAAAATCCTCCGGCTTCATGCCGCCTATAGACTCTATCGACACCAGCGTTGCCCGGTCTTTCTTACGCTCGACCTCACCGACAACGCCCGCACCTTCGATTAGCCGAAAACGCCGAACCAGTTCAGGGGCAACAATAACCTCAACCGCACCACGCTGATAGGAACGCTCCACCGTCCTGACAACATACTGGTTTCCGCTGACTCGTTTAACTACCCCGCGGGTAACATCGACAGACAAAATCCACCTCTGAATTTAAACTTTAATAATGATAATTCACAAGACACCCGCATCATAACAGCTATCAAAGCAATTGAAAAGCATGGAATTAACAACGAATCATAGCGTATTTAGCCCCGGGTTTGCCAGAGTTTACCCCGCCTGTCCCGTGAGACGCGTTGTTTGCTGTCTAACTGGGATGAGATGTGCTTGCCATGTGGGATGCGCCGTATGCTATCCCACCGTGGTCTTTCACTATCTAACTGGGGTGAGGTTCACTTTTCAAATTTTCCCAACCTCGAAAACTCCGAGGCAATCTCAAAACTTGCCCGCCGTAGGCGGGTCGGTTAGCCCCCAAGTTTATCTTGGGGGTTTGCAATCTCAAAAAATATTTAGCCCCGTAATTTATGACGGGGTTCACCCTTCAACGCCCGTCGTCCGGGCGTTTGTATATAGCCCCGGCCTCTGGCCGTGGGGTGCATGAGTTTACCCCGTGAGATGTGTCGTTTACTATCTCACCGGGGCGAGGATTGCTTCTTTATTACGTTGGGGGTTATTCCCTAAATTTTGCCATTGCAGAAAAATGTGGTTTGAGGTAGAATTAAAAGATAAATTATGTATTGTGGAAAGATGATAAAAAGCGGTAACTACCTTAATTTCCTCTATAAAACAAATGGTTAAAGGCGAATTTTACACAAATTTGGTTCGCGAAAAACAGTATTCCGATATTCTTCAAGGTTGCATGGAAAGGACAGTTGAACATCTGCTGTCCAAAGAAACCGGAGTCGAAAGACCAGGGATGCTTTTAGGTAAGATTCAAAGTGGGAAAACAAATGCTTTCATTGGCATTATAGGTCTTGCTTTTGATAACGGTTATAATTTTGTAATTGTGTTGACTAAAGGCACCAGAGCACTTGCAAAGCAAACGTACGAACGATTAAAAGACAGTTTTAAGTTATTTGTTGATAATGATGCGTTGAAAATCTGCGACATCATGCATCTTCCTAATAATTTTACACGGTATGAGCTTCAACAAAAGCTTATTATCGTCGTCAAGAAAGAGGCAAACAACTTAAGAAGAGTAATGCACGCACTGGAGAATACTTATCCGGATTTAAAATCCAAAAAACTATTAATCATTGACGACGAAGCCGATTATGCAAGCATAGGATTCAAAATGAATCGCCAGGAGGGATTGGTTGAAATAAATAAGATTGCAAAACAAATCGATGAGCTAAGAAGAAAGATTAATTCTTATAATTATCTTCAAGTCACCGCCACCCCTTATTCCTTGTATCTACAACCAGAAAATATCGAGCTTCCACGAACAAGTTTTGTATTTAAACCGACTAGGCCAGCATTTACCGAATTATTGCCCGTCTATGTTGAATATGTCGGCGGAGATTTTTACTTTGAAGAAAGCGAGAACCTTAATTCTACAGCCCACTATATTTACGAAGAAGTTCCAATCGAAGAATTAGAAGCCCTTAAAAAGGAAGACGGGCGAATATTCAAAATAGAAGATTCTCTAATAAGTCCCAAGATTGAAATTTTGCGAAAAGCGATTATAAACTTTATCGTAGGTGCTTCCATTCGTAGGTTACAACAATTGCAAAAGGGGGAACGCCCCAAAAAATATAGTTTTATAGTACATACAGAACACGGGCGTGCTTCACACGCTTGGCAGGATAAAGTAGTACATAAAATTAAAGCTCTGTTGAACAAGAACATAGAAGAAAATCCAGATCATCTAGAAATACTTATTAAAAAATCATATGAAGACCTTTCGCATTCGTTAGAACTACTCGGAGAAGATATACCCAGTTTCGATATTACGAAGAACGAGGTATATAAAGCCTTGAGCCAAGATTATTTAATGATAATGAAAGTAAATTCGGAAACAGATGAAGAACAACTTCTCGACGAAAAAGGTCAACTATATCTGCGCACACCGCTCAATCTTTTCATTGGGGGGCAAATATTAGACAGAGGACTTACTATAGATAATTTAATTGGCTTTTACTACGGAAGACGCCCTCTTAAAACGCAGCAGGATACTGTGTTGCAGCATTCAAGAATGTATGGCAATAGAACCAAAGAAGATCTTGCTGTTACTCGGTTTTATACGGCACGCCGTATTTACGAAGCTATGCGAAAAATTCACGAGTTTGATTGTGCATTACGTGAGGCTTTTGAGCGGGGTGCGCAAGATTCTGGAGTAGTGTTTATCCATAAAGATACGCAGAACCGTATAGTTCCTTGTTCGCCGAATAAGATCCTTCTGTCTACAACTACAACCCTTCGACCACATAAACGTATTCTACCTATCGGTTTTCAAACAGACTATAAAACACATATTCAGCCCATAGTAGATAATATCAATAAGTTCATTTTACCTTTTCAAGAATCCGATACTAAAAAGCCATTTCTTATAAATGTTGAAGATGCTGAAAAGATTATAGATGACATTGCTACAACGCTTAATTTCCCGGTTGGTCAAGAATGGGATATAAAAGCATTTAAATCTAGTATAGAATATCTTTCAAAGAGAACTGAAGATCCTCTTAAAGGAAAAGTTTGGTGCATAGTTAGAAAAGGAAGGAATATTGCAAGATTTAAAAAGGATAGAGCGGGTTTTAAACAAGATGGTGTTTTTTCTGACGCCCCAGATACACCGCAAGATGAAGGTACGGAATCTAGAAATATCGCCATAAATATTCCTGCATTAATTCTGATTCAGCAAAATGGTAAAGAAGAATTAGGATGGCGAGGATCTCCATTTTGGTGGCCTATCTTAGTGGTTCCAAAAAATGCAGAAACAGTGATTTTTGCAAGCGAACTTGTTGACACACAATCAGAAACTGTCGCATAAGAGTTTTGTCTTTGTACTTTTTATTGAGACCAATCATCATTCTTCGGCAACCTCCACGACAATAAAAACTATCGCCTCTCTAAAAATAACTCAACTTTCAACAAATATTTTTGCTGCTGCGTCCTCTCGTAGCGTAGCGCAGATCCCCGACCGGTGCTTACTTGACTCTCTGCCGGAGACCCAATTCAGAAAACCAAAATTCTCAAATCCAGGATTTATGAAAAGAATACCTAAGTATCTTAGGTATTCCCCCCTGTGTCCTCTGTGAACTCTGTGGCTAAAACAACTTGTCCTCCGTAGCTTGCCTGTCCGCCATAGCCCCTGTCTTTCGTAGCCTTGGCGAAGAAGGATTGGCGACGGCGGAAGCGAAGGAGGATCAATCAAAACCGTTGATAGTCAGACCCCTAAAACGTATTTTTTGAAAAAAATCTTACTACTTACACCGCAACGACTTAGCCAAAACCGCACCTCGAAACGTAGCGTAGATCCTTCGAAGCGAATCGCAGATCCCCGAGGGCTGCTCCCTTGGCCGAGAACAGGGGACCCATGCTTACTTGTTTCTTTATCTGGCACTCAATTCAGAAAAACCCAATTCTCAAATCCAGGATTTATGAAAAGAATACCTAAGTATCTTAGGTATTCCCCCCTGTGTCCTCTGTGAACTCTGTGGCTAAAAAAATCAATCAAAACCGTTGATAGTCAGACCCCTAAAACGTATTTTTTGAAAAAAATCTTACTACTTACACCGCAACGACTTAGCCAAAACCACACCCCCCAAAACCCCATAATTTTCGCATCAATCGCGCAAGTTCGCCCTTACTAAAGGAGGGAGGTATTATTTCTAAACATTATGAAAAAAATCCGTGTAAATCCGTGTTCATCCGTGGTTAATTTTTCTTTGTGCCGGAGCCTGTCCGCCGTAGCCTTGGCGAAGGCGTACCAATCAAAAACAATAAATTATGCAAAACAAACCCAATCTTGTCCGCCTCAGGCGGATTCCAAAATGGTTGCAACCTTAGTAATAACAATGACTAATAACAATGAACAACGAACTACGAACTGCTCAAAACAAACCCAATCAAACCCAATTTTATCGGCTACGCAGGGTTTTAAATTACAGGGCCCCGCATCAAGCGACCAGTATCAGGCCGTAGTAATTGGGGCACTGGCGGGTAGTTCGGACGACCTCGATGGGAAAGCCGACCTTTTTAACCGTAGAAAAGACATCGATTCCGCAGGCCTCCATCGACGGGCGGGCACGGTCGGAATGACGACACTGCTTTTCCTCAACGGGACACTGCTTGCAAAAATAGCAGGGGCCTGCGCCGAGGCCGAAGGCCTTCCAGCAGCCGAGAAGGAAAATGTCGCGCTCAAGCTCGGCAGCTATCGCTTTTACGTCGGCATCCGGCTCGCAGTGAATCAAAATCGCCCGGCGGTAAACGTCGAGGACCTCACGCATCTGCTGCGGCGTCGGCGTAAATGGCGGACAGACGAGGCACAGGCCAAAACCATCGCATCCGAACTGACACTTCAGCCGAACCCAGCCGGCAGTTACAACTTCCGATGGAGAGATTATGCGGGCGTCTATGACGCCGGATTTGCTTTTCGCCATCTCGCACAGTTCTTTATCAGATAACTTCGCTTGTTCTGTTTTACGCTTCATTAATTTCCTGCTTTATTTCGTTTAACAAGTTAATCGCTTCAATCGGCGTGAGATTGTTTATATCGGTTGATGAGAGTTTTTCGAGGACGGATTTGTGCTTCTGGACGAAGAGGGAGTCTTTGTCAGGCTCTTTTGTTTTGTGGCGGGCGAGGCGGTCGCCGGTCGCCTCTTTCGCAAAGGTGCTCTCAAGTTCTTCAAGGATTTCTTTGCTTCTTTTGAGGATTGGTTTTGGTACGCCGGCTAATTTTGCGACGTGGATGCCGTAGGATTTGTCGGTCCCGCCGGGCAGAATCTTGTGCAGGAACACTACCTCGTCCATCCATTCGCGGACGGCGACATTGCAATTCTTGACATTTGCGAAAAGCTCCGCTAACTCGGTCAGCTCGTGATAGTGAGTGGCAAAAAGCGTTCGGCATTTTAGTTTGTTCGCGATGTGCTCGGTAATGGCCCAGGCGAGGGCCAGACCGTCGTAAGTGCTTGTGCCCCGGCCGACCTCATCCAAAACCACCAGTGATTTTTCGGAAGCGTTGTTGATGATATTTGCGGTCTCGGTCATCTCGACCATAAATGTCGATTGGCCTCGAACCAATTCATCGGAAGCGCCGACGCGAGTAAAGATTCTGTCGACTAAACCAATCTCGGCACTTTCAGCAGGGATAAAGGAGCCGGCCTGGGCCATAAGGACCAGAAGGGCGACCTGCCTTATGTATGTGCTTTTGCCGGACATATTCGGGCCTGTGATAACGAGCACGTCGCCGGCTTTGCCGCCGAGCTCAATATCGTTTGGCGTAAACTCCGAACCGAGCGTCTCGGCAAGGACGGGGTGCTTTCCTTCGCGAATGACAAGCTCGCCGCCATCAGTAATTTTCGGGCGGATGTAGTTGCGGCGCTTGGCCAGATGCGCAAGGCTGCTGAGACAATCGCACTGGGCAAGGGTGTCGGCGAGGTTCTGCAATCGGCTGATATACTGGGCGGCGGAAGCACGGAGCTGCTCGAAAAGCTGCTGCTCTAATTCGAGGGCCTTTTCCTCGGCGCCAAGGGCCTTGGTTTCGTAGCTCTTCAGCTCGTCGGTTATGTAACGTTCGGCGTTTTTGATTGTTTGCTTGCGGACATAGTTGGCCGGCACTTTATGGGCCGATGAGTGGCCGACTTCGATATAATAGCCGAAGACCTTGTTGTAGCCTATTTTGAGATTGCTGATGCCGGTCTGCTCGATTTGTGTCTTCTGATAGTTGCGCAGCCAGGTGCGGCCATCCCTGGAAACCGAGCGCAGCGCATCAAGCTCTTCGCTGAAGCCGGTCCTTATCACGCCGCCGTCGCGAAGGTGCGGCGGACTATCAGGCTCGATTGCCGATTCGAGCAAATCAGCCAAGTCATCCATACTGTCACATCTCTGGGCAAGCTGCAAAAGCAAACCGGCACCGAACGTCTGCAAAATCTGCCGCAGTTGTGGTATCTGGTGCAGCGTGGCTGCCAGAGCGAGCAGGTCTCTGGGGGTTGCGCGAAAGGTGCTGATGCGGGCAGCGATTCTTTCGGTATCAGCGATTTGTGAAAGCAGCATACGGATTTCAGACAGTTTTGTGTCGCTACTTTTTAACTCTTCGACTGCATCCTGGCGCAATTCAATAGTACTGAGGTCACAAAGCGGCATACAGAGCCAGTTTCGGAACTTGCGGGCGCCCATACCGGTCAGTGTTTCATCGAGGCAATCGAGAAGCGAACCTCTCCTGCTTTCGGTACGAATGGTTCGCAGGATTTCGAGACTTTGCAGCGAGGTCTGGTCAATCTCCAGAAATTTCTTGCGGTCGACTTTTTTCAGACTCTGAATATGGCCGAGCGTAGTCCTCTGCGTTTCATTAAGGTATTCGATGATGGCGCCGGCTGGTGCAATAAGGCCGTCATTGCCGTCCTTGATGCCGAAGCCTTCGAGTGTCGCTGTGCCGAAATGTTTCAACAATCTCTGCTTTGCCTGGTAAGGGTCGAAATACCACGCGGGGCGCTCGGTTACGACGGCTGTGGTCAGTTGAGCAATATCGGCGGTGAACTTTTTTGTTTCAGCTTCGAACAATTCGCCGCGTCCATCGGCCAGCAGACACTCGGCCGGTGAGAGCCTCAAAAGTTCATCGAGCAGCTTTTCCTCCAAAACGTGCTGAACGAAAAAGTGTCCGGTGGATATATCGACCCAGCTAATCGCGGCACCCGACTTTGTCCCCAGGCCCAGAGCACAGAGGAAATTATCTTTTTTTGCATCTAAGAGAATGTCATCGGTAAGTGTGCCGGGCGTGACAATCCGAACGATGTCGCGCTTGACGACGCCCTTTGCGGTCTTCGGGTCCTCGACCTGCTCGCAGACGGCTACCTTATAGCCGGCCTGGAGCATCTTCTTGAGGTATCCGTCAACTGCGTGATACGGCACGCCGGCCAAAGGTATGGGATTGTCACCTTTGCTTCGACTGGTAAGGGCAATGCCGCAAACGCGTGAGCATATCGCGGCATCTTCGTAAAAAGTCTCGTAAAAATCCCCCATTCGGAAAAACAATATGCAGTCCGGGTATTTTTGCTTGAAGCGAGAAAATTGCATCATCGCAGGCGTCAGCTTTTCATCAGGGGCCGTAGTCATTACGAAGCATCCACCCTTTCTTCGTCATCCGAACTTTGTTCATCCCATACCGCTTCGGAGCAGTTTATCATATTCCTGCACTTTTCGCTACAGGGTCAAATATGATATAATGAAAAGCTGTTGGAAAACCTATTATTCGGGAGGCCGGAACAATGAAAACCATCAGTACAATAATCGCAGGGATATTGCTGTTCGTCTCGGCTCTTAACTGCTCGGTCAACGGCGCAGCGGCTGAAACAAACGCAGATGGGAACTCCGCCGAGTCAGAAGGCGAAACCAGGCAAACCTCTCAACAGGCTGAGAAGTCAGGCAAAAAACTGGATTTTGTCAAAATGGCGGATTTCCAGCTCAACAACGGGGGCTCTGTCTCCGGCAGATTGATTTCGGAAGACAAAAACAAAATCGTCGTCGAAGAAGTGCAGGAAGGCGGGATGGCGGCATCAACCTATAACAAAAAAGAAATTGCGCCGAGGACGCTGAGTACAAAAAGCATGCTCGAGTACAAATACTATTTGGGCCTTGCAGAACATTTTTCCGCCAAGACCTGGGATTTCCAAAATGACCCCGACGATTTTATACAGGCAATCCGGTGCTACGAGAAAGCCAAGGAGCTACTGGCAAATACCGAAAGACGGGACAACGAAGCGAATCAGATAGACGAGAGGATAAAACGACTTCAGGCAGACAGGGAAGTCTGGACGAGAGAAGCTGAATCCAGAGCCAAGCTAAAAAAACTGGAGTTCGATAGCACAATTGAACAAAAGCTCAAAGACTTTGAAAACAAGCTCAATGCAGCCTGTCCGCAGCTCGATAAACTCGATAAAAGTATGCAACAGCTCGACAAGACAGTAGCAACTGTGAAGGATAACTACCAGAAACTCGAAGCGAATGTTTCGAAAACAAATGAAGACATAACTCGGCAGCTTAGAGACCTCGAGAACAGGCTCGGAGAAAATGAAAGGATACTTGGCCGCTGGGGGCGGTATCCACAGTACTATTACTCCCCTCCCAGAACCGAAGGCTCCAGGTCTGAAAAGTGATGGAACCTGTTCCGATTTTTCAGAAGACAAAAAATAAAATACGGAGAAATTAAAGCAGACAATTCAAAAGGTCAAAGCAATCTTTTTTGCTTTTTCGACAGCCTCCGTTTTCTGCTTTTGAGCAACTTCAGAACCCTCGGTAAGAGTCGGTTCAACAATAACCTCGCGGATGTTACTTAATCCCATAAAAGCGAGAATCAGCCCCCAGTACCTTTTTTGGAGGTCAAAAGCTTCCTGCTGGGAGCCGGGCGGGTATCTGCCGCCGCGTGAGTAAGCGATAAAAACCGGCTTGTCTTTCACCAGGCCGATATAATTTCCTTTCTCATCCATTGAAAAAGTCAAGCCAGGCTGGACAATGATGTCGATATACTGCTTGAGACGATAAGGGATAGAGAAATTCCACATCGGCACGGCAAACACGAACTTATCTGCGCTCTTGAATTCATTGATAACCGCAACCACCTTTTCCCATGCCGCTTTTTCTTCGGCGCTGTGCGGCTTGCCGTGCATTATTTTGTATTTGCCTGACACCGCGGCACCATCGAACGAAGGCAGCTTTTCCGCGAAAACGTCCAGCACCTTCACATTATCTTTCGGATGTGCCTTCTTGTATACTTCCACAAATGCATCTGCCACCGCCACCGAATACGACCGCTCACTTATCGGCGACGCCTTGATATACAACACCTTGCTCATAATAACCTCCGTGAAACATTCAAAACCTGTAGTCATTTTCTGGCGGCCTGTTGTTCCAGCGCCGCCCTAACCTTGCTGACAAACGCTGCTGTTTCACTCAGACACCGCTCTGGATTATCCACATTTTCCTCGATAATGCCAACTATTTTCGAGCCGATGATGATGCCATCGGCGCCAGCTTTTGCGACCTCGGCAGCATGCTCCGGCTTGCTTATGCCGAAGCCAACGCACACCGGAACGCGAGTTTCTTTCTTTAGCTTGCCGACCAGCACTTTGACGGAATCTGAAAGGTTCTCCCTGCTTCCCGTTACACCCAGCAACGACACCGCGTAAATAAAGCCGGTCGTCTTCGAAGCTATCAACTTCATTCTTTTGGCTTCGGTGTTTGGAGTGACCATAAAAACAGTATCAACACCCGCCGAGGCGGCGGGACCAGTGATTTCGTCGGCGTCGTCAATGCTCAAATCAGCAACTAAGACGCTGTTGACACCTGCCCGATGAAAATCCCTGAAAAATTTTTCCGTGCCGTACTGGTAAACCAAGTTGTAATACATTAGCAACCCGATGGGGATGTCTTTGTAGTTTTTGACTTTGCCGATAAACTCTAATGCTTTTGCGACATTCATACCACTGTTCCTTGCACGGATATCTGCTTTCTGAATTGTGGGGCCATCCGCTATCGGGTCGGAGAACGGTATGCCCAATTCGAGGATGTCGGCCCCCGCGTCGATGGCCGCTTTGACAATATCGAGGCTAGTCTCGAAGTCAGGGTCACCTATCACAAAAAACGGGATTAACGCTGCTCTTTTTGCTTTTGCCAATTCGGAAAAAACTTGCCTATATGTTTTCATAGCCTTGTGCCTCTTTTCGTAAATGCGTTTATGCGTAAATGAGTTGATGCGTTAACTCATCCACCCATTCTCTCATTCACTCATCTACTCTTTCACCCATCTACGCTTCTGCGTTCTTCGACAATCGAGACGTCCTTGTCGCCCCGGCCGGAAAGATTCACAACAGCAATGGTCTCAGCGTCTAATTTACCTTTTTGGCGCATCAGGTAAGCCAATGCGTGTGCGCTTTCCAGCGCCGGCAATATCCCCTCGCTTTTAGTAAGCAGTTCAAATGCATCGAGCACTTCGGCATCCTCTGCTGCGACATATTCAGCCCTGCCTGTATCCTTCAGGAGGCAGTGTTCGGGCCCGACAGCGGGGTAATCCAGCCCTGCGCTTACGGATTCGGTCTCATTGACCTGACCTTCTTTGTCCTGCAGGAGGTAGGCTTTTGCGCCGTGCAGGATGCCAACGCGGCCAGCCACCAGCGTCGCAGCGTGTTTGCCGCTGCTTAAGCTTCTTCCGCCTGCCTCGACGCCAATCAGCTTCACATCCCTGTCATTCATAAAGCCTGAAAAGATACCGATGGCGTTACTGCCTCCGCCGACACAGGCGACGACCATATCCGGCAGTCTGCCGATTTGTTCAAGACACTGACTTCTTGCCTCTTTGCCGATGCAGCTTTGAAAATGTTTTACTATCGTCGGATAGGGATGCGGGCCCGCAGCCGAGCCAAACAGGTAAAACGTATCGGTAACGTGAGCCGTCCAGTAGCGAAGGGCGTCATTGATAGCGTCCTTCAGGGTGCCCGTTCCGCCTTCAACCGGTACGACCTCTGCGCCGCACAATTTCATCTTGTGGACGTTGACGCTCTGCCGCTCGATATCGATTGTGCCCATAAAAATTTTTGTTTCCATACCAAACAAGGCGCCAATCATCGCCGTTGCCAGGCCGTGCTGGCCGGCGCCGGTCTCGGCGATGAGTTTCGTTTTGCCCATATATTTGGCCAGCAGTCCCTGTCCTAAGGTATTATTGACCTTGTGTGCTCCGCCGTGCAGAAGGTCTTCGCGCTTCAGATAGACTTTAAAGCCGACGTAATCGCTGAACCTTTTCGCGAAGTAAAGCGGGGTTGGCCTGCCGGCGTAGTCTTTCAAAAGCTGCGCAAGCTCAGCCACGAATCGCTTGTCCTCATAGAAGCGATAAAATGCCTCTTCCAGCTCTTCCAGCGGCGGTATCAGAACCTCCGGCACATAGAAACCGCCATAATCTCCGAATCTGCCTTTGTATTTCATACCTTCATACCTTTAGCAATTGAATTTGCCCGCAGGGTTTTCCCTTGTTATTCTTTTGCGCCGGCTTTTTCAAGCAGTTGCACAATAGCTGTATTGCCTTTGCTTTTTGCCAATGCCAAAGCTGTTTTCCCGTCATTGGTCCTGACATTGACGTCGGCTCCTTTTCCCAGCAAAAGCTTGACGTTTTCTGTGCAGCCCTCCCTCGCCGCCAGAATCAGGGCCGTTGCATTGTCGGTGGTTCCCCTGGCATTGACTTCAACTTCCTTTCCCAGTAAAAGCTGCAAAACGTCCGTACGGCCTGTCGATGCCGCCATCAGTGGAGTTGCGCCGTCACTATATTGCTTATTATTCACGTTGGCGCCTTTGGCCAGAAGAAGTTTGACGACCTCTATATGGCCTTTCAGTGCCGGTAGCCACAAAGCTGTTTTGCCGTCGTTGGCCTTGGTTTCGATATCGGCCCCCTTATCCAGAAGCAACTTGGCGATTTCCGTATGGCCGTATTCCGACGCCTTCCACAAAACTGTCTGGCCCCTGTCATTTTTGGCATTGACATCGGCGCCTTTGGCGATAAGTAATTCTGCTATATCTTTGCGGTCTTTATCTGCAGCCATAAACAATGGCGTATAACCAGAACTGTTTTTTGCGTTAACATCAGCGCCCTTGGCAATGAGTAATTCTGCTATGTCTTTGTGCCCCTTATCTGCGGCCCAGAACAACGGTGTCCAGCCATTTTGAATTTTAGCATTAACATTTGCTCCTTTTTCAATGAGAAATTTCACCATCTCTATTTGTCCGCTGTAAGCCGCGTTGTGCAGAGGTGTGTAATCGCCTTGGGAGGCATTGATCATATTAGGGTCGCTGTACAGAAAACCCTTGACGCGTTCAATATCTCCCATAGCCGATGCTATGAAAATGTCAACTTTAGCGCCTTTGGCGATGAGAAGATTTGCTATATCCTTATGATTGTTGAGAGCAGCAACAGACAAAGGCGTTCTACCAAAAGCGTCTTTTGCTTCTATGTCGGCCCCTTTGGCGATAAGTAGCTCAGCCATATCTAAGTAGCCGAACACGGCCGCTGAATGCAGCGCGGTGAAGCCATCCTGAGCTTTTGCGTTGACGTCGGCCCCGTTAGCAAGCAGCAGAGATACTATATCTGTATATAATCTGGGATAATCTACATTTTTTGTTCTGTCTTTTATCTCGATATCGCCGAATATTCCCCGAATATTTTCATGGCCTTTAGCGGCAGCGAAGAGCAGAGGGGTAAAATTAGAATCACGCGGTCCTCTGGCATTGACATCAGCGCCTTTGGCGATAAGGGCTTTGACTTCTTCAAAATTGCCTTCATAAGCAGCTTTGTGCAGCGCAAAACTTTCGGTATTGGCATCAGTGTTTTTTGCGGCTTGAATCAGTTGAGCATTCTTATCTGATACGTCCGCCTCGGCAAAAACCGATAGATTCAGAAAAATACACACGATAGAAAACAAGATTCGTTTCATTGGATTCTCCTTTTCCTTTTTTCTTTCATTTTTATACGCCCGTGGCGTATTTTTTCCCGTTCTCGATGCTCGATTCTCGATACTTGATTGTCGATTTGCGTTACGAGCATCAAGCATCCAGCATCGAGTATCACATTTTGGCTATTCCTTTGCGCCGGCTTTTTCGAGCAGTAATATGGTGTTCTGTATATCTGTATAACCTGTCTTTCCTGCTATTTTGGACTCTTGCAAAAATGCCTTTCTTTTTCTTGCAGCACCTAAGGCTGTTTCGCCATTGTTAGCCTTTGCATTGACATCAGCGCCTTTTTCGAGAAGGAGCTTGACAATTTCCGTATGGCCCCACATAGCTGCATTCATCAAGGCCGTGCTGCCGTCGTAAGTCTCTGCATTGACATCAGCACCCTTTTCCAAAAGGAGTTTTACGATTTCTGTATGGCCTTTCCATGCCGCCAGCCACAAGGCTGTTACGCCAGTATTTGCGTTTACATTAGCACCTTTTTCCAGAAGGAGCTTGACAATTTCCGTATGACCTGCATCCGCCGCCCTCATCAGGGCTGTCAAGCCCTTAGTTGTTTTTGCATTTACATCAGCGCCCTTTTCCAGAAAGGCTTTGATGACTTTTATATGACCCTCACTCACCGCCCGTATAAAGGCTGTATCACCGTTATCAGCCTCTGGATTGATATCAGCACCTTTTTCCAAAAGGAGTTCGACGGCATCTGTATGGCCTTCCCATGCCGCCATTATCAGAGGTGTTTGGCCAGCTTCATCCTTGGCATTGACCTCAGCGCCATTTTCTGTCAGGAACTGGACGATCTCCGTATGCCCTTTCCATGCCGCCAGCCATAAGGCAGTTACCCCGGTATTGTTTATCTTTGCGTTTACCTTAGCACCCTTTTTCAAAAGCAGCTTGGCAATTTCCGTACGACCTTCCCGCGCCGCCATCATTAAGGCAGTTACGCCGTCTTTATCCTTGGCATTGACATCAGCTCCCTTTTTCAGTAAGGACTTGATGATTTCCATATGCCCCATCTCCGCCGCCACCTGCAGGGCCGTTACGCCATCATCGGTCTTTGCATTAGCATTAGCACCGCCAGCCAGCAGGGTTTGCACGGCCGGGAGGTTGCCATCTTTTGCGGCTTGAATTAATCGGGCGTTCTTGTCCGGCGCGTTCACGTCGGCAAAAGCTGCTGGTATCAGAGAGATACACACTATAGAAAACAGTATTCGTTTCATTGGATTCTCCTTTTCCTTTTTTCTTTCATTTTTTCCCCGTCCTCGATGTTCGATATTGAATTTTGCATTTTGGTCATTTGAATTTGTTTCGTGCTTCGGATTTCGAATTTCGTATTTATCCTCTTAGATGATGTATGATTTCAAATAGTTTCCTCATTTTTCTAATATCTTTTTTGCCGGGCCTTGATTCGATGCCACTGCAAACATCGATTCCATAGACTCCTAATTCAACAGCAGCCTCTACATTATCAGGATTTATTCCGCCCGCCAGGAAAATGCGCTTGTTGATATGCCCGATTACGTTCCAGTCAAACCTCAGGCCCGTGCCGCCGTATTTTTTGGGGTCGAAGGCATCTAACAAAATAGCATCGGTGAAAAAACTTTCCGCCTTCTCGATATCTGCCTGGTTTTTTACGCGAATCGCTTTCATCGTCCTTACATTAAGAGAACGCAGCGAATCACAGAACTTGGGGCTTTCGTCGCCGTGCAACTGCACCCAGTCCAAGTTGCACTCGCCGATAACATCTTTAATATGGTCAAGCGAGGCGTTTACAAATACGCCGGCAACAGGGATGAAAGCCGGCAATTTATTGATTATTTGTGCTGCTTCCTGCGGCGTTACGAACCTCTGGCTTTTAGGATAAAAATTGAAGCCCAGTAAGTCCGCACCCATATCCGCCGCAGCGGTGGCGTCCCGATAATTCGTAATACCGCAAATTTTAACTTTCACTATCAGCATATTCGTCGCTCGTCACTCGTGACCCGTGGCACGGATCGTTATGCTTTATTTGAGATTTCGATTAACTTTTCCAAGCACGCTAATGCTTTGCCATTGCTGACTGATGTCTGTGCCAGCTTAATTGCTGATTCAAAATTGTCGGCCAAACCGCCGGCGATTATGGCGGCAGCGGCATTCAGGACGACAATATCCTTACGTGCTCCGGTTTCTTTACCGCTCATTATGTCCCTTAAGACCTTCGCACTTGATTTGGCATCAGTAACCTTAAGCTCTTCAAGAGTCGTTAGATTTATGCCCAAATCCTGCGGATTCAGTTTTTTGTTTGTAATCCGGCCGTTTTTCAGCTCTGCGATTTTTGTAACTGCCGCTGTGCTTATTTCATCCAGCCCCTCGCTGTGCACAACCATTGCATATTGTGTGCCTAAAAGTTTAAGTGCCTCAGCTATCGGCTGCATCAGACTTTCATCAGCTACACCCAGCACCTGTCTCGGCGCACCGGCTGGATTTGCCAAAGGGCCAAGTATGTTAAAGACCGTCCTGAAACCAAGTGCCTTTCGTACAGGCTGGACATATTTCATCGCGGGATGAAACATCGGCGCGAACATAAATCCGATATGTGCCTGCCTTATGCACTCTGCCACAACGTCAGCAGGGGCATCTATCCTGACGCCCAATTCCTCGAGCACATCTGCTGAGCCACAGCCGCTTGTTATCCCGCGATTGCCGTGCTTGGCGATGTAAACACCTGCACCCGCTGCCACTATTGCTGCAGCAGTTGAGACATTACAGGTTTTAATGGCACCGCCGCCTGTTCCGCAGGTGTCAACCAGATTATCGACGTTGACCTTCACACGGACGGCGTGCTGGCGCAGTGATTTGGCAAAGCCCGCAAGCTCAGCCGCCGTTGCGCCTTTGGCCTGCATTGCCGTAAGAAATGCGGCGATTTGCACCTCGCTGACGCCGCCTTCAAAGATGACGTCCAACAGGCTCGTCGCCTGCTCAATGCTCAAATTCTCGCCGTGCAACAAAGGTTCAATGTATTCAGTTATCGCTGTCAATCCAGTTCCTCACTTTATGGTGAGCCTGTCGAATCCATTTTTGCGTTTTTGGGCTGCGATTGCCAAGACATTTTCGATTATCTTTCCGCCTGCGGGAGTTAAAATACTTTCCGGATGAAACTGCACGCCGTATATCGGAAGTTCTTTGTGTTCAATAGCCATACAGATGCCTTCAAACTCAGCCGTTTGTCTTAAGCAGTCCGGAATCCCCAACGTATAGATACAAAGACTGTGATAACGTCCCACCTGGAGCGGGTTTTCCACGCCGGCAAATATACCTTTTTCATTGTGTGTTATTCGTGAGGGCTTGCCGTGCATCGGCTCAGGGGCGTGAGTAACTTTACCGCCGAAATACTGCGCTATCACCTGATGACCGAGGCAGACGCCGAATATCGGCAGTTTCCCCTTGAAATAATCCACTGCTGAAAGTGAGACGCCGGCGGTATCCGGTGTGCCGGGGCCCGGCGAAATCACAAGGAGGTCGGGATTGAACTTGCTGGCGACCGCCTGAAGCTGCTCGATTGTTGTGTCGGCACGATAAACTTTCGCCTGACAATTACGCTTACAAAAATCATCGACGAGATTGTACGTAAACGAATCAAAGTTATCGATGAACAAAACTTTTGCGGTTTTTTCTTTCATAAGATTCGGCCTCTGATATTAGGTCCCCTGAACGGCCTGGATACAAGACCTTGCCTTGTGTTCGGTTTCCTCAAATTCGGTCTTCGGAACACTATCGTGAACAATGCCTGCGCCGACTCGAACGTAAGCTGTGCGGTCTTTGACCTGAAGGCTCCTTATCGTGATACAACTGTCGAACTGGCCGTCGACAGTCAGGTAGCAGACAGCGCCGCCGTAGTAGCCGCGTTTGGTCCTTTCAAGCTGGCGGATTATTTTCATCGCTTCAATCTTCGGGGCCCCGGTAAGCGTTCCCATATTCATCGTGGCAAGATACGCACTCAATGCGTCGAGTCCGGCGGCAAGCGTGCCTTTGACGTTGCTTACCATATGCTGGACCGATGCGTATTTTTCGACTGTCAATAGTTCGGTAACAACTCTGCTGCCTGGCTCAGCAACACGGGCGATATCGTTCCTCGCCAAATCGACCAGCATCATATGCTCAGCCAATTCCTTGCGGTCGAGCTTCAGCTCAGCCTCGTATCTGAAATCGGTGTCAGCGTCGATGGCATTTGCGATTTTGCCCCGTGGTTTTGTGCCGGCGATAGGTCTGATTTCGACGTCGCGTTTCCTGCCGCCGCTGACGCGGAGATTTAGTTCCGGGCTGGAGCCTATAAGTATCGTGCTGAGCGTATTGAGGTAAAACATATATGGCGAAGGGTTCAGGACTCTGAGCCGTTTATAGACATCTAAAGGCTCATCAGGACAAGGCTCGGTCTTCGTTCTGCTCAGGACCACCTGAAAAATATCGCCGTCGAGGATATGCTGTTTGGCCTTTCGAACCATCTTTTCATATTCAGCCTGGCTTGTGTCCGTTGAGGCAGGGGGGATAGGCCCGGTGTACTTTCGGCCTTTCGGTATGCCGGAACCAGAGATACCCCGATAGTAATCGAAACACTCCTGCGCCTCGTTGACTATAGCCTGGCGGTCGCCGTCCGTTATCATTACGTTGACAATCACATGGCCCTTCTTGTGCGCGTGGTCGACCAGGAAGATATTGTCGGCAAAATATAGCTCGTAATCGGGATTGCCCAGGAGGTCTTCGCCGCTGGGTGGCAGCTTCTCAAACTGGTCTATAAAGTCGTAGCTTATGGCCCCCAGCAGGCCGCAGGTTACACGGAAAGGCTTACTCGCCAGCTTAAATGCAAACGCTACTGCCCGAAGCACGTCCATTTGATTTACACTTGTCAGGCGGGTCTGCTCATCAACCACTGTCTCAGGTTTCTTAATTCGCCCGCTGATTTGCTGCAGGCTGAAATCCGCCGATTCGCAGAAGCTGAACCTGCTTTTATCAGCGGACAGATATTCGAGCATTCGTCTGCCGGTATTACTCAGGGCCTGGATGGAAAATTCCGTGCCGGTGCCGGTAAGATAAAGGGCGGGCCTGGCTGTGCCAAAACTGAGCGCGTTTTCCGCAAGGTAGTCGCTTGCCTCCAGCAGGCAGCAGTTTTTATTCCGGCCGTAGTCGCTCAGCCTGGCGAAAAAGTCCACCGGCTCGTCAATATCAATCTCTTTGACTATCGGCACAATCTGCCCCGGCTTTGCGCCAGTTATTATTTGTTTGTAATCATCCATTTTTCCTTCCTTTAGCTGCAATTTTTAGCCGTAAACAGCCGAAAATACAAATAAAAAAAGCCTGTCTTTCCGACAGGCTGCATTTTTTGAAAATCCGACGAACCAAATTATATATGGCAAATCACCGCAAAGCCTGCCGGTTTTACTCCGCAGGCCGCCACCAATTGACAGTATTTTTACGGTTGATTCGCCTCATAGTGGCTATATTTAACCAAATCCGCCAAACCCTGTCAAGCAAAATCGCAAAAATACTGCAAAATAGCGCAGTACATTGCTGATACTCATCCGCAGTTCGGGTCAGTGCATTTCAGCCAACGTGAGGCAAATATAGCAAAATCTTTAAAATCCACCTTGCAGTCGTTATCGAGGTCGCCAACAACCGGACCTAAGCGGCAGATGCTCTCGCAACCTCTGAACCCTTGCCCGCTGAATGTCTTGCCGGTTAAGCAGGCTTCCGTATCGTCAGGCTGTAAGTTCAAATCCTGAGTCTTGAAGTAAAATACTATATCTAATAGTCCATCGCCGTCCACATCTTCAGGTATTTCTCCGAGTTGAGAGCAGTAATTAGGAAGTGGATGTGCACCGGCAAACTCCACGGTGCTTCGGTCGACGGTGACCGCATCAAAAGTCGTACTGCTCAAGATAGCCACAGGGACATTGCTGGCTTTGATGTCGATAGTCACAGTTACAGGCACAGGAATAACGGATATCAGCGCGGTCACCAAGCCCCTGTTGTCTGCTACTCCATGCCCCATGGAACGGGCGGCGTCATTGAAACCAAGCCAAAGTTCTCCAGTTTTATCGCTGGTGAATGTAGCACTGCTTCCAATGTTCCAGTATCCAGAAGTCTGCGGGAAAAAGTTCGCATCGCCCCAGCGGCCTTGGTAAGGGTCCGGCCCAATAAAAGCGATGAGGGCTCCTTTGGCAGCTCCCCAGTAGAACGTATCTTCTAAACCGAAGGTGTTCCCGCTATCCCCGTCCGGACCGAACCAACCAGGCCCCCCCCAACACCAGCTACCCGAAGCGGTAATGGCCACTATATCCCCAATGTTCAAGCTTGTTCTTGTGTCTGTCCAGAGGGGATTAGCCGGAACAACCACGTTAGGATCCTCTGCGTTTGAGATGCCCGGAAAACTAATAACAACTATGGCTCCAATTAGGGCTAAACAAATTTTAATTAACTTTTTCATTGTTCTTCTCCTTCCATTCTTTGTTTTACACGAGGAGAACCGAAACTCTGTCCGCGTTTTCCCAGCAAAGCCAATCCGCTCAGACCAAGAAGACAGACTGTAGTCGGTTCGGGAATCGTAACCGCTTTGAATGCGACGGTTCCATCAACAAATGGCGAGCCTCCCTGCGACCGGAGAGGAACGTGGATATCCTTGATGGTGACTGAATGTGCACCTGGTGCAAAATTGATTACGGCGGAACTGAACCTGACATCAGCCAGGGCCACATCTGGATAAACTGTCCATGGGGGCGAAGTTAACGCATCTGCAAGACCCAACGCGTACCAGTCAGGCAGGGAAGGGGTAGTTGCTACAAGGCTGCCCAAATCATAAACTTCGAAAACGTCAGTAACTACGGCCCAATCTGTAATGGTAAAGGTAACCGGAAGGGGCGAATTCCAGGTATAAATGCCCGTGAAAAAGGCGGGCGCTGCCATAGCCTCAATAAGTCTGACCCACGTACCGTCTAAGGGCATTACCGGGTCCGCTGGCCCCGGCCCCGGAGTTCCGTTTAATTGGCTGAGACTGGCTACCGCGTTCGTAGTTAGTAGCAGACCTGCCACTGCACAAATCATTAATAATCTTTTCATAGTTTTCTCCTCCAAATTTTCATTGCGCACACAATTATTTTCCATCTCGGTGAACAAAAATGCGTGGAACCCTCCGTAGAGTCTTTCTCATCGTCCTCCGATTCGATTCGGATAGTAGATGTGGAAACTCCCAAACGGTGAATATGAGGATTGCTCTCTCCATCCTCTCTCCTCTACTATTCATACCCTTCTCTACCGTCGTAAGGCCCCCGCCTTACGCTAAATAATCTACCGTTGTGTCCTATAAGTTGTCAAGCGTTTTTTGGCCATTTTTTGTAGATTTTTTAGCCACTTCATAAATTGGGTATACTGAGTAGGTTAGGTAAGAATCAATTTTTATTGGTTTTCCTGAGAAAGTCGCGTACGATAGAGAATCCGTTAGAGTATAATGCTTAACCACATCTCACCTCTTGGTGAAAGGGGGTTACAAATATTTTCAAACTATCCCCTGATATTGTTATACACAGGGAGTGTGCCTTGAATTGAATCACCCCCAAAAAATCTCAAAAAGTCCCTAATTTTGAGAAAAACGGCTCTAAGCAGAAAAAATGCGGGAAAAGCGGAAGATTTCCGGTATACTCATCGATTCAAAGACAGGCATAAGGGATAGAAACTCTTTGCAGATTGTTTTTGGGAAATGTTATTTGAAAGGAGATGCAAATGCGTGGATTGAAGATTTGTCTGTTGATAACCGGTATTTTGTGCCTGCCGTCGGTGGTAGGGTTGTTTTTGCCGTTGTCGGCGTTCGAGTCTATTACAGGCTTCTTTGGGATTAAGACGCTGCCAGACTCACCGTTGATTATGTATACGATTCGCGTTACGTCAGCCACGTATGTAGGCATCGGGGTGTTTTTCATTATCTTGGCGCTGAACCCAATGAAATACGGAGTAATAGTTCCATTCTCTGGTATTGTTTCTGTATTTTTGGGTGTGGTCTGCGGGATAACGGGACCGGCGGTGGGAATGCCCGCTAAATGGTTTCTGGGTGATTCTTTGAGTTGTTTAGTGTTGGGCGTTATCATTCTTGCGTTCTGGCAAAAGGCCAAGAGCTTATCCGAATAATTCTCCGGCGTCACTCGGGTCACAAGCGACCAGCGGCCGGTTTTTCCCTTGCCTTTATCGACAAGGCCGACCAAAATACCACCGGAATTAGGCGTGATGCAATACTGTTCAATGAAAAGGAGGTCAGGTCATGATTACCGAAATCACTGCACAGAAACTTAATACCGAAAACTTCATAAATGAGAAGGTCAAAGAAATCAAAGACGCTGTCGGTAGTGGAACAGCAGTCAATGCGCTCTCTGGCGGCGTTGATTCGTCTACAGTTACGATGCTCGGCCATCGGGCCTTGGGAAAAAATCTTAAAACCGTCTTTATCCAAAATGGCCTTATGCGCGAAGGCGAGCCTGAACAGGTCGTAAGTCTCTTTCGAAAGTTCGACGTAACAGTCGAAATAGTCGATGCACGCAAGGAGTTCTTCGCGGCACTGAAAGGGATAACCGACCCGGAAGAAAAACGCGAAGCCATTACCCAGACATTCTACAAAAAAGTATTCGGACGCCTCGTCAAACAAAGTGGAGCAAAATATCTTCTTCAGGGAACTATCCTCACTGATGTCGATGAGACCGTCGCAGGGATAAAACGCCAGCATAATGTCTTTGAGCAGCTCGGCATCGACCCGCAGAAGGCCTTCGGCTACCATATCATCGAGCCGCTCATTCAGCTCCGCAAAGACGGCGTTAGAAAGGTCGGCAGGGCACTCGGCCTGCCGGACGAAGTATTCAACCGCATTCCATTCCCTGGCCCGGCCCTGGCGGCACGCGTTATAGGCGAGGTTACGCCGGAGCGTATCGAGACCGTCCGCAAGGCAACAGCTATCGTCGAGCGCCTGCTAAAGAATACCGGAGCATTTCAGTATATGGCTATACTTCACGAGGACCGCGTAACCGGTATGCGCGACGGCAAGCGCGATTTCGGCCAGCAAATCGAGGTGCGTTGCTGGGACAGCGTCGATGCTCGAACCGCAACACCGACGCAATTGCCGTTTGAAACCCTTGAGAAACTTACCGGCGAAATTATCCGCGAGGTGCCCGGGGTCGTCAGCGTTACATTCAACATCGCCCCCAAGCCGCCCTCTACGATAGAAGCGGTTTGATTATCCTGCTGAATAAGAAACTACTTTAAAATAAATAGCCCGTACTCGGCAAATCCGAATACGGGCTTTAAGAATTCTCTACCGCTGGATACGGCCTCGTGCGCCTTTAATGAAATTCTCCACCTGGTCCAGAATTACCATTGTTGTGTCTCCGGGAGTAGTAGTAAGCAGGGCGCCATGCGCCCATCCGAGTTTTACCGCTTCTTCGTAAGGCCTGCCAGTCAGTAAACCATAGAAAAATCCTGAAGCGAAGCCGTCACCGCCGCCGACCCGGTCATACACGTTGAGTTTGCAGGTCGGCGCCTGATAAACTTTGCCGTCAACCCATGCCACCGCACTCCAGCTGTGGTCATTCGTGGAGTGTTCTTCCCGAAGTGTGGTTGCGACAGCTTTTACGTTTGGATACCGCTTCGTAACTTCGCCTATCATCGCAACAAAAACAGAGGGGTCAAGCTTGGATTGTTTAACGACATCAGGCCCCGGCATACCAAGACCATCCTGCATATCTGCTTCATTACCGACCAGAACATCGACGTTCTCTACAATCCGGTTCATAATTTCTACCGCGTGATTCTGTCCGCCTCGGAACTTCCAAAGTTTGGCACGGTAGTTAATGTCAAAACTCGTCACTGCGCCTTTGGCTTTGGCGAGTTTCATTGCTTCAATAATTAGTTCTGAGGTCGTTTCCGATAGTGCCGCAAAGATTCCGCCGCTGTGAAACCAGCGTACGCCGCCGCTGAAAATTTCCGCCCAGTTGAAGTCGCCGGGTTTGAGCTGAGCAGCCGCCTCGATGGCGCGGTTGTAATCCACTTCCGGCCCGCGCACACCGTATGCGCGGTCGCTGAAAACAAATGCCATATTCGGGCCCTGAACACCATCACGCTCGAACCAGACGTAAAAGGGCTTGACGCCCATCGCCCTGACTCGCTCCCTGATTAAACGACCGATTCGATATTTCACCATTGCCGTGGCAATGCCTGTGTTCAGCTCGAAGCAGTCTGACAGATTGGCGGCGACGTTAAACTCGCCTCCACTGACATGGGCCTGAAAACTTGTCGCTTTGTGAAAAGGAATAATTCCGGGGTCCAGACGACATACCAGCGCACCAAGAGATAATAAATCCAGCGCACCTTTCTTGGGTACAACAAACTTACTCATAGCAAGCCTCCGTTTTTAGCAAAACAATTTTAAAAACCATAAACAAAACCCAATGCCTCATTTGACCTTTTAAAATTATACTGTTTGTATTATCTTGTCAACCAAAACCTCTGCGGGTAAAAATACCGGATACCAGCGACCAATTTCCAGCATTTATTCATTGCTAATCGGCCGGCGATGCGGGTCTAAATTTGTCTACTCGCGGCAGAGGATTTTCGGTATACTTAATCTGCGCAAAAAATGGAACTTTTCCTAAATATCCTGACATTTCATAACTGCCCGGTGGAGCTGCGCGAAAAGGCTGCCTTCAGCAGCCATCAACGGCACTCTATGCTCAGACTGATGCACGCTGAAGAAAAAATTAGCGAGGTGGTGATTTTGCAAACCTGCAATCGGCTTGAATTCTATCTTTACGCCAAAAAAAGTTTCGACTGCGATAAATTCTTAACGGAGCTTATCAGACAGACTAAACCTGATGCGGCCGAGGCGTGGAGTAAATACAGCCGAGAGATATCCGGCATTGATGTTGCCCGCCATCTTTTCGAGGTTGCGTCCGGCCTTGATTCGCAAATGCTGGGTGAAAGTCAGATTCTTTCGCAGGTAAAATCAGCTTACACAGAGTCTTCGGACAGCAGAATGAGTAAGTTCGTGTTTCATCACCTCTTTCACACCGCATTTCGGGCGGCAAAGGCTGTGCGAACCAATACGAATTTACCCGCCGTTCATTTGGCGGGTATCAATGGCGGCACGGCTTCAATCGGCCTCGCTGCTGTGGAGCTGGCGAAAAGGGAAATTGATTTGTCGGCTGCCACCGCAATGGTAATCGGCGCCGGCGAAAACGCTGAACTTGTGGCAAGGTATCTGGTGAAAGCGGAAGTAGGGAGGCTGATTATAGCCAATCGCGATAAAACAAAGGCGCAGGCGATTTGCAATCGGTTCAATAGCGGCGAGGCAATCGGCTTAGAGGAACTGGCCGATAGATTAACTGAGGTTGACTTAGTGATTAGCTCAACGGCGGCAACAAAACCGATATTAACATACCAAACAGCCTCGAAAGTCCTGTCGCATAGGAAAAGGCCGATTCTGATAACAGATATTGCCGTTCCGAGGGATATAGATGCGAAAGTCGGCGAGCTCGAATGCGTTCGGCTGTACGATATAGATGACTTAAGCGGGCAGATACTCGAAAATGAAGAGAAGCGAAAAGGTGAAATCAACAAAGCTCAACAAATTATAGCTGAGTTTACGAATGAGTTTGCCGGCTGGTACAATTCGTTAAATCTTGTGCCTGCGATTTCGCAACTGACTCGCAGGGGACTTGAGCTTGCCCGTAGCGAAGCGCAGCGCCACGCAAAAGATTTCGGCGACGCCGACAGCGAGAAACTGCAGCGTTTCGCCGAGTCGCTGGTCAAAAAGATACTGCACGGACCAATCAACTTTCTTAAAAATGGCGGCGACCAACAGCCGAGTGCAGAACAACTACAGGCAGCCGACTTGATTAATAAAATGTTTCTTTCACAGGATAAACGCAGCCAACAATGAGCGTTCTAACCGTTGCAACCCGCGGCGGAGCACTGGCCGTTGCCCAGACGCAGATTATACTGGGCAAACTAAAGGAAATTTATCCCGAAATAAAAATCAAAATAAAAAAAATAACCACTAAGGGCGACCGGGACAAAAGGACGTCGCTGTGGCAGTTAAGGACAAGCGGCTTTTTTACCTCGCAGGTTGAAGATGCCGTGTTGGCAGGAGAAGCTGACTTTGCCGTGCACAGTTTCAAGGATTTGCCCACACAGCAGCGAGAAGGATTATCAATAGCAGCGGTTTGCGACAGGCAATTCGCTGAGGATTGCATCCTGTCGACTGAGGCCGTTAGTTCCATCGAACAGCTCAGAACATCGGCAAAGGTCGGCACCTCGAGCGCAAGAAGAATGGTTCAGCTAAAACGTTTAAGGCAGGACATTGAACCAATGACTATCCGAGGTAATGTTACAACGCGAATAAGGCTGCTGGAAGAAGGAAAGTTCGATGCGATTATTCTGGCAAGGGCAGGAGTAGAAAGGCTCGGCCTGGCGAAAAAAATATCATTCTGTTTCGACCCGAGGCAGTTTATTCCCGCACCGGCACAGGGCGCATTAGCTGTCCAGACAAGGGTGGACGATATCGCAACCAGCGGGCTCATCGCCGCCATTGATGACAAGAAAGCGCGAGCGGTTACCTTCACCGAAAGACAGATTTTGGTAACAATGCGGTGCGGCTGTCATGCGCCGGCAGGGGCCTTTGCGGAAGTTGAACGAGGCAATATCAGAATCTTTGCGTTTATATCAGATTGTGAAGGAGAAAATTTTATCAGGCGAGAAATTACCGGCCCGGCTGAGCAGGCCGAAGAGTCGGCAGAAAAACTTGCGAAAGAGCTTCTCGAAGCCGGCGGCAGAAAAATTTTAGAGAAACTGGAAAAATGACAGACTGCAAAGACAAAGGCAAAGTATATCTGGTCGGGGCAGGACCGGGCAGGGCGGATTTGATTACAGTTCGCGGAGCTGAGGTTCTCCGAATTGCCGATTGCGTAATCTACGACAGGTTAGTCAGTCCGGCATTGCTCAATTTTGCACGCCGAGACGCTGAGATTATCAACGTGCCCAAGCGCGTCGGGCCGGATACATTCTCGCAGGAGCAAATCAACAACCTCTTAATCGAAAAGGCATCAAGCGGACAAACTGTCGTTCGGCTAAAGGGTGGTGACCCCTGCATTTTCGGAAGGGCCGCCGAAGAAGCTGCGGCGCTCGCCGAAGCGGGGATTGATTTTGAGATAGTGCCGGGGGTGACCGCCGGCATCGCTGCGGGTGCTTATGCCGGAATTATGCCGACCGATAGAAGGCATAATTCACAAGTTATTTTTGTCACCGGCAGAGAAGCAGAGGGAAAACAGAAAAGCAATATCGACTGGCACCTGCTCGCAGAGTTCAGCGGAACCATCATCTTTTATATGGCGATGAGTAATCTGGATTTTATCGCCGATGAGCTAATCAAAAACGGTATGAACGCCAAGACGCCGGCGGCGGTCATCGCCGACGTTAGTTTGCCGAGCCAGCGAGTCGTTACGGCTTCGCTCGGCGATATAAGCGAAAAATGCCGGCAGGAGAAAAACGGACCGCCGGCGATTGTGGTTGTCGGCACAGCCGCCCAAAGCGACCCGGGCCTGAACTGGTTTATGAAAAAACCGCTGTTCGGCAAAACCATAGTCGTAACCCGTGACCGAATTGGCAATGCCCGGCTTGCTGCCAAAATCATAAGTGAGGGCGGCAATCCGATAGAGTTTGCAACGATAAAAATCAAACCTTTGACGCAAACAAATCAGTTTCTGCAGACACTCGCCAAAATCAGAGAATTCGACTGGGTAATCTTTACCAGCACAAACGGCGTGGATACTTTCTTCGAGGCTCTGAAAAACTTAGGTAAAGACGCACGGGTTTTCGGCTCGGCGAAAGTCGCGACCATAGGCAGCGAGACCACCGACCGATTGGCTGAGTTTGGGATAAAGACCGATTTCGTGCCGACCATTTTTACCAGCAGGGAGCTCGGCAAACAATTAAGGGCCTTCGCTAATCTAAAGGGTAAAAAGGTCTTACTTTTGCGCTCGAAAGTCGCTTCAAACGAACTTGCGGAGCTATTGGGCCAGGGTGAAGCCGAGGTTACAAATACAGCTATTTATAACATCATAGCGGAGAAAAACGATTGCACCCGCCTCAAGCAGGAAATAGCTGATGGCAAAATCGATTGGCTGACTTTTGCATCTGCTTCATCAGTCAACGGATTTTTCGAACAAATAGAAAGCGACATTGTAAACTCCAGCAGCGTTAAAGTGGCGTCGATTGGCCCCGTAACTTCCGAACAATTGAAAAACCACGGCATTAAAATCGATGCCGAGGCGGTCGAGCATACAGTTGATGGCCTGATTGAAGCAATGGAAAAAGCAAAAGGTAAAAAGAACTCAAAATTATAAATTTCTTTGTGCCTATGTGCCTTTGTCCCTTTGCACCTTAAAATTATGATAAATATATCGAAACTATATTGCGGCAGGGGGGGTGAATCCGACGCATTGCGGTACTCGGCGGCGGATTCGGCCGGGCCTGTCGTTGTTTATAACTGCACGTCAAAATGCAACCTCAAGTGCCTGCACTGCTATAGCTTTTCGCAGGCCAACCGCTGCGCTGACGAGTTAGACACCGCTCAGGCGAAGAAACTACTGTTACAGCTTACAGAGGTCAACTGTCCGGTGGTACTGTTTAGCGGTGGTGAGCCGTTACTGCGAGAAGATTTATTTGAGTTGTTGGTCGAGGCAAAAAGGGTGGGGCTGCGGACAGTTATCTCTACCAACGGGACACTGATTGACTCGGCTGTCGCCGATAGGCTTGCACAAGCTGGTGTAAGTTATGCCGGTGTTTCCATCGACGGAGATGAAAAGTTCCACGACCAGTTCAGAGCATCAAAGGGCAGTTTCAAAGCGGCTTTAACGGGAATCGAAAATTGCCAAAAAACCGGCATAAAAACAGGGCTTCGCTTTACCATAACAAAGTCGAACGCCGGCCAAATCCCTTTTGTTTTCGAACTCGCGGCTTCGACAGGTGCGCGGAGGATTTGCTTTTATCATTTGATTCGGACCGGCAGGGCAAAAAAACTTAACGGCCAAACCCTGACGCCGCAGCAAACTCGCCAGGCCGTTGACGCAATAATAGAAAAGACTAAAGAATTCGTTAAAAAGGACCTCGTTGATGAAGTGCTCACTGTTGGCAATCACGCCGACGGGCCGTTCCTTCTGCTAAAGATGCTAAAAGAAAATAATACAAATTTCAAAACCGCCCGCAAACTCCTGCTGGCTAACGGCGGCAACAGAACAGGAGAAAAAATCGGCTGCGTTAGTTTCAACGGCAGTGTGCATCCAGACCAGTTCTGGCACAATTACTCGCTCGGCAATACCAGAGATAAAACGTTTAAGGCAATCTGGGAAAATCCTGATGAGCCGGTGCTAAAAAAACTCCGCAATAAATCAAAATTCGCCGATATTCGCTGTTTGAAATGCCGATGGCTCGACCTTTGCAAAGGCAATTTCCGCTTCCTCGGCCCCGACCCCGCCGACAAAAATTGGCTCCTCGAGCCGGCTTGCTATCTCGCAGACCAAGAGATAACTTAGTATTGAGTGCGTTGTAAACCATGAACAACAAACTACGAACAATGAACTAAATAACGGAGTTATTTTATGGCTTTTCCGAAAATCAGATTGCGTCGGCTGCGTAGTAGCGCCTCTATGCGAAGATTGGTGCGCGAAACGAATTTAAGCGTAGATAGCCTCGTATATCCTCTCTTTGTCAGGCAGGGCGAAGGCTTGAAAGAGCCGATTAAGTCAATGACAGATTGTTTCTACTTTTCGCCGGATACGGTTGTCGAAGAAGCAAAAGAGGTTTTCAATCTGGGAATACCCGCAGTTTTGCTTTTCGGCCTGCCAAGCAAAAAGGACAAGACTGGCTCAGAATCCTGGTCGGAAAAAGGCGCTGTGCAGCAGGCCGTCAGGCAAATCAAAAAGGCTGTACCTGATTTGCTTGTCATTACCGATGTCTGCCTTTGCGCCTACACCGACCACGGCCATTGCGGTGTAATAAAAGATGGAAAGGTTGATAACGATGCGACCTGCGAGCTTTTGGCCAAAGTTGCTCTCTCGCACGCCCAGGCCGGCGCTGATATAGTCGCTCCCTCCGATATGATGGATGGCAGGGTCAAATATATCCGCGAAGCCCTCGAGAAAAATAATTTTCAGGATGTTGCTATTATGTCTTATGCCGCCAAATTCGCCTCTGCTTTCTATGGCCCATTCAGGGATGCCGCCGATTCCGCCCCCGCCTTCGGCGACCGCAAAACCTACCAAATGGACCCCGCAAACGCCCGGCAGGCTCTTGCTGAAATCGCCCTCGATATCGAAGAAGGCGCTGATATTGTAATGGTCAAACCTGCCCTTTGTTTTCTGGATATTATATACCGGGCGAAACAGCGTTTCGATTGCCCCATCGCCGCCTATAACGTCTCCGGCGAATATATGATGCTCAATTCCGCCGCCGAGGCAGGACTTCTGGATAAAGAACAGGCAATGCTTGAAGTCCTTCACTCTATTAAACGAGCCGGGGCTGATATAATAATCACCTACTTCGCTAAAGATGTGGCAAAGGGCAAGTTGGCCTAAGGCCGATAAGCCCTCCAAACGGAGTGGCGGGTAAAATTGGGTTTGATTGGGTTTGTTTTGCATAGTTCATAGTTCGTTGTTTGTTGTTATTAGTCCTTGTTATTACTAAGGTTACAGCAATTTTTGCTTTTCGGAAATTGGGTTTGTTTCGCATAATCGTTCAATTTTGATTGAACGAAGTTCATTGTTAATAGTTCGTGGTTCATTGATAACTGTTCGTAGTTTATAGTTCATTGTTGATTGTTCATTGCCATAAGCGGTTTACATTTCAATAGAAAGACTCCCTCCCATAATTGGACGAACATGCGCGTTTGATGCGAAAATTGTGGGGTTTTCGGGGGTGCAGTTTCTGCTAAGTCGTTACAATTAAAGAGATAAAAAAATATTGAAAAATTTGATTTTTGCTTTTGCTCCCCTGCGCATTTGATTGAAATACGGATAGCGGGCAGCGTACAGCGTATAGCGGACAGGGGAAGAAAAAATACAATACCTAAGATACTTAGGTATTCTTTTATCGTTCTAGTCTTTTTGATTAATCGAAAGGACTACGAGCCTTTTATATGTCGAATGGTTTTTTAGTGAGGGATTTGAGGTTTTCGGTTCGGACGCTGTCCCGTAAGGGACGCTGCGCGGTGCTGCCGAAGGCCGCGATGGTTTCGTATGTCGTATTGCGTATATCGTATGTCGTCAGAGGAATCCGCCAGAGGCGGATTAATTTGTTGAATCCGCCTTCGCTAAAAGCTACGGCGGACAAGAGTTGGGCGATTTTGGGGATTCAATTTAGCATACAGCGTTTAGCGAACAGGGAAAGAAAAACGAAAAAAGATTGTGTAAATGTAGAAAATGGGGTAAAATTGGGTGAGCAACATCGGAGAGGAAACGTCGCGGGGTTAGCAGATTTCCGGCTTGTGTTTGGTGAGAATTAGGGAAATAATAATGTGGCATGAGGTGATAAACATTGCTTACGGAGAATAAAAAATGAAAGCTTTCGTTGGTCACAGTTTTGATAAAAAAGACGAGCAAGTTATTACAAATATCACTGATTTTATAAAATCACTCGACATTGAATGTGTCGATGCAAAACTTGCAAAACCTAAAACGGTTGAAGAGAAAATCACAGAACTAATCAAAGGTTGCGATATCTTCGTGGGAATATTTAATTGTGATAAGATAATTTGTCAGGAAGAGGGGAAAACCAAATTGTATTGTAAGCCGCAAAATAAAACCGCAATTTATACAACTTCCAATTGGGTAATACAGGAATCGGGATTTGCATTGGGTTCTAACAAATATTTGATTCTGCTTAAAGAAAATGGCGTTTGTGAACTACCAGAACTTCAGGGGAATTTGGAATACATCCCATTTGATAGGAATCAACTAGAAGGATCGTTCCTGAAAATAAGTCAAATGATAAGTGACATAAAGACAAAATCTAGTAGTGGGGGCACTGAAAAAACAACCGATGGATTGTCAAAACCAGAAGAACCTAAATCAGAAGAACAGAAAGAACAAAACAAGGAAGAAATTAAGGATAAAAAGCAAGAGTTGTTTAACAAAATTTATGCCGCCCTATGGTCGGACAAAGACTACAAGAAAGCATGGAAGATATTTGATGAAGAGGCTAAAGCAAAACTCGACGAGGATGATAGGATTTGGTTGCGTGCACTTATTCTCAGAGTATCTCATTCACTTGGTGATGGGAGTGCCTTTGGGAAATTAGAAAAGCTTGCACAAGAAAAAAAGGATAAACCCACTGTAATTAAACAACTTGCCCACCGCTACAAAGAGATTGGAGAATTCAAAAAGGCAAAAGAGCAATTTCTACTTGCTGCTGATAAATATGCCCCCAGTGACACCGACAAAAAAGAGGGATTAATTGATGCATATATTCAGGCAGCTTGGTGTTTGGCCTATGATGATGATCTCAATGCTGCTTTCACCATGTTAAGAAAACTACTATCTAACCCTGATTTCCAAGAGTCCAAAGCACAAATATTTGAGGCAATGGCGAGAATTTCCAAGGATAAAGGTAATATTGAAAACTTCTTGGTTTATGCTGAGGCTGCCTTAGATAGAGAACCAGTCAACACCCAATTAAGATTCGATATGGCTTATGCATATAGTGACAACAACAACGAAAAATTAGCATTGCTGCATTACAAGAAACTTACAGACACGATCAAAAGTGGCTCTGGATTAAATAACATGGGAGTGTCTTATGGACGTTTGGATCTTAAAGGTAAATCTTTAAGGAGTTATTTTAATGCTTCGGAAGAAAAACAAACGATTTCTATGGGTAACCTTGCTCATACATATGTAGATGCTGGTTTTGTTGATGACGCACAGAATCAAATAGATAAAGCTAATAAATTGTCGAATGAAGGAATTCAAGTAAATCCGAGAGTAGGAAATGCTCAGCATAGAATAACAACACTTTTGGCAGAGGAAAAAAAGAAAGAAGAAGAAATTTTAATAGACGCCAGAAAAGAAAGCCAATACAGAGTTAAGTACTCAAACGTTTTATGTTCGGATACAAAGATTGTAAAGAGCCAAATTGAAGGGATTTGGCAAACCTCATGGGGCAATCTGAAATTAGATTTTGATGAAAAATCAAATAGCTTTCAAATTAATGAGCAAATCAAAATTGAAGAGCCGCTTCTCTCGTCTATTTTAATTGGTAAAACAGGAGAAGGCACAAAGTTCTTTAAAGATAGATTGATAAGCATAAAGGGAGAAATTAATAACTTAAGTGGTCGGTACAAAATTCAGGTTAGCGATAAAAAAGAAACCACGCTAGCAACAGGGGATACATATATATATGAAGCCGATGGTTATATGGTAATAAACGAGAATTGTGACTATATAGAAGCAATGGAAAAGACAAAAGACGGAAAAGCGAAATTCGAACAATGGAGGAAAAACAAGTAGGGGCAAGGCCGATGAAATGCCCTGATGAGATAGGAGTTATGTTTGTTTGAGGCTGTACAAGGGCGGTTCAGAAGAGGACGTCGAAGGCATCTCGTAATGTAAGTATCTCACAGGTTAAACTGTCGCATTTCATCCCCGATGGGATAGCAAACGGCCCCGATGGGATAGTAAACGGCGCCCCGAAGAGATAGTTTCACATCTCATCCCGGTGAGATAGCAAAAAACACATCCCACCCCGGTGAGATAGTGAACGACACATCTCACGGGGCAGGCAGGGCAGGCGCATCCCACGGGGTAAACTGGGGCAACCTCGGGAAATCCCTTGTCTATCTGGTGCGGACCGGCGATAATGGAGCCCAGAAATTGAAGAAAGTTCACCGATAAGGAAGATGACAAAACAGAGTCTGTAGCACAAGTTTCGAGGAACGCAAAACATGACAAATGCAAGAGTATCGCACCGGATATGGGTGCTCGTTTTCGCGATAATCCTCTGCCAGGCAGGTCTCCTGGAGGCTGAGGAAAAAGAGGGCGTGGGAAAGCCCGCAGCCTTTACAGTGAAGGTGACCGGGTCAGGACGACCGATGATCCTGATCCCCGGGCTGGGGTGTGGAGGCAATGTCTGGGACGGAACGGTGGCCCACTTCAAGGACCGCTATGAGTGCCATGTCGTGACATTGGCGGGCTTTGCAGGTCAGCCGGGCATCGGGGAGCCATTCCTTGAGCAAGTTCGCTACGGCCTGGTCGAGTACATTCGCCAGAAGAAACTGGAGCGGCCGGTAATCGTTGGACACAGCCTGGGAGGATTCATGGCGTTCTGGCTCGGCGTGACGGCTTCTGACCAGGTTGGGCCGATCATCTCCGTCGATGGCGTGCCGTTTTTTGCGGCGCTAAACGATATCAAGGCCACGCCAGAGTCGGTAAAACCATTCGCGGAACAAATGCGAGGGATGTACAAGGCGCAGACGCCTGAGCAGTTCGCTATCGGTTACCGGTCATTTCTGGCAGGGATGATAACGGACCAGAAGGCCGTAGAGAAGGTTGGCGAGCTCAGCGACAGGTCAGACCCCAAAGCGGTGGGGCAGGCCACCTATGAATTGATGACCACCGACCTGCGGAAAGAGGTCAAAGCGATCAAGACGCCCGTTCTGCTCATCGGGGCTACGGCGTCCATAACGGACCCTAACCAGAGGAAGGCGGCCCAGGAGAATTACAGGCTTCAGGTTGCAGCAGTGCCGAGGCACAAGGTTGTCTTTGCGCCGAAGGCGAGGCATTTCATCCAACTGGATGAGCCTGAGTTCTTCTTCGGGGAAGTCGAGTCGTTCCTCAAGGACATGGATGCGGCCAAAGGCAAGTAAGTCCGTTACAGTGTCCGACACCCAGGCGGATACTACGAGCCAGGGACTGCCATATACACTGGACCGGGTGATGGCAGGTTGACCAGAGAAGAGTGAAGGGGATGCGACACTGCCCGAACGTTTTCAAACGTTTTCGAATATTTTCGAACGCAACATGCACGTTTGATGCGAACTTTTATCTTGTCCACTTTGCCCAATCTCTACATCTTAACGCCCACCACAACTTTATCCGCCTGTGGCGGACCCCCATTTTTCTTCAGCTTCGGGTCTTCGCAGGTAAACCGGCTTGAGCGTTAGAGGGTCGGCAAATTGTCCTTCGCAGGCCATTTTGTAGCCAAGCAAATGGACCTTTGCAGCACGCGGGCACCAGAAGCTGCTGTCGAGGAATTCGATGCCGGGGGCATTAAAAAGGTGCTTATAATAGACCAGGCCTTCGCCGAGCAGCCAAACGGGTTCTGCCGTAGGGCATCCCTTACGGGATTTGGTATCGGCGAACTTCTGGATAAACTCCAAAGGAGTCATCAGACAATCGGGCAGCGTTTTTGCCCACCGGCCATCACTGTTGTTATACGCAGCAACGAAGAATTGGCCACGCTTAGCATCGAGGATGGTTGCAACTCTTTTCAGCTTTTTGCCTTGCGTTTGCGGATAGTCGGCGGCATTGGCGGCGATACAATCCGAAGTATATACCGCTACAATCTTTGCAGCGTTTGCCAAGTGCATTATTTTCGCGATGGTTACAGCTATTCGCAGACCCGTAAAGCTGCCCGGCCCAACGGATATATAGATGTGCTGGATTTGGTCCGGGCGCCTGTTAAAACGGCTCAGAAGGCCACAAACAGCCGGAAAAACCTCCGCACTATGCTTGACAGGCGTAGAGAAGGTGACCTCGGCAAGTATTTGTTGGCCGTCTGCTATCGCCACAGAGCCTGTTCTGCCGGAGGTCTCAACAGCGAGGATAAGAGGTTTCTGGGTCATTATCTAATATCCAGCTCTTACAGATAACTTGGATAACTTGTGAAAAATGATATTACAAAGGGCGGCATAAATCAAACTTTTCACTTGCCAAACCACGAATTTACTTGTATAAGGAAGGGTTCCGGATACAACAAATCAGTGTCACTCAGTGCCGTTGATTTTCCGCGGGCGGGTCGTCTTTAAATGGAGTTTGGTTTTGGACAACAAAAAACTTCTGATTAAGTTTTTGGGCAAAAGGGCTTTTCTGGCGGCATTGGCGCCAATTGTGCTATTGGCACAAGCCTTGAAAGCGGACCCAACCCAGCCAGACGAAGGCAAGAAACAAAAAGTTCTGTGCCAAGCGGCTCAAGATTGGATGCGGGTCGGCACAAAACAATACGAGCGAAGTTTCTACAAGCAGGCGGAGCAGTCCTTCTTTCAGGCAGTGGAGTACCAGCAGTATTTAACGGCAGTTGACCGGGAACAGCTAAATAACTTTTTGGAAAAAACCTACAAAGCTGAACTTGAACGAGAGCATGTATTAGAGCAAATTAAGGCTGCAAATGCGATAGCCAGACAGGGCCGACCAGGCACAGCCAAATCCACGCTTGAAGAACTTAAGGATAGTGAATTTCTGACCGAAGCCGAACGGCAGGAGATTACAGGAACCCTCAGCGAACTAAAGAAGCAACTGAATCAGCGAACAACGGAAATCAACAAGCTTTATAACCACAGTGTAGGTCTCTATCTTACCGGTCGGCTTGAAGAGGCCCGGCAAGGCTTCGTTGAGGTCGCCAGAAGCGGTTTATTGGTGGCACCAAGGGGAAAATCTGCGGAAGATTACCTTGTCAAAATAGACAGCATTTTGGCCCAGAGAATTGAACTTTCCGCAGCAGGAGAAGCAGAACCTCAGAAAAAGCTGCTGGAGTCTACGGTGACAACTATTGAAGACGAATTACTTGGTTCTCGTGCAAAAGAAAGTTTGCAACAGCAGGAGAAGGCAAAGGAGGAATTCAATAAACCTGTAAGTGATAGTGAAATCAGCAAGCGCAGAGAAAATATTCTGCGGAGTTATACCAGTGCGGTTGTCAATGATGTCGCTGTGAAGGTCCAAAATTATATGGAGCAGGGCGAACTCGATAGAGCAGAAGCAGCCATTGAGACCGCTGAGGCAATCGTCAGCAAAAACCGCGTGTACCTTGAAGATAAGCTTCTCAGAGAGCTCAATAATAAATTGGCTGAGCTGCGAGCTAAGATAGACAGGCAAAAACCCAGGTAAAGTCATTAGCATAACAACAAGAGGAAATAGACGACCGGTCAAAAAGCAACATAGGGCGAATCAAAACCTCTCGGGCTGATTTTGCAGGTGTAAGACAGATCTCGACTTGAAAATACATATCAGACCCTTTTTCCGCCTGTGTTGAACAAGGTATTTTTTTCGATGTATCGGTGTTGCTGACTCAGATAACTGTACTCAAACCACTGGATTTGCTTAATCATCAGCGACAATATAGGACTTCGAGAGCTTTAAAAAAATAATAAAGCTTAGGCGGAGCCAAAGCTCATTTTTTCCTTGCAAAAAAGTGGATTTGGAGGTATCCTATTTTATGTAAACACCCTATCTTAAAGGGGTGGGGCTAAGTTATGTGAATATAGGAAAACTTTCCTAACCTTAGGTAGGAGGATTACGGTGAAATCTTTAATCACTTACGCAGGCCGTAAGCGGTGGTGGGTTTTTTTGGTATCGGCCTTGTTCCTCATAGCAGTTGCTCCGCCAATGGCTCGGCCACAGGCCAACGAAACCAACAAACAGGCAATAGTACACCAAGTAGCTCAAGACTGGATTAAGGCTGGGACCGAGCAATACGAACGAGGTTTCTACAAAGCCGCGGAACAATCCCTGCTCCGAGCGCAAGACTATGAAGATTACCTAACAAATGAGGAACGCGAAAATCTAAAGCAGCTTCTGGGAAAAACACACGCGGCAGCAATCGAAAAGGAACGGATTTTGGGTGAGATTCGGACAGCCAATGAATTAGCCAAGCAAGGCAAGGCACTCGAAGCCAAGAAACTTCTGGAAAATGTCAAAGACAGCAAATTTCTCACGGCGGAAGAACAGGAGCTGATAGCCAAGTCACTCGACAAGATAAACAAAGAGCTCGGTACTGAAGCCGCGAAGCCTGTAGCAGTGGCAGAAGCCAAAGAGGAAGCTAAAGAAGAGCCTAAAGAGATTAACCAGCCAGCTGCTAAAACGGTCGAAGGTATTGAAGAGAAATCGCCTGCCGCCCAAACGGGGCCAGCGGCTATCGAAAAAGCTGAGGAGCCCGTCGCAGCCGGTGCCGGTAAGACCCAAGCCGCCACAGAAGAGGTTGGTAAAGGCCCGGCTGATGAAGGCAGCTACATTGAAACGATTAATCGCAGAAGAAATGTAATACGCAGTCACACCAGCGCTCTTGTAAGCGATGCAATAGCAAAAGCAGAAGCATGCGTAAGCAAGGGTGCCTTCGAGGAAGCAAAAGAGGCTATCACAAAGGCTGAGCAGACCGTGAACGAAAACCAACTGCATATCGGAAAGGATGCCTTTGATGAATATACCCGCCAGATAAAGCAGCTAAGAGAAAAGATGGTCATCGCAGAGGAAGAAAGCCAGATACAACTGCAGCGGCAAAAGCAAATAGAAGCACAAGAATCGCAACGAAAGTACCTGGAGCAGGTCGAGGCTGACAGGAAAAAAAGAATAACTGAGCTTATGGGCAACGCCCAAGCTTATATGAAACAACAGCAATATGAAGAAGCTCTCGGTCAACTGGAAAGTCTGCTTGCGTTAGACCCGTTAAATAACGAGGCGCTGATACTGAAAGACACACTGGATGATACCATTAACTTTCAGAAACAGCTGGAGACCCAGAAGGAAGCAGACAAGCAAAGAGTGGAAATCTTGAAAGAAGCCAGCGAATCGGCAACTCCATACGCACAGGAGTTTAGGCTGCCCAAGAATTGGCGTGAGATTGTCGCCACGCGCAAACCGAAGGAAGCGATCGGGCGAGAACCCGCCAACGAAGCTGTCTACAAAAGCCTGGAAGGGATTGTCGACCTTTCGGACTTCACACCGACGATGCCTTTCAGCCAGGCAATAGAGCGGCTAAGAAATTCGGTAGAACCACCGCTGAAGATGGTAGTGCTGTGGGGAGATTTGTACGATAAAGCTGATATCGACCAGAATACGGAAATAAATATGGACCCGATATCCGCGATCCCACTTGGCACGGCACTGGGGTTTTTGTTGAAGTCGGTTTCAGGTGGACTTACGAAACTGGGTTATACAGTCGAAGATGGCGTGATTACAATCGCTACCGCGGAGTCGCTGCCCAGCAAAATGGAGATACAGATTTACGACGTTTCCGAGTTGATTGGCGCCTCTGCTGATTTTGCTTACCAGATGATGCAGCTTCAGGAAGTAGCCGTGGGCGGCGCTGGTGGCGGCGGTGGCGGCGGTGGCGGCGGTGGTGGCGGCGGTGGCGGCGCTGCGGCCGGGGGAAGTGCGGAAAGCCCAGAAGAACTGTTGGGCACTGAAGCAATACAACAAAACGCCACTGATATTGTTCAGCTCGTACAGAACAGCATTGACCCGAAAAGCTGGTATGAGGCGGGCGGCGACGCTACCATAAGAATCTATCCACCAACCAACCCAACCAAACTGATTATTAAACAAACGCTCGAAAACCACAAACTAATCCAAAAACTGTTCAATGACCTGCGCCGACTACTTACCGAACAGATTGCTATCGAAGCAAGGTTTCTGATACTCAGCGAGAACTCCCTCGAAGAAATCGGCATTGACCTCGATTTTCCACACATCAGGATTGGGGGTAAGTTCGGCGTGATCAACTTTTACCAAAACAGCCTTAGTGGTGTCAGCCCCGCTGATACGGGCATAGAAGGAAGCTTGGCAGGAGCTCTGGCGGCCACAATCAGCGGAGGCTACGGTTCCATGCTCAGTGACATCGAAGCGAGTTTCCTCATCAGAGCAACGCAGGCCCACACGGATTCAAAGATTCTTAATTCCCCTAAGGTTACTGTGCTTAACGGCGAGTCTGCAACGGTCAGGGTTCAAAAGGAGATAGCGTACGTATCCGGCTGGACTATTGAGCAGATTGTCGGCGCAGCGGCAACGATTGGAACGACTCAGCAGACACCAACGGTTGCTACCGCTCAACCCGGCGTGGTTCTAAACATCACACCTACTATCAGTGCCGACAGAAAATATGTGATTCTGCGAATCACAACATCGTACGCAGAGCTGAAAGAGATGAAAGAATGGGTTGTTGGTCAGGTTGGCTCCGGGGCTACTGCGCAGGACCTCAAGATGCAGCTGCCGTTGATGGAGAGTGCGATTGCGCAGACACGTGTCAGCGTCCCGGATGGCGGCACTCTGCTCATTGGCGGCCAGAAGATAAGCGGCGAAGCCGAGAGGGAACAGGGCGTGCCGGTGCTAAGCAAGATACCGTTTATTGGCAGACTCTTTGAGAACCGCAGCAAAATCAGGGATGAGAAAATCCTGTTGATTCTGATTAAGCCAACGATCATTATCCAGAATGAGTTTGAGGAGCAAGCAGTTGCCTCATTGGAAAAGGGACCTTAAAGTCCTCAAGGAGCTTACGGGATGGCATTAGATTTTTATAAGGCCTTTTACCATTTGGGGAAGGGTTTTCTTTGTAAATACTGTAATTGCAAAGGGTTCAAGTAAAAACACTTTTAGTCCCGATAACTAAATGTCTAATCTCTAATTTGTTTGTTAAAAAGGCGTAATGTTGTATAATAGGGTTAAATAACAGTGTTATCTGTAAGTCGGCGCATTATGACATTCTTTACAAGACGCGTAGGTGCCGGAATATTAACGCTTGGTTCGTGGAGGCGGTAGGATGAAGCGGCAGACAGTAGTCATGTCACTGGTCCTGTTATCCCTTACGGCTTCGGCAGTGGCAAACGAATTGCTTTATAAGTCCGACTATAGGTCCGGAGAACTGATTGTTCGTTTCGACGAGACCGGATACGCAAAGAAACCCCCAAGACCTGCCGAGAAAGTCGCTGCCCGGCAGAGGGTTTTAACGTCTGCCGGCGGAGGCACTGTGAAACATATGCTTGACAGGAGGGTATCCGGTCTAAGCGTGGTGAAACTACCAGCCGGCGTCAGTGTGCAAGAAGCACTTGCCTTTTACAAAAACACACCGGGTATTCTTTACGTCGAACCAAACTACAAGTTAAGGTTATGTGTTATACCGAACGATACGAGGTTCAACGAATTGTGGGGCATGCATAACACCGGCCAGACAGGCGGTACTCCGGACGCCGATATTGATGCGCCCGAAGCCTGGAATATCAATACCGGAAGCAGTAATGTCATCGTAGCAGTTACCGACATAGGCGTTGATTATAATCATCCCGACTTGGCGGCCAATATGTGGGTCAACCCCGGCGAAATCCCCGGCAATGGCATTGATGACGACGGCAACGGCTATATAGATGACATTTATGGCTGCGACACGGGTGATAACGACGGCAACCCGATGGACAACTCTGCCGACGCCGGTCACGGCACTCACGTCTCAGGCACAATTGGCGCCGTCGGCAACAACGCCCAAGGCGTCGCCGGCGTCTGCTGGCATGTCAGCATAATGGCCGTTAAAATCGCCGATGCCAATGGTGATATCTGGCTCGATGCAGCCATCGATGGTATTCAGTATGCCATTGACAAAGGAGCCAAGGTTATAAATGCTTCGTGGGGCGGCTATTCTTATTCACAGGCTGAGTACGATGTCATTGCCACAGCTCGCGATGCAGGAATCCTCTTTGTGGCTGCCGCCGGCAATGATAGTCTTAACAACGACTCATCCCCCTTTTATCCCGCAAGTCTTAATCTTAATAATGTTATATCTGTAATGGCAACCAACAACGGAGACGGGATGTCGTACTACTCCAATTACGGTTCAACCTCGGTCGATATAGGTGCTCCCGGCGGTGATATGCGATACGGTAACCCCGGAGGCATCCTAAGCTGTCTACCAAATGCTAATTATGGCTACATGCAGGGCACATCAATGGCGGCCCCTCATATAACCGGCGCCTGCGCACTGCTGCGAGCGGCAAACCCCACTCTGAGTTACACGCAGATAAAAGATGCTCTGTTAAATTCGGCTGACAGCAGGTTGTCCGGTCTCTGCGCTTCAGGTGGTCGGCTGAACCTATCCCGTGCTGTCACGGTCGCTCTTGAGGACCACACACCACCGGTGCCAAATCCAGCTGAGTGGCAAGTAGAACCTAATGCGACAGGTCTGCATACAATCGCCATGACGGCCAAAACAGCAACGGATGACAGCGGCGTGGAGTACTATTTCGAGTGTAACGTCGGTGACTTCAACAGCGGCTGGCAGGACAGCGCATTGTATGTGAACAGCAATTATAATGCAAATACGCTTTATAGCTTCAGAGTCAAGGCTCGCGATAAATCAGACTTCCAGAATGAGACGGACTGGTCGAACTCCATTTCGACTACCACCGCCAGCGGTGTGGATAACCTGCCTCCGTCGCCTAACCCGAGTCAATGGAAGGCAGCTCCGAGGATGCTCACCACCACTATGGCAGGTATGGAAGCCTGGCCTGCCACCGACGAGAGCACCCCCGTGAAATACTTTTTTGATTTTAACAATGCTACCAGTACTGGTTCCGGAGGAACTGATAGTGGCTGGCAGACAAGTTCTGCATATATAGACGCTGGCCTAAACCCCACCCCCGGCCTCACCTACACATACAGGGTCAAGGCACGCGACGGACTTGGCAAGGAAACCGGCTGGTCAACGGAAATGACTATCACCATAGCTATACCGCCGACGATTCGGTACGTACCTTCGCCCTTATATGGCACAATTCAAGCGGCTATCAATGCCTCCAACAACCCCGGCGATATAGTGATTGTTCATCCCGGCACCTACACGGGGCTGGGAAACCGTGATTTGGATTTCGGCGGTAGGCAAATTACCGTAAAAAGTGAGAATCCGGACAACCCGGATACGGTCGCTGCAACGATTATTGACTGCAACGGCAACCCAGACACAAATGACGCGAACCAGTACCACCGCGGTTTCGACTTCCACAGCGGTGAGGGTGCAAGCAGCATTGTAAGCGGCTTTACCATCACCAATGGTTATATTCGCGGCACTGATGGGCCAAATGGTGTCTTTCCGGGCGGCAGTGGAAACAACGGCGGCAACGGCAGTGGTGGAGCTATAATTTGCACCGGCAGCAGCCCGACTATTCTCAACTGTGCGATTAGCAATTGCGTTGTTCAGGGCGGCTACGGCGGCGACGGAGCAGACGGCAATGAGGCAGTGCGGAATGGCGGCTATGGCCGTGACAGCGGCTCGGCCTTGGGCGGCGCTATTTATTGTGACGGTGCCAGCAACCCGACTATCCGAGGCTGCCAGATAATAAACTGCAGGGCCATCGCAGGCATACCCGGTGACGGCGGCGACGGATATGCCAGTAACGTCCTAAGCCGAGGTCGCGACGGCGGCAATTGCTGGCCGGTTGTCGGCGGTGGAATCTTCTGTGATTTCGGCAGCAGCACGGTTATATCCGATTGTGTTATTACCCAGTGTAGGGCAATCTCCGGTGTGGGCGGGATTGGTGGAACAGGCCCGGCGGCGAACGGCCAAAACGGTTCTGACGGTCAATCCTTTGCCGGTGGTGTGTATTACGCTATGTGGACCAGCATAGCTGACATCAATGACACTGAAATAAGCTGGTGCGATGCCAACGACGACGTTGGCGGGATTTATTTCGATTTCTCTGCGGGTACCAGAACAACACTGACCTGTTGCGACATATTAAACAATACTGCAGGCCACGATGCTGGCGGAATTGGGTACGTTGGCGGTGGGACGCTGACACTTAACAATTGTAACGTAAGTGGAAACAGGGCAAGCGGCTATGGCGGCGGCATCTGCGCCGGTAATCCTGGTATTGCAACCACTGTGGATGTTAACAATAACACCACCATTAGCGATAATATAGCGTTCGAGGGTGGGGGAGTGTGTGTCTTAAACGCCCACTTGACAATCGATGACTCTGTTATCGGCACAACCGATGCCACTATCACTTCGGGCAACGCAGCCAGTTATGGTGCCGGCTTGTATGGAGGCGCGAGCACAGTCGATATCAACAACAGCATCATAAACAGCAATGTGGCAACGGAGGACGGCGCAGGATTCTACTGCGATAACAGCGCAGCGACGATAAAAACCTGTACATTTACAGAAAATGATGCCGGCGGTGGCGGCGGCGCAATGTATTTTAGTGGTTATGACCCTACTCAACAAATTATCAACTGCCTTATAACCAAAAACTCCGCGTATGATAACGGTGCGGGTATTTCCTGCAACTTCGATGTGGTGCTGACAATGACTAACTGCACATTAGTCGATAACGCGGTCTCGGCTGTGTACGGCAGCGGCGGCGGCGTCAGTTGTTATTCCGCCTTTGTCGGGATAGACAGCAGCATTTTGTGGAACAACAGCGCCGTATATGGCCCGCAGATTGCGGTAGGAGACCCGCTTGTGCCGGACAATCCATCCTCAACGGTTATGCCCACTTACAGCGATTTCGAGGGCGGCGACGATGCCGTTTTCGTCGGACCGGCCCAAGGTCCGTGGGGACCCTGGCTGGTACCATCTTCTACCAACATCGACGAGGACCCGTTGTTTGCGTACGGTTACTATCTCAGCCAGTCTCCAACACAACTGGTTTACAGTAACTGCGTAGATGGAGGTAATCCTCTCTATCTGCCCTCATACCTTGCTGCGGATGTCGGTTTTACACCGACCACATGCACAAACCATAAACCCGACGCAGAACCGCTTGATATGGGCTATCACTACAACGCCGCAGTGCCGGTCACGATGTACCAGCTAACAGTTATGGTGGTGAACAGTGGCTTCGGCACCAACGGCACCGTCGCCGCACCGTCGTTGGACCCCAACACATACACATATAAAACATACTCAGTCGAACAGGGCACGGTGGTGGAGTTTGCGGCAACACCCGACCCCAACTATGAGGTTTCGGAGTGGACCGGCACCGATAGTGTGCCTTTCCTTGACCCCTGCGACCCCAACAGAAATACGGTAATGATGAATTCGAATAAGACCGTCACGGTCGAGTTCGACACTATATTGCCCAGCCTACGGATTTTCATTTTGTCCGGCCAGGGTACAACTGTTCCCGAACCATACGTTACCCATACATATCCTTATGACACGGTAGTGAATATTGTCGCCACGCCGAACGATCCGGCGCACGCCGTCAGATGGAGCGGCGACGTTGACAATCCATACGCGACAACTCGCACTAATACGGTAACTATGACCGCCGTTCCGAAGAACAAGGAGGTCTATGTCGAGTTTTATGCAGTGCGGCATCTATATGTTCCGGCTGAATATCCAACGCTCCAGGTTGCTATCGATGCCGCAGAGGACGGCGATATAATCATTCTCGACGAAGCGGACCAGCCTTATTACACCTCGTGGGGCTATGAGATATACGACAAAGCCATCACCATAACAAGTCCCCATCCTGACGACCCGTGCTGTGTGGTGAGGACGGTTATCGAACAGCAAGCCGGCCCACAAGCCAACACTGGCCCTGCTTTCCGTTTTTACAATGTTAAACCGGATACGATTCTCAACGGTCTTACCATCAGAAGATTCGGCGGACAAGCGTATAGCGGGTTAGACGCCGACCCCGCCGAGAATGGCTATTACGACGGTGAGCCAGGCAGTGACGCATATGGCGCCGCTATCTGGTGCGGGTTGCCGTGGGGTCAGCCGGCATCACCGACCATCAAAAACTGTGTAATCGAGGACTGCACCATCCGTGGCGGTAATGGCGGCAATGGCGCTGATGGCGATGCAGACCATCCAGACGGCGGCAACGGCGGCTGGCCAGGCGCAGCCTACGGTGGCGGAATGACCATATTTTCCGGCAGCGACCCCATTATTACAAATTGCACTTTTAATAACTGCGCGGTTATCGGAGGTAACGCCGGCGACGGCGGCGGCGCTGTTGATGACCCGGGCGGCTCGGGCGGCCGAGGCGGCGGCTGGTATTATTATTATACGATACCATCGCCCTGGGAATATGGGCCCTTTGAGTTTTATACTAGATACGGCGGCTTCGGCGGCGCAGTATATGTTGACTATTACTGCTCTCCAATTTTTACAGATTGTAATTTCATCAACAACAACAGTGAGGGCGGCTTTAATGGGATTTGCGGCCTTAACCAGCCTGTTGAGACAATAGATGAACCCTCGCTACGTTATAAAATAGATAACTTCGGCGGCGCGGTATTTTGCCAGGAGGGCAGCGATGCAAAATTTGTTGGCTGTACGTTCACAAACAATTTAGCCGACCCGAACAGACCCCATCTTGACCCGGCCGTTGCCGGCAGCTATGAGAATAATAAATCGGTCACAAGTTTCGGCGGCGCCGTCGCGTTCGGATGGAATGGTTATGGTACTGTTGTCAAGTTTGATAACTGCACATTTAGGGAGAATTTCGGCTGCTATGGCGGCGCCATTTACGGAACTTTCTCAGAGCCTAACATTGTCGACTGCGACTTCACCACGAACTCAGCCTACAGCGGCGGCGCGGCGCATTTCGCCGGCGGCTTAAACAAAATCATCCGAAGCATCTTCAGCGGAAATGAAGCTAACAGTGCAGTCGCTCAGGGCGGCGCGATATGTAACCTCGGTGCCAATGCCCTGATTGAAGACTGCCAGATAAATTATAACAGCACCAGAGGCTCCGGCGGCGGAATTTATGTCTCCAGCCACGATGCTGATGGGGTCGAGCTATCAACCGGCGATACAGTCCTTATAAAGAACTGCCTGATAACCCGAAATGTCGCCACCAGAGATGGCGGAGGTATTTCCGCTAACTGGTACTCTGACCCGAACATAGTCAATTGTACGATTGCGGACAACACAGGTTTGGAATACGGTGGTGGAGTGTACTGCTCATATAACAGCTACGCTAATATCATTAACAGTATTATCTGGAATAATATTGGTATCAATGGCTCCCAGCTTACCATCGCCACCAATTATGAGTATGACCAGAGGCTATCCACGGTGGATGTCTCCTATAGCGATGTGGGTGTCAGGGCTGTTAAATACGAGCCCATTGATGCTAACGGGTTACCCACCATCCGGCCCGGATTTGACGCCAATTCGCTGGCAGCGAACGATGACCAATCGACCGGTTTGGTTGACATCGGGTTCGAGATAGGCTTTTTTGGTAAGACCTATTCCCAACTTTACGTCAATAACAACGGCAATGTGACTTTTGATGCCAACATGTGGACCTACACACCCTTTGGTTTGACCGGCGACATTGGCACGCCCATAATTGCGCCGTTCTTTGCTGATGTCGATACACGTCCAGGTACCGTTGACACTAATGCCTTAACACGATACGGAACAGGTATGGTCGATGGCCATGCTGCCTTTGGCGTTACGTGGATAGACGTTGGCTATTTTAACACGCACTGGGATAAAGTCAACAGCTTCCAGTTGATTCTCATTGACCGGTCAGACCGTGCTCCAGGCGACTTCGATGTTGAGTTCAACCATGAAAAAATTCAGTGGGAAACCGGCGATGCCAGTGGCGGAGTCAACGGGTTCGGTGGATACTCGGCCCGTGCTGGCTTTTCTAACGGAACCGGCGATGCCGGGACCTTCTATGAGTTCGAGGGTTCAGGGGTGCCGGGGGCGTTCTTGGACTCCAATCCAACCGGCCTGATTTACGGCAGTCGCAAAAGTGCGGTCAATGGGCGCTATATCTTTGCTGTTCTGAGTGGACTACCAGAGTTACTACCCACTACTCCCATCTATGTCGATGTTAATTGCACACTCAATGGGTGGGATTGGAACGTTGACACTAACAACTGGGAACCCAATTTCGTTGATTACCGTAACATCAGTGAGGATCCGCTCTTTGTTGCTGGCTATTATCTAAGTCACAAGGCTGTTGGCCAGAAAGATGACAGTAATGCCATCGACGCCGGCAGCGACCTGGCGAGTCTCCTCGGTCTGGACACATATACCACCAGAGTTGACGGTGTACCGGACGATGCAAACGTCGATATGGGTTATCATTACATTCAGGGCGTCGCCCCATACAAGTTGACTATCGAGGTGGTTGGCACCAACGGCAGGGTCAGGGTCACTTTGCCCGGCGAGCCGAACGGTTATGATGTCAACGTTTTTGATGTCAACGTTTTTGATGTTAACCAGTATGCGACGGTACAACTACAGGCCCTGCCTGACTCGAACTACACGGTCAAAAAATGGACCGGCACCGATGACGACGGAATCCTCGACTCCAACAATACTGTCACGATGTATTCGGATAGGACAGTTACCGTTGAATTCGTAAAAGCGTTCTGCCAGTTGATAATAGAAGCCGGGCCTGGCGGTACAGTTGCTTCGCCGTGGGAGCCCAATATTTATAATAACGTCCCAGCCAATACTAAAGTGAATCTCCAGGCCGTTCCAGATGAAGGTTACAGGGTCAAAAGATGGATCGAAGACGATAACGATATGTCCACCGACCCTTGCTATACCGTTACTACCGACCCCTGCTATACCGCTATTATGGATTTGGATGAGAAGACAGTCAGGGTTGAGTTCGAACAGCCACAAACTCTTATAGTTGCCGCTGGCGGTGGCCAAGGGGGCTATTATTCCAATATACAGGATGCAGTTAGTGACGCCAAGGATGGTGATACGATTGTGGTTTACCCGGGCACTTATTCCGGCGGATATTTTGGTGTATCAATTTACGTAGATAAACCTATTACTATCACATCCACCCATCCTGACGACCCCTGCTGTGTGGCAACAACGATTATCGATGGATACATGGGGTCTCAGTTCAATGAAGGTTGGAATAACATTGGCATCACATTTGGACCTCACACCAATGCCGGTACCATTTTAGATGGCCTCACAATTCAAAACTGCGGTGGATACTGGGGCGATGGTGAGGACGGGGACAGGGAAGAAGGCCATCCTAACGGCTACGAAGGTGGAATGGGCATTGGTGACGCAATTCGGGTTTACTCCGGCGGCCCTGTTATCAAAAACTGCATAATTAGAAACAATGTGGTAATCGGCGGTACTGGCGGCGATGGCGTCGATGCTGACGATACTCTTAACGCCGGCCGAGGTGGATGGGGAGGCACGGCATGGGGCGGTGCAGTATACTGCGGCGCCAATAGCAGCCCGACATTTATAAACTGCCAAATCATTGACAATTACGCCGGGGGCGGTAACGGCGGCGGCGGCGGCAACGGCACGGAAGACGGAGGCCTCCCCAACTATGGAGGCAACTGGAGCATGCGCGGCACGCCGGAATATCCCGCGATAGATATTAACCCGAATGGTCTCGGCATAAATTATGAGACTGACTATGTAACTGATGGCGACCTCTGGGAAAGATGGGGCTACTTAGGCGACTATCGGTGGTACAGTGCTTATGGTGGCGGCGTATTCTGCGGCATCGGCAGCACTGTTACTTTCGAACACTGCACAATCAGCGGAAATATTACTGCCGGCGGCGTAAGCGGACAAGGCGGAGAACAAGCCGTCGTTCCTCGACCTTTCGAGCCGTTAATTCCTTATGAGATACCAACCTTCGGTGGCGGCGTCTATTGTGCAGCCGAATCTACTATAACATTCACCGATTGCACGATAACAAATAATACAGCTTCTGAGCCGAACGCAAATAATAATCATATTGACCAGTATCTTGGTCACGGCGGCGGCGTGTGTGCTGAAGACACCGCCACACTGATATTCACTAACTGCACATTTAGTGAAAACACAGCTGCTGTTGGCGGCGGAACATACTTTGCCGACGCGAATCCGACAATCAGAGACTGCAACTTCATATCCAACTCAGCATTTCAAGGCGGCGGATTACTCGGAGAACATGGCCCGGCAACCATACTCCGCTCCCATTTCACTAACAATATAGCATCTTCAGACGCAAATGACCCCAACACGCTGGGTATGGGCGGTGGCATGTATTTCTGGGCGACAGACGTGAACATCATCGATTGTAATGTTATGAGTAATCAGGCTGAATATTCCGGAGGCGGCGTGTATTTGGGTGGGGAAGGTAATAATATATCAGTCTTCAATTGTTTGGTCACGAACAACACAGCTGGCAGGGATGGCGGCGGACTCTCGGTCAACTGGTATGCCACGCCTCTAATCACAAACTGCACTATCGTCGACAATGAGGCCACAGGTAACTTCGGCGTACCCGGCGAAACAGGCTTAGGCGGCGGTATCTACAGCGGCTATCGCAGCCACACAGTCATACTCAACAGCATCCTGTGGGACAACTATGCCCTGCAGGGCAGAGAGTTAGCTATTGGAACCGGCTTAGAATATGACCCAAGACCTTCGACAGTTGACGTCAACTACAGCGACATAAAAGGCGCACAAGCCAATGTTTTCATTGATGCCGGTTGCACGCTCAACTGGGGCACCGGCAACATCTACGTCGACCCGTGTTTCGTAACCGGGCCGCTGGGCGACTACTATCTCAGTCAAACCGACACCAACGACCCCAATCAGACCGTTGACAGCCCCTGCGTCGATGCCGGAAATGACCAGGCAAGTAATGTCGGCCTGTACCACCTGTACACCACCCGTACTGACGAAGTATTTGACACAAGCATCGTCGATATGGGCTATCATTATCCGCTTGCCCATCCGATAGAAATATGCAGTTTCAGCGACCTGTCCCATGATGGTATCGTCAACTTTGATGACCTTGCGATATTCGGCCTGTACTGGCTCAATGAGGGATGCTCGGATAGCAATGGCTGGTGCGGCGGCGCCGACCTTACATTCGACACATACGTCAACTCTTATGACCTGACCTTCTTAAACGAATGCTGGCTTGCCGAGGATACCGAACCTCCGTCTCCCAGTCCAAGCAAGTGGGAGATATGGCCTTATTCGATACCTCCTGACGACGCCAACATGGTAGCCGAAGCTGCCTTTGACGATTGGGGTGGAGATGTTAAGTATTACTTTGAATGCGTTACCGGCAACGACAGCAACCGCCCTTGGGATGACCCCAACAGCCTCAACAGAACATACCCCCGCTACGACCTCGACCCCAACACCGTATACGGATACAAGGTAAAAGCCCGTGATGAAAGAGGCAACGAAACCCAGTGGTCAGAAGACGGCTATATAATAGCCGGCGAAGAGGCCCCGCCGACGCAAGACCACAATCCGCCGACACCTAATCCTATGACCTGGGCGACCCCCCCTCATGCAACTTTGTCGACTTCGATAGCAATGGAGGCCAACACCGCTACCGATGACACCGCCGGCGTACAGTATTATTTTGAGGACTTTAACAACCCCGACGTGAACAGCGGCTGGCAGAGCAGCCCGACGTGGGTAGATACAACGTGTGCACCTCAAACGATGTATACATACCGAGTTAAAGCCCGCGACACATCGTTCTGGCATAACGAAACCGGCTGGTCAGACCTGCGTTCCGCAACTACTCCAGCTACTCCGCCACCGTCAGATAATACACCACCGCTGCCCAACCCGAGCCAGTGGGCAGTAGGCGGCGAGCCTATGCAATATGGCCCCGACGTCGACGGTTACTACCACCATACGATGACGGCTGAGCTGGCCAGCGATGCAACCACAGGAGGCAACGACCCCGTCCAGTACTACTTCGAGTTTGTAACCGGCGGCATCGGTCCCCATAGCAGCGGCTGGCAGTTAAGTAATGTTTACGATTACCCGGTCTCCACAAGCTCCTCTCAGTACGGTGTGTACAGAGTCAGAACCAAAGATGCGGTTGGTAAGACGACTGGGTGGTCGGAGATGCTGAGCACCCTTCCTTAAGGGCAAGGCTTTTCAGCCCGGAGCGTTCGGGTGCAGTATCACTGCGAAGCGTTTTGTTTTTCCCTCAGCACTTGATAGCCATAGTGCGCGATAAGGTTGTCAAGTATCACCATAGCGGTGTAGTTTTCAGCGACCGGCCATATGCGAGCTACAATAGTCGGGTCACGCCGGGTGATTGCAGCAAGCTCTTTATTCTGCAGGGTGTATTTATCGATTGTATTCTGCGGCTTATCGATTGTCGGAGTCGGTTTGACGATAAGCCTGACAACGATAGGCTCACCGGTGGAAAGGCCGCCCGTAATTCCGCCGGCATTATTCGACTCAAAGACAACTTTGCCGTCCACAGAGCACATCTGGTCGTTGGATTGTGAGCCGGTCATGTCCTTAACGGCAAAACCGGCGCCGACCTCAACGGCTTTGACCGCTCCGATTCCGAGCATTTTGCCTAACTGGCCGTCGAGCTTGTCGAATACCGGCTCACCGAGGCCTGTGGGAACGCCGGTTACTATCACTTCAACAACTCCACCTGCTGAGTCACCTTTGGCGACAATTTTATTGCATGCACTGACCATTTTCTCCGCGGCTTCGATGTCGGGACAGTTCAGAATGTGGTGAATGCCGTATTTGGTCTGTACCTGCTTGGGTTTGAGCTTTGGCGTTTTGTCACGGATAGCATCGATTTGTTGTTCAATCTCGGCTAAGATTTTCATTTTTTCGAGAAACCGCATATCCATATTGATTCGGCCTTTGACGTAAATCTGCTGATAGAATGGGTCGAGGTCACGCCGCATTTTCTTGTAGTTTTCAGTATATTCAAAGGCCCGTTCAGCCGACACGTCGGGACATCGAACCGAGGCAAGCTCTTTGACATACGCGAATACTTCAATGCCGCATTTTTTCAGAATTTTTTTAGCCACATAACCAGCAGCCACAATTGGTGCGGTGTAGCGTCCGCTGAAAAACCCAGCACCGATTGCATCATCGTCCGGCCCATACTTGATAAACGAGGCATACGACGCGTGACCCGGGCGGGGTGTGCGGTTTGTGTCCTGGTACTGCCCGATATGGACAAAGTGCCTATCCAGATTGGGAATCAGAATCGTCAGCGGCGTTCCATTGGTGTGGTTTTTGTTGCCGGCACCTTTGATGGTATCGGCGGCGTTCAGGCCGGAGTAGATAATCGGCAGGTCCGGCTCTTTTCGCGGACTGGATAGTTCATCTGTGCCCGGCTTTCTAAGAAGCAAATTGCCGTAAATCTCCTGCTCGCTCAGCAGCATTCCCGGCGGATGGCCCTGCACCACCGCCGTCAGGCCTTCCTGATAGGAGCCGCCCGCAACCGTTACCTGAAAAAACCGCCCAATATGGCAGCCAATCATTAACGCCTCCTGGTTCTATGTATAATTTGACCGCAATGGCTATGCCACGCCATATGCCGTAAGACATCCCTTACGGGAGGCAGAGTATAAACGGGTATGTTCTTTTGTTCAATGTAAATTTGTCATTAATACGTGTTTCGCTTGCTCGGCAGACTGGATTACCTTCAATTTCAATCTCTCAAAGCACATACCTGCCTAAATCTAAGCTACCGCCGCTGACAGGAACGTTGGTTCGCAAGACCACCTTTAGAAATCACTCAACAACGGGATATAAGCGGGGCATCTGTTGGCTCCGGCGTGGTGTTAACCAAACTATTACTTGTCATTTCTTTGAGACTTCTATGTACCCACCACCACGCTCGGATAAAAGAACATCGCGAAGGGTGTTAAACCTTTTTGATTCGATGTCGCTGGTGATAACCTCAAACGACGATCCTCCTGCCCGCATGTGAAGCAGTGTGTACCAGATTCCCGAGGAACTCATTGATGTACAGACTTCAAGAGTAACAGCATTGGGGTGAAGCTTACGGATTGACTCTCGAATTGCGGACATGGCATTGATGGGGTCCAATGGCGAAGGGTCTCGCAAGGGGCGGTACACAAAGGGAATTTTGTCAACATTGCATATGCGAGTGGGAAAAGCCGCACACGCGGTTTGCGCCAAAGTTTCCTGCTCGAAGACGAAAAACCCAGTGAGGTTGAAGAGTGCAGAAGCAACAGGGTTGCGAGAATTAAGCTGGTTCAACAATTCTCTCACTGGTTCTGGCGTAGGATGCCCCAGCAAAAGTGCCCGATCAAGATATTCAACGGTGTAGAATTGGTCATCTTCCTTCTTGCCAAGTTGAGTGTAGAAGAAGCCGACATTACCATGTGCTACAGCGTTCCAAGGATTTACACATATGGCCTCTCGCATTTTCACTATTGCTTTACTTCGGTCACCTTTCCTCCATAATTGTGATGCTGTGTCAACAAGATTCTTGCCTGTCTTTCGCATTGTGAGATGCGGTTCAGTACTCAGTATTGAATCAGATCCACAATGTGGACAGCAGCCTATGCCTGGACCTATCTTGCGATGACATTGAGCGCACTCGTCAAAACCCTCAAGAATCTGATAAATGAAAGAACCCTCCTTGCACTTGTCCTTGCCAAACAGTCGTGAGATGAAACCCATGTTTGTTTCCTTCTTCTGTCTATACTGAATAACTATATATAGTTTCCGTATAAGACGCCATTTAGCCGAATCGGTGGGGTGAACCCCACCCTACAAAGCTCCTTCTTAAATCATTTCCATATTTGCGCCGATGCTTTTCATAAGCTCGACATAATCGGGAAAGGTAACACTCATTGCTTCAGCCGTATCAATACTGCATCCGCCTTCGACAGCCAAACCCGCCAACGAAAGGGCCATTACGATTCGATGGTCTGCCCAGCCGTGCAGTTTGGCCGGCCTGACTTCGCTACGGTGTATTATAAGCCCATCAGAAAGTTCTTCAACATCCACCGACAGCTTTTTAAGCTCTTCAGCCATACACTTGATTCGGTCGGTCTCTTTGCCCCGTGCCTGTGGGACGTTGGTTAATTTGGTAGTTCCCTCGGCAAAGGCTGCGGTAACCGCCATCGCGGGCAGGGCATCGGGAGTTTTGTTCATATCTATCTCGATGCCTTTAAGCGGCGCAGCTTTGATTGTTACCGCCTTCGGCTCAATGGTGATGTCGGCACCCATCGTTTTCAGATAATCGACCACCGCTTTATCCGGCTGACTATCACTGAAATCCAGACCAAGCAGGGTTACTTCATCCGCCGCCAAAGCAGCGGCACAGAAGAAAAACGTAGCGCTGGAAAAATCAGCGGGTAAACAAGCATCAAAGGCCTTGTACTTTTGATTGCCTTTAATCTTAAACTTACGGAAATTGTGGTTTTCATATGCTATACCCTGTTTATCGAGCCAGTCGAGAGTCATTTGCACATAGCCCGGCTCGTTGAGCAAAGTAACATCTATCTCCGTATCTTTTTCTGCTAATGGTGCACACAGAAGCAGGCTGGACAGATATTGACTCGATACTGCGGCGATAGCGGTTCTTCCACCTTTCAGGCCGCCCACAACTTCAACCGGCGCTTTGCCATTGTTTTTCACACTTGTGCATTTTGCTCCGAGATTACCCAGTGCCTCCATTAACGGCCCGATAGAACGGTTTCGAGTTTGTTCGTCTCCGGTAAGGGTTGAGATTTGGCCGGCGCCGGCCAAAGCAGCTGAACCCATCGCGATACGCAGCGTCGTGCCGGAATTGCCCACATCTATGACCTTATGTGGCGATTTGATTTGTCCGCCCGTGCCGCTTACCTTCCAGCAGGATGAATCCCTCATGTCAATCTCAGCACCTAATTGTCGATAGCAATTCACAGCCGACAGAGTATCGTTCGAAACAAGCGGCTTGCGAATAGCGCTCTGCCCCTCCGCTAAGGAGGCAATTGCAACCGCGCGGATGGTGTGCGATTTGGAAGATGGAATCGTTACCTCACCCTTTAGCCGGGATTTTTTTACAATCAGCTTCATAGTAGGTTAGCGCACAAGTGCATAAGTCACTTTTGCTCTTATGCCGCTGTCTCTCTGTTATTACCAGAAATGGGGGGGAATTGAAAGAAGTTTTTCGATTACCTGCTGAGCCAGTCAGCCTGCTGACCTATGTGCTGCATAAGGATTTGAAAATCTGTGGAGTCGATTACTCCGTCGCCGTTGATATCGCCATAGCAGTAATTTTCGGGCGTCTTTATACTGGCGAGCATATTATCAGCCAGGACAGCAATATCAAGTTCATTAACAATCCCGTCGGCATTGAGGTCATACCAGAAGATACTATTGTGTTTTTGAGTATCAGACACTTTCCACGCCAGGCCATAGGTATGGGTCAAGTCCTGGTCCGGCTCCGTGGTATCACTGAAGCGAACAACAATCTCATAGTCGGTATAGTTAGCATCTGCGGCGCAGTAAATATGTTCGACATTATCACTTTTGCTGTCGCTGTAGTCGAGCAGGAAGCTTTTGTCAGGGTCGTTGGGTTTTACAGCCCAGAGTTCGAGCCGAAGATTGACGTCTTTCTCAGGCTCCGGCTCAAAGGGGTAACTATTTTTGTAGTGCCTGTTCCAGACCACCGTAGCGGTAATCACTTTATTTGTCGGATTAGGCAAGGTAATTCTATAGGCGCTCCGTGCGTTTTCGTTCTTTTGCAGATGATTCAAATCCCAGCCGACTAACGGCACATCGTTTGGCTCATATTGCCCTGAAACTAATTGTTCGTAGGCACCTACAGCATTTACCATGCCCGCCCCCTGAATATAATCCAGCGGAGCAAAATGGTCATCATCCTTTGGGAGCCGACCTTTGTGCCAGAAGGGCAGTTTCGTTGCGGAATTTAGAAGGATGGCTTTCATTACACAGTTGCCACCGGCTGGTGACAGCGCCATACTTAAAGCAGGGTCTTCCTTGGCTTTTTGAACCAGCAGACCGACCACACCGGCAACCACCGGCGTCGAAAAGCTCGACCAATTACCGGTCGGTTCATAACGGTTGGGTTCTTTTACAACAGCAGCGAGGCAATTGCCCGGTGCGACGATGTCAGGTTTACATCGGCCATCCGCCGTGGGGCCGAAACTACTGTGCTCAGGATAGGCCAATGAGAATTGTGCCAGTTTGATTGCAGGGTCGGCGGCGTTTACAGAATCAACCACTCCGACTCCAATGACGTTTGCTCCGGCACCCGGGTAAAGGACAGTGTCGTGAGCATTGGTTCCATTGCCGACGCCGGCCACGACAATAAGGCCGTGCTGCTCGGCCATCGACTGTATGCCTCTTGTCCACCAATCCTCAAACGGACTGCCGATACTTGCTGTCACAACATCCGCATCGGGTGGCAGGCCGGTAAATACATTATTGACTAAAAAGTGCCAGAACTCATAGATATCAGCCTTGCCCTGCGGTGCAGCACCTCGATAGAAGAACTGTCCTGCCTGTTTATTAAACGCATCAGGGTCTTCACCGAACAATATTGAGCAGATGGCTGTTGAATGGAGCGACACATCCGGCACCGGCTCAGGCACCTCGTGAAAGGTAAACCGCTTATCCGCAAAGCAAATATGTTTGAGACTTGGCCGATAATCATTCTGAGGCTCACCATTCACATAGGTATCACTTCGAGACACAACTGCGAACTTTACACCGGCGCCTGTCAAATTCGGAACAATCCGACTCAGGTCATAAACGCCGACGTAATTAAGCCCCTGCGGCTGCGTTGGTATTCCTGCCTGCGGCCCCTCAGCCTGCGCAGCTGTGGTTACAGCTGCCAGCAGCAGTAGTATTATGCACCACCACCCTCTCGCAGCAACAACGAGCAGTTTTCTTGCACTACCAGTCATTGCACCACCCCGAAATTGCGGTAAGGTTGAAAGGCCAAAAGGCTGCCCTTCTCCAGGTAAATGGCCTTAACCCTCTGTACTCCTTTCTTTTGAGAACTTGCCAGTATGATACCATAAAACCGCCTGAAGTTCAAGTAAAATCATCCTGCCAACGGGGGTTTTCAGTATTGAAAAGGGGCTTTGAAAAAACTTCCACTTGAAAGGCTTGCTTTTATCGGGCGTCGCTGCTATACTCCCGCAGTACTCGAACAGAATTTGATTTAAGTCCGGGGCGACTATGAAGGTAGTCCTGAGTTCCAAGCAAATCGAGCAAATCCTCAGGGATTTGACAAACCGCATTTTTTCTGAAACCCCCAGCGAATCTGATATCGCTGTGATTGGTATTCGCAGCAGGGGGGAAGTGCTCGCGGAAAGGTTATCGAGCAAATTGTCCAAAAAGCTCGGCCGAGAGGTCCCCTGCGGAACCCTCGATATAACACTTTACCGCGACGATTTGAATTCGCCGCAGGGCAAAGGGCAGCCGCAGGTACGAACCACTGAAATCGGCTTCGACATAGACGGCCAAATAATCATCCTCGTTGATGACGTCCTTTATACCGGCCGCTCAGCGTGCGCAGCGATGGACGCCCTCATTGACCTCGGCAGACCCAAGGCAATCAAATTGGCTGTCTTGGTTGACAGGGCCGGCAGAGAACTGCCCATACAGGCTGATTACGCAGGCTACAAAACCGATGTCGCGCCGGGCAAACTGGTGCAGGTTAGTCTCATTGAATCAGACGGAAAAGACGAAGTTGTTGTCGAATAAAAATGTGAAGTGCTATAGGTTTGACGGGATGCAACTCTATGGCAACAAAGAAAAAAAATAATCAACTCAGTTGGCAAAGGAAGCACCTGCTGGGGGTGCGCGAGTTAAGTGCTGAAGAAATCACCTATATTCTTGACACAGCCGAGGGTTTTGAGCAGATAAGCACCAGGCAGGTTAAAAAAGCTCCGGCACTCCGCGGAAAACTTGTGGTGAATCTGTTCTTCGAGGATAGTACCCGGACACGAAATAGTTTTACCTTGGCGGCAAGCCGATTAAGCGCGGACGTTATAGAGTTTACCGAGAGAATCAGTTCCGTAAGCAAAGGCGAGACGCTTCTGGATACAGCGAAGAACCTCGAGGCTATGGGAATTGACATTGTCGTGATTCGACACAGTGCCGGCGGCGCCCCAAAATTCTTAAGCAGAAATATAAATGCATGTATCATTAACGCCGGCGATGGCTACTGTGAACACCCCACGCAGGGACTTCTGGATGCCTATACAATTCGTAAACTCAAAGGCTCACTGGAAGGCCTCAAGATAGCGATTGTCGGTGACATAGCACACTCACGTGTTGCCCGCAGCGATATGTGGGCGATGACAAAGCTCGGCGCCGAGGTCATATTCGTCGGACCGCCGACACTTATGCCTTCCCAGATAGAAAAATTTCCTGTCAAAGTCAGTTACTCGCTTGATGAGGTTATCGAAAAAGTTGACGTCATAAATATGCTTCGTATTCAGTTTGAACGCCTTGGCGGCAATCCTTTTCCGTCGGTGCGCGAGTACTCGCATTATTTCGGCCTGACAGTAGAGCGAATGAAAAAGGCCAAGCCGGATATTCTCGTTATGCACCCGGGGCCGATTAACCGTGGCTTGGAGATAGAAAGTGAGGTAGCAGACGGCCAAAACAGCGTTATCCTCGAACAGGTAAAAAATGGTCTGGCTGTCAGAATGGCGGTACTGTTCCTTGTTAACCAGGCAGCCGCCCAGCAGACCGAAATAAATAAAGAAACTTAACCTTGTACAAACAGGTGCGGAGAACAAAAAATGAAAACGCACATCGGCGTTTTAGCGGTTCTAATCCTGCTATGTGCCGGCTCGGCTCAGGCGGGAAATACAGTTGAAGCCAACGGCGTGCTGTCGGATGCAATCGTCTACCGCGGACAGGCCCTTGTTACACGCACAATCGAGTTGGATTTGCCCGAAGGCAGCTCGGAGATAATCGTACCCAGGCTGCCTGACAAACTCATCACCGACAGTCTCAGCGCCCAAGCCCCTGATGGCGTTACAATCTCCAGCGTTCGCTATCGGGAGAAAAAGGCGGGCGAAGACACACGACAAGAGGTAAAAGACCTCGAGGCACAAATTGAGCAGATAAAAAAAGACCAGTATCAGACGAAAAGAGACCGGGATATTGCAGGATGGATGTTCGAGAAGTTCTCTCGATACTGGGAATTACCACAAAATATCGGCCAGGCCGACCAGAATCGTCCGATGCTTCAACCGGAAGCTGTCGAAACTCTGGCTGGTTATCTTGAAAAAAGGAGTATGGAGTGGCACCAGAATTGCGTAAAGGACGAGTTCCGGCAGCAAGATATTGAGAAAGAACTTGGCACACTCGAGAAAAAATTACAGGAGCTGCGCGGGCAGAGAAGCGGCTTTGAGCGAGAGGCGGTCATCAGTATCACGCAGAATCGCAAAGGCAAGGTGGTCCTGAAACTCAGTTATCTTGTGGAGGGAGCCAACTGGCTGCCTCAATATAATCTGCGTGCCCAGCCGGTCAAAGGCACGGTATCGGTCGAGTATAATGCGCTTGTGTTTCAAACCAGCGGCGAAGACTGGAACGATGTCGCATTGAAATTATCAACGGCCCAGCCGGCAATGGTGTCTTCACCACCCGGTGTGGAGCCGATGCAGATAAAACTCGGCTCTCCGGCCCCGCCTGCAGAGCGTGAATTGAAGCAGGTAGCCACGCAGAAATTGGGAGTCCAGGAAGACGCCTTTAGAGACCTTAGTCAGCAGGTGCAAATGTACGGAGAGAAACGTCGCGAGGCGGTTGCAAGAGGCAAGGCGGGGGAACGGGCGCTTAACGAAGCGGCGATAGCAGGGCAGGTGCTTGAACTGCAGGCCGAGCGTGATGCGGTGCAGGTTATTAAAACCCAGCAGAAAAGAATTGCCAGGGTGGAGGGAGTAAGCGTAACGTACGATATAGCTGGTCGACTGTGGGTGCCGAGCAAGACTGAGCAGCAGCTTGTCAATATCGCGTCGTTCGAGAGCAGAGCGGACTTTATCGCCATAGGCACGCCGATACTGACAGATTATGTGTACGTGCAGGGTGAAATCGTTAACGGCAGCGATACGATTCTGCTGGCAGGCCCGGCGAGCGTGTACCGCGACGGCGAATTTGTGGGCAAGAGTCAGGTCGACCTGGTCACCAAGGGCGAGAAATTCACTGTGGGCTTCGGCGTGGACAGCCAAATCCGCATAAGCCGGGAATTCAAAGACAAAAAGGTCGATACACTGTTCGGCAAGCGCGTGGACAAGTTCGAGTACCGAATCGCCATTGAGAATTACAAGGCAACTGCCGTTAAGCTGCGCCTGCTGGAACGGATACCTTACACCGAAGAGACAAATCTTGAGATAAGGGACTTTGAAACGAGCACGGCATTATCTACAGACCAGGATTATGTAAGAACACTGAAGGACAAGGGGATTTTGAGGTGGGACCTGGAGCTTGCGCCCAATACGGTTTCGGATAAGGCGCGTGTCATAACCTATAGTTATACGATGAAATATGATAAGGAGATGCAGGTTCAGCCGGGTTCGGCCCGGCGAACAAGATAATTTTTATGAGCTCTGAACTACTTATAAAAAACGGAAGAGTACTTGACCCGGCGAATGGCATCGACAAAAAATGCGATGTGCTTATCGTCGATGGTGCGATTTCACAGGTAGGCAGGGTTAACAAGGCCGCGGATAAAATTATCGATGCTGCCGGCAAGCTGGTGGTGCCTGGTCTAATTGATATACACGTCCATTTCCGTGAGCCGGGCGACGAAGAGGAGGAAACAATCGCCAGCGGTTCCGCAGCAGCGGTGGCTGCGGGCTTTACTTCTGTTGTCTGTATGCCAAATACCAGACCTCCCATCGAAAACGAGACCGACGTCGAATACATCCATCGAAAGGGCAGGCAGGCAAGAAAAACGCACGTTTATACTATGGGTGCCATCACAAAAGGCAGACAGGGCGTAGAGTTGGCCGAGATGGGTTTTATGGCAGAGGCCGGCGCTGTCGGTTTTACCGATGATGGCAATGGTGTCCAGAATCCTGCGGTGATGCTGCGGGCACTTAGGTATGCGTCGATGTTCAACGTGGTGGTAGCACAGCATTGTCAGGATGATGGTTTTGCCGCGAATGGTGTGATGAATTCCGGTTTTCACTCATCTGTGTTGGGGCTGCCGGGCGCCGATGCGCTGGCCGAAGAAGCAATGCTGTGGCGGGATATTCAGCTCGTCAGAAAAACCAAGGCTCGCTACCACGCTCAGCACATATCAACAGCAGGGGCCGTCGAACTGATTAGAGCTGCCAGGAAAGATTCTTTGCCGGTTACTTGCGAGGTTACGCCGCACCATTTACTTTTGAGCGAGCAATGCTGTGAAGAATATGATACCAATTATAAAGTCAATCCGCCGCTGCGAACAGAGCGAGACATCGAAGCCTTGAAGCAGGCAATTGCCGAGGGGCTCATTGATGCTCTGGTGACAGACCATGCTCCTCATTTGCAGAGCGAGAAGGAGCTGGAATTCCTGACCGCTCCTTTTGGCATAGCGAGCTTGGAGTGCGCTTTAGGACTTTACGTAAAGGTACTGATTGAGCCGGGCGTCCTCGATTGGCCCGGACTAATCAAGCTGATGACGGAAAGGCCGGCTAAAATAATCGGTGTCGACAAAGGTACGCTCGGGATAGGCAAACAGGCTGATGTTACGATTATCGACCCGCAGGCGAAATACAAAATTGACGTAAATAAATTTCGCTCTAAAAGCAGAAATTGCCCCTATCACGGATGGGAAGTTACCGGCAAAGTCGAAACGACAATTGTCGGCGGGGAGATAAGATTTTCTGCCGGAGACTGATGAAATGCCGCTCATTATCGACGGCTATAATCTGCTGCACTCAATCCACAAGGCAAATGAAGATTCCGATGCAATCAGCAACGCTCAACTGTGCCGAATCGTAGACATATTTCTGACCCAGACCCGCCAAAAGGGCGAGATTATCTTCGACGGTGCAGGGCCGCCGGATAAAAGCACCTTCGATAATATGAGCAAACTGGATGTCTTTTTTGCCGGCCCCGGCAGAGACGCCGACACAGTTATCGAGAATAAAATAAGAGCCAGCACCGATGCGAAGAGACTAACAGTGGTCAGCAGTGACAGAAGAATTCTGCGGGCCGCACAGGCCAGAAAGGCAGCGGTGATAAAGTCAAATGTCTTCTGGGATAATCTGCAGAAAGAATTAAGCAGGAAAAAAACAGCACGCGAGCCAGCGGCAAAACGCCGAGGACTGAGCGAAGGCGAAACCGAGCAGTGGCTCAGGATTTTCGGCCTTGACAAATAGGATATTTTTAGTTTTCATTATAGTGTTTTATAAAGTATACAAGCATTAAAATGAAAAAAAAGAAAGTCAGGAAAACAAAACAACCTGCATCTACGCGTAAGGATGCTACGATAGGGCTGCAAGATAGTGAAGAAATCTATCGCACCCTTGTAGAAAATATTAGTCTTGGGATTACATTGATAGATACCAACTACAGGATAATTATGACGAATGCCGGCCAAGGTCGTATTCTTAAGAAAGCTCAAAATAAATTCGTAGGCAAATATTGTTTCAAAGAGTTCGAGAAACGTGATGCGGTTTGTTCGCATTGCCCTGGGACACGGGCAATGGCAACCGGCCGTCCTGCAGATGTCGAGACCGAGGGCGTGCGGGATGACGGCAGCCGTGTGCCGGCTCGGGTTCATGCTTTTCCGGTTTACGAAGCGGATGGAACAGTAAAGGGATTCATTGAGGTCATAGAAGATATCTCTGAGCGCAAGCAGACGGAGGAAGCCTTAAAAGAATCCCAGGAAATGTACAAAACACTGTTCGAAGGTGCTTCTGAGGGAATACTTGTCGCTGATATCAAGACTAAGCGGTTCAGATACGCCAATCCGGCCGTATGCAAAATGTTGGGCTATGCCGAAGAAGAATTAAAACAATTCAGCGTATCTGATATTCATCCCAAAAAAGAATTGCAGTACGTTATCTCGGAATTTGAGGCACAGGCGCGAGGCGAAAAATCATTGGCAGAGGCCATCCCATGTTTGCGAAAAGACGGGACGGTAATCTACGCCGACATTAATTCATCCAACATCCTTGTAGATGGAGCGCAGTGTAATGTGGGTTTCTTCACGGATATCACCGAACGTAAACACACGGAGCAGGAATTGGAGAAGGCACGTGAGCAGTTGGAGATTCGGGTTCGGGAGCGCACCGCCGACCTTGGAAAAGCCGTCGAAAAATTGCGAAATGAGGTCAGTGAACGAAAAAAAGTCGAGGAAAAGCTTCTGACCTACCAAAAGCAACTGCGGTCTTCGGCATCGGAACTATCTCTCGCTGAAGAACGGCTCAGACGTAAAATTGCTACCGACGTGCACGACCACCTCGGCCAAAACCTCGCTATCTCCAAACTCAAAATAGAATCGCTGGTCCAGTCAGCCACTTCGCCGGCACTTGCCGAGGCACTGGAGGAAGTCCGCGATTTGATCGCACAGGCTGTTGAAAGCACAAGGTCGCTGACCTTTGAGCTAAGCCCACCCATTCTGTATGAACTGGGTTTTGGACCGGCTATCCAGTGGCTGCTTAGACAAACCAGACAACAGCATGGACTTTCAACTGAATTCACCGATGATGAACGTCCCAAACCGCTGGACGATGATATTCGCGTGCTGCTTTTTCAGGCTGTCAGAGAACTGCTGGTCAATGTTGTAAAGCACGCAAAGGCCAGCAGCGTAAAAGTCTCTACGCAAAAAATCGATAACCAAATACAGGTTAGCGTCGAGGACGACGGCGTCGGCTTTGATGTTGACCAGCTTTATTCACAGGACCACTTGACCAGCGGATTCGGGCTGTTTAATATACGTGAGCGGTTGAACCACATCGGAGGTCATCTTGATATCGCATCCGGAGCCGGCAAAGGCACCCGAGTTACCATGGTGGCTCCAACAACGCACAAGAAAGAAAAAAGCAAGGAGAGACGAAAATGAGCATAAAAATCTTATTGGCTGATGACCACAGAATAACCCGACAGGGATTGCGCTCCTTGCTTGAAAAAGAACCTGATATGGAGGTAGTAGCCGAAGCAGAGGAAGGACGCACCACCGTTCGTCTTGCCTGCGAACTCCTGCCCGATGTGGTCGTTATGGATGTCAGTATGCCTGATTTGAATGGTATGGAGGCCACCCGCCAGATACTTGCCGAGCTGCCCAATGTCAAGGTAATCGCGCTGTCAATGCATTCCGACAATCTCTTTGTCTCTGAGATGCTAAAAAGCGGCGCATCGGGTTATCTGCTAAAAGACTGTGCCTTTGAAGAGCTGGCTCGCGCAATACACGTCGTCGTCGATGGTAAAACCTACCTGAGTCCTGCTATCTCTGGTGTGGTTGTTGATGAATACCTGCATCACCTTACCAAAACCGAATCTCCAGGTTCCAAAGTGTTAACCGACAGAGAACGGGAGGTCTTGCAGTTGATAGCGGAGGGAAATTCAACAAAACAGGTCGCCTTGAAGCTCCATATCAGTGTCAAGACCGTTGAGACGCATCGTCGGCAAATAATGAGCAAGCTCAACATTCACACTATAGCTGAACTTACTAAATACGCTATCCGCCAAGGACTCACCTCCCTTGATACGTAGCTGTCGACCAGTAAACATAGGATGTAACCCCTTCTGTAAACTCCTCAAGGCGTATCTGCTGATAGAACATTGGGTTGTGTACGCTCGGACTATCTGCCGTGTTACATTTTTCTGCCGGATTTTGCAGCTTTTCACCGAGTGAGGAACCTCTTTTGTATAAAGTGATTAGAATAGAGAGGCGTTATCCTGGGCTTTGCGCCGGCTGGGCTTTGTGCATCTTCTGGTATCTTTTTCTCCGCCAGCTCGCTCTTCCCTCGCAGGGCTTGGTCGTGATTTCACTCGAGGCCTGCTGGAGCGCCTCCAAGGCGTTGGCTGCAAATAAATCTGCTCCGATTTCCTCCCAGAGACCTTCTGCACGATTGAAAAGCCCACCCGATGCCATTATGCGCATACTCGGCCACGCATCGACATCCCTTATTGAGTCTATCAGTTGACGAATCTGAGGTGCCTGTTTAGGCGCTGTGCCATATATCAACAGGATATCGGGGCCGTGTTCGTTTACAAACGCTAAGATATCATCGTTGCTCAGCCCGCCGCCGAGGAATTTCACTTCCCAGCCATCACTTTCAAATAAATCAGCCAATATCTGAGCACCCAGCTCCTGCAATTCATCCCGCGCACAGCAAATCACTATCTTCTTGTTCCGGCTGGACTTGTGGGGCAGTTTATTTTGAAGCTGGTCAATGATTGTCCGATTAATCCGTGTAGCCATATGTTCCTGTGTGGGGGAGATTCGTTCTGCCCTCGCTAATTTCTCAATCTCAGCCATAACGGGCCAGACAATATCGGTGTAGACCGAGCTTGCCAGCGTACCTTTTTGCAGTGCCTGCTCAATCACACTCCGGCAGACCTGTCTCTGGCCTTGCAGCAAAGCATCCAAATATCGTTCAAGTATCTCTTCCTTTACCATAAACCTATATCCTTAAACAAATTATCAATTTTCCTATACTACTTTACATTACCTATCTTATAGCCCTGTGTAGTCACATATGTTAAATTGGGCAATATAGGTATCGGAGTATGGCGTCTTAAATCTTTAGTTAAAATAGGTAATTTAGCCAACTTTCAGCGTAAGACGCCCAGCCTGTTTGTGCTCTTAAGTAATGTCATTACAGATAGTTAGGGTTGACAGCCAAATAATAAAATTAAGGTGGGTGGATTCGGGGGACGTAAACGCCTCTGATAAAGGCCATTTAGAACACAGCGGTCTGGGGGCGTTAAGATGTAATGGTTGAGCAAAGTGGGCAAGATAAATCCGCCTACGGCGGATAAAATTTTCGCATCAAACGCGCAAGTCGAGTGAAAAAAATGAGAAAAAATGTAAAAAATTTGCAAAAATTCGTAAAAATTTCAAGAAATTTGCAAAAATTGTACGAAATTGGTGCATTTTGGACAGTGATTGAAGGACCCCCTTGCGCAAATGAGCGCGCAGCAGCGCGCGGACTCCAGACACCAGACCACAGACACCAGACTCCGTTGCTGCCGGAGGGCGCGATGAAAAGAAAATAAAAAATAAAAGATAAAAAATAAAAAGTGTGGAGGCGCTTCGCGGGGATTAGTTTAAATGGCGATTTTGGCGGGGGGCAAAAGAAAATCAAAAATTAAAAATCAAAGAGCAAAATTACAGAGCAAAAATCAAAGAGTGAAACGCAATACCTAAGATACTTAGGTATTCTTTTCTCTAAATCCGAATCTCTAAACCCTAAATCCTAAACAAATTCGAATTACCAAAAGCAGTAAATCTTAAACGAACGGCGACTTTTGCAAAATCATCTTGGGGCTTGCGCTATGAATTATTAGTTGAATCCGCCTTTGCTGAAGCTACGGCGGACAAGAGTTGGGCGATTTCGGAGTGAGTTGAGGGACACCGAGGGTAATACCTAAGATACTTAGGTATTCTTTTTTTGAATCCTGAATTTTTTCTAAATTCAAAATCCCGTAAGGGATGCCTTACGGCACAAAGATTGGCCGCTAAAATTGCCCTTCGAAAATTCAGGGTAAACTCCGTGATGGCAAGGGCTAACCCGAACCCCTCGGCATCCTGCTCCGCCAAGGCTACGCAGGATTAAGGCCGAGGGGCTAAATGAAAAATGCGGGGTAAAGAAAAAACTAAACCGCACTGTTATGCCCTTTTCAACGGGAAATATGGCCGATTATTGTTTTTTTACAGATTGGGGATAGAATATGTGATATGGATAAAGGAAAAATAAATCTACCATTCAGAAAGCATTTTGGAGGCATCTTACAAAAGTTGTTTTATGCTGTCTTAGACGAGCAAAAGCGATACGAGGCTATTCCTACAAAATTTCCGCCAAAAAGCAAGGAAGAATTACAAAAACAAAAGCATCTACTTCCTGCTCCGATAGAAGCTTTTTATGTCAAATCTATAGGAACGTTAAACGAAATAGGCAAATCATACCCTGCTCAATCAGCGGAAGAAGTTTTTTTGTGCAAGAAGTTAGCTGAATATAACAAAATTGAATTTGAAGAAGATTTTATTGAGGGGGCTAATCGTATAGAGTTCACAATATATAAGCCTATCAGACAATTTATCGACAAGCATTATGCAGATATTATAGCAATCAATAAACAATACAGAAAAGAAGATGGAGAAGACACCAATTGTAATGTACTAAAAAATTTAAACTTGTCTCAAAAAAACAGAAGAGCCTTAGAATCTCTTCAAAGACTCTTTGAAGACGGTGCTAATAAATATCCAAGATTGATACATCTTGTATTAGAATGGCCGCTGTTCAGATGCATGCCAAAACCACCGAGGGAAATGTTAAGTTTTTGTGACCAGCAAGAATATGACAGGATGCTTGAACGTCGGAAAAAAGATTGTTTTAATTCCGTTGGTGGTTTTTCTGGGATAGAAACACAATCCACCTATTGGTTTCTTTATCCTAAGGGTGAATCCTGGAACAAGGATAGTGGAATAAAGCGATTTCAAGACCTTTTAATTGACACACATAATTTATTAGGTTGTGGTTGGCTAAAGTTACTGCATGAGCATGCCAACCTAATGACTCCATGGCATGTGCACTGTGAATTTTGGGATGGATTGTTTGATGATGATTATGAACTCGATGAAGAATCCTTAAAAAAAGGACTCTATAAAAACTATTATATAACTGATGTTTTTTATGAGTCAATAAGACTATGTAAAAAGTTATTAGAATTAGAAACAGGGAAACAGGAAGATACTACGAAAATTGAAGATAGGCAAACTATGTCAAAATTCAACTCTAAAGACGAAGAATTGTTTTTGAAAATAGCCAGCGATGTCATTTCATCTCCAGAAAAATATCTGGAGGCTGGAAAGTGGTTAGACCGGTACTACGATAATGGATTGTGTACCGAAAAACAGAAAGAGGTCGAACTACAGAAACATCAATTACTCAAAGAAATTGATGTAATTGAAAGCGAGATAAAACCCGAAAAATTGAACAAAAATTCCGTACTTAATGAAAAGCTGCCAAAATTAGAAGGAAAACTATTTACCAAAAAATATAGGTTTGAATTTCTTAGTCAGTTTGAAACCAAGCAACGGCCACCCATTAAGGAACAACTTGCCTATGCTTTGGAGGATTTATTTAAAGACTATCAGCACGCCGGTGTTTTGTCTGAACAGGATGCAAGAGCTGTTCTGCTTATTGTGTGGGTAGCCACTGACGCTAAAACCAATGAAATGAAGCCAAGTATAACTAAGTTTGCGAATGTTCCTTGGAAAATAAAAGCAGAAGTGTCTGATGAAAGCCGATTTGGTCTTGCATCATTTTTATTTTTGGACCTTGATATAGCACTTCACTATGAGTCTACCTATAAGCCAAACGGTGGTCTTTGTGATAACCCCTTATATGAGCTTCATCTTAACTACTTGCAGATGATTCATAGGTCTTGGGCAAAAATTAAAGCTGATAAAGAAGTTGGAGCAGAGCAGGTAAAACATCCTTATTTAAGTATGACTGATTTAATAAAACACTTTAAAATTCATAAGTCTCAAGAAGGAATTTTTCGTAAAAAGATTGAACGCGCTAGGAGCAAAAATACATATGGTGATGGATTCTTTCGTGAAATTGCAAATCCACGAGTAAATGAACCTAAATATGAGTACAAAACTGAAAAAGTTGCTTTGGTTGTTGAAGAAATGAAAAGAAGCAATGTCCAACGAGTGTCCAACGAGAAAAAAAGTGATACAAAATAACACATTTTCTTCATCAGAAACAAATCTTAGTTAATTTTTATTAAGAATTTTCTGTCCGTCAAGTCGCTATCCACACCAAATTTTTCCCATCTGTCCTATACTGGCCTTCAAATGTTTGAGAATGATTTAATTACTATTTGGAGGCAACAAAATGCAAAAAGAGCCAGAGGTAAACAGACAAAATCTTGAAGAAATTGGAAGATTGCTATTTGAACTTTTGACAGCGGATATATCAGAAGTTCAAAGGCAAACGGGGTGGGTAATTTTTGAGCAGAAATTAAGACAGTATTATTCTAAACGAAAAAATAATCAGTCCGTCATTAGCGGGCAAAAATCGAAAGTTGAAGAAATGGATTCTCACTCCCTGCCTTCGCAGGGACAGGCTATGATGGGAATCAGAGAATTACCCCCGATGAAATGCCCTGATGAGATGCCCCGGTGAAGTAGCCCTGATGAGATAGTGGTTATATTCGTTTGAAGGAGTCCAAGGGCAATCCGGAAGAGAACGTCGAAGACATCTTATAAGGTAAGTATCTCACAGGGTAAACTATCGCACTTCACAGGGTAAACTGTCGCATCTCATCCCGGTGGGATAGTAAACAACACATCCCACAGGACAGGCAGGGCAAGTCCCACGGGGCAGGCGGGGACAAGACTAACCGATAAGGAGTCCGCAATAAATCCCCCTTCGCCGAGGCTTCGGCGGGACAGGTCGCGGGGGTGAATAATTTTGAGATATTGACCCCCAACATAAAGTTGGGGGCTAACCAACCCCCTGCGATGCAGGGGGCTAAATGAAATGGAAGTCCGCCGTGCCGGCGGACGCTAAACGAACCCCGTCATTAAAATGACGGGGCTAACCGAAATGATGACCCCGGCCACAGGTGCCGGGGCTAAACAGTCGGGGTGACTGGATTCGAACCAGCGGCCTCTTGGTCCCAAACCAAGCGCTCTATCCAAGCTGAGCTACACCCCGCAAAGAAAACCCAAACTTCTGTGCTAATCTATACGATAAGGCCCGGTATTGCAACAAAATCGTATCTCAATACCCTTTCCCGCTATGAAAAATATCTTGCAAGTTCACGCCGCCTAAGGTACAATTACGTTGCGGTTGTTTTTTTGGCAAAAAGGGCGGCATCTACGCCACAGGCGTATAAATATGAAGAGCAGAATGAAAATACAATGGCTTTTGCCCGTAGTTATTGTCGTCAGCTTGTCGGTCGTGCTCTTTATGTATGGTCAATCGGGTTTACCTGCTGCTCGGGCCCAGCCACAGCTTGCGGAAAACGGGCAGATTTTAGTAATTCCGATTCAGCTCGAACGCGGCAACTTTGGGCTGGCAATGGTCGATACGGCTAATCAAACCCTGTGGGTCTATCAGTTAAACAGCACAGGCCCAGGCTACAATCGGCTGCAATTATTGGCTGCGAGAAGCTGGCGATACGACAGACTGCTTCAACAGTACAACACAGCCGACCCGAAACCACAGCAGGTGAAAATGCTCCTTGAAGGTTTCGCCGCCCAGTTAGAAAAACCTGAAAGTCAAGGCCAGCAGGATTTAAACCAACCTGTTTTCCAAACACCCGAATCAAACTCTTCTGAATCGGATGGAAACCAGTAAGATAAAGATTTTTAACGTTCCTTGAAAAGTCGCAAAAATAGTAACGACGTCGGAAATCAGCCTGCAGGAGGATACAATCATGGCTGGTATGTTCTATTCATTAAAAGAAGCTGCCGAAAAGCTCCATAAGACAGAAGAAGAAGTAAAAGAGATAGTTAAGCAGGGCAAACTCCGTGAGTTCCGCGATGGCCCTAATCTGCTCTTCAAAATCGATGAAGTTGAGGCATTGATGTCTAATGTCGGCATTAGGGGTCCTGGAAAGCCCTCTGTCCAGCCTGAGGCCCAGGTCGACGCCGACGAGGTTTTGCTGGCACCGGAACCGCCTGAAACCGCTCCCGAAAAGAAGAGTGAGCTTACGGATGCTGATACCGTCATAGCTCCAGAAGGCACTGATGTCCTCGGAGAAACCGACGCTGTCAGCAAAACCGCGGGAGGTGCAGAAGATGCTGCCGGCCAAGCCGAAACCGCGCCCGATGAAACGTTCCTCGTTTCGTCGGACAAAACATCGGCGGACTCCTCTGCTGAGGCTTCGCTCGAGAAAATCGAGGAAGATGTGAGCCTCGATAGCTTCGGCAGCGGCTCTGGATTGTTAGACCTTTCGCTGCAGGCTGATGATACTTCCCTCGGTGGAATTCTTGATGAAATTTACGCCCCAGAAGGTGAGCGGGCCCAGGCGCAGGCTCAGGCTGCGGAGCCTGCTTCGGCAATGGACATGGCTGCCGAGACCGAGCAAATACTTTCCGAACAGACCTTTGATACCTCCCAGCCCGCTGTTGTTCAGACACCAGGGGCTGCTATCTATCTTGAGCCGAAGCCCGATGTCCTCAGTAATGCCTTCGGTATTATGCTATTTTTGCCTCTGTTGGCTGTTTTTTACACCGCAGCGATAGCAGTCGCAGCTTTTGGCGGCACGACTCCCGCGATTCTGGCAAAAATTCAGGGCATAATCTGGTATGTGCTGATTGGTCTTGTGGTAGCGGCCGGCATGGTAGTCGGTGTCGCTTTTATGCTCACCGCAGGCGCCGCAAAGGCCTCTGCAAAGCCCAAAGCGGAAAAGCAAAAAGTCGAAAAAGAAAAAAAGCCGAAGAAAGAAAAAGAACCCAAAAAAGGAAAAAAGCCAAAAGCTTAAAAAAACCTCTCGTCATCCCATATTTACCTTCGGGTTGGCGAGGGATTTTGCCCTCCATATTTTTCAACTTTATTCTTGACGGACAAATCAAAATTGGTTTTATTTGTACAAACGCTCAAAGAGCGACAAAAGTAACCTTTTTGTGATTAACTACTATTGATGAAAAGGTTACGCAGTTTATAGGACAATCAAATTTTATTTGTCTCGGTTTTCTTGGAAAGGACTGAATCATGCAAAGCGTCAAATTCTCGGCATTTTTTCTCGCATGCGCTGCTGTTGCGCTGCTGGCCGGCTGTGAGGAGGAGTACAAGGACCTTAAAGTTCGAAACGCAACTCAGGACAAGCTCATAAATGAGCTTAGAAGTGAGGTACAAACTACAAAACTGAATCTCAACCAGCTGGAAAGACAACTTAATGGTGCCAGGGAAACCGGCGGTGTTGAGCAGGACACCCTCAAACAGAAAGTCACTGCGCTGGAAGAAGACCTCACAAAAAAGAAAGCTTTAATCGCCTCGATGCAGCAGCGGTTACTTTTTGGCGGAGCCCTGTTGCCGGTCGAGCTCAGTACTATGCTCGAGGACTTTGCCAAGAACCGTGAAATGGTCGAATACAATGCCGAACAGGGCATACTCAGGTTTAAGAGCGATTTGCTCTTCGAACGCGGAAGTGACGAGATGGCCCCGGCAGCCAGCGATGTGATTAGGGCGCTTTGCGAAATACTGAACTCCGAACAGGGCAAAAATTTCGATATCATTATTGCCGGCCACACCGACGATATGCGAATCAGCAGAGCCGAGACACGCCGTGTGCATCCAACCAACTGGCACCTTGCCGCACACAGGGCAATCTCGGTGCTGAATCTTATGGAGAATAACAAAATTGCTCCCGAACGAATGAGCGTCAGGGGCTTTGGTGAGTATCGGCCGATTGCGCCGAACGAGCCAGGCAATAAGGGCAACCCACAAAACAGACGCGTCGAGATTCACATCGTTCCTAAGGGAGTGTAGCTAATTCGCTGATTGGTACACGAAAACAGGCAGAACGGTCCGATAGTAAAATGACCGAGCGCACCCTAATTATTATTAAACCCGACGGTATCCAGCGGCACCTGGCTGGTGAAATAATCACGCGATTCGAAAAAAAAGGATTTAAGCTCGTAGCAGCAAAGTTTATGCAAATCTCCGAGGACCTCGCCCGGCGACTTTATGCTGTCCACAAAGGCAAAAGCTTTTATGAAGGCCTCGTGAAGTATCTACCTTCTGCACCAACACTTGTAATGGTCTGGGAAGCCGAAGGTATTATAGATATGGCACGCAAAATGATGGGTGCGACCTTTGGTTATGATGCCCAGCCCGGCACCATTCGCGGCGATTTTAGCTGCTCGAAAGGATACAACCTCGTTCACGGCTCAGACTCTCCTGCGTCAGCCGAAAAGGAAATCAGCCTCTTTTTCACCCCAAAAGAAATTATTGACTACGAATTTGCCGACGCCGCCTGGCTATACGGAAAAAACGATTAGCAAGACCAAAATCAACAGTCAACAGCCAATTCAATCACGTTCCTTCGCCGCTTGAGGTAAGATACTTGATTTGTTCCGGTGTAAGTTTATCTATTTCAATTGACATCGATTTCATTTTCAGCCGGCATACAAGATTTTCAATCTCCCTCGGAACATCGTGGACTGCGACGGCAAGTTTGCTTTTTCTTTTTACTATATATTCAGCCTCAAGGGCTTGTGTCGAAAAGCTCATATCCATCACGCTGGCGGGATGTCCCTCAGCCGCCGCAAGGTTGATGAGTCGGCCTTCAGCCAGCAGGTAAATCCGCTTATTGTTGCTGAGCACATATTCATCGACGTGGTTGCGCACATTGCGTTTTACCTTTTTACTCAATTTTTTCAGGGCTGGTATATCTATCTCCACATTGAAGTGGCCGCTGTTGGCGACAACTGCGCCGTCTTTCATAGCGCGGAAGTGCTCTGCTCGTATAACATTTTTATTGCCGGTAAGAGTAACGAAAAGCTCTCCCGTCTTTGCCGCCTGTGCCATCGGCATCACCTCAAAGCCGTCCATTACTGCTTCGAGTGCCTTAATCGGGTCGACTTCCGTAATGGTGACGATGGCGCCCATACCCCTGGCCCGCATAGCGAAGCCGCGGCCGCACCAGCCGTAGCCAGCCGCTACTACCTTCTTGCCCGCCATCAGAAAATCCGTCGCTCGTATAATACCATCGACAGTTGACTGGCCTGTACCGTAGCGGTTGTCGAAAAGGTGTTTGCTGGCGGCGTCGTTTACGGCAATAACCGGAAACTTCAATTTACCTTCGTTTGCCAACGCCCGCAGACGCATAACCCCCGTAGTGGTCTCTTCCATACTCGCGATGATTCGATGCGCTTCCTTTTTTCTGCGGGTGTGCAGCTCGTTCACCAAATCGGCGCCATCATCGAATGTAATCACCGGCTTATGGTCAATCGCTGCGTTGATGTGCTTATAATAGGTCTTGCGGTCTTCTCCACAAATGGCGAAAACCGGTATATCAAAGTCCTTCACCAATGAAGCTGCTACGTCATCCTGCGTGCTGAGCGGATTCGATGCGCACAGAACGGCGCTTGCGCCACCCGCTTTCAAAGTCCTCATCAGGTTCGCCGTTTCAGCCGTCACGTGCAGACAGGCTGAGACGTTTTTGCCCTTCAACGGCTTAGTTTTTGCAAATCTCTCACGAATCTCTGCCAGGACCGGCATATCGTTATCCGCCCAGAGAATCCGCTTTTTGCCCTCTGCTGCGAGTGATAAATCAGCTACGTCTTTTTTCATTTATTGACCCTTTCAAAGGCAATTGAAAATACCAAGTATAAAATCAATGGGCAGGATTTTCAACTTTTTACTTTTTTTTGCCCGCTGCCGCAATGTAGATAACAAACCTGCTCCTGCCGTCCAAGCCGAGAAGTTTATTGATTATATCATCGTCATAAGCGCCGACCGCACAGACACCACAGCCGATAGACTCAGCAGCCAAATACAGATTCTGACAGACATGTCCTGCATCCAGCAAAATATAGCGATACCCCCTTTCTGAGTAACGCCAGGTCATCCTGTCGCTTATGGCGACCCAGATAAAGGTAACAGCACTTCCTTTAACAAAGTCCTGACCGAAGCAGGCGCATGCTATTTCCTCAGCGATAGCCTGGCGCATCATAAACTCCTGAATCTTATGTTCCAGGGCAAGGTATCGATAAACGCCTGCTGTCAATCCATCCACATTATTGACCAGGACAAAAGTTTCCAAGGCGTGCATAGCCCCCGCTGAAGGCACCGTTCTGAAAGTGTGCATACCGCCAACCACCTCTTTGACGCCCTGAGTGCACCACAACAGATACGAAAGTTCGTTTTTGCTGATAGGCTCCTTTCGATATTCCCTCACACTCGTTCGTCCATCGATATATCTTTTCAGCTCGGACTCGACTTTGTCGGGGCTGGGCAAATCGAATTTTCCACCATCTTCATCAAAATCAGCCCCCAATGGCGGCAGGTGAATACCTTTCTGCTGACCCGACGCCCCCAAGTGCTTATACTTGGTCTTCTCGATAAATTCCTGACCAATCCCGCTGCTCATAATCAAGTTTCCTTCTTTCGCTGGAAGTGGTTTAGCCCTCGCAGACACAGCGACAAGCTAAACACAAATAATCCCGACGAGTCGGGACAGTCAATGGCTAAATAGTAAATTGAGCTGCAGAATGGGTTTTAGCACATCTGGTTTTCCGACTAAAGTTCCATCATCACTCGTCTCTCTCTTCCATTCCCCCCTTACCCGGCGTTAAACCGCGGCCGCGCTCAGTAACTTGGCTACCAAACCCTCGCAGGGGTTGTTTCGGTTCTTTTTCCGATTTTTTGATTGCAGCATACATTGCCTGCCGCTTTTCAGGCCAATACTTTTGCTCGATAGCCATCCGCTCCACGCTCGTACCGTCGAAGCTGTAGAGCATATTGTAATATTGTCTCTTGTATGGATTTGTTCCGCCGGACCAGTCACTAACCTGCATAACATCTACCATCACCGCCCCTACGCTATAATCGACTTGTTCTGGAATTGTGAGTTGTTCTTTGGACTCCGTAGGCTTAACTTTCACTACATTGCCTATAGTTTCACCCGCTTTGACCATAAACTTCTCACTGTACCAGTAACCCATCCTATGCCGGCTTACTGTTACTGTTACGGTTTTTGTCGCTTCCTGTATCTCTTGAGCAAAGAAACATAATCTTGGCGGTATCTCCACAACTTCGCTTGGCTCGGAAAACTCACTCCACAGAATAACCTTATCTTTTTGCTGTTCGTCCTGCTCGGCTGCCCGCCTCAAACCTGCTATCGGGTTGAAGACTCCCAACCTGAGTCTGTAACGATAGATTTTTCCTGCCTCAACAGTATCATCGTGAGTCCAGAATACCAACGCCTCCTGCATCTTGCCAATATCAGTTTTGTCCGTAAGTAAAATATTGCTCAGCTCCTCATCAATATTCTGCGAGGGTATCGACTCCCCAGCTTCTTTTTTACGCTGTGTGCGTTTATCCTCCACCTCGCTCTTTCGGTCACTGGAACTCGCTTGTGTCGGCTTAACCGCCTGCGTTCTCCCCGAGCCGCCCACCCCTGTCGGTCGCTGTTTTCCACCCGTCTCTTCACTCTCACTTGTTGTTATACGCTGCCTTGATGTCGGCATTTGCCTGCGACGTTCCTCGAGCTGTTTTTCACGCTCCTGCCTTTTGGTTTCCAACTCCCCACGCTTCTCCTGCGCCTTCACAGCCGTTTGGTACTTTATAAACTCCTTATGGAGTGATGGTGGATACCACTGCTCTTCTGCTGACGCGATTTTGTAAACCTCAGGCTGTAACATATCCATCCTTATCTGCGGATTGTCGAACTGAAGAAGGCGAACCTTTATTCCACCTGCCGGAAGCTTGTCAACATCTTCTATAACTTCAAACATCTTCCTGTAAGGGTCAATCCTTGTTCGCGGCACAACTTCCCAACTGCTCCAGCTGCCGTCCGTACCCAACTTCTGCCTTTCAAGCTGAACTGCTGCTAAGACCGGGTTTGCAAGGCATGGATCACGCCATTCTTCCGAAACATCCGTGCCATTGAAGCCTTTCTGAAAATTCGCATATAGCGTCGCAATGTTGAACTTTGCCTCCACCGTAACAAAATCAAGGTCATTCGGCTCATGTCCGACTTTGTCGTAAGTGTTTTCTTCATCAACATCCTGTGTAGGAATATATACCACTGCTCTGGTGTACCTGGTTGATATCTCATTTACATCGCCGACAGTAGGAAGGCGATATTTCCTCCCGTCACTTATCTCTATTGCCGGTCTGTTGCCCGGCTGTGGAAAATAAATACTTTCACCGATACTTTTGAAAGGCGACTCTATTTGAGCGATAAAATTATTCGCCTCGGCCTCGTATTGCTGGGCCGATTTCGGCTCGAGCCCCAATTTCCCTCGCAGCAATTCCGCATCCTTACTTATTTGCTTGTCAATATTGCCGGTGCTGAGTTTCTTACCGTTATATTCGACGTAATTAGGGCTCAGGAGAACGCGCGTAATCAAAAGCCATACGCATACAATCCCCGCCACACCTAAAATTATCTTTTCAACGTGCGCTTCAATATATACTTCAAAAAAGTTCCCGCCTCTTTTACTCATTTGCTGCTTTTGTACCTCCTGCCTTCGCCAATTCTTTTTTGACTGATTCCGGCTTAATCTCTTCGTAGCCAATCTTGTTAAAAAGGTATTCGCAAGTCAAATCTAATTCCACTACAGCATCGTCACCATAACGGTACAACTCGTGCTCAGCATCCTCACGGTTAATCGACCGAACATTACTCTCCAAAATCGTTATCTGATTGTGTCGGAAGGTTTGTTTCGGCTCTTGCCCGGAAAAACCGCTGAATTCATGCTCTTTCGCACTGCAGAGTTCGGTCATGAACGGCAAAACCGCCTTTGCACTCACCAGAACAGTGAGCTTGAAGTGTACGATATCAATATCATTATTGCCGTATCTTCGTGTGTATGGTTCGACCAGAGCGTTTTCGCCCGCCGAAAGAACATAACCCGGCCCCTTCACCGTCCCCGCCTTCACGCTCTTCGATGATAGTCGCCCTGATGCAAAATCTATGCTTAAAAGTCTTTTCACTGGCGATGTTAGAACATTTTCCGATGTTGAATTCATGGCTGCTATCGTATCGATGACATCTTCCATAATCCAGTAACCCAATTGCCAGTACCAGCACTGCCGGACCGATTCTTCCTTGCCGACATCATAATATTTATACGCCTCCCAGAATCCGTATCCAGCCAAGGCCGTCAGATTACAATAAACAGCCGCGGATTTCGCCTTCGCCTGGCAAAGCTCCTCCTTTATCGTGGAGTCCACCTCATCTGATTTCTGACCCATTCTTCTGCCACCCGATGGTGAAGTCGAGCCGGTGGGCAGATTTTTGCTCAGCTCCGCTTTAGTTGGGCACTCACCGCCTCTGATGCTGGCTACTAACCGCTCCATACCGGACCGAAACCGCTGCCCAAACTCCACAAAAATCAACGCGGACGGGTCCTTCGGCTCAGGAAATATCTTATAGCTTAACAACTCCCTTTCCGTAGTTTGCTTGACTAAAAGCGCTATTTGATTGGCATCCCTTGCATAAGCATCCTGATACTGTTGTTCATATTCCCATTGCTTACTCGAAACCACGTCTTTGACAAGCGAACTGACTTTTTTGCCCCCCTGGGAAATACTCTCCTTTTCCACTCGCTCGCGGAGTTTGCTGCTCATCAACTGAGCGAGCACAAAAACAACCACCGCAATCGCCACTATAACAGCAGGAATCACAAGTGATGAATAGTCCTTAATAAAACTCAGCTTTTGTAAAATATCCTTGAACTTTAACGCCATTTAACCCACCAGCTTAAATACAATTTCTACTCTGCGAAGTAGCGATTCCACCCCTTGTAGCAAAGCTGCTATGGAGGACGGGTCGCTACGTAACATAGGCAAAAAACTATACCCGGAATGTTATCCGCTGCTTTTAGCCTCCTTCGGTGCCTCTCTCCAAACGAATTTAACGTCCAGCCTGAACCAGTGGTCGTTGGTCTTATAGACAGCGTTGCCGTACTTGTCGCGTTTTTCTTTTCCGTTTTCATCAGGCTCAATGACCCTGCTGATGACCTCCTTTGTCATAGGGTCAATCAAAACCTGCTCTGTGCTTCCACCTTTTACTCCTCCGGGCCTGACCTCTACAAAGCCTATACCCGAGGGCATCGCAGCGTCCAAATCCACATCTCCTATCTCCAGTTTGCAGTGGTTTATATCGAGCCTCTTGTATAGCTCAAATGGGCTGTTTCCATCAGAAACCCCCTTTAACTCGTCTAAGTGCATCAGCCGTGTGATTACACCCCATTTGCTCTTATCTTCACCCGCCCCGACGGGGTCCATCAGTTCCCGTATATCTCCATAGGGACAATACCCCATTATGGTTACTACAAATCCAGCCTTTTCTTCAGGAGGCGTCTCCCCAGCAGCGCCTTCTGCACGCTGCTTCCCATACGTCTGGACAAATTTGGTCCTCGCCGCACCAGTCAGTCCCCTCTCTCTCGCCTCTATCTCTAAATCTTCTGATGTCATCCCCCCTTTAGCGGAATCCTCGTTTACCCGCCTCCTGCCCCTGGCCATAATTTCCTTGACCCCGAACTGCGTACTTTCTATGTCGCTTGTGAAATATGCTGATATGTTCGTCAGAAATATCTGCTTGCGCTCCTTACGCGGGACCGCCATAACCTTTCTCACGTCACCATCGGCAAACGCCCTGTAGAGCTCCTTCTGCTCAGGGTTGTTCTTTTCATTGGGCAGAACCGATATTATCTCCTGATACAGCAGTGGAATGACGTCACGGTACTTAAATGGTGCAAGTTCCTTCTCGATTATTGCTGCTGAAGCAGAAGCCCTGCTCTTCTGCGCCTGAAGTTTGCGCTCAGCCTCGTTTGCGCTGTCTATAACACTCTGAGCTTCACTCCGAAGCCTCACGTTCCCACTGCTGTTATAGCTTACTCTGTCGAGATTTGTTCTCGCCAGCCCCAGAATTGACGCAACTAAAAGCATACAGGCCGCCGCTGTAAAGTACTTGGATTTCTCCGACCACTCCATCGACCGCGCGATATGCCGCGGAAGAAGATTGCTTGCTATACGCCCCAGACCTAAACCCTGAAGTGCAAGACCGTACACAACCCCAAAGTCGGAAACGTTCTCATGAAACTTCGCCGCCGAGACACCCGTTCCAAGTGCCAGCCGTTTAAACAAATCGGGCTTCTCTACCGGCATTTGAAGGCTTTGCTGAAGATATTTCAGCAGGCCACGCATCTTTGTCCCGCCGCCAACCGCGATAATCCTCGACAACTTGACATTCGGATTGGAGGTGCCGTAAAAGCCCAGCGACCGCTGCATCTCGCCGACTAATTCCGTAAAAACCGGACGCATCGCTTGAAATATCTGACGGGCGTATTTGCTCATCGCCGCAGTCCGCTTCAGCTTCTCAGCTTTTTCAAAATTCAGCTTGAATGCCTCCGCTATCGCCTTGGTAAATGCGTTGCCGCCCATCGGAATGCTCCGCTGCCAAACAGTCGATTTTGTACAGACAACCAGATCGCTATTTTCTGCACCGATGTCGAGGATAATTATCCCCTCACTGTCCGAACTGAGCAAATCACCACGGTCATACAACACATAATTGTACAGCGCCATTGAGGCCATCTGAACATGGCTGACATTTATATTCTCTCTGCCGAAATGCTCCAATACTGCGCCAACAATCTCATTTTTTATCGCAAAGATACCGACTTTGCTCTCAGTATCCTTACCCCCCTCAAACATCTGCCAATCCCACTGAACATCATTGATGTCGAAGGGAATCTGTTGAGCTGCCTCGAACCTGACGATTTCCGGAATGCGCTTCGGCGCAACAGGCGGCAGAGTCACGAAACGCGCAAAACCGTTCTGACTCGGCACAGATACCACCACAGCACCTCTGCCCAGATTATTCTGTCTGACAAACTGCCGCAGACTTAAAGCAACCAGCTCATCGCGTTCACCTGGTTTTACATCGCCCCCCGTGAGGATTTTGCCGTGCTGGATATTGTCAAAACCGATGACCTCAACACCGTCTGCTGTTCTGCTCAACTGCAGTGCCTTTAGACAACTATTGCCCAAATCTAAGGCCCAGACCGAATCAAATCCCGACGCCATAACGAACCCCTCGGTTACTTTCAAGTCCACAGTCTACAACTTATTATGAACCGTTGCCGTGAACTCACAATTAACCTTGTAAGTACATCCTGACGGCCATACATTATAACATACTATGAGAACTTTCGCCATAAATACTCTTGGCTGTAAAGTTAATCAATATGAGAGCCAGCAGATTAGAGAACTGCTCGAACGACTTGGCCTCAGCCGTCGTGAAATCGCCGATAGAGCCGACTTGGTCATCATCAATACCTGCTGCGTAACTCATATTGCCTCAGCCAAAAGCCGAAAGTACATCCGACAGGCACAAAGGCTCTCGCCAACTGCGGTTATCATTGCCTGCGGCTGCCTGCCGACTATACAAACCGACGAACTTGGCGTCTTTGGCGAAAATGTCCGCATCATCACAAACCGCCACAACCTTGCTGCCGACTTGACCCGAATCGTCAATGGCAAAACCACTGCTGATACCGCTATTAAAACTGATAACCGCTCTAAAATCCACCACAAAACCGATTCACCTCAACTTCCTATGATAACTGCATTTACAGGCCATACGAGGGCGTTTCTTAAGGTCCAGGATGGCTGTGACGGTTGCTGCAGCTATTGTATAGTACCCAAGACCCGGCCTATTGTTCACAGCAGAGAGGTTGCGGATGTTCTCGAGGAGGCACAAGCCCTTGTAAGAGCTGGACATAAGGAAATCGTCATAACCGGCGTGTTCCTCGGAGCTTACGGGCAGCCGACCGTCAGACGAAAAAGCTGGCCCGGCGGCGAAAATGAAGCGATAGCCGGCCTGCTTGGAAAAATAGCACAAGTACCTGATTTGAAAAGAATTAGGCTAAGCTCATTAGAGCCGGCAGACGTAACAGAAAGATTGTTAGATGTGATGAAAAGTCATCGTAACATTATGCCACACTTGCACTTATCATTACAGTCAGGGTCGGATGCAATCTTAAAGAAAATGAACAGGCAATACACAGTTAAAGATTTTCTTAAGGCCATTGAAAACATAAACTTACAGTTAGACAAGCCTGCGATAACCACAGATATTATCGTCGGCTTTCCCGGCGAAACGGTACAGGATTTTGCGCAAAGCCTTGCAGTAGCTAAACTTGCAGGATTCTCAAAGATACATATATTCCCGTTTAGTAAAAGGGCAGGTACAGCGGCGGAAAAGATGCAAGATTCTATAAATAAAGAAGTTATAACACAAAGAGTCCAGGTGCTGCGAGAGCTTGAAAAACAACTTGCTGACAAATTCAAGAAACAATTCGTCGGCGAAATTACAGAAGTCCTTGTAGAAAATGAAGTTAAGAAAACAGGCAGATGCGAAAGATATTACGAGATCCGCTTAGGGATGCCTAACGGCATTGCGATTAAAGGCGGACCCATATCAAAGAGAGAGATTGTGAAATGTAAGATAAACAGCGATGCTGTAAGTGGTTTGTTAGTAGATAGTTGATAGTTCATAGTTCATAGTAAAAGAGAACACAGGAAACAGAAGTCAGGAGACAGAAGAAGCCGGTTGCGGTAGGGGGGTTGGGGGATAAATCCCGCGCAGGTTCTTGGGGTAAAATGATGTTAAGATGCAACGATTAGGTAAGGTGAGAAAGATAAAAGTTCGCATCAAACGCGCAAGTCGCGATGAAAAAATGCAAGAAATTGCAAGAAATTTGCAAAAATTCGTAAAAATTTCAAAAAATTTGCAAAAATTGCACGAAATTGGTGCGTTTTGAGCAGTGATTGAAGAACCCCCTTGCGCGAATTTGCGCAGCAGCGGCGCAGACTCCAGACACGAGACCCCAGACTACAGACAAAAGAGCATAAGAGCAAAAGAGCATAAGAGCAGAAGTCAGACGACGGAAGACAAACGACAGAAGAGGGACGACACAAGATTCTGCTGGTGCTGCCGGGGGCCGCGATGGTTTCGTATTGCGTATATCGTATGTCGTCAGAGGAATTTTTAGATGCGGATTCTGCGGAGAATAGATCAGCCTTGGTTAACTCGGCAGGCAGTGCCATAGTCCTTTTGATTAATCGAAAGGACTACGAGCATTTTAATAAGGTATGAAGAGAGAATGTTGGGCTTTGCGTTCCTGGGTGTTGGTTGCAGCCATCAGGGATGCTTAGCGGTTGCTGCCGGAGGCCGCGGAAGAAAATTAAAAATCAAAATGCAAAAATAAAAAATGTGGAACGCTGCGGCGGAAATTTTTAGAGACCTGCACCACAGGGGTGCAGGCTAACCAAAAAATGCGGGGTGGGGAAAACAAAAAGGTAAAACCGGAAATATTGGCTGGAAATTTCAAAATAAATGGTTCGACTGGCGCTCACCACAGGCGGGACAATTTGTCTTGCCTTCGGCGGGAATTGGGGGGATAATATCACCAATAAATAAAGCCCGAAAGTAATGATGAAAAAATGCACTAAGCCATTTAGTTTTCCCAGTTAAGAACAGGAGAGCAAGATGATAATCCTTAGTCAAGATCTAGAAAATCGCAACATCAGAATTGAAGGGCGTGTGTTTGAAGAAAAAGAGAAAATCGTCTATGACCTCCATGTGGGTAAATCCTTCCAAAAACCTGGTGACGCCAATTCTCAAAAAATGCCGGACGTATATAAGTTACAGGCTGGGCATTGCATTTTATTAACAACGAAGGAAGAGTTGTCTTTGCCTTCAAACGTATTTGGACAACTGTGCTCTAAAGGGTCTTTGACAGCATTAGGATTGTTTGTAGGTAATACAAAAGTAGATCCTCTATTCAGAGGAAGACTAGATATCTCCGCTTTCAATGCCAGCGGCTCTGTAATAGAGATTAAGAAGGGCCAGAGTTTCTGTTCAATATTCTTCAATACAATCGAACATGATGTAGAAGATGCAGCAAGTAGGCGCTCGCCTGAGATGCCGTTTCGGAGAGAAAGTAAACTTAAACAGTTTATTTGTGATCACAGGGCACAGATAATTACTGCTATTATGACGATAATCCTTAGTGGTATAACTGCATACCTTTCTGCATACGCCGGATCGCGTTCTAACCAGTCTTGCTTAGAAGTTGTTGATAAATCTGCCACCTCTAAGTTTAAGGATGGATTCGAGAAAAAGGATATTTCTCAACCCCAGAAGTCGGAAGAGGCGGTTGAAGACCGCTGAGAACATATACCAAAGTACCTTAAGGGCCTTTAATATGATACTGACACGTAAAGAGATAAATGAAGAGATTCTTCAAAAGAACTTGATTGACCGAGCAAACGCACGTGTAATTGAGATAGACCTTGTTTCTATTACGCTTCATTTGGACGACCAATTTAAAGTATATAGCGAATACCCAAAAGAACCTTTCACTCCTCCAAGAGAATGTAAGACAGAGACATGCACCGTTGGCGAAACAGGTCATTTTCTGCTTCCACCAAAGGGAAAAGTGCTAACGTGTTCCGAAGAGAGAATCGAGATGCCACTTGACATAATGGGTTTCATCCAGACAAAAGGAAGCCTAGCACGTGGATTCTTGGTAGCTCACATGTGCGACGGCCAAATTGATCCAGGCTACAAAGGTAGAATCACTTTTGAGATTGTGAATTTCAGTGATTTTTATTACAAACTGGTGCCTGGAATGGCTATTGCTAATCTTTTCTTTCATCGCCTCCAGTCGCCGCTTGAAAAAGGGTATGAAGGAAGATACCAAAATTCGGAAAGCCCTACACATATGCAGCCTCCGAGTGGACATAGACAGACTTAAGACGTTCCTTACTTTGTTGGGTCTGGCTGGAAGATATATACTATTGTAAAACAATTATTAAGATTCGAGTTTATTTCTGAACCGCAAGCAAAATTCCTTGTTGTTATCAGAGTAATGGCAACATAAAATCAGTGGAAATCGGGTTGAATATAATTGTGTTGGACGGAGAGTAAGAATCATGGATACTGCTGCATATCTTGAGTCTCTTACCGACGAATTACGTTCTCTAAAGAATCGCATAAGGAACTTCATTGGTGATGCTCATTGGCAAACCGATGGAGAGTGGAAGGAGACGATATTGAGGTCAGTCCTTCGCAGGTATCTCCCAAAGACTGTTGAAGTTGGAAAAGGATTCATAATTACTAAACAAGGCCAGTCTACTCAGATTGATATTTTGATATACGACGCGACCAAGCCAGTCCTCTTTAGAGATGGCGACTTTGCGCTTATTACTCCAGATGCTACTCTCGGTGTTATCGAAGTGAAAACAAGAGTTAATCGCAGCGAATTAAGTGAAGTTTTGAGAAAGATTGACAAAATTGCCAAACTTCAACGAAAGCATCCCAAAGTACCTATGCCTTTCTTCGGCCTATTTTCCTATGAAGATTCTGAGTTTGATATCCATTTTGCCCTTCAAACTATAAAAGATGTCTTCTTTGGTTTTGCAGTCACTCCCATACATATTCTTTCATTTGGTGAATCAAAGTTTATTCGTTTTTGGGAGTGCGATCCCCATGATCATCGTAAGCCAATCCACAAATGGCATGCTTATGAGTTAGAAGGCAAAGCCCCTGCCTATTTTTTACATAATGCTATTGCCTTTACGTGCCAGCAGTCTGTCGATGAAAACGATGAACTCTGGTTCCCTATGGGAGGAAAAGAACCTCATATCATAGATACAATTGATATGAGTCAAGAGCCAAGCACTTAGAGATTGCCGCGCTACTTCGACGTGTTGACGGCGACAAAGCAAAAAGCGGACCTCGCCCCGATGGGATAGCATACGGCGCATCCCACGGGGTAAACTTATGCACCCCAAGGTGAAACCGGGGGCTAAATACAAACGCCTAAACGGAAGGCGTTGAGGGGAGAATAAAAAGCGGACCTCGCCCCGATGGGATAGCACACGGCGCATCCCACGGGGTAAACTTATGCACCCCAGGGTGAAACCGGGGGCTAAATACAAACGCCGGAACGGCGGGCGTTGAAGGGGTTACAAAAAAGCAATCCTCGCCCCGATGGGATAGCATACGGCGCATCCCACGGGGTAAACTTATGCACCCCAGGGTGAAACCCAGGGCTAAATACGCCGCTGGCAAGGCCAGCGGTTTTGGGTTAGAATCCGGGTATGGCAAGGACGGTTGGGTATATGATTACGTGGACAACATACGGCACCTGGCTGCAAGGGCGAGAGCAAGGATTTGTTAAAGATGGGAATGAGCGAGGGGCGAACCCTGCGCTAATGAGAAGCAACGTCAAGAATCTCAAGAACGATGCAGTAAGATTGAATCGAGAGCAGAGAACAATAGTCGGCGAAACGATAATTGAAGCATCGAAAAGATTTGGGCAAAAGATACGTGCAATAGCAGTATGTTCGAATCATGTGCATATAGTCGCAGAGTATGTCAGTGTCCCGATAAGCATATTGGTGGGTTATTACAAGAACGCCGGACGAGTTGCGATAAAGGAGTTCGGGTTTGCGGGGAAGTTGTGGTCAAAAGGATATGATAAGCGGTTTTGTTTCAACGAGAAGGATTTAAGAGCGAGGGTTGATTACGTAAATAAGCACGGGTCAGCAAAGAATATACAACCTTCTTAAGAAAATCGTTGAAATTGCAGGGTGATTCGTGCAAAGTATGTCCGCCGGCCCGCCTATACGCCACAGGCGTACAAGCGGCGGGTAAAAGGCGGATAAAAACTTTGAACGGAGACGAAATGGAAAATCATCGTAAAAGCAAGATTAAGAAGAAGCGCAAAAGCGGATTCAGAGCAAGAATGAGAACCCCGGGCGGAAGAAAGATCTTCAAAAGAAGAAGACGTATAGGAAGGTCACTGCGATTGAGATAGCGTTTAGCGGATAGCAGATAGAAAGCCCAACGTGAAGTTGGAACGACAAACGCCGGCAGGGGGGTAAATTTATAGAAGAACCCCCCGGCAGGCCGGGGGGCTAAATAAAACTTGACCAGAACACGAAGCAAAAGTATATTTCTCACATTCGCTATATAAGCAAAATTTAGAAGGATTATTCTCTGAGGACAGACTGTGAAGGCGAGTGATTTAAGGCCTGGAATGGGCATTGTAATAGACGGCAAATTGTGCATCTGCGCTCATGCTACGCACGTTACGCCGGGGAATTTGCGGGCGTTCGTGCAGACAAAATTGCGGGTCGTGCGGGACGGGATTATGTTAGAAAAGAGATTACGCTCGACCGAGGAGATCGAGCAGGCGTTTTTAGATAAGCGCGAGATGCAGTACCTCTACGCTGACAAAACAGGATTGGTCCTGATGGACAACCAGACCTACGACCAGATTACAGTACCATTAGAAATGGTTGGTGATTCGGTGAAGTACCTCAAGCCTGATACGGCAGTCAACACCCTTTCGCACAAGGGAAACGTGGTATCGATAGAACTGCCAAAGGTGGTTGAATTAGCTGTTACCGAGACCACGCCTCAGCAGAAAGGCTCGACGGCAACCAATCAGATGAAGGATGCTGAGTTAGAGACGGGCCTGAAGGCCCGGGTTCCGCCTTTCATAGAGGTCGGAGATGTCGTAAGAATCAGTACGGAAGACGGGTCGTATCTCGCCAGAGCTAAATAGCCGATGTTGGCCAAATGAAAAAAATTCTCGCAGACAGAACGAATAAAATCGACGCGAGCGGTATCAGAAAGGTTTTTGCGCTGGGGGAGGTGCTGAAAGACCCGGTGAATTTTTCGATTGGTCAGCCTGATTTCGATGTGCCGGAGGAGCTAAAAGAAGAAGCGATAAAGGCAATCAGGGCGGGGCAAAATAAGTATTCGCAAACGGCAGGGGACACACTTCTAAAAGAGAAGATTAGTGAATTAGTAAAAAAAGAGACTGGGTGGGCCAAGCCAGCGGTGCTTGTTACAAGCGGGGTGAGCGGGGGGCTGCTGCTGGCGTTTATGGCGATTGTCAATCCCGGCGATGAGGTGATTGTGCCGGACCCGTACTTTGTGATGTACAAGCACGTGGTCAATCTTCTGGGGGGCAAATGTGTCTTTGTCGACAGTTATCCGGATTTTGGGCTGCCGGTTGAGAAAATCGGCAGGGCGGTGAGCAAAAAGACGAAGCTGATTATCGTCAATTCACCTTCCAATCCGACCGGCGCGGTATACGACAAAGAGCGGATAAAGGCGGTCGCTGAGATTGCAGCAGAGAAAAAGATAACTATCCTGAGCGATGAAATCTACAATAAGTTCTGCTATGACGGCGAGTGTCCGAGTGTGGCGGAATATTATGACCGGGTACTTATCCTGCAGGGATTCAGCAAGTCGTATGCGATGAGCGGCTGGCGATTAGGATACGCGGCGGCAAGCGAGGCATTAAAAGACGTCATCGAGGCGATGACGAAGATACAACAATATACCTTTGTCTGTGCGCCGAGTCCGTTTCAGAAGGCTGCGATAGCGGCGCTGGATTACGACGTGAGCGGTTTTGTGGCGGCGTATCGGAGGAAGAGGGACCTTATCTACAACGGGCTGAAAGACAAGTTTGAATTAATCAAGCCTGGCGGGGCGTTTTATGCGTTTGTCAAATCGCCGGCAGGAACGGCGACGGAATTTGCAGAGAAGGCCATTGCCAATAACGTGCTCATTATACCGGGCAACGTTTTCAGCGAAAAAGATACACATTTCCGGATAAGTTATGCGACCAGCGACGAGAAGATTGAGCAGGGTATAGAAATTCTGTGCAGGCTGGCGCGGTGAAGCCATAACACGGCACTAAGAAACATTTAAGGACAAACCGATGGGCTGGTGGTTAGCTTTCGCAGTATTTTTGTATTTTGTGTGCGCGGTTCTGCTGGTAGCGGAGGTGTTTGTGCCGAGCGGGGGACTGATAAGCATAATCGCGTTTGGGTGCCTTATGGGGGGGACGGCGCTATTTTTTAAGCACAGCACAGCAACAGGGTTGATAGGAGTGGCTATCGCGATAGTAATGATACCATCAGTTCTAATTATAACTTATTCGGTAGCAAAGCATAAAAAGAAAGAATGATTAAACTTTTAGCACAGATAATCTTAGCTGCTCGCAGCGATGACGTTGGGGGGTGGATGAATATCTTGGTGGTAGTCCTTTTAGCGGTTTGCTGGGCGATATGGGGGGTTCTAAAGACGAGGGCGAGAAAAACTGAAACAGAAACAGAGGAAGAAGAACCCAGGGAGATAAGCGAAGCTGCCATCTCAGGGGGTAAAGCATGCGGCGCACAAGCCCCGGCTTCACAGCCACAGCGCAAGCCCTTCGACTCCTTCGACAAAACTCAGGATAAAGATGCTCAGGGCAGGTCGGCCGGCAGCAAGCCCTCAGGTTCGAAGACGAAAAAAAAGAGAAAAGTAGCTAAGTCGTCCAAAAAGCCAACGCCAGCTACAGATACGGTGGAGGCGGCAGACTGAAAAAAGCAATTCTACATTATGAAATTTTAGGCAAGCCGATGTCACTTCGAAAACCTGTGGACGAATGACTTTTTTCACTTGATTTTTCGACTGACATTGTGGTATATTTTCTGTATATTCAGTTGCCAAAAAGGGCGGCTTCATACCTAACTAAGGAGGCGGAAGATGAGAAAATCACTCTCAAGTCGGGTTCGTGGTTCAATATGTAGTATAGCCAAGTCCATTAGAATTATGCGGTTGAAACACACCGTAATCTTTCTGGTTATTGTTTCAGCTTTACTTTCGGCAGGCGAGCTAAAGGCCAGTAGCCCAATCGCAGCATGGGGAAGAAACGACGATGGCCAATGCAATGTTCCAGAACCCAATAGCGGCTTTGCGGCGGTGTCGGCAGGCAAGTATCATAGTCTTGGCCTGAAGGCCGATGGCTCCATCGCGGCCTGGGGAAGAAACGACGATGGCCAATGCAATGTGCCCAGTCCCAACAGCAGTTTTGCGGCGGTGTCGGCAGGCGGGTTTCATAGTCTTGGCCTGAAGGCCGATGGCTCCATCGTGGCCTGGGGAGATAACGGCGATGGCCAATGCGATGTTCCAGAACCCAATAGCGGCTTTGCGGCGGTGGCGGCTGGCGAGCTTCATAGTCTTGGCCTGAAGGCCGACGGTTCCATCGTGGCCTGGGGAGATAACGGCTATGGCCAATGCGATGTTCCAGACCCCAACAGCGGCTTTGTGGCGGTGTCGGCAGGCTGGGAACATAGTCTTGGCCTGAAGGCCGATGGCTCCATCGTGGCCTGGGGAAATAACGACGATGGCCAATGCGATGTGCCAGAGCCAAATAGCGGTTTTGTGGCGGTGTCGGCAGGCGCGTACCATAGTCTCGGCCTGAAGGCCGATGGCTCCATCGTGGCCTGGGGAGATAACGGCTATGGCCAGCGCAATATACCCGAACCAAACAGCGGCTTTGTCGCGGTCACGGCAGGTGGGTTTCATAGCCTTGGCTTGTTGAAGGCCGATGGCTCCATCGTAGCCTGGGGAGATAACGGCTATGGCCAGCGCAATGTACCCGAACCAAATAGCGGTTTTGTCGCGGTCACGGCAGGCGGGTTTCATAACCTTGGCCTGAAGTGTGGTTTTGCACTGGCAGGTGATTTGAACAACGATTGCAGAGTTGATTTTTATGACTTCGCAAAGATGTCTTCAAACTGGCTGATAGACTGCAAGGCCGACCCGAACAACCCAGCGTGTGTGACGAAATAATCAAAGGCAGAAGCTCTTTGGTGCGGCGGGATATAACGTCCCATAATATATGTTATGTTTCATTGGGGCGGGATACGCCACAGGCGTATAAATTGGCGCAAATCAGGGCTTTTGCCAGTTCGGGTGGTTTAAGTCCGCCTCGGCGGATAAAACGGCGTGCTCGGTGGTTTCGGAGAGATTATCCCACATAGCGGCGGCTCTGTCGAGAAGTCCTAAGTTTTCGAGGACTACCGCCACATTCGGTACATTAGAGGTGCCGGCGAAATTGTCCTTCATATACTGCTGGAGGTTAATGAGTGAGGATGCGAATCTGAGGGCATCACAATACAGCAAAGCGAATTTATAGTGCAGCTTTATGGTGTCGGTATCGAGGACAGGTACGGCAGTGAGCTGCTCGAGAGCGGCGTTGTGGTCGCCAGCCTCAAAGAGGCAAACGGCAAGTTTGGTTCGCGCCCTAAAGTAAGTTGGGTTTATCTCGAGAGCGTTACGAAAGGCCTCGATGGCTTCTGGAAATGAAGGGAGACTCATCAATAATAAGCCGAGACTATAGTGCAAACTCGGGTTTTGCGGCTGGCCGGCAATCTGTCGGCGATGGGCGGCGATGACGTCCTTGATTAGGTGGGACGAATGTCGCAAATCAGAATGGTTAAGGGGGTCTTTGAAACCGCGTTTGAACTGCAATATAGCTGTTTGAGCGAGCAAGAAAGCGCTGTTTGCTTCGAGCGCAGTGCCAAGCGAGAGGGTTGCGACGGCCCCTGAGGTGTCGCGGAGCAGATTTTTTGCGACGGTAAGGCCAATATACGCTTCGACAATAGAGTCGTTTATATCAACAGCTGTGTTGAACTGACGGGCGGCAGAAACTTCATCGTGTATGTTCAGGAACTGGGTTCCGAGTTTTACGACTGCCTCGAGGCAATCAGGCCGAAGGCTGATAAGTTTCTGATACTGCGAGATGGCGTGTTCGGCGTCACCTAACATTGCAAGAATATCAGCATGTACGAGCAGTAAATCCGCCCTGTCGGGCTGCTCGGCGAGTTGATATTCGAGCTGCTCGGCCGCCTGGTAAAGCAGACCATCGTGGATGAGCTGGTCTATCTGGGGGGTATCCTCGGCGCGGAAGTTGTCGGGATGGATGAGGACGGCGGTGTTGAATGTCTGGGCGGCGTGTTCGTAACGCGCGGTGGCGATGTATAAATGGCCGAGGGTTACGAGGGTCCAGATGTCGTCAGGATACTCATTTTTCAAAAGCTCATACTCGACGGCGGCTTTTTCGAGCTGGTTATTTTCGAAATAGATGGCGGCAAGCCTCTGTCTTGGGAGCTGGAGATAGTTTTTGAACTTGAGACAATCCTGATAAAACTCGACGGCCTGGGGCTGTTTAGCGAGCCGTTCGTAACAATGGCCGAGGGCGTAAAGGGCCATAGTGTTGCTTGGCTGGCGGAGATAAACGGAGTTCAGTTGTTCAATTGCATCCTGCAGACGTCCCATCGAGATAAAGATGGCGGCGGAGGCCAGTCGGCCGCGTGAACAGTCGGGATTGTCAAAGAGATACAGCCTTAGCTGGTCGGCGGCGCTGTCGATTTTTCTTTCTTTTATAAACTCAATGGCTCTATTCAGTTGCTCCGGCAGCGCAGACACGCCGGCTAAGCCTGGAGGACTGGTAGCATCCAGCCAGTTCCAAATCAGGTCGGCGACGTCAAGATTTAGCCCCCTGCCGAGGATTTCGAGTAATCTGCTCACACATCACCCATCCGAATTTACGATTTACGATTCCGCCACACGGACGGCGGACAAGTTACGATTTTAGATTCGCTCAGGGTGCAGCATCACTATGGCTTAGCCATAATGGTATCGACAATATACGAATGGACGTTAATCGCACAGGGAGGGTTTAGCTATCGGCGTGCCGGTTTTGCGTGGCGTATGTGTGGACTATGTGTGCTGTAGGGATTATCGGGATTCTGACACAGGACGAGCGACTGATAATAGAGGCTCGCAATGGATTAAATTGCGGGTCAGGCGACATTACGCTTCCGGGCCTATCTGGGACTGCTTCTCTATCTCGCTCAGATAGGCTAATGTTCGTTCGAGCTTGTCGCTGAGATGCTTTAACTTCAGCATAGTTCTGACGCGTGTTAAAAGCTCGAGCTTGTTTACGGGCTTGCTGACGAAATCGTCGGTTCCGGAATCAATGCCGCGTTCAATATCGCCGAATTCGTTGAGTGCAGTTACCATTATGACGGGGATATCGGTGGTTTTTGGGTTGCTTTTTATTCTTCTGCAGACCTCGAAGCCACTCATTTTCGGCATCATCACATCGAGCAGAATTAAATCGGGCGGGTCATCAGCTATAATTTCGAGGGCCTCGACGCCACCATGAGCAGGAAGTGTTTTGCAGTCCATATCCTCGAGATACGCCTGCAATAGTTCGAGATTCTGCTGATTATCATCGACGACCAATATGATTGGGGTCTTCATCCGGTCGTCTATCGGGGCTTTAGCTTTTTTCATAAAAAGTTACTCCTGTTTTTAATTTTGAATTTTTAATTCATAATTAAGAATTCAAAATTCACTTCAAAGCCTGCAGGATTGCGGTGCAGAAGGCGGGCAGGTCGTCGGGCTTGCGGGAAGTGATTAAATTCCCATCGACGACGCATTCTGCATCGACATATTTTGCGCCGGCGTTTTTGATATCATCTTTAATTGCCATAAAACAGGTAGCCTTTTTGCCTTTGTAGATGCCGGTGCTGCACAGCAGCCAGCCGCCGTGACAGATAGCGGCGATGATTTTGCCCGCGTTTACCATATCATTGGCGAATTTTATAACAGCCGGATTTCTTCGCATAAAATCGGGTGCAAATCCGCCCGGCACAACCATACAATCATAATCGTCTGCGTCGGCATCTTTGGCGGCAACATCCGAGAGGCAAGGATAGCCTTCTTTGGAATGATATTCTTTTTTTGCCTCGGCTGCAACAAAATCGACATCGAAGCCGGCCTCGCGGAAACGATAATAAGGGAACCATGCCTCAATAGTATGATACATTTCGTCGACCATAATGGCTATTTTTTTCGCTGACATTTCTGATTTTTCCTTAACTAATCGTGAGAGTTGTTTTCGATGAACTGCCGAAGCTCCGGCTTTATGTATATTTGCTCTATGTTGATTGTTTTAGATACTGCCTGGCTGCAGAGCGCGGCGACCTCGGCTGAAGGGGCCTGAGTGTCGACAAAGAATATGGATTGGCCCTTGACGGTGCAAAGCCCCCCGCCGCTTCCGCCGAGCGGCTCTTTGCGGATTGCAACACCATTGGCCTCCAAAAGAGTCAGCAATTCTTCTAAAATTCTCTGCTCGTTCATTGTCCGTATACAGTTCAAGAAAAAACGCGTTAAAAGTCGATATAACTACAAACAAAGGCTCAAGAGCAATTTTATAACAAGAACAGAAAGTTGGCAAGTGTTATCGAAAAACGTGTTTCTTTGCACAGGCAACTGCAAAAGCAGCAAGAGGAAAGTGTTGCATTGAAATCGCAGGTCAGTCGGCTGCAGGCCCTTGCGAACATCGGTACCACAACCTGTATGATTGCCCACGAAATCAATAATTTGCTTACGCCATCGGCCAACTATGCTGCTCTTGCATTAAAGAATCCGGACGACAAGGCCTTAGCCGAGAAGGCACTTCAAAAAGCGGTGCGGAACTGCGAACAGGCTTCGAAGATTATGGAAAGTATGTTAGCTGTGACAAACGGCGAAACAGAGAAAAAGAAAGAGGTGCTGCTGATTAGTCTGGTTGAGGAGGTTTTTCAGTGTCTTTGCCGGGATTTTTCAAAGGACGGGATAACAGTTAACTTTAAGATTCCTGAAGACTTGAAGATTCGTGCGGTTCCGGTCCAGATTCAGCAGGTTTTAATGAATTTGATTCTTAACGCCCGTGATGCTATGCTGAAGACGGGCGGGGTTTTGACCATCGGGGCACATACGACCACCGACTCGGTAGAAATAGAGGTTCGCGATACAGGCTGCGGAATCGCGGCTGAGGATTTAAAGAACATTTTTGAGCCGTTCTTTACGACCAAAATGGACAAGGAATCACAGGGGCAGCCCTGCGGCTGCGGACTCGGCCTTGCCTTTTGTGAAAAGGCAGTCAGTGCACACGGAGGCAGCATTTCGGTCGAGTCACGGCTGGGCGAGGGCACGATTTTCAAAATAATCCTGCCAAAACACTGATACCGCACCTACCGGCGAGCTTAGTGAATGGTAGCACTATGAAATCAAGGGCGGTCATCTGTATCGGCGCTGTTTTAATATTGGCGGTCCTTTCGCTGGCGATTTTAGCCGACAGCATGACCAAGGCGGTCGGCCGCGATGAGCAAATGTACTGCACAGGGGGGGCACTGCTGGCACAAGGCAAGATGATTTACAGGGATTTTTCGTACCTGCACATGCCATATCACCCCCTGCTTTATGCTGCTTTGTTCAGGGTGCTGCACACGAGCTATTTTTTGCTTGTCGGGCGGATGGTATCAGTTGTCTGCGATATTCTTGTGGTCGTTTGCATAGTAGGTATTTATCGACATATATTTAAGCCTTTCACAGTTACGGGTGTGGCTCTGGGTCTGGGGGCAAGCGTTTTGTGGGTGTTTAATCCGCTCGTTGATTACGCCAACGGGTTTGCGTGGAACCACGACGTTGTAATCCTCTGCGTGGTATTATCTTTGTGGCTGCTATTATCCACGGATTTCCAATTGGAATCGAGATACGGAAGAGTCGCTCTAATCGGGGCACTTTTGACGTTCGCGAGCTGCATGCGTATAACGACTGTCATCGTGGAATTAGTTTTTGTGGTTTTTTTGTTGAGCGTACCGGCCGGGTCACCAAAAAAAAGATTTAAGACCGCCCTACTGCTCCTGGTTTCGTGTGCTATTGTGCTGATTTGGCCTATCCGGTTAATTGCATCGGCGCCGCGTGCATTTTTTCTGAACCTGTTCTGGATACCCGCGTTAAACGGCGAGTGGCTGCGCGAGATAGGTGCGGCGTATAACAAAGTCGGGCTGACATTCGAATCGCTTACGACGGTCGGCTATCTTGCAATTATCACTATAGGGATTTGCCTTTGTGTGTTAATGGTGCTGTGCCGCCAGAAGCCAAGGGCGGCGAACACAAGGGGTCTGTTACTATCATTTCTGGTGGCTATAGCGGCGTTTGCGGCCGCTTATATCCCTTCGACGATATGGGAGCAGTATTTAGCGGTGCCGGTACCTTTCTTTGTGATTGGTTTTGCATATCAACTTATGTGGTTAAGAAAGTTTAGTTATATCAAATATTTTAAGATTGGGCTTATTATATTTATTGCAGGTACAGTTATTACGGTCACCTCACACACGATTGTACTGCGAAGGATTCCGAGGCTTTTTAACGCAGGAAACTGGGTTCCCATCCGGGTTCACAGGATTTCGGAGGATATTGCTGCGAGGGTGAAGGGGCCGAAGCTGGCGATGACCCTGGCTCCTCTCTATGCCATCGAAGGAGGGCTGGGCAGCTATGCTGAGTTTTCAGCGGGGCCATCCGTCTACCGAGTAGCGGATTTTTTAACGCCGATGCAGCGTCAGCTTGTGCACACCGTGGGTTCCCGGACACTGTTAGAGTTAGTTGAAAAATCACCTCCTTCTGCGGTGATATTAGGCGTAGAGCCAGCATTTTTAGAAGCGGCCCTTTTCAGGGCGGCCGTCAAGGCGGACTGGGAAAGGCGAACCTACGACAACGGCGTCACGGTGTACTTGCGGCCGTAATGCTGCGGTCTGCGATGCTGTCGAGGCTGGGGCGGAAGACGGCATAAGGCTGCGAATCGCCCTCGTCGATGATTGCTTTTGTTATGTCATCTATCGCGTTTCGAGTCTGGGCGTTTGCGTTGTTTGTCAGGATGGAAAATATATAGTCACCACGAGCGGTACTGCAAATTCCTGAGAAGGCCTTGACGCCGGTGATGTTTCCGGTTTTTCCGAGAATCCTGCCCTTGTATTTTTCCTCTTTGAAACGGTTAGTAATTGTGCCGTCCACCCCCCCTACCGCGAGCGAATCTTTGAACATAGGCCATTGTTTGCTTTTGTAAACATCGAGCAGAACGGTGGTGACGGCGTTCGAGGTTAATTTATTTTCTTTGCTCAGGCCGCTGCCGTCGTCGATGTAAAATTCTTCCTTTGGTATGCCGAGTTCAAGCAGATATTGTGAGATTATGGTTCGGCCTTTGGCCCAGGAGCCGTTTTTTTTGTCCGGCTCGCTCTGGGCGGCAATTGTTTTAAGCAGGGCCTCGGCGGCAAGGCCGAAACTATCCCTGTTGCAGCGTTTCAGGCAATCAGTTATCGGCGTTGTATATTCATAGAGCAATTTGAAATCACAGTCTTCGTTTTTTTCCCCCCCGATAATCCGGCCGTTTGTAACTATCGCTGCTTTAGCAAGGTTTTCTGCCAATAAGGAGCCGAAAAATGCCGGTGGTTGTTCGATGGCGATGACAAACGGCCCCATCTTATCCCTGCATTTACCCTCGACGACGATTTTGTTAGCTTCTTTGGTTCGGTAAGCGTTCAGGATGCTTTTGCCATTTGATATTGGAGTAACCTTGTTGATAACCTTTATGAAGTTAGTCGGAGGTTCAATAAAGACGGTGGTTTTACCATTTATGTTCTCTGCACGGATATCTATGCAGTTGGCGTTGAAATTCAGGCCTGCCACTTCACAGGCGTACCCGCGATTAAGCTCTTTTGCGGGCCAATGGGGGTGGACCCGCTGGTCGTCGAATACGGTACTATCAATTAGGATGTCATTTACGGCGGTAACGCCATTTTGCTTCAGTGCCGCGGCGATGTTCTCGAATAACCAGCCGGGCTTTCGGTTATGCTCGGCATCGGTGTCTCTGTCGCCCAGTAATGGGTCGCCACTACCAAAGACTATCAGTGTATCGCCGCAGAGACCGATTTGTGTTTTGTATTGGTAATCCGGTCCGAGATATTTTAGAGCCGCTGCTGTGATGATTATTTTCATATTCGAGGCAGGCAGCATCGGTTTTGTTTCGTTGTATTTATAAACCATCCGGCCGGTATTAGCCTCTGCGATACAGACAGAGAACTGGACTTTTTTCAGCGATGGTTGATTGATAATGCCGTTGATTTGCGTTGCCAAGTCTGCTGAGACTGTAGTGATAAGGCTGACAGTAAGAGCCGCGGCAACGAATAATTTTTTTACTCCGGTTTTCATATCGCAGCGATTTATTACCAGAAACACTATTACAAATCAAGCGGTGATTTAGAAGCGGTATTTGACGGGCTGCTTTTTTAGTTCGGCAGCGGTCGGCAGCAGTTCGAAGGAATCTATTTTTTGGGTCTGGGTGAATTTATCAATTGTGCGCTGAATTTCGCCCATACTGCGGCTGTGCATCATTGCAAAGAGATTGTAAGGCCAGTTTTCGAAGGTGCGTCTTTCGTAACAGTGGCTGACGATGCCAAAGCGGGCGAGTGCATTGCCAGCCTCGACAATTCTGTCGTGGCCGACTTTGGCGACAAATAATACGTTGGCGACAAATCCGAGCTTATGCTGGTCAATAACGGCAGCTATTCGGCGGATGACGCCTTTATCGGTTAGTTCGGCGAGAAGGCGTAAGACATCCTCGACAGCCGCGTCTTTGCTGCACAAGAAGTCAAAGGGCCTTGAAATGACCTGCAAATCGCTTTGTAATTTTGTGAGGAGAAGTTTTTCACTGTCGTTTAGACAAACAATTTCGTATGTGGACATCTGCGGGGCACTATCAAGTAACTCGTTTTGATTGTCAGGGTCAAAACGGACATCCAGTTTGAAGACTTGCTCGACAGGGAGGCTGTGAAAATCGAGGCCGAAACGGGCAGAGAGCTTGGTAAGCGTGATGTCAGCATCCTCGAAGGATGCGGCCTGGAGAGTGAACCATAAATTGTAGTAATGAGTGCGGAGATAATTGTGAGAGACGTTTTCGAGGGAATTGACCGCAGCGGTAACCTCCGGGAGGGTTTCCTCGGGGATATGTGCGGTCACCAGCGTGGTCAACATTCCAAGGGTTTGATAATTTATGAGCGCAGCAATCCTGCGGATAACCCCCGCTGATTTTAAGCAGGTGGTTTGCTGAAGGACCGTAAGCTCGGTAGTACCCAAAAACTTTGCTATATCGTCAAATGGTCTTCGGCAAATCGGCAGGCCGTCCTGAAGGGTAATGCATAATTGCTTCTGCAGTTTAGTTAAACGGAGAGTCATTTCAAACCTCCGGCCTGATATTTGCAAAGAGGGTCTGAAACGAGATAGTCTCCGGTTGCCGCATAAGCGCGTGCCCTGCAGCCACGGCAAACGGCAGAATATTCGCAGATTGCGCAGTTTCCTTTGTATTGCGAGAGGTCTCGCAGGTTTTTGAGGAATTCGGATTTGGTCCAGATTTTTTTGAAGCTTTGGCCTTTCTCGAACAAGTTTCCGGCGGATACATCGAGGAAGCCGCAGGCCTGGACGTCACCGCGATAACTTATAAAGCCGAAAACTCCGCCGCCTATGCAGCCGCTGACGGGTCCTGTCAGTTTTTCGAGCTTTTGCTGCCTGGCGATTCTGGCGAACTGAGGCGCACAGGTAAGACGGACTTCGATCTTCGATTCGAGTTTGAGCCGGAGCAACTCGTGCAGGAGCGTTTCATACTCCACAGGGTCAAGAATTTCATCGGCGATTTGTTTTGCCCTGCCGGTCGGTACAAGTATGAATACGTTAAAACAGCGAGCTCCGAGTTCTTCGGCTAATTCAGCAATGGTGACAAGCTCGTCGGCGTTTTGCCTTGTAATTGTGGTGTTAATCTGGAATGGGACGCGTGCTTTGCGAGCGGTTTTAGCGGCGTTCACGGCCACTTCAAAAGAGCCGGGGCTGTTCCTGAAGGCATCGTGAGATTGGGCGCTGTCGCCATCGATGGAAAAAGACAAGATGGAGAGGCCGGCTTTTTTTAGTTTGGCGATGGATTGGTCATTGATGGCATATCCACAGGTAGCCAATGCCATTTTCATATTTAACTTTCGACCGTATCGGACGAGGTCACAGATATCGCTGCGGAGCATTGGTTCGCCGCCCGTGAGAATTATCAGTGGCTTGCGTTTTTGCCGAGACAAGTCCGCCACGGCGGATAAAGCTGCGAAATTCGCGACAGACTTGAGTATCTTTTTGCACTGGGTGGTTGTCAACTCCATTGGGTCCTCGGCTGGGCCAGCAGCTGCGCGACAGTGGGGGCAATCAAGCAAACATCGACGAGTGACTTCAAAAGCTATAATGTGCGGCATTTGCTGGTTCATAGTCTGTGGCATTGCTCACTCCCCTGCCGGCGAGGCAGGAGTGATTTAGAAATCAGAGGTCCTCGTCGAGCATGTGGCCGAGGCGGTATTTTTTTGTGCGAAGATACTGTACGTTGTGCTTTCCGGGCTGGGCCCTCAATGGTATCTGCTCAACGATTTTTATGCCGTAGACCTCAAGGCGACTTATTTTCTTTGGATTGTTGGTAAGGATGCGGATTTTTTTCAGGCCGATGTCGCGGAGGATTTGAGCACCAATTCCATAGTCCCGCCTATCGGGCCTAAAGCCCAATTTCAGATTAGCATCAACGGTGTCCAGGCCCTGCTCCTGAAGCTTGTAGGCACGGAGTTTGTTGGTCAGGCCGATGCCGCGGCCTTCCTGACGAAGATAAACCAAAGCGCCTTTGCCAGCCTGCTCAATCATCTTCATCGCCGTTATCAACTGATAACCACATTCACAGCGCTGCGAATGGAACAAATCACCTGTCATACACTCGGAATGCACCCTAACCAGGACCGGCTCAGCGTGTTCAATGGGGGAGCCGTGCTCATCAAGCTCGCCGATGTCACCCTTACACAGTGCCAGATGCGGTTCCGCGGAAGTTATGCTCTCATAAGCAATAAGCTTAAACTCCCCGTAGTCGGTAGGCAAAGTTACATGCTCGATTCGCTTGATTTGGCTTTCCTGCTGGAGACGGTATTCTATGAGCTTGGCAATCGAAGTGATTTTGAGGTTGTGCTTTTTGCAGAATTTCAGCAATTGCGGTACGCGAGCCATTGAGCCATCTTCGTTCATAATCTCACAAATGACGGCGGCGGGCTTCAGGTCTGCGAGGCGTGCCAAATCGACAGCGCCTTCGGTCTGACCTGCGCGAACAAGGACCCCCCCCTGCCGAGCACGAAGAGGAAAAATGTGGCCGGGGCGAACAAGGTCGGCGGGTTTGGCATCATCCGCTATGACAGTCTGGACTGTTCGTGCCCTGTCGGCGGCACTTATGCCGGTTGTTATTCCGTGCGCGGCGTCGATACTGACAGTAAAAGCGGTGTCAAATCTTGCTGTATTTTCGGTGGTCTGAGGATAGAGAGCGAGCGAATCGCATTTCTCACCAGTCAGCGGCAGACAGATAAGGCCGCGACCGAAAGTAGCCATAAAGTTAATCGTGTCCGGGGTGACCATCTCGGCTGCGCAAACGAGGTCGCCCTCGTTCTCGCGGTCTTCATCATCCACGAGCACAATGAGCCTGCCCTGACGGAGGTCTTCCAAAATCTGCGGGATTTCACTGAACTTTGCCGACATTGTTATCCAAAATGAGTAATATGGTTCGACAAGCTCACCACAAAAACAATAGATACGCGGTACAGGTCCGGGGTTAAAAGTAAGGTATTATTTTCGCTGTCCGAGACCCTGCTCATACTGTTCAATATAGCGACTTCCATCGCGGATGTAAATGAGCGTTGCCAAAATAGCGGTTCCAGCCGCCGACCACCAGAGGACCCGCAGGAACCAAATCCAGCCCGGCAGGCAAGCGGAGAACTCCGGTGCCAGGAGAATCGCCATTACCATTGACGACTGCAGGACGGTGGCTACTTTGCCAATTGGGGCAGGGACAATGTGAACCTGAGAAGTGATGAAATAAATAATGACAAAGCCAATCAGCAGGAACAGGTCTTTGCCGATTATCAAGACCACGACTGTCGGCGGAAGCAAAAAATTGCCGACGTGTGCCCTGCGGGAGGATAAAAGCAGACAGGCACAGACCATAAGGAGCTTGTCGGCGGTCGGGTCAAGAAAAGTGCCGAGCGTCGTCGTCTGCCTTTTTATGCGAGCCAGGTAACCATCTATGACGTCACTAAAGGCCATAACCATAAAAACGAGGGTGGCGATATAGCGCAGGAAGTTCTGCAACGTGGGAGTCAAAGCGGGGTCATTTATCTTCAACATACAACTGACAAACGGGACTATCAGCAGTATTCGAGTAATAGTAATTCTGTTGGCCCAATTCAGTTTCATAGTAACTAGTAACTGGTTAATTGGTTAAATAGTTAATTGGTTAATTGGTTAAATGGTTAAATAATAATTACCAATCATTTTTATAACCGGAAAAGGCAAGTTTGGCAAGAGATAGATCGGTTAGTCAAAAACAATGGAGTTACAACCCAATGTCATTATTACTGATTGTCACTAGGGCCTTGAGTCCTGCGACTTGTTAAGGTGCTGGCAGTATTGAAGCATAAATACGAAGTCTGCCCCAAATATCAATAGCAAATAGCCCATTCTGAGGGTCATCTGGAGGAAACAATGCTGAGGCAAACACTACTCCGATAGTTATCCCAGGACCACAATGGTACTCTTTACCAAAACGCTCAATGAGGTTAGTAATCTCCTGAGCATTTTCATCATAGACAAAGAAAATCTCTATCTGGTGGTTGGGCTCTATGTATCTTCTATCAATCACATAGGATATACCACGAACTAATTTCTCTCCAAAAGCTTTAAGCTTATCTGCAGAAACTAGCACTCCCAACTGCTCGTCAGGTGCTGCATCAGGCCATGGACCGAAATTTGGAAAGATAGATTCTTTGGGCACCTCTTCTGGTGGGATTAGTTCCCTCAGGACTTTATCTCTCCGCATCTGTCGGTGGTATCGATCTTTGTCACTTTTTGCACAGCTTGTTTTAACGGATCTGATCGCCTTGTCAGTAATTCCACGAGACTTCGGCTCTACAGGGTCGAGACATAGTCCGAACCTGAGGAGAAGGTCTCTCTCTAATTTCCCGTACTTCCCGTTGCATTCTTGGCAAGCGGGCACTTGCCACTTTTTGAGATTTTCTGGTGTTGTGTCTGGATACCACGCTTCGGGGAAAACGTGATCTGATGTCAGCACTTCAAAAAATTCAAGACAGTATACGCAACGTGTGTTAATAAACTTTTTAGCCACTTTCATACCTTAACTTTTTAATCAGCCTCGTCGCTTCCTGCGTAATATTATTGCACTCAAGGGGAAGCAGCAAAGTCATTGGGACTTAGTACATCATAAAATGGAAGTCTCTCGTAACACAAACAGCTATAAATTATATTTCTTTGCTGTTCATTTTTTCACTTCCACCCTTCTAATATTTGTTCACGCTTGTATTTTGATATCGGTTTGAATCCCTGCGTTTGTTCCATAGCCCCATTGGCCCACACAGAATCACCTTCCTCATAAATCCAGACCTTACCGGTAAAAGTGTCGATCTTAAAACATACTGGCACGACTTCATATTCTGTTTTATTTTCTGCGTATTTGTGCCCAGTTTCTTCTGGAGTTAGGACTTGAAAGTGGCTAATTCTAATATTCCCAAACGCGATTTGGTATCGACCATTGCTACAGAATCGAGTCAAGTAGAGTAAAGCCGCCAGAGCTACAAAGATACCCAAAAGTAGAAAGGCAATATTTTTTTTCATTTCTTAATCTCCCTACAAAGAACATAAAGACTGTTACAGAAGCATTATAACCTCTCTTTGCTCCGCTGCAAAGAAAAGCGTGTGATAAAGCCGGAGATTGCCACGTTCGCCTGCGGCGGACTCGCAATGACAGCGGAAATGGATTCCCGCTTGCGCGGGAATGACAAGATGTAGCACCTGACGTGCAGTTTTGAGTAATTTGGTTGATATGGACCGATGCAGAGGTATAATACGGAGGTTAGCCGAGGGGCAAAGAATGACAAAACTCAGCGTCAATCTAAATAAAATCGCCCTATTGCGCAACCAGCGCAACATCGGGATACCGAGCGTTACGGAGGCGGCGAAGACCGTAATCAGAGCCGGTGCCAACGGAGTTACGGTCCATCCGCGGCCGGATGAGAGACATATAAAATACTCAGATGTGTATGAGCTGGCTGAGATGCTCGACGCTGAGTTTAATATCGAGGGCAACCCATTTACCGGCAAATATATGGATATTGTCTGCGAGGTCAAGCCTGACCAGGCGACGTTAGTGCCGGATACACCGGAGGCACAAACCTCGGACCACGGCTGGGACATAAAGGCCAACAAAAAACGCTTAATGCCGGTGATAAAACGATTGAAAGATTCAAACATTCGCGTCAGTCTGTTTATGGACCCGGATGTGGCTGCGATACGAATGGCTAAAGAAATCGGTGCCGACCGGGTTGAGCTTTATACTGAGCCTTATGCGAGTGCCTTTCGGACAAATGAGAACCTCGAAGCCAGATTAAAAGAATATGCGGACGCGGCGAAGGTTGCCCAGGATATCGGGCTGGGGGTAAATGCCGGGCATGATTTGAACTTGAAAAATCTGGGAAAGTTTTGTAGTAACGTCCGTGGAATACTTGAGGTTTCCATCGGCCATGCCCTCATAGCGGAGGCTCTGGAGATGGGACTTTATAAAACGGTGGAAGAGTATTTGAGAGTTTTATCTCAAAACTAATTTCGGTCACGAAGGCACAAAGAAAATAAAAGTGAGCTAAAGTGAACTAAAGTGAACTAAAGTTATTAAGAATCTTGAGCTTACCGCACTTTAGGCACTTTACACTTCTTAGTGCCTTTGTTGTCCTGATGGCAAAAATTCATATAGGAGGCAAAAATGTTTACAGGGGCAATGGTGGCGTTGATTACGCCATTTCACGAGGGCGAAGTCGACTTTAAAACTCTCGATGAGCTGGTAGATTTCCAATTAGAAAACGGGATAGACGCGATAGTTCCTGTCGGTACGACCGGTGAATGTCCGACACTAAGCCACGACGAGCACAAGAAGGTTATCGAAAGGGTCGTCAGAGCAGTCGGCGGGAGAGTGCCGGTGATTGCGGGTGCCGGGTCGAACTCGACTGCAGAGGCGATTGACCTGACGTCATTTTCAAAAAAGGTCGGCGCCGACGCCACACTGCAGGTCGGCCCATACTACAACAAGCCGACCCAGGAAGGTTTCTATCAGCATTTCAAGACGATAGCTGAAGAGGTTGATTTGCCGATAGTTCTTTATAACATTCCCGGGCGATGCGGGGCCGGTTTGACCGTAGACACTGTTGTGCGATTAGCTGAGGTTGAGAATATCGTCGGGATTAAAGAGGCCAGCGGCAGCCTCGATATGGCAAGTGAGATTTCGGTCCGCTGCGATTTAACCATCCTCTCGGGCGATGATTCGCTTACGCTGCCAATGGCTTCGGTCGGCGGCAAAGGAGTGGTCAGCGTGGTGGCAAATATTGTTCCCTCTGACGTAAAAGCGCTGACCGATTTGATTCTCGAAGGTGATTTTACCTCGGCCCGTCAGTGGCACAATAAGCTCTTTACGCTGTGCAGGAACCTGCTTGGGCTGGCGAGCAATCCGATACCAATCAAGGCGGCGATGGCGATGCTGAATCTGGCTTCGGAAGAGATGCGGCTGCCTATGACGCCTTTGGATGAGGACAAAAAAACGAGGCTCAGACAGACCTTGAAAGAATACGGTCTGCTGGATTGAACCCTTCGGTGACTGACGACAGACGAATCTAAGCCTCGCTGTAGATTCGCAGGATAGAAGAAAGCATAGCGGTTACGGTGTGATTTTCTTTTAAATACTGCTGAGCGCCGGCGGCCAGGCCGCGAGCGAATTCGGGTTTGTCGAGCAGCTGCTGAATGGTTTTTTTGAGGCTAAGCTTGTCATCGGGGTCAAAAACGGCAGCGGTCCGGCCCTCGATAACAAAATCGTCAACACCACCCCTGCAGGCAACAACGGCTGTGCCGAGACTCATCGCTTCGAGTAATAAAAGATTGAAATCATTGCTCGGAGCAGGTTGTATGAAGACGTCAGCGGCGGCGAGGAGAACCCGCCAGGGCTTCAATTCAGGAATGATAATGACGGTTTGAGAGAGCCCCAGTTTAGAGATTGATTTGCGCAGGACGGTTTCTGTACGGCCGGTGGCCGTTATAAACAACATTAACTGATAACCTTCATCCACCAGATGCTTTATTACTGCGAGAAGGTTCTCGAACTGACTTTCGTTTCCGGGAAGAGCGACTGCAATCATACTGGGTAGCTGACCGGTATCGGTGAAACAGCCGGCTGATTCTTCAACAAAAGTTCCGATGTTTATCTGCTCAATGCGGTCTGCAAACTTAGGGCAGGCGGCGGCAATACTGGCCGCGATGCTCCCTGCGGGGGTGATGATTCTCAGGCAGCGTTTTGAGAGAGCAGGCAATTTCCGCGACTTTTGCCAGATGGAATTGACCATCAGCAAGTACGGCAGGTCAAGCCAGCCTGATAATTGCTTAGTAAGCGAGCCTTTGCTTTCGCAGAGGCAGTGAAGAACGGTGGGCTTAAAAGCGGCGATGTGGTGAGCCAGCTTTTCCATGTTCAGCCACGTTATTAACGGCAAATCAACAGCCGGCAGCCTGATGACTTCGACAGCACCGCGTGCCATTGAATCGACGTCGCAATCGGCCGGACATACCAAAGCTGAGGTGATCGACTCGCTGGCTAAGCCAACCATCAGATGCTCCAGCAGCGGAGAATACTGCGAGACGGTGCGTTTCGAGATAATCAAAACAGGCCTGACCGATTTTCGCTCGGTTGTTTGGTGTTGATTCATCAGGTCACCTCAAAAGCTGTTGCGAGCTTACAAACGGCAGCACGCAACCCCACTCGGGATAAACTGGCGTAATATATTACCGCAAAAACCGGTAATTGGCTATTGCAAAAATTGAAGGCTGTAGTAAAATTTATCTTCATTAAACTTTTAGCAAACAGGAGAAACACATGAAAACAAAACTTCCGCCCTGTCTGCTGACTCTTGCCGTCGTTTTCTTCCTCTGTGGCACGGTATCAGCAGAAGTGAACCTGGAGTATTTAGGCACCCAGAGGTACGTTTCATTCAAGATTACAAATGAGCATTTGAAAGAACCTTTAATAATTACAGGGAAAGAATCAGACACTATTTTCTATAGAACCGTTTATGGCTGCATGTATCTTATGGGGGAGCCATTCTGGACAGAGAAGGTCGAGGGCGGTTTCCATGGGAGATGGAGAAATAATGAAGGACGCATTGTTGATGTGCTGATAAAACCTGAAGGCAAGAATTTCCATATAAGATTCAGTGCCGAGCCCAATTTGGATATTTGTGAGTGGGGTTTTTCGCTTAAGGCATCAGCGAATGAATATTTTACCGGATGCTTTGAGAGAACTGTTGACGGTGAGCAGAAATTGTCGTGGAAAAAAGGCGTCAAGACCGCCCTCAACCTGAGGGGAGAAAGTGTAAAGATGTCCATTCGGCCAACGCTTTCACTTTATTGTCCATTTTATTTTTCATCGAGGGGATACGGATTATTTACAGAAGGTACATGGCCCGGGTTTTATGATTTCTGCAAATCGGATAAAAATCTGGTGAAGATTTCTTTCGAAGGGCCGTCGCTTGAACTCATACTTTATACAAGCCGAAGTCCTATGGAAATTGTAAGCGCCCACAGTCTTTATGTCGGGCCTACAATCCTGCCGCCCAAGTGGGTTTTTTCGTGCTGGAGATGGCGTGATAACCACAACAACAAAAAAACCTATTACGATGGGACCGAAGTGAATGCGCCGTACTGCAGCCAGGTTGTCGAAGACATATTAATGATGGAGGCCCTTGATATTCCGTGCGGTGTTTACTGGGTGGACCGGCCCTGGGCAGTTGGTGATTACGGTTATAATGACTTCGAGTGGGACAGAAACAGGCTGCCTAATCCTGAGAGAATGATTAAATGGCTCGAGAAAAAGAACATCAAATTTCTGCTCTGGATTGCACCATGGGTAAACGGAGAGATGGCAAAAGTAGCGGTGGAAGAAGGCTATAACGTCAAGGGCCAAGAACTTGATTTTCCACAACGTCCGCTGGTAGATTTCACAAATCCTAAAGCGAAACAGTGGTGGCAGAATGAGGGTCTCAGGAAGGTTCTGGATGTCGGCGTCGCAGGATTTAAGCTGGACCGCTCCGAGCAACTGACGCCTTCGTGCCCTAATACATTTGCATATGACAGAAGGTCTACGCGACAGACACGCAACGACTATCCTCACCAGTATGTAAAAGCGGCGTGGGAAGTCTGCAAAAAAGTCCGCGGAGATGATTTTATTCTGATGCCGCGTGCGGGCTACACGGGCAGCTGCCGATACGGCGGTTTCTGGGGCGGCGATATTGGTTCTCCCGCGGAAGGTTTGCGTACCGCCATTATCGCGCAGCACCGCAGCGCTATAATCGGCTTTCCCATCTGGGGCTCCGACACCGGCGGCTACTGGCAAGGCGCTCTCGACCGCGAGGTCTGCGCCCGCTGGCTGGCGTTTAGCTGCTTCTGCCCAATTATGGAGGTCGGTCCGACCGAAGACCGCGGCCTGTGGGACATGAAAAACAAGCCTCACTACGACGCTGAGCTAATCGCCGTCTGGCGACTTTACGCCAAGCTGCACACCAGACTGATGGACTACAGCTACGTCTGCGCCAAGAATGCACACGACAGCGGTGTACCGATTGCGCGGCCGTTGTTCTTAGTCTACCCTGAACAGGAACAGGCCTGGGAGGATTGGCAAACATTTCTTTATGGGCCGGATATTCTGGTTTGCCCCATCTGGAAAAAGGCCACTAAAAAACAGAGCCTATATCTACCTGCATCTGAAGAATGGGTAGATGCGTGGGACACAAATACGGTTTACAACGGCGGACAAAAAATCACAGTCGATACACCTTTGCACAAGATTCCCATTTTCATCAGAAAGGGTGCAGAGGTTATAAAAGTCTTTGGAGACCTTCAGAAGCTGTACGATGAATCTCTTGCCATCGCAGAAAAGAGGCCCGACCTGAAAGAATTGGAAAAGACAATCAAGTAGTATGTGCCCAAATTAGAAAAATGCTTGCTGAGACAGGGAGACGGGGGTATACTGCACGTTTTGCTTCAACGGCAAAGGTATATTAAAGAAAGTTATTTAGGAAATAGCGATGAGTATATCTGTACGCAATCCGGGTCTTTCGGAACTCGATGAGCTTTGTGTTCAAACAATCCGTTTTTTGGCGGCGGATGCCGTGCAGGCGGCGAAATCGGGACATCCGGGCATGCCAATAGGTATGGCACCTGCGGTGTACGTGCTGTGGACGAGACATATGAACTATAACCCGGGTAATCCGCGATGGCATAATCGCGACCGGTTCGTTCTTTCGGCAGGCCATGGAAGCACACTGCTTTATTCGATGCTGTATTTGACGGGATATAATATGGGCCTGGAAGATTTGAAGAACTTCCGGCAATGGGGCAGCAAGACGCCGGGACATCCTGAGTACCACCCCGAACTCGGGATTGAAGCGACTACCGGCCCTTTGGGTCAGGGAATTTCAAACGCAGTCGGGATGACGATAGCGGAGAAGTTTCTGGCGAACTACTTCAACAGGGAAGGTTTTCCTGTCGTCGACCACAAGGTCTATGTGGTCGCAAGCGACGGGGACCTGGAGGAAGGGGTTTCGGGGGAGGCCAGCTCGCTGGCGGGACATTTAGGTTTGAATAATCTGATTGTTGTTTACGACGACAACCACATCTCAATCGACGGCGAGACAAAACTTTCCTTTACTGAAGACGTGGTGAAGCGCTATAAGGCTTACGGATGGAATGTGATAATCGTCGGCGGTGACGGCAACGATATGATTTCTTTTGAAAAGGCGCTGCGGCGAGCAAAGAAAGAAAAAGAGCGGCCGACAATAATAAAACTTCGGACGCATATCGCGTTCGGCTGTCCGAATAAACAGGATACCTCTGCTTCGCACGGTGCGCCGTTAGGTGAAGATGAAGTCAAGCTGACGAAAGAGAAATTCGGCTGGGACCCTGCAAAGACTTTTTATATTCCCCCGGAAGTTCCGGAGTATATGCGGAAAGCCGGCCAAAAAAGGGCAAAGGCGGAAAAGGTCTGGAACAAGATGTTTGAGAAGTACGCTGAGACTTACCCCGATTTGGCGCAGCAGTTCCGCAATGCCGGCGAAGGCAGATTGCCCGTGAATCTTGATGATGTTCTGCCGAGTTTTGATGTGAACACCCCGCTGGCGACCCGCAGGGCGTCAGGTAAAATTCTCGATGCGGTGATGCCTAAACTGCCGCTGGTTCTGGGCGGGTCGGCGGATTTGACGCCTTCAAACAATACGAGGTTTGCCGACGCCAAGGATTTCCAAAAGGATGCGCGGGACGGCAGATATATTCGTTACGGCGTCAGAGAGCACGCGATCGGCGCGATAATGAACGGAATAAACGTCAGCGGACTGGTGCGGGCATACGGGGGGACATTTTTAGTGTTCAGCGATTATATGCGGCCTGCGATTCGTATGGCGGCCATGTCGAAATACCCGACCATATTCGTATTTACTCACGACAGCATCGGGGTCGGCGAAGACGGGCCGACGCATCAGCCGACAGAGCAATTCGCAGCGCTTCGGGCGATACCGAACCTGCTTGTGATACGCCCTGCTGACGCGAACGAGACTGCCCAGGCGTGGAAGTTTACTTTGGAGTATCGAGGCGGGCCGGTGGTCCTACTTTTTACTCGACAGGGAGTGCCGGTTTTAGACCAAAACAAATACAATTCCGCCAAGAATCTAAGCAAAGGCGCTTATGTCCTGGCCGGCACGGACAGGCCGGATGTACTGCTTTTGGCGACCGGCTCGGAAGTTTCGATTGCTTTATGTGCGGCTGAGGGGCTGGCGAAAGAAAATATTAAGGCGAACGTGATAAGTATGCCGAGCTGGGAACTGTTTGAGAAACAAAGTCAGCAGTACAAAGATTCGGTCCTTCCGCCCAATATAAAGGCGAGGGTCGGTATTGAGGCCAGCGTCGAATTAGGCTGGCACAAATGGTTAGGCGATAAGGGCATCTTTATTGGTATGTCAACATTCGGTGCATCTGCCCCGCAGAAGATTTGCTATGAGAAGTTCGGGATAACCGTAGAAAAGACAATAGAGGCGGCCAAAAAACTCCTCGGCCGATAGGCCACAAATTGCGCGGACAGGCGCAGGTTATCGGCCGCAAAAAACTTGCCCTGAGCCCTTCGATACCCTCACTCAGGGTAAACTCTGCCGAAGGGGCAAGTATGAAAACGGATGTTTGTATAATAGGCGCGGGGCCGGCAGGATTGTTTGCCTCGATTTCTTCTGCACAGGCAGGCGCAAAAACCATTGTTGTCGAGCACAACACCACAGCCTGCAGAAAACTTCTGCGAACAGGCAGAACCCGCTGCAATCTTACTCATACGGGTTCTGTACAGGATTTCATCAGGTCATACGGCCCCTGCGGAAGATTCCTGCGTCACAGCCTTTACGAATTCTCAGCAGATGATTTGCGAGAATACTTTGCCGAGCGCGGCCTGCGTACAAAAGTCGAAAAAGACGGGTGTGTCTTTCCCGTCACCGACCGTGCGGGTGATGTGGCCCGTGTGCTGATTGACCATGCTCGGGAGCTGTCGGTTCGCTTCCTGCATGGCAAAACGGTCCGGAGTATTGAAAAGAGCCAGCGTGGCTTTGTTGTACTTGCCGATGCGCAAAAGATATCAGCCTGCGCAATTATAATAGCAACGGGCGGAGTAACCTGGCCATTCACCGGCTCAACCGGCGATGGATATAAATTTGCCAAAGACTTTGGCCATACCATAATTGAGCCCAGAGCGTCTCTGGTGCCTTTGGTGACAGCGGAAACCTGGCCCGGCCAGCTTGAGGGGGTTGGAATACCCTGCGTCGTTATCAAGGCCAAGGTCGCAAATCGCAGGAGCTGTACCACAGGCCCGCTTATGTTCACCGACAATGGAATAGGCGGTCCCGCTGTATTCGATATCAGCAGACTCATCACGGATTTGCTGCCTGATTACGCCAACCCGGTAAAGGTGACGATTGATATGATGCCGCAGTACGAAACCACACAGCTTGACAAGGAAATTATCTTCATTTGCTCGCAGCATCCGACGAAGACTCTGACTGCGGCTCTTGCCAAGTTTCTTCCCAAATCCCTGATATTGCACCTCTGCAAACAGATAAGCCCATCGCAGGAACTTTTGGCAGGCCGGCTGCAAAAAAACCGACGTACTCAACTTATAAGGATGCTCAAGGAATTACCACTTTCCATCGTAGCTGCCTGCCCCATTGCTGAGGCGACTGTCACTCGCGGAGGCATTTGCACCGCGCAGGTCAACCCCCGGACGATGGAATCAAAACTGTGCCCAGGCCTATACTTTGCCGGTGAGGTCATGGACGCAGACGGCCCGTGCGGCGGCTTCAACCTGCAGATAGCCTTTTCGACAGGACATCTCGCTGGCAAAACGGCCGCAAACAGCCTAACCGAACGAGAACTTGCTTAGTCTCCGGACAGGTTTGAGGCGGCTAATCATCCTCGACGTGGAATTGCGAGAGAGGGGCTTGCGCGTTAGAATGGGGGCAGTGAATTTAGGGGCTGACAAAGTAGTTTCTGAAATAGTCGCTCGACTGGGAGCCATACAACAAGGGGGGGCGGTCAAGGTCGAGGGGACGTGGGGGTCGTTTGCGCCGCTATTGGCGGCTTACATATCAAAGGAGCTTGGTCGGCCGATTTTATATATCCGTCCGCACATCGACGATGCCGACAAGGCGGCTGATGATTTACATACCTTCGGTGCTAAAGACGTGGAAACTTTTGCAGCGTGGGAAGGTGAGGAGGATTTGGCAGATGCCACCGATGAGACGAGGGCGGAAAGACTCAGAATCGTCGCTCGTTTTTCGTCGCTCGCCGCCCGTGGTTCGGGTACGAAGACGCCGGTCATTATTGCGGCGTCTGTGCAGGCGCTTTGTCAGCCGATACCAAAGCCGGAGGCGCTGGAGGCAAGCGGTCTATCGCTGGAGGTAGGGAAGAAACTTTCGCCGGAGGAAATTGTTCGGTGGCTGGTGGATAATGGTTTTGAACGCACCGATGGTGTCGATTTGCCGGGCCAGTTTGCACATCGCGGCGGAATCATCGATATCTACGCACCGTTAGTCGTAGAAGAAAACCCCCAGGCAAGCCTGGGGGCTAACCGAACGGCGGCGGCGATTCGAATAGAGTTCTTCGGCGACACGATAGAAAGTATCAGGCAGGTGGATTTGGATACGCAGCGTTCAAGCCGGCAAATGAAAAGTGCCAGTATAGTTTCAGCGGTTTGCGGGGCCAGCCTGGAAGAGCGAGAGCTTTTCGTAAATATTCTGCCGAAAGAAACAATAATAATTCTCGAAGAGCCGGGCGAAATCGAAGAGGTTGCAAATGTTTATTTGAACAGGGTCGAGAATCCCGACAGGCTGTACAAGTGGGCGGATATTTACGCCGCGATGGATAATTTTGCACAGCTGCATATATGCAGATTTGCCACGGCGGCGCCGGGCGAATTTCTTAAGGTCGATGTCAAGAGTGTGCAGCGGTTTCAGCATAAGGCTACCTCTTTGTGGGCGGGACACAAAGAAATCTTAGAGCAACTGGTTCAAGAGACGAAAGAAGGTAAAAAAGTTTTGCTTTACTGCGAGGCCTCGGCGGAGATTAAGCGTGTCGGTGAGGTTATCAGAGAAATAGCGGGTAAAATTCCGGCTGGTTTCGAGCTATTGGCGGGTTTTGTCAATCAGGGTTTTGTCATCGGCTCGCTGGAGACGATTGTGATAAGCCATCACGAGCTGTTCGGCCAATTCGCGATTCGGCGCAGGCAGCGTCCTATGCGAGCCAGCGCGCCGATAGATACGCTTTCTGATTTGCAGGCTGGTGATTATGTTGTGCACCTATCTTACGGAATCGGTAAATTTTTGGGCATAAAGACAATCGCGGAGGCCGGCGGCCCAAGCGAGTACCTTTCAATCGAATACGCCGACGGGGTGAAGATTCAGGTTTCGGTGCAGAATATTGCGCTGGTGCAAAAGTTCATCGGTACGAGTCCGAAACGGCCTAAGCTAAGCAAAATCGGCTCGAAGAGATGGCAAAAGCAGAAAGAAAAGGTCGCCAAATCAGTTCAGGACCTTGCCGGCGAGCTGCTTGAGGTACAGGCGAGGCGGCGAATGCTGGGCGGAGTTGCGTTTGGGGCGGATTCGGCTTGGCAGGCGGAGTTCGAAGAATCGTTTGCTTATCAGGAGACGCCCGACCAGACTACGGCGGCAGAACAAATCAAGGCGGATATGGCTGAAGCTATCGCAATGGACAGGCTGCTTTGCGGCGACGTCGGCTACGGCAAGACCGAGCTTGCGATGCGAGCGGCATTCAAGGCGGTTGAAAACGGAAAGCAGGTCGCAGTGCTTGTGCCAACTACGGTGTTGAGTGTGCAGCACGGCAGGACTTTTACGGAACGATTCGCGGATTTTCCGGTTTGTGTCGAGGTCCTGAACAGATTCAAGACCACCAGCGAGGCAAGGGACATCATCGACCGGACAAAGGCAGGCAAAGTCGATATACTAATAGGGACACATCGGCTTTTGAGCGGGGATGTGGGGTTCCGTGATTTGGGGCTTTTGATAATTGACGAGGAGCAGCGGTTCGGCGTCGAACACAAAGAGAAACTAAAAAAGCTGAAGGTAAATGTTGATGTCCTTACGATGACGGCGACGCCGATTCCACGGACGCTGCATATGTCGCTGCTGGGCTTGCGCGATATAAGCTCGTTAGGCACGCCGCCATTAGACAGGCGAAGCATAGTTACAAGTGTTACAGCCTCCAACAATGAGCTTGTACGAAAAGCGATTATCCGAGAAATGAACCGGCAGGGACAGGTGTTCTTCGTGCATAACAGAGTAAAGACGATTGAGAAAAAGGCGTGGGAGATTCAGAAATTAGTCAGCGATGCGAAGATTACCGTCGCACACGGCCAAATGGCCAAGAGCGAACTCGAAAAGGCGATGATAGATTTTGTACTGGGCGAAACGGACGTGCTCGTGTGCACGACGATTATCGAATCGGGGCTGGATATTCCCAACGCCAATACGATTTTTATAAACGATGCGGACAGATTCGGGCTTGCGGAGCTGCACCAGCTTCGCGGCAGGGTCGGCAGGTATAAACATCGGGCATACGCATATATGCTGCTGCCTGCATCGAGGCCTATTACGCCAGTGGCGGCAAGACGGCTGAAGGCTATCGAAGAATATTCGCATCTTGGGGCGGGATTCAGAATCGCGCTGCGAGATTTGGAGATTCGAGGGGCAGGTAATATACTGGGTGCTGAGCAGTCCGGGCATATTCAAATGGTGGGTTATCAGATGTATTGTGAGCTGCTGGCCGACGCCGTTAAAAAATTAAAGCAGGAGCCGGTCGAGCCGATACCGAGTGCTGTTATCGATTTGGGTTTTGCCGCGTATATACCGAAAAATTACATTCCGGTCGACAGGAACCGAATGGAGGTTTACCGCAAGATTGCAGTGGCCAAAAACAGCGATGACCTGAAGCAAATCGAAAGCGAATTGGCAGATGTTTATGGGGCGGTGCCTGATGAGGTCAAATTGCTGCTGGAAATTGCTGAGCTTCGCATCGCGGCCGGCAGGCTCAATATAAAAAGTATTGTTACATCAAATAATAATCTGATATTCTCATTTGCCAAAGACACCAATATCAATATCAAGAAGCTATTTGCAAAAACAGCAGGCAAGGTCGATGTGGTCGAGCCGACGACGGTGTACCTGCGACTTTCGAAGAACTACTTTGAGCCGAATACATTGATGACGCTGTTGCGAAAGATTCTAATAAAGTAAATAAGTGAATGTATAGAAGAGGAAAGGGGAAAGCGATGGGCGATAAAGAAAGCAAATCGGAAAAAGGTGTGAGGCCAACAACCTGGGTTCTTTTGGTGATTTTGGGTTGTGTGATTTTGGGCTGTGTGGTGGCGATTGGTATTTTGATACCGTCTTTAGCCAACCAACAACGTAAAGAGGCCGACAAATCAAACATTGGAACGGGCCGAGAAAAGATTGTTGGCATTTCGGAAGGTAAAGAAATGGCGAAATTGAAGATTGGAGACAAGTCGCCGGGGTTTGAGTTATTAGGTCAGGACTTGAAAACGGTCAAGCTTTCTGATTTTGCGGGTAAGAAGGTGCTTGTTTATTTTTATCCTAAGGCCGGTACGCCCGGATGTACTGCGCAGGCGTGCAGTGTACGGGACTCTGCCGAGCCGCTCAAAAATGCGGGCATCGTAGCGCTGGGTATAAGTCCGGATAAGCCGGATACCCAGAAAAAATTTGATGAACAATACAATTTGGGCTTTCGACTCCTCAGCGACCCAGACCATAAGGTAGCCGGGGCCTACGGTGTCTGGGGTGAAAAGCTGGTCTCCGGCAAAAAAACTATGGGGATAATCCGCTCGTCATTCCTGATAGATGAGGAGGGCAAAATCATCGGTGCATGGTACGATGTCAGCCCCGCTGATACGGTCCCCAAAGCGCTGGAAGCACTTGGAAAATAGAGGCACACTTTGATGTGCTGCAGATTGAGCGCTGCCGGGCGATATTTCAGAAACCGTCGCTCTAAGAACCCAATACGTCAAAGCGTGGGCCGAACTGCCGCAGGTAATAAAGAGAATAGGCCCGCTTGAAAATCAGCAGAGGCAACAGTATCACAGTTCCGATATAGGGTATAAGCAGCAATAAGCTTGCGCAACAGAAGCAACATCCTATACAAAAGCCAATAAGAATAATTGTACCTATGGCTATTGCTATGACAATTTGAAAGAGGATATACAGTGAGAAACGTGCTTTGTTCGCAGAAAGGATTGTCAGGAATTCCTTCCAGCCAGCCATGCAACCTGCCGTTCGCAGGAACATAATCGGCACAACAAAATCGAACGTAAATTTCTTCACCAGAAACACCGTCGCCAAAAGGGCAAATACAATCGCGCCAAAAATTATAATTCCTGGAATGGAAGCTACAGCCGGAACGACTCCGGTTACCATCGTAATAACAAGCAAGACAATACCAAGGACAGACACAGCTACTATGGCGAGACTAATTATGCCAAGCACAACTCGAAATAGAAAAAGACTGTTGCCGTGCTCTCTAAATTTTCGCCAAGGGACTTTGACTTCCGACTTATTTTCCGCTACACAGTGAAGAAACATAAATTTGCCCCGGCTGTTGAGCCATACGATAAGAAGACCAATTCCTATCATCACAACTGCCGCAATTACAGCCGCAGGTATAATCCAGTACAGGTTGCTCAGGATGTATTCTTTCGCTGCGTTAATGCTCTCTGCTATCTTAGGATGTTGTTGATGTGGCCCGATATTGTAATGGGGTCCGCCTCCACCGCCTCCTCCACCTCCGCCGCCGCCCAAGTATGCCAGCCAAGCACAGAAACCGATAGTAAACCATTTACCCAAATTGAACGGTTTGAAGAGAACGTCCTTTACCCTTTGTATAGCAGGGCCAATTGGGTCGATTACACTCACTCTGTTTGATTGTTCGGAAGTCATAATATACGTCCTCCAAGACAAGTCAGCCAGTTAAAGAACATAGTTAAAACAACTATTGCTTCCAAGAAGAAGTTTATTTTCAATAAAGCGGATACTACAACAGCAAGCCCTGCGGCGCAGGCGGCTGCGAACATAGCGGCCCAGCCCGCAGCTTTCTCCCACCAGCTTACTTTCATAATTTTCTGTTTCTTTGCTATCTTTAGCTGCTTGAGTTCGCCGAGAGCATTATTTATCAATGACTCGACGAACGCTTTGCTGGGTTTATTTGAATCGTCATCAAGTTTCACCAGTCGAGATATGTTTTCATCTGATTGGGTCATAGAATTTCGGTAAAGCAAGTTGTCATCTTTTCGTTTCATAATTTTTACTCTTTCTTATGCAGGGATACTATTCGCTTAAGTTCCTCGCGAAGAGAAATCCGCGCTCGATACAATAGATTGTACACAACCTTTTCCGTGACACCCATTTGTTGGGCAATGTCACGTGCTGGAAGGCCTTCGATATACTTGGCCTTTAGAATAGCTTGTTCTTTACTTTCCAATCTGTTCAATGCTGAATGGACAATCACAGATGTTTCCTTTCGTTCGAGCACTTCGTTTGGCAGCGGCTTGCTGTCAATTAGTTCAAGGCAGCGGCTGATATCGCCGTTAACACTTGGCCGGTTCGCCCGTTTTCTTGTCTCAAGGCGGATATTGTTCCTGGCGATGCCGAAAATCCATTCTTCAGGGTTACCCTTCGAGGGGTCATAACTGCCACATCCACGCACAGCATCAAAAACCGTTTTTTGCACCAACTCTTCGGCGAGCGAAGGATTCGGCCATCGCTTCATAAACATTCCATAAAGCAGAGGAATCTCTCGGTCGAGAAACGCTCGCCATATATCCGCGTTGCCTTCGGCGAATCCCGCCTGGCTCAGTTGTTCCGACCCATCAGTCACTTTCTCAAAAATTGCCTTTCTGGTATCAGCTTCTATTAGGTATTATGCGCATAAGAGGCGAATTACTTACACTTTTTTGATATTTTCCTTAATCCGCCCATCCCCGGAGTTACGAGGTATTATTTATGGCGCATTTTCCCCAGTTCTGAAAAGTTTTTGTCAAATGAGCCAGCAACCAGGTCAGCCGGTGATATTATTCTGCTTTTGGTTCAGTGAGCGCAATTCTCTGCGAACCGGCCAATCGGCAAAAGCGAGGAAAAAGGCCATAATAATATTTACGATTGGTATGAGCATTAACAGGCCCAATGCCCAGCTATAACCGGCCTTTGAGAAAATCTTGCAGCAAATCAGCAGCTTTATTGCGAGAATAACCATAACAACAAATGCTACAAGAAAGGCGAGGACAATTACAAACACGGGTGTCATTTGCGGATAGTGCTGAGCCCAGATATTACAAGACTCCATATTTTCTCCTTTCGGTTGAGAAAAAATTCAATTGTGAAACATTATTTTGGATGCCGAGTGTATAGTATAGCGAGCAGCGGTCTGTTCGCAAGGGAAATGCAAGACTGTTGAATATTTCAGGATAGCTTCGTGCCGATGAGTTTGGACCTGCAATGACAAAAAGGCCGGGATGTTTAGAAGTATTGTATATCGAGGGTATGCGGGAGTTTTTCGAGTGGGCAGCCGCTGCATTTGGGGCTGGGTCTGCAAAATTCTTTGCCGAGCCTTACGAGCAAGGCGTGGAATTCATTGAAAAGCCGGACGTCAGATGGGAGATTTGCCTGAAATAACTGCTGGAGCCGGTCGTAATCAACCGATGGCTCGACAAGTCTATGTCGGACAGCGATACGGGCGGTGTAGGCATCGACGACAAAGATTTCTCTGTCGAAGGCATAGAGCAGAATAGAATCGGCGGTCTCCGGGCCGATGCCTTTTACGGCCAGCAATTCCTCTCTTAACCGGCTGGTATCAACGCTGTGCAGATTTGTCAGTCGGCCGTCATAATGTTCAAACAGCCAGGTCAGGAAGTTTTTGAGGCGTTTTGCCTTTATATTGAAATAGCCGGCAGGCTTTATAAGCTCAGCCAGCTTTTGAGTTTGAACGTTGTGGAGTTTTTCGGGCGTCAGCAGGTCAGCGGCTTTCAAATTGGCTATCGCTTTTTCGACATTTGGCCAGGCGGTATTCTGGGTCAGTATCGCCCCTGCGATTATCTCGAACTGGGTTTCGCCGGGCCACCAATGCTGAGGGCCGAAACGGCCGAGAAGCAACCGATAAATCTCGATTAACTGCTGGCTTACCATATTGGCAGCTTCTGCTTCTGCAAGATGGGTTGTCTTGACTATTGTAAACTCGGTTTATATAAAGTAAACTCTCTCGAAATTTCAAACGCTGAAGGTCAGAGGACCGACAAGGAAAATGGATAATAAAGGCAAATACAGCACAAGTCAACTGTTCAACTTTGCCCAGGATTCTTATCTGGAACGGACATCGCGGCCGATTTACGCGGTCGTTTTTTTGCTGCCCTTTATTGTTTTCTACGAATTGGGAACGATATTTATCAACACGGATATGCTGAACCAATCACAGGTCCGTGTTGTGGCGTTCATCTGGCTGCAAAATCTGCTGGAGTATCTGGGGTTCAGCAGCAAATTTGCATGGACGGCACCGGCTTTTGTGGTTGTGGTCATCCTGATATCCCAACAATTGACGTCGCGTAAGCGCTGGCGTCTGGTTTTCGGCAACATCTGGCCGATGTCTATTGAATGTATTCTGCTCGCGGTGCCGCTTATAGTGCTGAGTCTGTTTTTGAACACTTCCAGATACCAGCGAGCAGATGCCGACGAGTTCACAAAAAGCACAGTACAATCTCATTACACGTTAAGCACAAATGAGCATGCCGCATCCGCAACCCAAAGTGTGCCAGACTGTAAAACGATGGTGTACTGTCGTTCGGCGGCAAATTATGGTTCGGAGGAAGATGTGACGACCAGCAACAACATACTCAAAAGGAAATCTCTGCTGGCTGATATCGTTACCGGTATAGGAGCAGGGATTTACGAAGAACTCGTATTTCGACTGATATTGATGAACGTATTGATAATTTTGTTTCAGAATGCTCTTGGGTTTGAGCGTAAAAGTTCGATTATGGTCTCCGTTCTTCTATCGGCGGGATTGTTCAGCGCACATCACCATATAAGCGCACCACTCAACTGGGTGGAGTTTGGCTTCAGGACGGCCGCAGGCGTTTACTTTGCGGCTCTTTTTGCCATTCGCGGTTTTGGGATTACAGCCGGGACTCACGCTTTCTACGATATCATCGCCACAGTCATCAACGCAGTCTTTTTCCAACAGTAGAAGTTTCAGCAGGTAACAAGTGATTTATTTGCAAATTTTTTTGAAAAATATCCGCAAGTGTTAGTCTTTTAGTCTGCGGAAGTTGCAAGATAATCGTCCTATAAGTCAGACAATCGGCCTTATCAGTACTGATATAGCTCTTGAATAAGCCGGTGCATTCTGGTATAATGATATCTAAAGATGTCAGTGGTGTATCGAATTTAAGGACTTTTAGCTGATGGAAATGCCACAAATCAACGTAGCTATTGACGGATTAACGTTCAGCTTGTTTCAAAGACCTTTGCACCCGGAGCTGTTTCAAATCTACGCCAAACGTCAGTTGAAAACAAACAAGTACGAAGCGCATGTGTGGATTACGGGATGCACTCACGTCGTGAGTGTATTCGCGGCGGATGCATGCCTAACTGAAGTGATAAGTACGCCCGGTCAGCCGCTGCCACAGCGAGGTCTGATAGAGCGTTTTCAATTCCGTGGTCCGCGCTCTCATAAATGCACTTTGAGCCGGGGGTTAAGTTACATGACCGACTTCCAGATTGAGAAAATGAGCCCCAATTTGTACCGTCAGAGCCACGACGACCTTGAGCGCTTCGCACAGAATCGCGGGCTGTTCGTCAAATTTCCCGATCTGGAAACCGGTGGTCTGCAGCCTTTCTGCTATGTGGACTTTGAAGCAAGGCAAAATGAACTTCACGTTCATGCGTTTGCAGCCTATCCCGAGCAGGTGGTGATGCTCAAGACACAGTCTATATTTGATTTCCAGTAATAAGGACAGCCGGATAAATTTTCAACCGCTTAACCGCCCTGCTGCTGGGCTTTTTGCTTGAGGATGTCCCACTTTTCGCGAATTTCCTCAGACATTTTGCTGTTTGGGAAGTCTCGCATAATCTGCTCACCGGTTTTGAGCGCCTTATCCCATTGTTTGCTGGAGACAGCCAAGGAGAATTGCACGCCAAGATTGTGCAGTTTATTTCTGAAGACATCCCTTGCGGCCTCCTGCAGGGCAAGACCCTCGTTGGGAGTCAGGTACATATCAAGCTCCTGCAGAATCTCAAGACTTCGGTCGGTAGCCTGGCGTTTGACGGCGTCGTCCCAGGCTTTAAGAATGACCTTTTTTCGCTCTTCTTTTTTGTCAAGCAGTTTCTGGCGCATCTCTTTTGCTTTTTCGGAGTCAGGGAAAACTTCGATTAACCTTTCAATCTGAGCACTTGCCTTTGCCCACTGAAAGCTTTCAAAAAGTTTTTCGATGTTCGCTATGACCTGATTTACCCTTTCGGTATCGGTCGCATCGCGGTATCTGTCGGCCTCAAGGCGGAGCTGATTTGCCAATTCCAGGTATCCTACGGAATGAGCGATTTCGTCAATTATTTCACTGGCGGCGGCGAAGTCCTTCTGCTGCAGCTTGTCGAAAACCGCTTCCCTCAGAGACTGTCGGTCGGCGTCGCGGGAGGCGATGGCCTTGGCGGTTTCACTGAGGCGCGTGCTCTGATTGATTTGGAGAAGAACTTCCCGGCTTTTCTCAACGTCCCCGGCGATTCTTTCCAGCTTTTTGTCATTTTCCCTGACGGCATTGAATATCCTGAACACCGCCGCGAGTGTAGCCACGAGTGTAATCAAGACCGTAAGGCAGCCGAGTTTCCAGACAAAACCGGGCGAGGCAGCGGCAGCGGTCCGCGGCCCCCGGAGAACATCGGTAAAGATAACAAGTAAAACCACCACTGCCAACACGGCACAGATGATTACAATGTGCCATTTGAACCGCTGCAGCAGACTCTGTTCTTCTTCAAGCTTCATAACCGCCCCTTTTCAAAAAATTTCACAAAGCGATTCCGAAAACCAAAGGTAACATATAAGGTAAAGCAAAAAACTGATTATGTCAATAATCGAGAAGGCAGCAGCGGAAAGGTCAACATCCGGCAAAATAGCTCAGGCAGGATACGCAGGTATTGCCTTCGGCGCTGCTACAGTGGTTTTTTGAGTGCCCACCGGCAAACAATCGGCTATAATTGACGCAGTAGGCTGTGGGACAAACATAAACAGACCGGGAAATTTAAGGGCAGCGATATGAAAGCGATTAAATACGTTCTTATCTTAACGGTTCTGGGTATGGTCATCAGCGGGTGCTGGGCGGCAGAAAAAATATCCGAGGACCAGAAGACGGTACAACAGGCTGTTGTCAAAGGCAATAATGAATTTGCTTTGGAGCTGTACGCGAAACTGCGGGCCCAGGAAGGGAATCTATTTCTCTCGCCGTATAGTATTTCGACAGCACTGGCGATGGCTTATGCGGGTGCGCGGGGCGAAACGGAATCGCAGATGGCTAAAGCACTACACTTTCCCACAACAAAGCCGACCGGCGTCTGCCAGGACCCCAACAAAAAACCGAGCGAAATAAATCAAGCGTGGTGCGAACAAGGATTCCACCGCGAGTTTGGGGCTATTGTCGAAGATTTGAATATCAGAGGCGCCAAAGGCGGTTACGAGCTTAATGTCGCCAACGCTTTGTGGGGACAGCAAGGCTACGGATTTCTCGCAGAGTTTCTCGAACTGATTAAAAATAGCTACGGCGGCGAACTCAACGAGGTTGACTTCATCAAGGCGTGTGAGACTGCCCGCCAAACTATCAACTCGTGGGTGGAAAAACAAACAAGGAATAAAATCAAAGACCTTATCCAACAAGGGGTGCTCAATTCAATGACCCGGCTGGTCTTGACCAACGCCATTTACTTTAAGGGCAACTGGGCAAGGCAGTTCGAAAAAGATAAGACGAAGGAATCGCCGTTTACTCTGATAAGCGGAAAAGAAGTTAATGTCCCTATGATGAACCAGACCGCGGAATTCAACTATATGGAAACCGATGATTTCCAGGGGCTGGAACTGCCCTATGTAAATGACGAGCTGTCAATGATTATCCTGCTTCCCCGAAAGGTTAACGGCCTGAGAGGTCTTGAAGAAACGCTGGCGCTGGAGAAGTTTTCGGGTTGGCTGAGCGAACTTGGTAAACGCAAAGTCATCGTTTCTATCCCGAAATTTAAGATGACAAGTCAGTTCGGCTTAGCTGATGTGCTGCGGTCGATGGGAATGACGGATGCATTTTCCGGGAAGGCGGACTTTTCCGGAATGAGCGGCATGAAAGACCTTTTTATCTCGGCTGTTATTCATAAGGCTTATGTCGATGTCTACGAGGAAGGCACCGAGGCGGCGGCGGCGACCGCCGTGATAATGAAAACAACATCAGTTATGCCGGGCCAGATACCGGTTTTCCGGGCGGACCATCCATTTTTGTTTTTGATACGCGATAACAAATCCGGCAGCATTTTGTTTATCGGCCGGGCAATGAATCCATCTGCGTAAATTCCGCCTAACGATATTTATCCAGGAAAGTTAGTAAAAGGAGACAGTAGAGTGAGCAAAGGTAAAATACGAAAAATTGTAAGAGAGGCCTACGGCAGGATTGCGCAGATAGAGAAAGGCTGTGGTTGCGGCACCTGTGGGCCGGATACAAAAAACTTTGCCAAGTCTATTGGATATTCGGAGGAAGAATTAAAGGTTATCCCGGACGAAGCAAACCTGGCTCTTAGCTGTGGAAATCCGACGGCCTTAGCCAGCCTCAAAGAAGGTGAAACGGTTCTTGACCTCGGCTCAGGTGCCGGATTTGATTGCTTTTTGGCGGCAAGTAAAGTCGGTGTAAGCGGCAAGGTTATCGGCGTGGATATGACACCTGAAATGGTTGATAAGGCAAGAGACAATGCAAAAAAGAGCGGGACCAAAAACGTTGAGTTCAGACTTGGCGAGATAGAAAATTTGCCGGCAGCAGATAACTCGGCTGATGTGGTAATAAGCAATTGTGTTATCAACCTGTCGGCTGATAAACCAAAGGTTTTCAAAGAGGCCTATAGAGTACTGAAAACAGGCGGGAGAATAGTGATTTCTGATATTGCCCTTAAAAAGGAACTTCCTGCGAAAATTCGCAAGAGCATCGCGGCATACGTCGGCTGCGTTGGAGGAGCAATACTTATTGACGAGTACAAAAGGATTGTGGAGGCGGCTGGATTCAGGAACGTAAAAATTACAATCAAAGGTTCTTCCGACTGTATCAGTCCCAATACAAAAGACCCATTAGGCAGAGCTATTTTGGATGGTTTGGAAGATGGTCAGTCCCTTAAAGGGTATATAGTTAGTGTTTATGTAGAGGGGTACAAGGTTGTTTGTCAGGTTAAGTAATGACTACTACATACGGTGCGAATTGTCACTCGGTCGAACAAGTTTGTCAGTATTATGACTGGGATGATGAAACTAGGCGGCCTTTTTTCACATCGTAAATGAAACTACCCCTCAAGCGGGTGGCAATGTACACAAAATTGTTATTAACAGCAAAAACAGCTTCTACCTTGTTGCCTATCTCAAGTTGAGCTGCTCCGGAGTGCAAAAGGCTGTCATGCATGCGACCTCCAAGTTCCAGAATCTGCTCATCGGAAAATCCCGCCTGCCGCATTATCTGTACAATATCATCGGCGCTGAGGGTAATGGTGTTTTTATTATTTAGCGGCGTAATACGAAGTTCTGATGAAGAATATGAAGTTGTAGATGATGTACAGCCCGCTATACTCAGAGCCAATATAAAAATGAGCCAAACACCTTTTTCAGCAAAAGTGGCTTTTAATACATATTTCATTTCGCATCTCACATCTCTTTCAAACTGTTAATTTGGGGTGTCTACATAAAATAGGATACACAAAACAAGTCGATTTTTCAAGAAAAATCCTATTAAAGGGCCATCCAAGGGCAAAACGTCTGCCCTTAGGGCTTTTTAGGTCTTATAATATCCATGCTGCAATAGTTAATTTGCTATTTTTATTGGAGCGAAATTGACCTACCCTGCAATGTGGATTTTATTAGCGGAGATAATTTTTTATTGCGTAAACGGTCATGTTAGTTGCATTAAATATCAAGGTAGTGGTTACTATCATGTAATTTTTTGGTGGGTAGGAAGAATGTTTTTTCATCGAGGCGAGATTACTATTTGTGTTTGTGTGCCATTTTGCGACTTGATTTTTGGCATCAGATTTTGACAGTATTCGTTTTTACATCTTCGAGTTTTTCATCTATCGACTTCGTTGTTATCAGTGGTCGATAAGCTTTTTTCAAGCTCCCTTGTAAAATCACCTTTTATTTGCTGTTTACGGGAAAATGGTTTTATTTGCTTTTGTTCTTTGGGCGAGGTTGATGTCGGCACATCAGACTCAGGTAGCAGGTGTGCAGTAACAAATACGGCGATTTCCTGAGATTCCCCTTGGGTACTCGTACTACCGAACAAACCTCCCATCACTGGAATCTTACGAAGTACTGGTATGCCCTTATCGACTTTATAGTTTTCATTCTTTTTCAGTCCTGCTACTGAAACTGTGCCGCCATTCTTGATTCGCATAGTGTTATTTACAATTCGCCGAGAAATAACCGGGTAATTATCCGAACTGCGCATTACAATATCACTGACCTCAATAGCCAGGTCAAGCGTGATATCGCTGTTTTTCCCGATATGAGGAGTGATACCCAATATGGTTCCATACTCGATTTTTTGCAGTTGGGCAGTGCTATAATAGTAAGGAACGGCTTCTGTAAACTTTGGCAGCAATGAATAATATTCTTCAGTGGTAACCCTGATTTCTGCTTTTCTGCCGTCCTGGGCTAATACCTGAGGACTGGACACGATAGTTGCATCTCCATTTTGCTCAAGAAGATTCAGAGCTAATTCCAGCGAATTCGTAAACGTTTCACCCGTTCCATATCCTATCTGAATACCCCACGGCCACTTTCCGCCGACGGGAGGTGAACCGCCTCCATGTAAAGAAGAATTGGAAAAGACGCCGGCTCTAATCCTTGGCCAGCTCCAGTCGATACCCAGATTTAGTAAATCCTGCCGCTTTATCACGGCGATACGCGCATCCAGCATAACATGGCGTGGAGGTATGTCGATAAGTGCGAGATCCGACTCTATGCGGTCTATCAAAACCTGGGGTGCGGTAATAACAACCGTGCCGGTGGTAGCGTCAGCTTGAACGTATTTCCTGAATGCGGTGGACAGGAGTTTCACCGCGTCTTCGGCTCCGACGTAGCTCATTTTTATGTACTTTGTTCTGCTCGAAGCAGGGAATGTCATCTCTTTTGGCTCCGGCGAACTGACCAGGTAGTAATCCGGTGTTTTTCTTACTACATAACCGGTGCCAGCCAGAACTATTTCAAGGGCCTTGTCAAGCGGCACTTCCTTAAGTTCGCAGGTTATCAAACCCGCAACAGTCTGGTCGGGGACAATGACAACACCTGTTTGCGATGAGATGTCCTGAATTACCTGCCGGATGTCAGTATCAATAAAGACGTTGTTAACAAGCGGAAGTTTCGGCTGTGCTTCTGCTCCACGAGATTGCGGTTCAGCAGCTTTTGCCTGAGCAGCCTCAGTGGGTTCAACGGCCTCTGTGGCCTGAGTGGTCTCTGGTTGAACAGTCTCTGGCCCAGCAGTCTCAACGGGCTCAGCAGCCTCTGTGGACTGGTTGACCTCAGGCTGGGCAGCTTTCTGTTCAGTAACCTTGCGTTCGGCCTCTTTTTTCGTCTCGTCCTCACTGATATTCGAAGTAACATTAGTGTATGCTTTATTAGGTGGATCAAACATATAACCTTCTTTTGTCGGCGTTATCGTACCAGTCCAGCCATAGTTTACCTTGAGTGAGTATCGGCCTTTAGCATCGGTAACGCTGGAACCACCACCGTTGTCTGCCGACATTAATACATCTTCAATTGGTTCCCCATTGATGGTTACTATGCCGGAAATGGTAAGAGTAATTGGCGTCGCAGTATAACTCTGATTGGTCTGATCGCCAGTAATCTTAGTGTAAATCCTGTTAGCTGGCTCGAAAGTATAACCCTCCTTTGTTGGGATAACTGTGCCGCTGGAACCATAGTCAACAGTAGCGGTGTATAAGCCGCCCCCGCTGGTAACAGGATTACCCGGCAGACCCTTCATTACTACACCGTCCATACCTGTTGTACCAGAAAGGGTAAATGTCTTCAGTTTCGCACTGTAGTCCTGATTTGTCTGATTTGCGGTAACAGGGTCGTATTTTTTATCAGCCGGTTGGAAGATGTATCCTTCCTTTGTTGGAGTGATTGTGCCGGTCCAGCCATAGTCGACGGTGGCAGCGTATTTGCCATTTTCGTCAGTAACGAGATTGCCGGGCAGGCCGTTCATTACCGCGCCGCTTGCACCTGCTGTGCCGGAAATAGTAAGGGTAATTAGTGTGCCGGTATAGCTCTGGTTGCTCTGGTCGCTGGTAACCTTAGCATAAGTCCTGCTGGCCGGTTCGAAAGTATAACCCTCTTTTGTTGGGGTAATTGTGCCGCTGAAACCATAGTCAATGGTGGCAGTGTATAACCCGCCGCCGCTAGTAGTGGGATTGCCTGGCAAACCAGTCATCACTACGCCATCCATACCTGTTGAGCCGGAAATGGTAAAGGCCTTCAATTTCGCGCTGTAGTCCTGATTAGTCTGATTTGCGGTAACAGGGTCATATTTTTTATCAGCCGGTTGGAAGATGTATCCTTCCTCTGTTGGGGTAACTGTACCGCTGAAACCGTAGTTAACAGTGGCAGTGTACTTACCATTTTCATCAGTAACCGGCATACCTGGCAGGCCGTTCATTACCACACCGCTTTGGCCTGCTGTACCTGTAATGGTAAAAGTAATTAGCGCCGCAGTGTAACTCTGATTGGCTTGATTACCGGTAACCTTAGCGTAAATCCTGTTAGCTGGTTCGAAAGTATAACCCTCCTTTGTTGGGGTAACTGTGCCGCTAAAACCATAGTCAACAGTAGCAGTGTACTTGCCGCCTCCACTGGTAACGGGATTGCCCGGCAGACCATTCATTACTACACCATCCATACCTGTTGGGCCGGAAATGGTAAAAGTCTTCAATTTCGCGCTGTAGTCCTGATTAGTCTGATTCGCGGTAACAGGGTCATATTTTTTATCAGGCGGCTGAAAGGCGTATCCTTCCTTTGTTGGGGTAACTGTACCGCTGAAACCGTAGTTAACAGTGGCGGTGTACTTACCATTTTCATCAGTAACCGGCATACCTGGCAGGCCGTTCATTACCACACCGTTTTGGCCTGCTGTACCTGTAATGGTAAAAGTAATTAGCGCCGCAGTGTAACTCTGATTGGCCTGTTCGCCGGTAACCTTATCATACGTTCTATTAGCCGGTTCGAAAGTGTACCCCTCCTTTGTTGGAGTGACCGTACCGTTCCAGCCGTAATCGACCGTGGCGGTATAGTAGCCGTTCTCATTGGTAACGGGATTACCCAGCAGACCGTTCATCGCTACTCCACTTACGCCTACCGAGCCGGAGACAGTATAAGTTATCTTCGCTGCTTTATAGGCTGCCGTAACCAAAGTGCCGGGCAGAATAATAAAAAGGGTTATTCCTGCTATCAAAATTTTAAATGTATCTTTCAACATGGTCAACTCCCTTACCTATACCAATTGGTACTGGTACACAACCCCTTATCCAATTCCTATGATAGCTCCTGCTATTTTTAATAGTTTTCGGGTTAACCGTCGTATCCATTTTTTTCAATCGGCCAGATTTATTAGCGACTATATCAGTTTTTCTTTTTTTGCCGCTTGCGTTACTTTTCTGCCTCTTCTTTAGGTCCAATAACTTCGACGATTTTTCGGCCATTCTCGCTGGAGACCTGAATAGTTATTGCCTGGGTCGTTTGCTTGTTTACTCCCTCATCGGTGGTATATTCCAGCATCGCTTCCAGACGGTACGCCCCGGGTAGAACCGCTGCAAAATCAATAAGTCCCGAAAAATTCCTGACCTCCAGCGGCAGCATAAGACCTGTCTCGCCCGCCAATATCGTCCTTCTGGCAATCCTGCCGTCAGCAGTCATAAGTGTGGCTGAGCATCCTGGTGTGATGTGAACGTTTCCTGTGTTACCAAACCTGCTTACAATTGCATATATAGAAGCCTCCTCATTGGCAATACTCAGCTTCATCGGCTGTATCGCAGGTTCGGTCTTGACTCGCTTGTTTTGAACGTTGAGCAGGGCTGTTGTCGCACCGGCATTCTGGCCGTCTGGATATCTGCCTTGCAGATTGAGTTCTGCATAATAATTGGCATGTAATTCATTGACCTCCGGCGCCTTTACAATGATGCGCATCTTCTGCTGCCTGCCGGGGGGCAGTGTAAAATTATCCGGCATTATTCGCACCCAGTCGGCGCAGGCCAAATCCTCACCCTTCAACTCGCCGTAGGCAATATTCTCAAGCCTATGTGGCATTGCTGCGCCGGCTCGAACCGTAACTGCACTATCCGAGGGGTTCTGCACACTCAGAACCGCCGAACGTGTCGCCCTCGGTACAATGGTAACAGATATACTTTCCGGCTCCAGCTTAAGTGCCGCCTCGGCTGTAACTGCCCCAGCATCTGGGTCGCCGACAAAATCTATTTCCTTCTCAATCGGTTTTGTCCGTCGACCGTCAACGTAAAGGTCGCCCTTTAATTTATATTTCCCCGGCGGAAGGGATTTCCCAACGTCATTCTTTAACTTTAGGTTTATCCCAGGCAGAATACCTACCTCTTCGTGTGCTACCTTCATAATATCACGCCAGTAACCACCCAGGAAATTCTGAACCTTCGCACTGCTTTTCAGCCGGGAGTAGGTCCTGCCTTCGTTTGCAATACTCACCAGCAGAATCGATGTTGCCGGTTCTTGTCCAAACTCTGGCCTGAATTCCATTCCGATATCGGTCAAACTTATTTTCTGACGCACCGCACGGCCCTGTGCCTCAAAAAGAACAGGAATCAAAAATCGGGTGACTACGGGAATCCCTTGTGAGATGTCTGGAGCTGGCCTTGTCTGTACGCACAGGCCTGCATAGTAAAATCCACCCTTATTAGGTCGAGGTGTTACCTTCAACTTTACCGTTTTCACACCCAGCGGTTCGATTCTAACACTATCAGCGCTCAATTTTATCCACTCACGGCAGGAATACGGGTTTGACGTACCAGCATTGGGCTCGGCATTGGGGCCAGCCTCGATAACCTCCCAGTAAGCATCCTCTGTTTGACCCAGCTCGACTAATTTCAAATCGAGTGTCATAAACTTCTTGTCGTCAAGGCTGCGAATTTCGATGACTTCCTCTGCCGTCCGTCCGGCCCGAGCTGCAAGCTCTACCTTCATTGGTCTGACCGTAAACTCCATAGTTCTCGCGGACACCGGCGTCGCCAAAATAAAAAGGCACCCAAAAATACAGATAACCCAAGCCAGACGGCCGGATAATACATTATTGGGTCGATTTGCCATTTTTATTCTTTCATTTTTTTATTGGTCAGTCTTCAAACCTTTGTGCGTTCGCTTTATGTACCATCGCACTTGTTTGTTGGTTCGGCTATATCGGAAAGTCACTTTATCAAGTAGTTTTCCATTTCTCGATTGAGGTACTACACTGCCCCCAAAAGTATTATTTGTTGGCCAGACTGCATATTATCGGGCGGCCCGACGCTCCAGTCAGGTGGTTTTGTGGGTAAGATTACTGTTTCAGTTTTTTCGGACCTGCCCTTAGTATGTGTAGTTAGGATTGAGCATCTAAAATTTGGGTTCAGGCACTATATAAAAAAACAGGAAGGGATAGATTTAATCTACCCCTCCCTGTTGTTAAAAGTCTTTCCAAGGCTGTTTGGATTTCTGCACGTACCTCGTGCGTTCGTCCGTTACACGGCGGTAGTTGCAGTCTGCCTTTCGCTCTAAAGTCAACAACCTTACGGAATACTCATGGTCAGTGTTAGTGTTGTGTCGTAGTTAAATAGAGGACCCCAAGGAACCGTCAGCATGTCGACATTAGTAACTTGAACGAACACGACAAATGGAACATTACTAATAAACATAGAACCAGGATAGGTGTCGGTGTCAGCAACAGGTCCTATAGCCCAGCCGGCATGACCTTGTAAGTGGCAACCCCACGTGCCACCAGTTAAACCCGGGTTCCCAATGACCGCACTGATCTGCACACTCGGTAAGTTCGTACTTAGAAGGAAGGTACCGGAGTCTAAACCACTGGATGAGCCCTTTCCTGCCCCGTCTATGGTCGTTATCGTCACATCGATTTTAGCAGGAGGAACAATCGTAGCTACCGGCTGAATCTTCAAATTAACAGGGCACGAGCCAGTAGATACCAGAATCGGCGCCGCCAATGCTGGCACTGCCAGCATTGCTATTACCGCAGCAATTATTAACATTCGCAAAGTTCTCATTTTTCAATCTCCTTTAAGTTTCGCCCCACAATCGTCCGATATCACTTTTAGGGGCTGACAATATTTTTATTTTTTCGGGTCGGGCACTTGTTAATTCAAGTGCCTGCCCGTCTTACAGCGGGCAAAACACGCTATTCAGCAACTGAGGTGAGTTGCCCGCTTTTATTTAACTCCACCTCCAGCCGCAGCCTGCATTTTTTTATAGCCTAAAGACCAGGCCGGCTTCTTTTGGCTGTTGCATCACCTCTCGTTTTATGTCCCGCCCTCCTTTCTCACCTTGCGAACTTTTTTATGGGTTAATAACATTTTTTAAATGAGCTTTATTTGCACGCAACTACGCTGTTGCGTCTGTCAACTTTTTGTCAGAGTCCGGCCATTACCGTAAGAACCAGAGACCCAGTATATTCCCCTGCAGGGTCGCTGGACTCGATATCAATAGTAAACCTTAGATTTAAATCCACGTCAACATCTCCAATAGGAGTTAGGAGTGCCTCTGGGCGAGCTTAATGGCGGCGCCATTTCAACCTTGGTTCTATCCTTCGTGATAAGATCTCCGTGAGGGTTAACAAACGCTCCGATTGATGCGTCGATGTGATGAGGGCAATTGGCAGCTATATGTACCCTTATGGTGGAATTAAATGTTTGCTGACCATACTTGCTGATATTGCCGAGGTTGATTCCATCGGGTACGGAGATGCTGGCGAACGGCTCAAGAGGGTATGGCTGTGCATAAAGAGTCGCCTCAGCCCCAAAGCAGAACATAAGAGTTACTGCCAGAAACAATGTTGCACGTCTCCTCCGTCTCACCACTACTCCTTCATCATTTAATGCAAACTGCTTCTTGCTTCGACCGAAACGGTGCATTTTCAAGGTTGAAATTGCCGCTCATACAAAAACTTACGCGCATTAAACTATTTTTTATAGGACTAAAGTAAAGGTATTATACCAGCCTTTCTTAAGGTTGTCAATACCCATATCCCCTATTTCCCCTATTTTAAAGTATAAAATAAGGACAAAAAGCAGTTGTCCTTGTGAAGGATAAATATGATTAAGTGCTTTGTTTAAAAGAGGTTATATTAATTGGCTGGTATCCGCTAAGAACTGCTCCTTAGTGTGGACTATTTATCCTAAGAGCAGATGTTTATTAAGATGGTATTGTTGTTATGTGAATATAGGCAGAAAAGATAACCTGCGTTAAGCAACGCGTGATTACAGAATAATCCCACCTTTTCGGGCAAAGACCGGTAAAAAACTTAAGACAAGCAACCGTCAAGAGTTAGGGGTATTAGCGTCATCCATAAAAAACTCTTTTGGGCCTGAACTCTCGATAAAATCTTTTCCTTTTTTGGCCAGGGCACTGTTTTGCTCTGCAAGCATAATGTTCTCATTGGCCAGTTGCGTTATTTTCTCCGCAAGAGATACATTTTCTGCCGCGAGTCTGCTATTTTCCGCGGTAAGCTGCTCCATCCTAATGCGGTACTCTCTTGCAGCCTTTCCAATTTGGTCATTCAGTATTTCAATTCTCTCTGTAAGTTTTTGATTTTCTTCAGTGGTTGTTTGCTTGTCGGCTGCCAGTTCTTCTATCTGGCCGGTTAGTGTTTCGAGCTGATTTTCGAGCATCTCAATTTGGTTGGCAAGTTCCTGATTTTCACTTAAAAGTTTGGCATTCTGGCTGGCCAGGTTACTACTGCGGGTTTCAAATTCATCGGTAAGCATCCGGGCTTTCTTCTGCTCAAGGCTTAGATTCTCATTTAACTTTTGTTTTTCCGTCTGTAGACAGCCAATGGTCTGGAGCATTGTCCGTCTTTCTTTGAACTGCCATGCCGCAGTGCCGATTACAGCAAGTAAAATTGCCGTTAGCAAAGACATCATAATAATTTTGTGCGCCAGGCCTGATTTGTGCATTTTTTTGCCGTCGTCGTTAGACGATATATCCAATGTATTTCTGATACAATTCATTTAACCCTTTAGGTAATATTTAGACAGATATTCCCTATTTCTATAATAAATCTTAACATAAAAGACATTTCGATTCAACAGCAAAACACTTTTGGGGCCTTTGGCAGACAGGTTGTATCTATTCAGCAAGTAAACCAGTATTATTATAGGTCGTTGAAAAAAACTTTTTGTTCTGTAGAAAAGCTCTTTGAAGAGTAAGACAATCATCAGATTAACTGTCAGAGCCAGGAGGGTCATTTCCTAATTCTGGCTCTGTTGCGTCTTGCCATGGATGGCGAAGGGTCTCGAACCCTCACCCTTCGGATTGACAGTTCTTTTCCACCTCTTTGAAAACATTTGATATCAGGTCCAAAATGCGTTTTTTGGCCAATAAGTGAGGATTAGCTGGGCAATAGGGGATACTGGGGGATATCTATCTAAAGAACTTGTGCAAGGAATGCGGCTTTGAAAATCCAAGACAGTATAAGCTTCACACCTTTAGACACTTCTTTGCAAGCTATTGTGCTCAGCAAAATCTGTCCTACAAGTATATCCTGGAGTGGATGGGACATTCGTCCAGTGCAATACTGGATATGTACTTCACTATGAATGACAAGCAGGCACAGGCTGCGATGAACGGTTTAAGTTTCAATAGCGAGAAGGCTGAAAATAGGACAATCATAGGACAGTCAGTTGAACATTCCGAAGTGTCACTTCCTCAACACACTCAAATCTAAGCACTTACAGAAGAGAGTAAAAAACTAACGGAGAGGGCGAGATTCGAACTCGCGGTACGGGTTATTACCCATACGACGGTTTAGCAAACCGTTGCCTTCAGCCTCTCGGCCACCTCTCCAAATCAAACAGCCTCTCAAATTCCAGCTCAGTCTACCCCCAAGAGGTCAATACTGCAAGAAAATTAAGAAAAGGCTCACCTCTAAGGCACTATGAGGCTGCCAAGCTGATAAACGATAAGTGTTATCCCATAAGCCAAAGCTGTCAGCCCGAAGAATTGAAACAGCGCCCATCGCCAGGAATTCGTTTCTCTACTCGTGGTGACAACGGTCGCAACACACGGCGTGCTGATGAGACAAAAAAGCTTACCTAACTTTGTCGAGGTGTTTTTTTGAAGAAAATTTGCTGGTCAGAAAAGAAGAAACTTAGGTATAATCCGTCCATGCCTGTAACTGTTTATTCCCCTTATTGCAAAACAAAGTGAGCAGGAAATGTCAGAGGAAAAATTGCCACGTCGCTCCATCCAGCGAGTATCTCTTCTGGTTCTGATTTGTTTCTTCTTCTCCGGCGTTACCGGCTTAATCTACGAGATATTATGGAGCAGGATGGTGGTTGAAATCATCGGCGGCTCACCCTTTACCATCAGTATAATTCTAACCGTTTTTATGGGCGGCTTGGGTTTAGGCAGTTTCTTGGCCAGTCGAACTATAGACCGTGTCAGAGAACCAATAGAATTGGTAAAATTTTATGGAATCTTAGAATTAGTAATAGGCGCCTATGGGCTCGCGATTCCGGCACTGCTTGTGGCGTTCAGGCCGCTTTACGCACTTGTTTACAATCAGCTTTTCAACTATTTTATGTTGTATAACCTTCTCACCTTTTTGGGTTGTTCTATACTGTTGTGTATCCCTATTATTTGCATGGGGGCTACGCTGCCCATTCTATGTCGATTCTACGTTACGAAACTATCTCACCTGGGCACACACGCAGGAAGGTTGTACGGATTAAACACTGTTGGTGCTGCTTTAGGTGCTTTGCTGTGCGGCTTTTGGTTGATAAACCTTTTGGGTGTATGGGGCACCCTGATTTTTGCTGTGCTTATTAACGGCGCTATCGGCTTATCTTGTTTGCTGGTTAGCTACAAGCAGAAGAAACAACGGCCCGCTGAAGAGCAAATGGCTGCCGAACCATTGCAATATCCGAGAACGATTGCTGCTGAACCTGGGGCTTCGGAACATCCAGGGGCGTTAGTTGGGGCACTGATAATTTTCGCCATATCCGGCTTCTGCGCTATGGCCTATGAGGTAATATGGACTAAATTGCTGGGATTGATTGTTGCCCCTACCACCTATTCCTTCACCATTGTACTGGTAACATTCATCCTGGGACTGGCTTTGGGCAGTATGTTCTTTGGCTGGCTTGCAGATAAAACCGGGCGGGTTATATGGCTGCTATTATTCACTCAGGTTGCAGCAGGCCTGTTTGTGCTGGCGACCAGTCAACTGCTGGGAAACAGCCAGCTATTCTTTGCCAAGCTGATTTTTCACTTCAGCAACCGGTTCGCGATGCTGAATATATTAAAGGCAGTCGTTCTATTTGCCTTTATGTTCCTGCCGACACTTTGTCTTGGTGCCACGTTCCCTTTGGTTGGGAAAATCTACACGCAATCTCTGGCAAGAATAGGCAGGTCTATTGGCCTTGCATACTCGATTAACACCATAGGTGCAGTATCAGGCTCTTTTTGCGCAGGCTTCTTATTGATACCATTGCTTGGTAAAGAAAAGGCTTTGAGTGTTGTCATAGGTCTGCAAATTCTAACATCGCTAGTTATCGCAACGTTTATCCTTATCAGGAACAAAGAAAACATATTGAAGTGGGTTTCCTTATCAGCAGCGGCTTTAACCGGTTTATTTCTTTGCTTTCACTTGCCGATGTGGAACCACCTTTTGCTGGCGAAAGGTAAATATCATCGCTTCGATGAACTCAAAGTAGACCTCATAGACCCCAAAAGCTACGGCTGGCTTGAAACCCTCTTGCATGGGTCGGAAATACTGTCCAAGTCCGAGAAAGGTAAACTGGTATACTACGGGGATGGTATCGGCGGTTTTACCACGGTCCTGAAATATGTAAATCCGCTGGGCGAGGTCTATTACTCAATGGTAAACAGCGGAAAACCAGATGCTTCGTCACGATTAGATATGAAGACCGAAACGCTGTTGGCACACTTTCCCATGCTTTTTCATCCAAATCCGAAGAAGGTTATGGTAGTGGGGCTGGCAAGCGGTATCACCGCTGGTGAGGTACTATATTATCCTATCGAGCGACTTGACGTCATCGATATTAATAAGCAGGTCGTGGCTGGAAGCGAATTTTTTCGCCCGTGGAACAATAGCGTACTTTCGAACCCCAGAACGAATCTCATTATACAGGATGGGCGAGCACATCTTCAACTGACAAAACAAAAGTACGATGTGATTATATCCGAACCATCCAATCCGTGGATGGCCGGCCTGGCCACTTTGTTTACCCGTGAGTTTTCTGCTTTAGCCAAAGAAAGACTTAACGAAGACGGCATATTTGTTCAGTTCTTTCATTCTTATGAGATGGATTGGTCCACATTTGCCATTGTCGGCCGAACTTTTGTGGAGGTTTTTCCGAACAGTCTTTTGGCCTCGACCGAACCTTCCGGCACGGGCAACGATTACCTGTTTGTGGGCTTTAAAGGCAAAAACAACCTGATGCTGGATAACGCAAAGCGAAACATCCGCTACGCTCAAAAATCAAAAAATATAAACCTGTCGGACCCCCGATTGTTTTACAGACTTATTGTATCTGAAGACCTTCAAGGACTTTTCGGTCGTGGACCCACAAATACGGATAATTGGCCTCGGCTTGAGTTTGCCGCTCCGAAACTTATGTACACAAGTGCCCCAACGATAAAGGAAAACATTCAATCTCGACAATGGTTAAGTCCCGCAACAGCAGATATAATTCGAGAGATTACAACAGATGTTAATGCCCAGATTGATTTTGCAGCCTACGCTTTTTCAGTCTATGCGCCGTTTGGTGATATGGTCGATTTATCAAAGGCAACGCCAACCCAGAGAGAGCGTTTTTTTGAGTTGTTGGAAGCATATTGTGCCAAGAATCCGGTAGAACCTTCCTCTCTCAACAACGATGAGATGTCGAGAAGATGTAATTCAATTCAGATAAAAACCTTAGAAGACAATATCGACCTTATGCCGGACAAAGCGCTTTCCTATTTTTATCTGGCAGTTCTTTACTCTGCAAAAGGTATGCTGGATGAAGCTATAGCGAGTTATTCAAAGTCGCTGGATATTAACCCTGACGCGGCTGATGTTCACGCCAACCTCGGTGTAGCCCTCTGTAAGCAAGGTAAGCCCAACGAAGGTATTATGCACCTCAAAGAAGCATTGCGTCTTAGACCTGACCTCATCGTCGCACACAGAAACTTAGCATATTCTTTGGTCCTCCAGGGTAAGTTCGGGGATGCTGTCGAGGAGTATCAGAAAGTTCTTCAGGTAACACCCGACGACCAGGTTGTGCACAATGATTTGGGTGTTGCATACGCTGCGCAGGACGACATGACCGAAGCAGTTACACATTTTGCCCAGGCGGTGAGAATCGAGCCCAACTTTACCGACGCTTACCGTAACATCATACACGCTCTGGCCAAGCAGAGCGATTCTGAAAAAGCAATTCATCTCGCAGAATTATCTTGTAAAATTACCAACTTCCAAAATCCTTTTCTACTGGCTTCCTTGGCCGCCGAATATGCTGCAGCAGGAAAGTTTTCCCAAGCCGTCTCTGCCGCTGAAAAAGCTCTGGTGTTGGCCCAATCTTTAGGCCACGAGGAACTTATGGAAGAGATTCAAGCTCGGCTGCGGTCGTACAGAGAAAACAGACCGTATACACAGCCTGTCCCGGAACAACCTCCGATTATTACAGAATAAAGTGAGCAGGAAATGTCAGAAGAAAAATTGCCACGTCGCTCCATCCAGCGAGTATCTCTTCTGGTTCTGATTTGTTTCTTCTTCTCCGGCGTTACCGGCTTAATCTACGAGATATTATGGAGCAGGATGGTGGTTGAAATCATCGGCGGCTCACCCTTTACCATCAGTATAATTCTAACCGTTTTTATGGGGGGTTTGGGCTTAGGCAGTTTCTTGGCCAGTCGAACTATAGACCGTGTCAGAGAACCAATAGAATTGGTAAAATTTTATGGAATCTTAGAATTAGTAATAGGCGCCTATGGGCTCGCGATTCCGGCACTGCTTGTGGCGTTCAGGCCGCTTTACGCACTTGTTTACAATCAGCTTTTCAACTATTTTATGTTGTATAACCTTCTCACCTTTTTGGGTTGTTCTATACTGTTGTGTATCCCTATTATTTGCATGGGGGCTACGCTGCCCATTCTATGTCGATTCTACGTTACGAAACTATCTCACCTGGGCACACACGCAGGAAGGTTGTACGGATTAAACACTGTTGGTGCTGCTTTAGGTGCTTTGCTGTGCGGCTTTTGGTTGATAAACCTTTTGGGTGTATGGGGCACCCTGATTTTTGCTGTGCTTATTAACGGCGCTATCGGCTTATCTTGTTTGCTGGTTAGCTATAAGACGAGGGAACGACGGCTCAGTAAAAAGCACGTGGTCGCTGAATCATCGCGATATCCGCAAACAGCATCTGCTGAACAAACCGGACGTTCTGAGTATCCCGGTGTGCTCGTTGGGGCACTGGTGATTTTCGCCGTGTCCGGTTTTTGCGCTATGGCCTATGAGGTAATATGGACTAAATTGCTGGGATTGATTGTTGCCCCTACCACCTATTCCTTCACCATTGTACTGGTAACATTCATCCTGGGACTGGCTTTGGGCAGTATGTTCTTTGGCTGGCTTGCAGATAAAACCGGGCGGGTTATATGGCTGCTATTATTCACTCAGGTTGCAGCAGGCCTGTTTGTGCTGGCGACCAGTCAACTGCTGGGAAACAGCCAGCTATTCTTTGCCAAGCTGATTTTTCACTTCAGCAACCGGTTCGCGATGCTGAATATATTAAAGGCAGTCGTTCTATTTGCCTTTATGTTCCTGCCGACACTTTGCCTCGGTGCAACTTTTCCCTTAGTTGGGAAAATCTACACACAATCCATTTCGAGAGTGGGAAAGTCCATCGGCTTCGCTTACATGGTCAATACAATCGGCGCGGTATTAGGGTCATTTTCTGCCGGGTTTATTCTCATACCGCTAATAGGAAAACAAGGTGGTCTGCGCCTGGTCATTGCGTCGCAACTTCTTACCTCGCTGGTTATCGCTGCTATCATTTTGAGCAGAAATAAGCAGAACCTATTAAGGACATCTTGTTTGGCAATCCCAGCTTTGCTGGGATTATTGCTCTGCTTCCATTTCCCGGTGTGGGACCCCAGCCTGTTTTCAATAGGCAAATACCACCGCTTTGACAATAGCGAGATGGACATAAGAAACGTCAGCTACATTCACGCCCTTTTTGATGGTCCCAAGATGCTGAAAAAGACTCAGCATGGCGAACTGGTTTATTATGCCGACGGCCTCGGTGGTTTCATTACGGTCCTGAGATATCCAAATCCTCTCGGCGGTTACTACTACGCGCTAACAATCAGCGGAAAATCAGATGCCTCGTCACGTGGCGACATGAAGACTCAGACCCTCGCGGCACATTTCCCGATGCTCTTTCATCCAAATCCAAGGAAGGTTATGGTGTTAGGTCTGGCCAGCGGTATAACCGCCGGTGAAGTATTGTGTTACCCCATCGAACAACTCGATATTCTCGACATCAACCGACAGGTGGTTGATGCAAGTAATTTCTTTCTCCCGTGGAACAACAGCGTACTTTCGGACCCAAGGACGAATCTTATTATTCAGGATGGACGGGCACATCTTCAGCTGACAAAACAAAAGTACGATGTGATTATATCCGAGCCATCCAATCCGTGGATGGCCGGCCTGGCCACTTTGTTTACTCATGATTTCTTTGTTCTGGCCAGAAACGCACTCAACGAGGACGGCATGTTTGTCCAGTTCATGCATTCTTATCAGATGAATTGGCCCACCTTCTCTCTCGTTGGACGGGCCTTTGCACAAGTTTTTCCGAACAGTCTGCTGGTCTTGACCGAGCCGTCCGGTGAGGGGATTGATTACCTGCTTGTCGGAATCAAAGGCGATTATGAGTTGAATCTGGAAAATGCGGAGCGGAAAATATCCTGCGCTCAACGGTCAAAAAATATAACCCTCACCGACCCCAGGCTGCTATACAAGCTTGTCATATCTGAAGACCTGCCGGGACTCTTCGGTCAGGGGCCTGTAAATACGGACAATCAGCCTAAGCTTGAATTCGCTGCGCCGAAACTTATGTACCAGGAAGACCCGACTACACGGGAGAATCTCTTTTCAAAAGCATGGTTTCGTCCAGAAACAATAAACATCATCCGGCAGGTCACTTCCGATATTGACGCACAAATTGATTTTGCCGCCTACGCCCTCTCAGTCAACTCGCCCTTTAAAAATATGGTTGAGTTATCGAATGCCACGCCGGCACAAAAAGAACGCTTCTTTAAGCTTGTCGAAGCATATTGCGCCAAAGACACAATAGATTTTACTCTTTTCAACAACGAGGAGCTGACCCAGCGGTGCCGCAAGGTTCAAATAGACCACATAAAAAACAACATTGAGCTTATGCCGGATAAATCTGTTTCGTATTTCTGGCTGGCTGACCTCTACCGCGAACAGAATGAGCTGGATAAGGCTGTTGTTAATTATCTAAATGCGCTGCGACTAAAACCCGATAATGCCGCCGCACACGTCAACCTTGGGGCGACTTTCAGCCAACAAGGTAAACTTGACGAGGCCGTCAGGCATTTTGAGGAGGCGCTGCGAATCAGTCCGGATATCCCCGCAGTGCACAGAAATCTCGGCGTTGTATTTACCAGACAAAACAGGCTTGATGAGGCTGTCAGGCATTATACCAAGGCGCTGCAAATCAAGCCGGACTTAACCACTACTCGCAGAGAATTGGGAGACGTTTTAGCCAGCCAGGGCAAGCTCGATGAAGCTGTCGTAGAATATCAAAAAGTTCTCCAACTATTTCCTGAAGATATAGCGACCCATAATAGTTTAGGCATCGCACTTGCACAGCAGCAAAAATTTGACGAAGCCGTTGTGCACTTTTCCAGGGCGTTACAGATACAAGCCGATTTCACCCCTGCCCTACAGAACTTCAGATATATTCTGGGACAACAGGGCAATTCCGAAGAAACAATCCGTCTTGCGAAACAGGCCTGCGATACAACCAATTACGAAAATCCATTTTTGCTGGTCGATTTGGCTGCGAGTTATGCAGCAGCGGGCAGATTTTCCGAAGCCGTCACTGCTGCTGAGAAAGCTCTTCAGCCTGCGCAATACCTGGGCAACCAAAAACTCATTGACGATATTCAGGACCGGCTGCGGTCGTACAGAGAAAACAGACCGTATACACAGCCTGTCTCGGAACAACCTCCGACTGAGAAAAAATAAACTCCTGCTGCGGTAAACATCGGCAAGCATATCGTAATGTGAAATTCCACAGGGCCGGAAAATATTTGCTTTGCAGCACCGCTACGGTTAAAATGTTGCTTGTTCGGGGCGTGGCGCAGTTTGGCTAGCGCGCTTGCATGGGGTGCAAGAGGTCGCAGGTTCAATTCCTGTCGCCCCGATTTCCATAACCTACTATTCGAAAAGCACTTGAAGCACTTGCCCTTCGTTCAGTAATCGTTTAACACCTCCAATTCTGTCTGGAAATCACGCATAGTGCTATTTTGGCGCCGGTTTTATCTGACCTGTTACAGGCGTCGACAGATATGTCCATGCTCATAATCATAAATAAAAAGAAAAAACAACTTGACATCGCTGCAAAAATAAGTTAAATACATATTTGAAATGAGCATTTCAAATGCAGGTTGAATTTTATGGAGATTGATATGAGGTCGGTAAAAAAGGAAGGTAACGATGTCCGGGGGCGGCTGCTTGAGATGGCTTGTGAGATTTTCGCACAGAAAGGTTATCGAGACGCAACTGTTGCAGAGATTTGTAAGCGTGCCGGTGCGAACGTAGCGGCGGTAAATTATTACTTCGGCAATAAAAAAACATTGTATGTGGAGACATGGCGATTGGCGTTTCATCGGTCGCTGGAGGCTCATTCGCCAAGCGGCGGTGTTCCTTCCGACGCCCCTGCCGAGGAACGGCTTCGCGGACGGATACTTGCCATTATGCAGCGTCTTGCCGACCCTAAGAGCCACGAGTTCGAGATAATCCGCAAGGAAATGGCCAACCCGACGGGTTTGTTGGCGGAAGTTATGCGGAAATCGATAGAGCCGCTACGGCGTGAATTGGGCAGCGTTGTCCGGGAACTGCTTGGCAAATATGCGTCAGAACAGCAGGTTATGCTTTGCCAGATGAGTATCAAGGCGCAATGCTTCGATATGACAGTTCGTGAGCGACATCACAAGATGTTCACGGCGGCGGGAATAAAAGGAGTGTTGCTGCCAGAGAGACTAAAAATCGAGGTAATGGCAGACCACGTTGCTCGTTTTTCTTTGGCTGGTATCCGCGAAATCAGGCATCAGGAAATCAGGCATCAGATTGAAGGAGGTAAGCTTGTAAGCCGATAATAATTCGGATGGAACTCCCGTTCATTGACGAGGTTTTAATATGAAAAACAAAAAAGCACTTTTCGTAGTTATATTACTGGGACTTATAAGCGTTAGTGTAGCCTTGTATTTGAGCAGGGCTAATAAGCAGACGGTTTTTTACCGCACCACCGTAGTGAAGCGAGGCGATTTGCTGACCACTATCGGCGCTACCGGCACGATGGAGCCGGAAGAGGTAGTAGATGTCGGCGCGCAGGTTGCCGGGATAATCAATACATTTGGCAAAGACAGAGACGGCAATACAATCGACTACGGGTCAGTTGTGGAAGAAGGTACCGTACTGGCTCAAATTGATGATTCCCTTTACGCCTCGGACGTGGCGACGGCTACAGCCCAATTGCAGCAGGCCAACGCCAAGCTGTATCAGGCCGAACGGGACTGGAGCCGCGCTCAGAAACTCGGCCCATCCGAAGCACTGGCCGAAAGCAGCTACGATGCTTACAAGTCCACCTATGATACAGCCAAGGCGAGTGTAGCGATTGCTGAAGCAACTCTTGCCAGAGCCAGGCGAAATCTCAATTACTGTACCATCAAGTCGCCGGTCAAAGGTGTTATTATCGACCGCAGGGTAAACATCGGTCAGACAGTCGTATCCAGTCTCAACGCTCCAAGTTTGTTCCTGATTGCCAAAGACCTTAAGCGTATGCAGGTCTGGGTGTCTGTCAACGAAACGGATATTGGAAATATCCATCCGGGGCAGCCTGTGAGCTTTACCGTTGATGCTTATCCTGGTGAAGTTTTTCGCGGCGAGGTAGGCAAGGTTCGTCTCAATGCCACAATGACACAAAATGTTGTCACTTACACCGTAGAGGTCATTACGGATAATTCCAGCGGAAAGTTGTTTCCTTATCTTACGGCAAATGTTCGGTTTGAAGTGAGCCGCAGCAGCAATGTACTGCTGGCCCCGAACGCTGCCTTGCGCTGGTCGCCCCGCCCCGACCAAGTGGCTGCTGAGTTTAGAAAGGTCTCTTCTGACTCAAATGTGGATCCCGTAAATGACCCACAGTCATTAGCCAAGACCGCTTCTGGTAACAACGGTCAGGGTGTAATCTGGGTCCAGCGGGGAAATTATGTACAGCCGATTAAGGTGCGCCTTGGCCTCAGTGACGGCACAAAGACAGAAGTGCAGGGTGATGAACTAAAAGAAGGGCTCCAGATTATTATCGGAGAACAACAACAGCGGCAGGCAGTAAGCGACGGGACAACCAATCCGTTTACTCCAAAACTGCCGTCACGAAGCGGACGGCCATCCGGTGGGCAGCGGCCTCAGTGATGCTCTTTATACAACGACAAAACGCGATTAAAGACGATGGAGTAAGTTATGCAGTTGATAGAACTGCGGGACATTTATAAGACGTATCATCTTGGAGAACTGGACGTTCCGGTGCTCAAAGGGGTATCGATGACTGTCGAGCGGGGAGAGTTTGTTGCTTTAATGGGGGTATCCGGCTCAGGAAAAAGCACTCTTATGAACATTTTGGGGTGTCTGGATCATCCGACTTCGGGTGAATACTGGCTCGACGGACGAGAGGTATCGCAATTGTCGACCGACGGAAGAGCCTTGCTGCGAAATCACAAGCTCGGCTTTGTATTTCAGAATTTCAACCTGCTCCCTCGCACAAGTGCGCTGGAAAACGTCATGATGCCCCTTTCATACACTACACAGGGCCTTTCGGATCGTGAAGTCCGGCGTCGAGCCAAAGAATTACTTGACCGCGTAGAATTAAGTGATCGAATGCATCACGAACCGTCTCAGTTATCCGGCGGCGAGCAGCAGAGGGTGGCGATTGCACGGGCTTTGGTAAACCAGCCATCGATTGTTTTTGCGGACGAACCGACCGGCAATCTGGATTCGCATACCAGCGAGGATGTCCTGCGGATATTTAAGCAACTCAACGAAGAGCAGACCATCACGATTATCCTGGTCACACACGACCCGAACGTTGCCCGACATGCTCAAAGAATCATTCGTATCCATGACGGCATAATAGTAGACGGGGGGCTTTCGAAGGATATATCCTCATCGACAAACGGGCATTCGGAACCCACTATACGTGAGAAGGGAAATCCATGACGAGGATATTTCGAACATTACGGATTATGCGCACTGCTCTGCGGGCGATTCGCAGAAATCCAATGCGAGCCGCATTAACGACACTGGGCATTATTATCGGCGTAGCGGCGGTCATTGCAGTAATAGAGATCGGACAAGGGACGTCCTATGCGATCCAGCAGACCATTGCATCGATAGGCGCCAACGTTGTGCAGATCGATCCCAGCGACGCCGTTAAAGCCGGCGTGAGCACGGGGGCCGGGGGCAAGGTGACGCTCACCCCCGCGGACTGCGAGGCGATCCGCCGCGAGTGCGGCGCGGTTCGCCTGGCGGCTCCCAGCGTGGACACCCACGCGCAGATTGTTTACGGCAATCGCAACTGGTCTCCCAATGAGGTCTTGGGCACGACGCCGGATTATCTGGAGGTCCGCAACTGGACAAATCTGGCGGAGGGAAAGTCGTTTACCGACAGTGACGTGCGTAGCGCCGCCAGGGTATGCCTGGTCGGCCAGACGATTGTCCGAGAGCTTTTCAGAGGCGCGTCCCCGGTCGGCAAAGAGATCCGTGTCAAGAACGTCGAGATGAAAGTCGTCGGCGTCCTCAGCGCCAAGGGTGTGAACATGATGGGCAGGGACCAGGACGATTATGTCGTCGCGCCGTGGACGACAGTTAAGTTCCGGCTGATCGGTACGAGGCAGGCAACGACCCCCAACGTGGTCTCATCGTCTACTGGACAGGTCAACACCCTCAACCAGCTCTACCCATGCCAGCAGATGCAGTTTTACCCGCAGCAGTCCGCGGTGCAGGCGGCGGACTATCCCCAGATGACGCGGTTCTCCGACCTTGACGACATCTTTGTGTCTGCGACCTCACCGCAGGAAGTCCCGCTGGCCATCCGCCAGATCACGATGCTGCTCCGCGAGCGGCACAGGCTTAGGGACGGCGAGCCCGACGACTTCAGAATCCGAAACCTGACGGAAATCTCCAACACGCTGGCCTCGACCCAAAGGTTGATGACCCGCCTGCTGGCATGCGTGGCGATGATATCGCTGGTGGTTGGCGGGGTCGGCATTATGAACATCATGCTGGTTTCAGTAACGGAGCGAACCAGGGAGATCGGACTGCGAATGGCGATAGGCGCGCGGGCGAAGGACATCCTCCGTCAGTTCCTGACCGAAGCGGTAATTCTTTGCCTCTTCGGGGGCGTCGCCGGCATCCTGCTGGGCCGTGGCGTATCACTGGCGGTAACGATGTTTCTGCACTGGAAGACCATGCCGTCGCTGTCCGCGATTGCCGCATCTTTCGCCCTCTCTGCGAGCGTAGGGGTCGTTTTCGGTTATTATCCGGCGTGGAAAGCTTCGCGTATGGACCCGATTGAGGCTTTACGCTATGAATAACGTGGTGCAACTAAAAGGATATTTCGACATGCACGAACCAACAGGCAACCAAGTTTTGTATATGAGCAAGGAATCGCTGCGGATGTTTCGGAAGCCCTTATACAAGAGGGAAAGTTTATGACCAGGATATTTCGGACGATACGCATAATACATACAGCCTTACGGGCAGTTCGCAGAAATCCGATGCGGGCCACGTTGACGACTTTGGGTATCATCATCGGTGTCGCGGCCGTCATTGCTATGATGGAGATAGGTAGCGGTTCATCTGCGGCCATCCAGAAGTCAATCGCCAGCATGGGTGCGAACAACATTATGGTTCAGCCCGGCACAGCAGCCAGCGGCGGCGTGAGTTTCGGAGCCGGCAGCGTTATAACGCTTACACCTCAGGATTGTGATGTCATCATTCGGGATTGTCCCGCTATTCGCGCTGCTGCCCCTATTGTCCGGGCCCGTGCACAAATGGTCTACGCCAATCGGAATTGGGTGCCGTTTTCCATCTACGGCACTACTCCGGCATATTTTAATGTGCGGGATTGGACTAATCTGACTGAGGGCGAAATTTTTACCGACCGTGACGTTCGCAACGCCAACAAGGTTTGTGTTCTGGGCCAGACCCTTGTTCGTGAATTGTTCGAGGGCAAGTCTCCAATTGGCAAAGAAGTGCGAATAAAAAACGTATCTTTTAAGGTGGTAGGCGTGCTGAGCGCCAAAGGCGCCAATATGATGGGTATGGACCAGGATGATATTGTCCTGGCGCCATGGACGGCTATTAAGTATCGAGTTTCCGGTTCTACACTAACCAATGTTAATCAGAGCAGCGCGTCCGCCACATCATCTTCAGTGAACTCTCTTAACAATCTTTACCCCAGCAGCCAGCTCAGTCTATATCCAACGCAATCCGCGACCCAGGCTGCCGATACACCCCAGCCGGTGCGCTTCACTAATGTGGACCAGATTTTGGCTGTGGCAAATTCCGCCGATACTATCCCTCTGGCTATCCGCCAAATAACCGCGGTACTGCGAGAGCGGCATCGCATCCACTCTGGAGACTCAGACGATTTCAGCATCCGGGATATGACAGAAATGATTAAGGTTTTCTCCTCAACGACGACCCTGATGACCAATCTGTTATTATGTGTTGCTCTTATCTCGCTGGTTGTCGGCGGAGTTGGGATTATGAATATTATGCTTGTGTCTGTTACCGAGCGGACCCACGAAATCGGGTTGCGAATGGCGGTTGGAGCGAAAGCAAAGGACATCCTGAGACAATTTCTGGTGGAAGCGGTAGTTTTGTGCCTGGCAGGAGGTGCGCTGGGAATCCTGCTCGGACACGGTGGCTCTTATTTGGTCAGGATTTTTTTACGCTGGCCAATCAAAACCTCCCCTGCCGCTATTATTGCAGCGGTCCTTGTTTCTGCGAGCGTTGGCATAATTTTCGGGTATTACCCGGCGTGGAAGGCTTCGAGGTTAGACCCGATTGAAGCGTTGCGGTATGAGTGACGGTGTGATGAAAAGGAGATTAAATATGTGGTGGAAGAATCAACTTGTTTCATACGAACGTTCAGGCGAGTATGCGCTTTACTTCATATTATGTCTTTGCCTTATAGCAATGGCGGGATGTACCGTAGGGCCCAACTATCAGGCGCCAACTCCTCATGTTCCTGGTACCTGGTCTGGGCCAACGGCAGCTGAGGGTAACCAGCCGACCGCCGTTGCAGAGCAGGACTTTGTCCGCTGGTGGACAACATTTGGTGACCAGGTTTTGACCTCGTTGGTGGAAAGAGCAGTGAATTCCAACCTCGACCTGAAACAGGCAGAGGCTCGCATCCTTCAGGCGCGTGCGTCGCGTAACGGTGTCACAGCGGGTCTGTGGCCCTCCGTGGGGGCTACGGGCTCTTTTACCCGCAGCGGGTCTGCGGCGACAACATCAGCCGGAGCATATGACAACGAAGTGTATAGCAACCTCTATAAAGACGGTTTGGATGCGGCGTGGGAACTGGACATATTTGGTGGAGTGCGTCGTGATGTCGAGGCCGCCAACGCCGATGTTCGGGCTGCCATAGAAGACCACCGAAGTGTGCTGGTAACACTTGTAGCCGAGGTTGCGCTTAATTATATAAACCTTCGTGGCTTTCAGCAGGAAATTGTCATTGTCCAAAACAACCTCAAAGCTCAGCAGCACACCGCTGAGCTGACTCGCCAGCGGTTTGGCAGCGGATTGGTAGGAGCGCTTGACGTCGCCAACGCCGATGCACAGGTAGCCAGCACGGCATCCCAAATCCCGCTGCTTGAGTCTTCCGCCAGACAGGCAATTTACAATTTAAGTGTTCTGCTTGGTCGTGAGCCGTCGGCGCTGTTGGAAGAGCTGTCCCCGGCTTCAATCATACCGCCTACTCCGCCGAGTGTGCCGGTGGGCGTCCCATCGGACTTGCTCCGGCGGCGTCCTGACATCCGCAGGGCCGAAGCCCAAATTCATGCTGCTACTGCCCGCATCGGCGTGGCCACGGCAGATTTGTTCCCAAAACTATCTATGTCGGCTTCAATTGGTTTCCAGAGCGACCAGTCCAATACCTGGATGAATTGGGTTAACCACTTATGGTCTTTTGGCCCATCGGCCAGTTGGCAGGTATTTGATGCAGGCAAAATCGGCGCAAATATCGAACTACAAAAAGCCCTTCGGGAACAATCTTTTATAACATATCAGCAGACAGTTCTAACGGCTTTGCAGGATGTCGAAAATGCCCTGATAGCGTCTGCGAAGGAGCAGGAACATCGTAGTGCTCTAATTGAGGCAGTCGCCGCCAATCGCAAGGCTGTGGATTTGGCAACACAACTCTATATGCAGGGTCAGACCGACTTTCTCAGTGTCCTGGATTCGCAGCGGTCCCTCTATGCTTCTGAGGATTCTTTGGTACAGAGCACCCGCAACTTATCCACTGACTTGGTATCTCTTTACAAAGCCCTTGGCGGCGGCTGGAATAGTGAATCACCAAATGCCATTCAAAAGTGATGGTGAATCCGATTCACCTGCCAAGCCGCATTAGATTTGGAGAAAATAAAAAACAGACACAATGTATCAACTATAATAGTTGCTTTCTTATGGGATTTTAATATGAACCTGTCGGACTTAGGAAATCGAGCATCTCACCGGATTGCTTATTTGGCAATCATACTGCTGCTTACTGGATTGGCACTCTCCGGCTGCAAGAAAAAAGATGTCACAATTGAGCAACCGCCTGTATGGGTAACCGTATCTGAGGCCGTTTCGCAGGATGTGCCGGTATATATTGATAATATCGGCTCCTGTACCGCGCGGGAAGTTGTGTCGATTCGTCCGCAGGTTTCAGGCCAAATCACCGAAATACATTTCACTGACGGGGCCGACCTGAAAAAAGGCGACCTGCTTTTTACTATCGACCCCCGCCCTTACGAGGCGGCGCTCAAACAAGCCCAGGCAAGTCTTGCGCAGAGCACGGCAGCACTAACCCTGGCCAAATCGTCATTCGAACGTGCCAAAGAACTTATTCCAACGGGCGCTATCTCCAAAGAAGGTTATGATATAAAACAGAATGCCGTGATAATTGGAGAGGCCAAAGTACAGTCCGACCAGGCCGCGGTACAGATGGCCCAGGTAAACCTTGAGTACTGCTTTATAAATTCGCCAATTGACGGCCGCGCGGGACAGCGGTATGTAGATGTCGGCAACGTCGTAGCGGCAAATACCGGCACTAACGGCGATGTTCTTCTTGTCATCCAGCGGCTGGACCCGATATATGCCGACTTTACAATTCCTGAGCAGAACCTTGAGTCGGTCCGTCAGGAAATGGCCAGGGGCGAGCTGAAAACTTATGTGCGGCTGCCTGATAAATCTGATGCCAATGCTCGCCAGGGAACCCTGACGTTTCTGGATAACGCCGTACAGCAGGAAACCAGTACGATTAAGCTCCGTGCCACTCTGCCGAACCCCGACCATTATTTTTGGCCCGGGCAATTCGTCCACGTAAGGCTCGTGCTCCGTGTCGAAAAAGATGTGGTGCTCGTTCCATCTGAGGCCGTACAAAACAGCCAAAGCGGACAATTCGTTTACGTAGTTAAACCCGACCAGACGGTTGAGTTCAGGCCTGTCGTTGCCAACAGAACTCTGGATGGCCAGACAGTTGTCGAAGGGGTGCAAGCCAAAGAAGTGGTTGTCACCGATGGACACCTTAGATTGGTGCCTAGCGCAAAAGTTCAGGTAAAAACATCTGACAAAAAGTGAGGTAGTGCGCTAATGAATTTTACATCTCTGTTTATCAATCGGCCGATTATGACAACTCTTGTTATGTCCGGCATACTGATTTTTGGCATTGCGGCTTTTCGCCTGCTTCCCGTCAGCGATTTACCGAACGTAGATTTTCCCACTATTCAGGTTTCCGCTTCATTGCCCGGAGCAAGCCCTGAGACGATGGCCGCCGCTGTTGCGACTCCTTTGGAAAAGCAGTTCTCAACTATCGCGGGCATCGACTCTATGACTTCGGCCAGCGCTTTGGGAAGTACCCAGATAACCCTCCAGTTCAATCTTAATCGCGATATAGACGCGGCCGCTCAGGATGTACAGGCCGCTATTGCCCAGACTTTGCGGCGGTTACCACAGGATATGCCCAGCCCTCCCAGTTATCAGAAAGTAAATCCGGCCGACCAGCCAATTTTGTTTATTGCGCTAACGAGTCCCACTTTGCCCTTGTCCGCACTGGATGAATACGGGCAAACTTTAATGGCCCAGAGAATTTCCATGGTCAGCGGAGTTGCTCAGGTGCAGGTACACGGCTCACAAAAGTATGCCGTAAGAATTCAATTTGACCCGATGGTTCTGTCCAGTCAGGGTATGGGTATCAACGAGGCGGTTGCCGCTATTCAAAGAGGAAATGTTAATCTGCCTACAGGGGTTTTATATGGGCCTCACCGTGCGTTTACGGTCGAAGCGTCCGGGCAGCTTAATGATGCACAGGCTTACCGCCCTTTAATTGTCGCTTATCGAAACGGTTCGCCCGTTCGCCTTGATAAAATTGCTCATGTTATGGACAGCGTCGAAAATGATAAAGTTGCCGCCTGGTATGTTGACAGTAATTCTCAGAAAAGGTCGATAATTCTTGCGATTCAGCGCCAGCCCGGAACTAACACTGTCGAGGTTGCAAATGCCGTCAAGGAATTGCTGCCTTCTTTCAGCGAAAAACTGCCGGCTTCTGTTTCTGTGAAAGTTTTAATTGACCGTTCTATTCCGATTAAAGATTCGGTCAATGATGTTCAATTTACGCTGCTGCTTACTCTCGTTTTGGTTGTTCTTGTCATCTTTTTGTTCCTGCGTAATGTTTCCGCTACTGTTATTCCGAGTCTTGCCCTTCCGATGGCTATTGTTGGCACATTTGTGGTTATGTACCTGCTTGATTATAGTCTGGACAATTTGTCTTTGATGGCCCTGACACTCTCAGTCGGTTTTGTTGTCGATGACGCCATTGTTATGCTTGAGAATATTGTGCGCGCATATGGAAATGGGAAAGGCCAGATTGAAGGCTTCCATTGACGGCGCAAAAGAAATCAGCTTTACCATTGTCAGCATGACCCTCTCTCTGGCTGCCGTATTTATCCCTATTCTTTTTATGGGCGGTCTTGTAGGAAGACTCTTCCGTGAATTCGCTGTTACTATCGGCGTCGCGGTTCTGGTTTCAGGTTTTGTCGCCCTTTCGCTTACCCCTATGCTTGCAAGTCGATTTCTCCGTTCGCCCGAAGAGATGCACCACGGCAGAGCGTACGAATTTTCCGAGCGAGTTTATAAACGGATGCTCGCTTTTTATGAACGGACGCTGAGATGGGTGCTGGTAAATAAACGAAGTTCAATGCTATTCTCAGCGATTATTCTGGTTGGCACTGTCTTTCTGTTTATCTGGCTTCCAAAAGGATTTCTGCCCAGCGAAGACCGTGCCCAGATATTTGGTTCCACAGAAGGCCCACAGGGTATTTCTTATAAATCAATGTTTGAGCACCAGCAGGCTGTTAACGCTGTTTTACAGAAAATGCCGGAAATTGATTCGTTTATGTCCAGTGCCGGTTCCCGCGGAAGCTCGGGAAGTAACACCGGTATGGTCTTTATTCGTCTTAAGCCGAAATCCCAGCGCAAATATTCCGTTGATGAATTAATTCAGCAGTGGCGGCAAAGTTTGGGTACTGTGCCGGGCATAAAAGTTTATTTGCAGAACCCGCTCACTATACAGTTAGGCGGCCGTATGGCAAAAAGCCAATACCAGTACACGCTTCAATCTCCTGACACCGAGGAATTATATAAATATGCTGCTGTAATGGAGCAGAAAATTCAGGAACTGCCCGGCTTTCAGGATATTACAAGCGATTTACAAATCAAAAATCCCAAAGTTAATATCAATATTCAAAGAGACAAAGCCGCAAGTCTCGGCGTTACCGCAGAGCAGATTGAAACAGCTTTATCTTATGCTTACAGCTCAGGTCAGGTTTCGACAATACTTGCGCCTGATAATCAATATCTGGTCATTACCGAATTGCTTCCTGAATATCAGCTTGACCCTTCTGTTTTAAGTTTGCTTTACGTCCGCTCGGATATAACAGGCAAGCTTATTCCGTTGGATGCCGTGGCAAGCTTTACTACCGGCGTAGGTCCTCTTACAATTAATCATCAGGGTCAATTACCCGCCGTTACGATATCTTTCAACTTAAAACCAGGTGTATCGCTTGGTGACGCCGCTAATGCGATTGACCGGTTGGCAAAGGATAATTTGCCGGCAACGATTAATACAAGTTTCCAGGGAACCGCAGCAGCATTCCGTTCTTCTTTGCAGGGACTTGGATTATTGTTGGTTCTGGCGATTCTTGTCATTTATCTTGTACTTGGTATTTTGTACGAAAGCTTTATCCATCCTATTACTATCCTTTCAGCCCTTCCATTTGCCGGTTTTGGCGCATTGCTTACACTGTTAATCTTCAGGACAGAGCTCTCTATATATGCTTTTGTCGGGATAATTATGCTTGTCGGTTTGGTCAAGAAAAACGGCATTATGATGATTGACTTTGCTATTGAAGCCCAGCGAACGGAAGGAAAAAATCCGCACGATGCTATTTTTGAGGCCTGCCTGATACGATTCCGTCCCATTATGATGACTACAATGGCCGCTTTGATGGCCGGCCTGCCGATTGCGATAGGGTTTGGCGCAGGCGCTGAATCAAGAAGACCTTTAGGACTTGCTGTTGTTGGCGGCTTACTATTTTCACAGACTCTTACACTTTATATAACTCCTGTGTTTTATCTATATATGGAATCTTTCAGACAAAAATTTAAGGACTGAAAAAAATCATCTGCCTGAGTATAATAATTTTGAGAGGAACAGACTTGATATTTACCTGCGATGGTGGTTTCCGCCGGCTTCTCTGTTATCTGTGCCGATAAACTTCCCAGCCCATGTAAGTATCCAGGGCTTCGGCTATCGCATCGGCTTTCTGCGATAAGCTCACGGCAACGTGATGCTCGAAGCCGGCTCTGCAAATATACTGCAGAAGAATCCGAAGATTCGGTATTTTAATTACCCCATATCCGCCGAAGGTCTCGAGCTTATCATTCGTAAATTCTCCTTCGCCTACATAAGCACTTATTATCCCGTCGGCATCATCGGTTGTAATTCTGCAGAAGGTGGCCTTGCCGGGAGCGATTCTTCCAACGGTTGTGCCGTAGGTATTTTCTTTGCCTACAGTGCCTGCAATAATCTCCTGATAATCCATTTTCGCATCTTTGAAGAATGACCGCGGCAAATTACTGCAATGAAAGAGCACGCACTTATCAGGGTCTGTGCCGTAGTTATTGTTCCAATCCAGAAGCGCGCTCGGCCTGCCAGAAGCCAATTGGAGAATGTACATTCCCAACAGGCCTGTAATATCAACTTCGCAGGCACTCGGCACCAGGGCCTCGCTCATCATACCCATAAGCGTGCAGGGAACTATTCCGAAGAATTCCTGAAGACTCGTCCAGCACTGAATGGCGGTGCCGACAAGCTCCATATCCTTTATCCAGCGGTCCACCACATAGCCGAATTTCGCCATCTTCAAAAGCTTATCGTCAGGGACCGAGTCAGTCGGAATATATCTTTTGATAGCATTCAATTTGTTCCGCACAGCCTTGTCATTATCGGCAAGCCTCGCGACCTTTCCGAGTATCTCAGACAAATCTATCGTTTCGACCGCAATACCTGAAAGTTCGAGCAGCTTCTCGCTGTAGCGAACGGTGTTGAATGCGCCGGTCCGCGCACCAATGGCTCCGAATCTGGCATTTTTGAGACCCCTGATAATTCTGCACACCGAAGCGAAATTCCCCAGCTCTTGTTTGAATTCGGGTGAGGTAACTTTACAGGTATGTGATTTTGTCAGCGTGTAAGGGATGCCGGCATGCTTCAGGTTGTTGCATACACTGATTTTGCCGCAGAAGGAATCGCGTCTGTCTGCGATGCTCATTTTGCCGGGTGCATCAGGTTCAGCGTGAACTAGGACCGGCACATCAAGGCCGGATTGTTTGATTGACTCGGCAACGCCCTTTTCATCGCCGAAGTTAGGCAGCGCTACAATAATACCATCTATACTGTCAGCGTTCCTGTCAAAAAGAGCTGCACATTTCCTGGCATCGGCGTAAGTTTCAACGGCACCATACTTTGTATCGTTCATCGAAAGGGCTACGCAGTTGAAGCCATTTCTCTTGAGGACGTCAAGTAATTCTGCGCGTCCTGTTTTTACCAAATGGCCGGGGAAAAAACTTCTGTTGCCGACGATTACTCCGAATGTGGTCTTTTGCATTTTGTGTCCTTTTATTTTGCGCGTCTCAATCTTTCAGCCAGAGGGGATTATAACACGCCGGGGCACAATACGCCACTGTTATGGATGGATTACATGGTAAAGCAAATTCAAGATTGAAATAGTGCTGGATTTTGCTATATTGTGGAATTGAAAGGCTTGGTTGCATAGCCAGGCGTTTAATCCGCCTGCGGCGGATAAATATGGGAAATGTCAGTTGATATTACAGGAGGCGAATGTTATGAAAAGCGATACAAGGGATTTAAGATGTTTCGTAGTTTTAACACTGGCGGTCATCATTCTTGGGTATGCGAATGCTAGTGCTTCCGAGCCATCACTTCATAAAGCGGTGGAACAAAACGACATCACCCAAGTTAAGTCGCTACTTGATGGAGGAGCTAATGTTAACGCCAAGAACAAGTATGGTGAGACCCCATTGCACTTGGCAGCCAAAAATGGCCGGATAGAGATCACAGAGCTATTACTGGCCAAGGGGGCCGACCTAAATATTACGGAGAACGCTGGAACAACACCACTGCACTACGCCTGTGTTACAGGGCAACAAAAAGTAGCAGAAATTTTGTTAGTCAATGGTGCCAGCGTGAACACCACGGAAAAGAAAACGGGTTCTACGCCGCTTCATATGGTAAGCTTTGGAGGCTATGCTACTTTTGCCGAAATGCTCTTGAACAAGGGTGCCGATGTGAATGCGACGAACAACGCTGGTTTGACACCACTTCACCTTGCAGTTAAAGGAGGCAAGGAAAAGGTAGCAGAAGTGCTTTTGGCTAAAGGAGCCAGTGTGAATGCAAAGGACAAAGATGGTTCAACTCCGCTCCATATAGCAGCCTATCGGGGCTATAAAGAAGTGGCGGAATTATTGTTGGCCAATGGTGCGGATGTGCATGCCAAGCAGAAGCATGGTGCGACACCGCTACATCTTGCAGCCAAGGAAGGCCAAACTGCTGTTGCAGAGTTGCTATTGGCCAATGGTGCAGAAGTGAACGCTAAGGACAATTACGAGCAGACGCCACTGTCCATAGCCACTAACTTGGGTCGCACGGACGTTGCGAGAGTGCTTAGAAAGCACGGAGCCAAATAGATCGTAGGGTGCGCTCCGCACACCACAATAATTTTAATGCGAAATTCAAACGATGTACACTTCACGAGATAAGAGAGTTGAACCGAACCAGCGGGGGAAATCTGGGGACAGCGGTATCGATTTTAGATTGCCGATTGTCGATTTTCGATTGATATCCAAAATCCCAAATCTAAAATTTGGTCGGCATCGCCCCAACCCTTAAAATATAAAATAAGAAATCCGGGATTATGGCCTTGCCATCTTAACGATTGTAATTAGAGGAAGATTTTGGTATAATTGTGGGACTAAGAGGCCTGGCTGCGCAGCCGGGCGGATAAATATGGGAAATGTCAAGGAGAACTAAAAATGAGTGAAAACGAAAAGAAACATGAAAGTCAAAACTGTTGCTGCTGCCAAAGCTGGAAAGCAATTTTTATTGCAATTGCACTTTTGGCAATAGGGGCAGTATTCGGCCATGTGATGACTATGAGGCATCATTGCCGCCATATGAGGGGACTATGCGGTGATAGCTATGGTATGAAAGCCTGCTGGGATAGAGGTGACAGGGAACGTGAGGGTAGTTTGGAACATAAGTTCCAGGGGGAAAAAGAAGGTCGTGGTGAACGCGAAGAAAAGGGCTGGTTTGGACGTAAGGCTGACACAGGAAAGCACAAACCGGGCTGCACTTGTCCAAGATGTTCTAAAAAAGCTGCCAGTTTGTCAGAACCCAATAAAGCCAGTTGTCCGATGATGGACAAAAAAGAGGGTAAATCCGAGAAAGACTAAAAGCAGGATAACATAGCAGGTAGTAGAATAGACTCCAAAATAACCCTTCTTGTGGAAAATCCGGGGACAGCATAGCTATTTTATTTGAAACGAGGGACAGTCACCTATTTTTTTAGAGGTTGTTATGAGGTATGCAGGACTTACGGATGAGCCGGAAAGAAGAAAACTGGAACATGGAAACCCTCACGACTTCAGAGTTATGCAGCAATTCACTTCCGAGACGGCTGCCCGGCAATGGGAAAGGAGAATGACGGCCCAAGGATATGAGGAAGATACCAGCGGTAAAGGCTGGAAATATGGCTATACTTTTTCAATCTGAAGTTAGTTCGTAGTTCGTAGTTCGTAGTTCGTAGTTAGTAGTTTGGCAGTGAAATCTGGGGACACCATACCTAATTTTATTGGCGTCCGGTTGATAAGCCTTTAATATAATTCATCCGGGTTAGAGCCGAGCAGCTTGCTGAAATATACCGGAACTTTGGTTTGAAAAGTCATCTGCCTGCCGGTAGTTGGATGTTTGAAGGAAATCGATTTGGAATGAAGCGCTAAACGATTATGGACATCTTTGGGTTTGCCATATTTCCTGTCGCCTACAACCGGATGTCCCTTATCAGCCAGATGTACACGTATCTGATTCTTTCTGCCGGTCAAAAGACCAACCTCCAATAAACTGAATTGCCCGGTCTCTTTAAGCACCTTATAAGCGGTATGTGCCAGTTTGCCTTTTGTGGCATCAGTCGTAGAATAGACGACGAAAGCCTTGTTCTCGGCCAGGTACGAGGTAATAATCCCCTCTTTTTGGTCCAATCGGCCGTGAACTATCGCAAGATATTTCTTTTCCGTCTCTTTCCACTGCCCCTGCAGTCGCAGTTTAACTTCTTCGCTTTTTGCAAAGACAAGTACGCCGGACGTCCACTGGTCAAGCCTGTGAACGATGAAAATTCGGTTGCGCGATTTTAGACAGCCTTTGCGTACATAATCGGTCAGGATGTAATAAGCTGTTCTTGTTTTGTTAGTCTCCGTTGCCACTGTCAATAGTCCGGCAGGCTTATCAACCACTATGATATCGCTATCTTCGTAGAGTATCGCCAATCCTCTCGGCAGATGTCTATTAGTTGAGCGTCTTTTTTTACGCATATTGAGTACTTTATTATTTTGTGCAGGTTTAGACAACCTCCAAGAACTCATTTTTGCTGCAAACGGCGGGCGTTGGGATTGAGATATTAACCCGCCGGAGGCGGTTTGGGGGGAACGAAAAGCAATCCTCACGCCTGCAACCCTGGGTGAAACCCAGGGCTAAATACAAACGCCCAAAAGACGGGCGTTGGGCGGGAAAGTACAAAACACATAACCCCCGAAGTACAAGACTTCGGGGGCTAAATATTTTTGGATTCCGCGTCACTCGCTGGTATCAAGGATGCTCATAAAGGCCTCTTGTGGGATTTGGACCTGGCCGACGGACTTCATTCGTTTTTTGCCCCTCTTTTGTCTATTAAGCACCTTAATTTTGCGAGAGACGTCTCCGCCTGAGAGCCTGGCGGTTACGTCCTTGCGGAACGGCTTGATAGATTCGCGGGCGATGATTTTGCTGCCGATAGCCACCTGCAGCGGAATCTCAAACTGATGCCGAGGGATGGCCTTACGCAGTTTGACCAGCAGCCTCCGCCCGCGTTGCTCCGCCACTGAGCGGTGGACAATCAGGCACAGAGCATCGACCGGCATCCTGTTGATGAGGATGTCGATTCTGACAAGGTCAGCGGCCTCGAAGCCGAGGAAATCGTAATCCATTGTGGCGTAGCCGTGACTAATCCCCTTAAGATGGTCGTAAAAATCGTAGACGATTTCGGCGAGCGGCGCCTTGTACTCGAGCATAACTCTCGTGGTGCTGATGTAACCTGTCTGCAACAGGCGACACCGCCTTGCCTCCGCCAACTTCATTATGCCGCCGATGCTGTCGGTGTTGGTGATGATTTCCAGCTTCACCATCGGCTCCCGCAGCTCCTTAATTTTGGTGCGGTCGGGCATCTCTGCCGGCGAGTCGATGCGATTGACTATGCCATCGCTCATCAGCACCTCATAACTGACTGTCGGCGCCGTCTGCACCATGTCCACGTCGCTCTCTCGTTCGAGTCGCTCCTGCACGATTTCCATGTGCAAGAGCCCGAGAAACCCGCAGCGGAACCCAAACCCGAGTGCCGGGCTGTTCTGGGGCGTAAATGTAAAGCTTGAATCATTCAGCGCCAGCTTCTCAAAGGCCACACGCAGCTTTGGATAGTCTGTGTCCGCGCCGGGATAGAAATCCGAAAACACCATCTGGATTGGCGTTACGTATCCCGGCAGAGGCTTTTCCGCAGGCGCTGCATCGTCCGTGATGGTGTCGCCGATACGCACGTCGTGCAGTTCGCGGATGTTGGCGATGACGTAGCCCACCTCGCCGGTGCCCAGCCGGTCGACCGGCGTCATCTCCGGCGTAAACTTGCCCAATTCCGTTACAGTATATGTCCGCGAGCTACCCATCAGTCGTATTTTTTGCCTCACGTTCAGCATCCCTGCAAAGACCCGCACGTAACATATCACACCCCTGTACTCGTCGTGCTGGCTGTCGAATATCATCGCTGCCGTCGGCTCATCGCTCCTATCGGGCGGCGCGGGCAAGAGCGTCACCACCGCCTCCAAAAGCTCCGGCACCCCCAGCCCCGTTTTGGCGCTGATACGAAAACATTCGTTTTTGCGAACGCCGAAGACGTGCTCTACCTCCTCGGCGACCATTTCCGGCTGGGCCGCTGACATATCGATTTTGTTGAGCACAACCAGCATCTCTACGCCGGCGTTCACCGCCAGAGATGCATTGGCCACTGTCTGCGCCTGCACGCCCTGGCTGGCATCGACTACCAGCAGCGCACCCTCGCACGCCGCCAGCGCCCGAGAGACCTCATAATGGAAATCCACGTGCCCCGGGGTATCGATGAGATTCAGCATGTACTGGCGCCCGCCGTGCTCGTACCGCATTGTTACCGCCGACGCCTTGATGGTGATACCTCGCTCCCGCTCAAGGTCCATAGTGTCCAGAACCTGGTCCACCTTTCGACGCGGGTCGATAGTTCCCGTCAGCTCGAGCATCCGGTCCGCCAGCGTGCTTTTGCCGTGGTCGATGTGCGCCACAATCGAAAAATTACGTATGTTTTCCGTGCCCATAGCGATTATTGAAACCGTATATCTTCATAAACCGTTAAGCATATAACCAAAACGACGGATTTGCAACAACCTGCTGACCAGTGTAACAGTCCCGAAGATTGTGCGATTAACGTCTCCGGCGTGGTTGGCGGTGAGAAGCAAATCGCGACCTTTTGGCGGCGGCTGGGAACCTGCCTCTGTGCAGCCCCAATAACGGTTTTGGTTTATGGGGTTTGGTGTAAGTAAAGCCGGGACATTCCACGGGAGTAAATTCTCGTCCTATGAATTTTTCAATCCGGTAAAGCTGCCCGTGCTCATCGCGGGCAACAAAGGTAATCGCGTCTCCCGTGGCTTCGGCCCGGCCTGTCCGGCCGATGCGATGAATGTAGTCTTCCGGGAAGGCAGGGACATCGAAATTGATGACGTGCGAGATACCGATGACATCGATGCCTCGAGCGGCGATATCAGTTGCAACCATAACGCGGTATTTGCCGCTTTTGAAACCATCCATTGCGTGCTCTCGCTGGCTCTGGTTTCGGCCTGAGTGTATTGCCACGGACACAACGCCCGCCCGCTCGAGGTGTCGGTGAATTTTGTCCGCGCCGTGCTTGGTGCGTGAGAAGACCAGCGCACTGGACAATTGGTCATCCCGGAGGAGGTGCAAAAGAAGACCGATTTTCTGCTCTCTCTCGACGAAATAAATGTGCTGGGTGATTGTTTCGATGGGGTTTCGGGGTCTACCAATCTGAATCATTACAGGCGATTTCTGGACACCGGCGGCCAGCGTGCTTATTTCCGGAGTTACGGTGGCAGAGAAGAGCATAGTCTGGCGATTTTTGGGCAGGACGGCGATGATTCTCCGCACGTCCTTGATGAAGCCCATATCGAACATTCGGTCGGCCTCATCGAGAACGAGGACTTCAATATGCCTGAGGTCTATGGTTCGTCGCTGCATGTGGTCGAGGAGTCGTCCCGGCGTAGCAACAACGATGTCAACGCCTTGACGAAGAGCGTTAAACTGCCCCTTGATATTCACGCCGCCATAAACGGCGAGCGTTCGCAAATGCAGGAAACGGCCATAGCGGAGTATGAACTTTTCGATTTGCAGTGCCAGCTCACGTGTCGGGGTAAGGATAAGCGACCTGATAACTCTCCTTTTTGGCAGCGGCTCGTGTGAGAGGCGGTTCAAGATGGGGAGCACAAAGACGGCGGTTTTTCCCGTGCCGGTCTGGCGCAGCCGATAATGTCTTTGCCTGCGATTGCGGCAGGAATCGCCTGAGACTGAACTTCGGTGGGAGCAGTGTAGCCGGCAGCAAGAATTCCCTGCACCAGCGGGTCTGAAAGCCCAAATGTTTTGAATGGCATCAGATACTCCTAAAGCATATTAACCTGATGATTGGTTCCGCGAAACGGAAAGCGGACAAACCTGCCAGATGAACGGCGGGTAAACCCCCGGCAGTGCCGGGTATCCTCGAATGCGGGCAAGAACGAAAGTCATACCTTATATTCTACACGCTGGATGAGTTTCAGAAAACCTAAATTTCGGGAGGAAACCGCAATAAAACCCTTCGACACTACTCAGGGCAGGTTTGCGGGGGTAAATATAATGACCTTTTTCCTTGATTTGCGTAACGGCGAAAGGTAAATAAACATTTCAGAAAAGGTAATTGGATGGGTTTTTTGTGTCCCATTATAAAAACTAACGGGACAAGGAGGCACAATATGGACGTAACGGAATTTCTAAAAAAAGCGGGCGTGAAGTATAAGGTCAGCAAACATAAGCCGGCGTTCTCAGCCCAAACTATGGCAGCGGTGGTACATGAGCCGGGCAAGTTCGTGGCCAAGCCGGTGATTGTCAAGGTCGACGGCCAATACGTGATGTGCATTCTGGCAGCCTGTTACAAAATCGACCTGAAGGCGCTGAAGAAACAACTGAAGGCGAAATCGGTTGAGATGGTTGGCGAAGAACAGATGGGTGAGCTATTCGGCGACTGTGAGCTCGGTGCGGAGCCGCCATTCGGCAATCTGTATAATATGCCGACCATTATGGACAAGGCGCTCGAAAAGGACGACCATATTATGTTCCAGGGCGGGACGCACGAAAAGGCGATAAGTATGAATATGGCTGACTATCGCAAGTTAGTTTCGCCGAAGATTCTGGAATTCAGCTACCACGCGACGTCGTAAATGGCAGCGAAAATTTTATTAGTGAATCCGCCGATTTATGATTTTGCGGCTTACGACTTCTGGATAAAGCCTTACGGACTATTGAGCGTAGCGGGCTTTCTGCGGGGCAAGGCCAGCTTTAAGCTATTCGATTATCTCGACAGGTTACATCCTTTCGCAGAGGCGAAGCCTAAATTCGAATCCGATAAATGGGGGCGAGGCCAATTCTATCACGAGAAAATTGCACTGCCACCCCCCTTTCCCGAGATTCCGAGGTACTTTCGGCGGTTCGGCCTACCACGGGATATGTTCAGAGATTTTCTTGGCCGTGAAGGGCCATTCGATTTTGCGCTTGTGCAGACAGTAATGACATACTGGTATCTCGGTATGCAGGAAGCGATTGAAGATATTCGCAGGGTCTCGCCGAGAACAAAAATTGTATTAGGCGGAAACTACGTAACGCTCTGCAACAGTCACGCGAAAAAATTGGGTGCGGACTTTTTGGTAACGGGCAATAATCTCAAGCCACTCTGGGAATATCTGGGGCTTACAGGCGATTTGAAGCAGCCGACGTTGTGGGAGACTTATGATAAGTTAAGTGTCGGGGCTCTGAAACTTTCCGACGGCTGTCCTTTTAACTGCACTTACTGCTCGGTGCCCAAGGTTTACGGTAAGTTTGCGCCGAGGCTGATGGAACGCTCTTTGGCGGAACTGGAGTTATTAGTGAAATGCGGGGCCGAGAACATAGCTTTTTATGACGATGCATTGCTATACAAAAGTGGTGAAGTTCTGGAGCCGTTTCTAAAGGAAGTGCTCAGCCGTAATATAAGTGTAAATTTTCACAGTCCCAACGCGCTTAATGCTCGCTTTATTACGAAAGATTTGGCTGAGCTAATGGTTGAGGCAGGATTTAAGAGTTTCTATTTAGGATTCGAGAGCGCATCATTAGAGTGGCAGAAGAAGACCGGCTCGAAAGTTTCTGGTGAGGAGCTTGCGGGGGCGGTTAAGTATTTGACGGCAGCAGGTGCTGAGCCGAGCAGCATCACGGCATATCAAATCTTAGGTCATCCATTTAGCGACATTCAACAGCTTGAAGATTCGATGCGATTTGTGAACAGCTTAGGCATTCGCGGGATGTTGGCGGATTTTTCACCTGTACCCGGGACGCCGGACGGCGACTACTGCAAAAAATGGGTGGATATGGATGAGCCGTTGTTTCACAACAAGACTGCATTTCCGATTATTATGCTGGGCTTTGACGAGACAAATCGCCTCAAAGACCTTCAAAGAAAGCTGAACAGGTCGTTGGTGAATCGTGGACAGTGAATCGAGTCACGAGCTACGAACCTCAGGTACGTCATTGCGAGGCCTGCAACGCAGGCCGTGGTAATCTCAATCTCATCCATAAGACTATATAGCCAGTCTGAAAACATTTATCGATTAATAAAAATGGTCACGCAGGTCCTCATATCTACCTGAGAAATCACTTAGGAGCACTTGTATCCTAAACAATAAAGCTCAGCTGCAAAAATTGGGCAGCGATTTTGGTTAGGTATAGTGAAAGCTATGTGGCTAAAATCGAACCGTTCCCTGTTCCTCCTGCAGTTTCATAATTTTTTGGAGCCTTCATTGCCCGGTATTCTTGTCATCCTGAATATGCCGTGGTCATCTACTGTTGTAATCGAACCTTTGATCAAGTCATCTGATTCCACGATCCCTTCCCAACTATCTGGGTTCCAATATGTTCCTTCAGGGGATTTTATCACCTGAAAGCTTGTAGCCATCAGACGAATTTTCTTGCCACGAACTATTCCTGATATTGTCTGATTTATTATCCAGTCGGCGGCGATCCTTGGGTTGCCTATAGTTACCGCATGGCCGGTTATTTTGTCAACATCTTGCGTTAAGTACATTTGAGTTCTGCGTTCAACTGGTTCGGTCTTTGTCCATTTCTCTTCTAACTTCCACTGCCCTGTTACCTGGAAGTAAGTTTGCTGTAGGGGTTCGGCCAGCCTTGCTGTCATTTTCAATTTAGCAAATTCGCCTTTAAGAGAGATCTCTTCTAGCAAATGAGGGGGTGTTGGTTCTGAAAGCACAGACTTCAAAGTTTCAACGATGCCACGTTGGAGACTTTCTCCCCACCTAGGATTGTCCTTCTCATAAACAATGCACCGGATCCCCTTCAAATCAAAAGGAACGTCATCCACAGAACTCGTAATAAGAATGACAGGTTTCCCAAGTGCATGGCATAAGCCCAGTTCATACATAACATTAGGATTGCGGCCAGTGATTTCCGCAAGCACTACTCTAGCGGTCCGAATGCATTTCCAAATATCGTGCATGATCCGCTTGGTACTATAAATTGCGTCAGCACGCTTGGGCATCAGCGGAGTTTGCTCAATAGCAGGACGGATTACTTCTTCGTAGATTAGGTCAAACTTAGTTGAAAATGGCATGATAACGAAACATTCATTGGATATGTCACCAAGCTCTATAAGTGCTTTCATCGAAACCTCCGTTTCATTTCTAACAGGCGGTACGCTGAAAAAGTGTTTTCCACGTATAACTTACTCTCCAGCGCTGCACGACGCATATTTATTATTGTATTATATTCCACAATATAAGCAATGTTAGTTTATTATAATCAGAAAGCCGGTAAAACTCGCAGGAGATTTTCTAGGCGAGCGGAAATCCTATGTAGAAAATTCCATACAATACCGAATTTAGGGCTTACACTCTGCCTTTTCAGCTGTTGTACACAATGCAGAATGTGCAAAGCGACGCGACCACATTTTGCATCACCCTGCTGGGCTTTGACGAGACGAACCGCCTGAAAAACCTGCAGCGGCAGTTTAACCGAGGTCTCCATTTTTGTTTTTGATAATTACACCGGTATTATAAAGCGGACCTTTTTATTGACTGCCTTGACCATTTCCATTGCCCACAACGGCAGCGATGAAAGTGCGACCACCATAAGCCAGTCGACAAGTCGCAGCGATTCCGTTTTGAAGACCACCTGACAGAATGGTGCGTACACAACTATCATCTGGAGCAAAAAGGACATTACGGCTGCAAGAAGCAGTTTTTTATTGGTAAGTATGCCGATTTTGAAAAGCGACTCGGTCTGACTGCGGCAATTCAGGGAGTGAAACAGCTGGGTGCAGGTGAGCACGACAAAGGCAGCGGTCCTGGCTCGTGACAGGTCTTCACCCTCGACGAAAATGACAAAAGCAAAGGCCACAAGGCTGCACAGGGCGATGAACGCTCCCTGTGCGAGCATAAGAACCACTCTTTGTTTAGTGACGACAGGTTCTTTTGGGGGGCGAGGCGGGTGCTTCATAATGTTTGGGTCAACGGGGTCAACGCCCAAAGCCAGCGCGGGCAGGCCGTCAGTTATCAGATTGACCCAGAGGATTTGGATGGGCAGCAGAGGCATGGGCCAGCCGATAAGCGAGGAGATGAACATTACAAGCACTTCGCCCACGTTGCAGCTAAGCAGATAGTGAATGAATTTTTTGATATTGTCATAGATGCCTCTGCCTTCCTCCACGGCGGCCACGATTGAAGCGAAGTTGTCGTCGGTGACTATCATATCGGAGACTTCCTTGGTGACATCGGTGCCTGTGATACCCATTGCGACGCCGATGTCTGCTTCTTTGACGGCAGGTGCGTCGTTGACGCCGTCGCCCGTCATCGCAACCACCTCATTGTGTGCCTTCCAGGCGCGAACGATTCTCAGCTTATGCTCAGGCGAGACACGGGCGTATACGGCTACATCCTCCACTCTTTCGTAGAGCTGCTCGTCGGTCAGTTTATCCAGTTCCCCGCCGGTCAGCGCTAAAGAATTTTGCTCGAAGAACCCGAGCTCGCGGGCGATGGCAACAGCGGTGTTTTTGTGGTCGCCGGTAATCATCACCGTCCTTATGGCGGCAGTCTCGCAGTCGGCAATCGCCTTTTTGACTTCCTCACGGGGCGGGTCAATCATCGCTACAAGCCCCACAAACGTCAGGTCCCTTTCAACAACGTCAGGGCGGTAATCTGCGAAGGAAGCGTTTATCTCTCTGTATGCCAGGCCGAGGACTCGCATAGCATCATTGGCCAAGTGGTTGTTTGCGCTCAATATGTCTTCGATGTCCTTTTCGGTAAGGTTTCGTATCACGCCGGCCTGTTCGATTTTGGTACAATCGTGCAGCAGAATGTCCGGCGCTCCTTTAACAAAGGCAACGAGTTTATCGCCGTCCCGGCGGATTATGGTCATCTTCTTGCGCTCCGAGTCAAAGGGTATCTCAGCCACGAACGGCTGGTCCTCTTCCGCCTTTTCTTTCCAGATATCAGCTTTGGCAGCAGCGGTAAGGATTGCGGCCTCTGTCGGGTCGCCGATTATCTTGAATGTGTCATCCTGGCGAACCAGTTGCGCTGCATTGCACAATGTGCCGCAGAGAAGCGACTTGGTGAGCGATGGATACTCAGCGGGGCTGGCCCGCTTGGCATCGAGGAAGAATTCGCCGCGAGGTTCGTAGCCGATGCCGGTTATCCTGAATAACTTTCCATCGGTGTAAACGGCCTGGACAGTCATCTCGTTTTTCGTCAGCGTCCCTGTTTTATCCGAGCAGATAACGGTCGCGCAGCCGAGCGTTTCTACTGATGGCAATTTGCGGATAAGAGTGTGGCGGGCAACCATTCTCTGAACCCCCATCGCAAGTGCGATGGTCACAACAGCGGGAAGGCCTTCGGGTATGGCAGCAACCGCCAGGCTGACAGCGGTCAGGAACATATCCAGCACTTTGCCTCCTCGCAGGACACCGAGCAGGAAAATCAGGCCGACGAGCACAAAGCACAGATACACAATCCATTTGCCGAACTGCTCGAGTTTTTTCTGCAGAGGAGTCGAGTCTCGGTGGATTTCCTGAATCATACCGGCGATTTTGCCCAGTTCCGTCTGCATCCCCGTTTCGACTACGACGGCCCCTGCCTTGCCGCTGGCGGCGGATGTACCCATATAGACCATATTTGCCCTGTCAGCCAAGGCGACATCTTTTTCCTTCAGCGGACTGAGTGTTTTTGCTACCGGTGTGGATTCACCCGTCAAACTTGCCTCCTGAGCGGCGAAGTTTGCGGTGAGCCGGACGACGCGGCCATCGGCAGGAATGTTGTCGCCCGCCTCCAGTTCAATAATGTCGCCGGGCACCAGCTCGAAGGATGAAATCACCGCGTGCTGGCCATCGCGGATGACCCTGGAAGTGGGACTGGCCAGCTTCTTTAACGCAGCCAGCGACTTTTCAGCCCGGTACTCCTGGATAAAGCCGAGTATCGCATTGAGTATGACTATGGCAATTATTGCGATGGCATCGACCCATTCCTGCAGGAAACCTGAGACAATCGCCGCTCCAATAAGCACCCAGATGATAAAGTCCTCGAATTGCGACAGGAAAATGGCCAGCGGCGACGGGCCTTTTGCCCCTTCAATCCGATTGTGGCCGAAGCGTTGCAGTTTGTCGGCGACCTGCCCGGAGGTCAGGCCGGTCGACAGGTTGCTGTCAAGTAAGCCTGCCGCCTTCTCAACATCTAATTGCCACCATTGAGTCATAGGCCAATCCTAAAATACGCCGGAGCACAGCCTTTCCGCGGTAAAACTGGGACTAATATAACCATTAGGCCGGGCAAAATAAACAACTTTTGGCCGACTTACAAACCTGACTGCCGTTTCCATTGAACTGAATAGGGCCAGTTGCTATAGTAACTGGTATGCTCGGCAAAACCGTAAATATTGAATCGTTCAGGGTTGGAGGAACGCTATGAAAAAATGGTATGAATCGTTATTTGAAAATTATGGAAAGACTTATGATAAGGAGTGTTTTGTCCAGGGAACGCTCGGCGAATGCGATTTTATCGAACAAGAATTAGTTTATGACAAATCTTTAAAAATAATTGATGTCGGCTGCGGCACGGGAAGGCATTCAATTGAACTGACTAAAAGAGGCTATCATGTTATAGGAATAGACTTATCTGATTCTCAACTTGCCAGGGCAAGAGAAAAAGCAAAACAATGTGGTCTAAAAATTGATTTTCAAAAACACGATGCCAGGGCTCTTCCCTTTGACGGTGAATTCGATGCAGCGATAATGCTCTGTGAAGGTGGTTTTCCTTTGATGGAAACAGACGAAATGAATTTCGAGATACTTAAAAATGTAACCAAGGCGTTGAAAGATAAAGGAAAACTTATATTTACGACATTAAACGGGCTGTTCCCGCTTTATCATTCAGTCGAGAAATTTTGTGGGTCAGCAAGTGAGGAAAGCAGCGCGACATATAAAAGCAACACATTTGATTTGATGACATTTCGGAGTCATAACATAACTATCTTCGAAGACGACGCGGGAAATAAAAAAGAATTAGAATGTAATGAGCGTTATTATGTGCCAAGTGAAATAACCTGGCTTTTAAAAACGCTTGGGTATAAAAAAATAGATATTATGGGAGCGAAACTCGGGGCATTCTCAAAAAAAGATAAGCTGACTGCTGAGGACTTCGAAATGCTCGTTGTCGCGGAAAAATAGCGAATGTAACATCGAAATCTATGGAAACCACTGATTCTAAACGGAATAATGTGAAATCCAAACGTCCAACAGTCCTTTTACAGACGTTTGGATGCCAGATGAATAAACTCGACAGCGCGATTATAGAAGCGTCGCTACGGGATAATGGCTGTCAGTTCGTCGAAGACGCCAAAGAAGCGGATGTTGTGCTGTTAAACACCTGTTCGGTTCGAGACCACGCGGAACAACGTGTCCTTTCGCATCTCGGACAGCTTAAACACATCAAGGAAAGTCGGCCGGGGCTGATTGTCGGCGTGATAGGCTGTATGGCGCAGCGATTAGGTGCAGAGCTTCTGAAACACGCAGCGGTTGATTTCGTATGCGGGCCGGCACAAATACCACAGATAAACCGGCTCGTAAAACAGGCGCTGGAAAAAAGAGTAAGGACTTTAGCGATAACAGAAAAAATCCGGCAAAAAAGCTGCGAAGATGAATCGCAGGTCCTTGAAAGATTCGAGTCAGCTTATGGCGTCGAGGATAAAGAGGTTCAAGGGCAGGCTTTTGTTCGCGTGATGCGGGGCTGTGATAAATTCTGCAGCTATTGTGTTGTACCTTATGTTCGCGGGCCGGAAATATCGCGCCCCCCTGCCGCTATAATCGAGCAGGTGAAAAAATTGGCTGACAATGGCGTGAGGCTGGTAACGCTGCTGGGGCAGCGGGTAAATGCGTATAAATATACGGCGGGCGAAAAAACCTACTGCCTCGCGGACCTGCTTTCGATGGCAAATGATATAAACGGAATCGAGTGGATTCGGTTTGTTACTAATTTCCCCTCGAAGGAATTTTTCGATAAGATTCTGCAGGCGATGGCGTGTTTGCCGAAGGTCTGTTCGTATCTGCATCTGCCGGCACAGAGCGGCTCGGATAAAATACTGCACGCGATGAACCGCGGATACAGTTGTAATGAGTATCTGGGGCTTCTCGACAAGGCCAGGGCTGTCGTGCCGGATGTTGCGATTGCCGGCGATTTTATAGTTGGGTTTCCGGGTGAGACGGAAGAAGATTTCCAGGCAACGGTGGATTTGCTTAAAAAGGCACGGTATAAAAACTGTTTTATATTCAAGTATTCGACTCGGCCCGGTACAAATGCTGACAAAAAGCTGGAAGATAATGTCCCCACGGAAGTAAAGAGGAGGCGAAATATTGAGCTATTGGGCGTGCAGAATGTAATAAGCGAGGAGCTAAGCAGACAGTTTCTAAATAAGATTGCCAAGGTGCTTGTCGAAGGGCCCAGCAAGAAACCACATCTGAATAGCGCCAGCGGTGGGAACAATCCGCAGTTGGTCGGCAGAACGGCGACAGATTATATAGTAGTTTTTAATGGACCCGAAACTTTAGCTGGTCGATTCGCAAAGGTAAAAATTACAAAGACAAGCGCATTAACACTTTTTGGGGAACTCATCCGGTAAAAGAACTATGGAGTGCCGTTGCTATGGAAGTGAAGATTGGCGATTCAGTTCTGGAATTAGTTGAAGGTGATATTACCGAGATGCAGACCGAGGCTATTGTCAACGCTGCAAATGCGAGATTGATTTTAGGCGGCGGCGTGGCCGGTGCAATCAAAAGAAAAGGCGGACCAAAAATCCAGGAAGAATGCGACAAAACAGAAGGGACATTCGTAGGTGGAGCCGTAAAAACCACCGGCGGCAACCTAAAAGCTAAATACGTCATTCACGCTGTCGGGCCGCAGATGGGAGAAGGAAACGAAGATGAAAAACTGAAAAATGCAACGCTGAACACATTGAAATTAGCTGATGACAGCAATATCAAAAGCATCTCGTTTCCGGCAATCAGCACAGGAATTTTCGGCTTCCCCATCGAAAGATGCGCGAGAATAATGCTGCAAACGACTATCGAGTATCTCAAAGGCGAGACAAATATCGAAAAGGTTGTATTCTGTCTGTTTGGACAGGATAGTTACAAAATCTTTGAGAGACAGTTGAAACGGGAGATTGGTTAATGAAGGCAATGGTTTTAGACAAATGTCGTCCCGTTGAAGAAAGGTCGCTGAGGCTGGTTGATTTGCCGATTCCGAAGGCGGGGAAAAAAGAGATTTTGATCAAGGTCTCAGTTTGCGGGGCGTGTCATACAGACTTAGATGAATTGGAAGGCAGGCTAAGGCCGACGAAACTTCCGATAGTCCTCGGCCATCAGGTGGTCGGTACCGTTGCGGATGTTGGAAAAGCGGTAAGTAAATTCAGCGGCGGCGAGCGAGTCGGAATTACGTGGCTTTACTGGGCCTGCGGCGAATGCGATTTTTGCAAAACAGGCAGAGAAAACCTTTGCAGCAGCGCCAAATGGACAGGCAAAGACGCCGACGGCGGCTATGCGGAATATATGGTCATCGAAGAGAATTACGCCCACAAGATACCTCAAAGATTTTCCGATGCGCAGGCGGCGCCGCTTCTGTGCGCGGGGGTAATCGGCTATCGGGCGCTTCGGCTTGCGGAAATAACCGATGGCCAGAGGGTCGGCCTATTCGGCTTCGGGGCCTGTGCGCATATATTGATTCAGGTAATCAGGCACAAATTTCCGAATAGTCCGGTCTTTGTCTTCACAAAAACGGCCGAGCATGCGGAATTGGCAAAAAGTTTAGGCGCAGTTTGGACAGGCCGCTCCGGCGACCACCTCCCTGCCAAATTAGACAGGGTGATGGATTTTACACCGGCCGGCGAGTGTGTTCGTGATGCTCTGGCAGTTTTGGAAAAGGGCGGACGATTAGTTATAAATGCGATTCGAAAGGAAACGCCGATACCAAAACTGGATTACGCCGAGTACCTCTGGCTTGAAAAAGAAATAAAGAGCGTTGCTAATGTTACCCGGCGAGACGCTGAGGAATTTCTGCCGGTGGCTGCTGAGATTCCGATTGTGCCGACCGTTGAGGAATTTGCCTTGTCCGAGGCCAATGAGGTGCTTATCGCAATGAAACATTCCAAACTTCGCGCCGCCGGTGTTCTGAGAATCTGATTATCCCGCCGATTCTCAGCACAAAATTCTGCTTGAATTGTAACGGTCATTCTGATACAATGAATTGCTAACTATTGATACAGATATCTTGGTTTTTAGAAAGGTGAAGGGTATGGCTCTGCACAAGTGGTTCGGGGGTTGGCGTATTTGTTCTGTTGTTTTGTTTGTCGCATTCGGATTCACAGGGGGTTCAAGTGCCAAAGCCGGCGATATGGTGATAACCAATCTTTCTCCAAGCAACGGTGCGGTTGAGGTATGCGCAGACACAAAACTGTGGATAACATTCGACACGGTGCCAACAGTGGCGACCAGCGGCAACCTGCAGATATGCAGGGTGTCGGATGATAATGTGGTCTATCAGCTTAACCTGCAGGTGCTTCTCAGCCCCCCGCCACAGTCGACAGGATGGCCATATCAGATTACCCTGAATGGAAAGACGCTGAACTACGAGCCTTTCGCCGTAAGCGGCAAAACAGTAGAAATATACCCATCGACGCGCCTGGACTATAACACACCATACTACGTTAAGATGACGGCCGGCTTTTGTACGGACGCCGGCGGTAATACTTCGCCAGCGATAACCGACAACACAACGTGGCGGTTTACGACCAAGGCGGCTGCGCCGGCAGCAGACCACGAGTACATAGTATCGCTCGATGGAAGCGGAGACTTCTGCACGTTGCAGGGCGCCGTCGATGCTGTGGTTGACAACGACCCCTGTCGGACGCTTATAAAGGTGAAGAAAGGCGCCTACAGAGAGCAGGGCCATATACCCAGCACCAAAACCAACGTAACCTGGCTTGGCGAGGACCGAGACACAACGATTATGGCAGTGTACAACTGTGAGTATTTCAACACCGGCAGCGACTTACGAATGATGCTCAGGTGTTACGCCGATGGGTTCAGAATGTACAATATGACGTTCCATAACCTGACGCCGGACGGTGGAACTCAGGCGGAGACGATAAAACATTCAGGGCTGCAGTGTATTGTCAAAAACTGCAAATATATGAGCTACCAGGATACGCTGTGCCTTAACGGGCAGATGTACCTGAAAGATTGTTATATTGAAGGAAATACGGATTATATCTGGGGATACGGGACGGTATATTTCGATACCTGCCAGATGCACTCAGTGAGCACCAAATCACACGTAACACAGTCAAGAACAGCAAACGGCAACAACGGCTTATTCTCTGTTGACTGCAATCTTACATGCCCGACAGGACTTACGAACTGTGATCTTGGGCGAATGACCACTTCTTCCGGCGTCCCTTCAGCTCCCTATGCTCAAGCTGCGTATATAAACTGTATTATGCCGAGCACACTTATCATACCGGCGGGATGGAGACCGTCAACACCTGATGATTTAAATAACCGAAGATGGTGGGAGTACAAGTCGGTTGAGCCAAACGGCACTCTGATTGACGTGAGCCAGAGGCTTAATCCCGGCTCAAAGCAGCTCGATGATGCCAACGCAGTGTATTGGAGAGACGTAAATAACGTTTTCTCCGCAAGCCCGTGGAATCCCAAGGCACTCGGCGAGTTTCCCACCGCTTCATGGCAGCCTCAGCCGGCAGACGGGACAACGGATATTACTATAGCTCATATGACGCTGACATGGGCGGCAGGCGCGGAAGCCACATCGCACGTTGTATATTTCGGAACAGCCAATCCGCCGACATCTGGTACAGAGCAAACAGGCACATCGTTTGTGACTGAGACACTGTCACCGGGTACGGCTTATTACTGGGAGGTCGATGAGAAGAACTCGACAGGGACGACGACAGGAACAGTGTGGAGCTTTACTACTTCCACTGCATTAGACGCCACGCCGCCGAGTCCAGACCCAATGACATGGGCAGCAGAACCCAATGCGACCGATGCCAATTCTATCACAATGACAGCAGCAACAGCGACGGATACTTCCGGCGTCGAATACTACTTCACGAACATTACGGACCAGAATCACAACTCGGGCTGGCAGGACAGCAATACATATACTGACACTAACCTGGTCAACAACACGACCTACACCTACAAGGTCAGGGCACGCGACAAGAGTGTCAATAATAATGAGACCGCGGATTCCAACCAGGCATCGGCAACAACTCTAAGATACAACTGTACGAGCGCCCTTGTATCCGACTTCGACGGCGACTGCCAAGTGAATTTCCCAGACTATGCAATATTTGCTGATGCATGGGCAGGCGGCCCGGCGGACTTTAATGACTTGGCGCAATTTGCAACGGACTGGCTCATCTGCAATCGAAATCCCGCGGGTGAGTGCTGGCAATGAGAAGAACAGCCGGCCGTCACAGACCGGCATCCAGCCCATTATTTCCCTATCCGTATAAAAGATTCGACATCTAACTTGAAAGGTGCAGACTCTTAACATATAAGGAAATCAGATGAAGACAACGAACGGTCTTAAGTTACGCATTATCGGTCTGTTGGCGTCAATCACATTGTTGGTTTTCCTGCCGGCTGTGCCGGTGGATGGTATCCAAAGCGATATCGAATATGCAAAGGCCGGCGACGAGAGCCTGCTGCTCGATGCGTCCGCGCCCGAAGGGGCCGGACCTTTTCCGATGGCCATCATAGTGCACGGAGGAGGCTGGAGCGGCGGCGACAAACAGCAGGATATCACACTTCTTTTCGAGCCGCTGAACCAGGCGAAGTTCACCTGGTTTTCCATTAACTATCGCCTCACACCAAAGTATCGGTGGCCTGCCTGTCTGGAAGACGTGCAGACGGCCATTCGCTGGGTTAAGGCGCATGCGACAGAGTTCAAAGGCGACCCCAACCGCGTCGCACTGATTGGGTACTCCGCCGGCGGGCAGATTGCGTGCATGGCGGTTGTTCTTGCGGAGGAAGACGCACGTGTCCATGCCGTAGTCGGCTTTGCACCACCGACCGATCTTGTGTCGGATGCCTTGCGGCGAGGCGGCCTCAGCACCTACATGAAGGACCTGTTCGGTCGCCAGACCCTCGACGACGAAATGCTACAAATCCTGTGGGACGCTTCGCCGATTAATCACCTCAAAGCCGGTCTGCCGCCGTTCCTGCTGGTACACGGCACGGCTGACAAGAGCGTCTCCTATCAGCAGTCTTTGAATTTCCAGACGAGGCTTAAGGCACTCGGTGTCCAGTGCGACCTCGTTACCGTCGAAGGTGCTCCGCATCGAATCACCGATTGGGACAAGTTCGACGTGAGCTATAAAGAAAAAATGATAAACTGGCTGACGCAGACACTCGGGGGCTGGAAGCAATCCGGGACCGGCAGCCAAATCGAGAAAAGCAGCTGCACTGCCGCCAAGCCGACTATGATAACCGTCAACCCGGACGGCACAGGCGATTTTACGACCGTCCAGGCTGCTGTGGACGCGGTTCCGGCGGGCAATGTGAACCCGGTTGTGATTTCCATTAAGCCGGGAGTTTACAAGGAACGCATTGTAGTTCCACCAGACAAGCGTTTTGTCCATTTTGCAGGCGCCGATGCGGAAACGACTGTACTGACTTTTGATTTGAACGCCCGCATGCGAGGCGCTGACGGCAAAGAAATCGGCACGTTCCGTACGCCTTCAACCACAATAGAGGCCGATGATTTCTCCGCTGAGAATATCACTTTTGAAAATTCAGCTGGGCCGGTAGGCCAGGCTTTGGCCATCACGGTCATTGGCGACCGAATTGTGTTTCGCAACTGCCGATTCTTGGGCTGGCAGGATACGCTCCTCGCCCAGACCGGCCGACACTACTACGAAAACTGCTATATCGCCGGGCACGTTGATTTCATCTTCGGCGGAGCGACAGCCTTTTTTGAGCGGTGCCATATTCACTGCCTCAAAGACGGCTACATCACCGCCGCTGCTACACCCGAGCACCAGAGTTATGGGTATGTCTTCTCGAATTGCAAAATCATGGGCGCATCGCCGGAAGTGAAAACCTATTTAGGCCGACCGTGGCGGGATTACGCCAACGTGATTTTCCTGAACACCGAGATGTCGAGCGTGGTTCGTCCCGAAGGTTGGCACAACTGGGACAAACCCAATCGCGAAAAGACGGCCCGCTATGCCGAGTTCAACAGCACCGGCCCCGGGGCCAATGCGCAGGCCCGCGTGCCCTGGGCCCGTCAGCTGACCGAAGCCGAAGCCAAGGTCGTTACGTTGGAAAGTGTACTGGGCGGCAGAGATGGATGGAATCCCAAGACAGGCGAAGTTCGCTCCGCCTTGAAAGTGGTTCCTGCATCAGCCACCGACGTCACGTCCATCAAGAAAAACACAACGAGTGATGCGTGTGACGATTCGGTATATCTGTTCACATCCTTTCGCGGCAACGGCGAAGACGGGCTGCACTTGGCCTATAGTTATGACGCTATCCGCTGGACCGACCTTGGCAGTCCGTTTTTGAAACCGCAGGTCGGCACAGGCAAACTAATGCGAGACCCGAGCCTGCTGCAAGGGCCCGACGGCACGTTCCACTTAGTCTGGACGACCGGCTTGAAAAACGAACAGGGTTTTGGCTACGCCCATTCAAAGGACCTTATCCACTGGTCTGAACAAAAGTTTGTGGAGGTTATGGCAGAGCAAAAGGCGCTGGATGTGGTGGCTCCAGAACTATTTTACGATGACGCGGGACAGCAACTTATCATTATATGGGCTTCGACACTGCCCAAGAATTTTTACCAGGCGTTCCAGGAAGATGTAAACGACAACCCCCGGCTGTGGTACACCGCCACAGTCGACTTCGAAGCCTTCGCGCCGGCCAAGCCATTGTTCGAGCCCGGCTACAGCGTCAAGGATGGAGCAATCCTCAAGGACGGCACACGCTATGCGCTGGTGCATAAGGACAACCGAAAGATGATGAAGACGCTGCGTGTGGCTTTTTCGGACGGGCCGCTGGGCCCCTGGGGACTATCCTCGGCTCCATTCACCAGCGGATTCTGTGAGGCCCCCACCATTTTGAAACTCGGCAACGAATGGATTGTCTATTTTGAAATGACTGATAAAGGGCAATACGGTGCAGCCAAAACACAGGACTTCGACACCTGGATGGATATCACAAGCCTTGTGTTGTTCCCTCAAGGGCACCATCACGGCACTGTGTTAAAGGTTTCCTCCGCTGTTCTGGAAAAACTTAAGCAACTTTAACTTCACTAATCAGAATACGTCGGTCCGGTCATCGGCAGCGGATTAGCTGATTGCTGTCGAAGGCGACGTGCGGAACATTCCGTTTCAAATCTTCGATAAACCGCAGGCCGTCCTTCCAGTAGCCGGCTGTGGGTTTTAACTCAGCATGGAAGCCGATAAAGTAGCGGTTGATGTTTTCAATCAAAAGCTGCCGCAGATATTTACTCAACATTGAGGCCAGCGATACGGGGAGGAAACGGTCATCGGCATCAACGGCAAAGTGCAGACGCATCTTTTTGCCATCGCGTTGCAATTCGTAACTGCTGACTGTGGGGGTTTCCTTCAGGATTTTCAAGTGCATATCTGGAAACATTCGCAGCAGCGGTCTGCGGTATCGCATTCTGCCGCCCTGCCGGTCGATTATAACGTTCAGGTCTTCGGCTGAAAATTTATCAAAGGCATTTTTTATCAGGGAACAAACTGCCGTAAAAAGAACATTAGCTTTATTCTTGACGGCTGAAACCATTTTGTTGTAGTGCGCCACCTCAAGATAGTAACTCTTTAGCTCAAGCAGTTTAAGTTTATTTGCGGCCAAATCATCCTGCAGGACTGAGGCGGCAATCGCTACGTCGGTACTGTCGGACAAAATCCGGTGTCTGCTGACGTCCTTATACCAGGGATAATCGTTTAACTGCTCCAGACAATCCGCAGACACCAGCGACAGCAAGTCCGTCAATGTTGCAGGCTCTTTGCCGAGACATTTCAGACAGGCCAGCACCGTGCGCTGCAGATGTTTGATGCCGAGTGATTTGTTGTAGGCCTTCTTGCTGTCGGCGATGAGGACTCGGCCGGCCAAGTGTCTCGGCTTCTTGCCGACACTTTTTCGCAGAACCTGCCAGAGGTCCTCGTTCAAAAATTGCTGCGGGAGGGAAAAAACGCTCGCGGAAACGACCAAAGGCCCAAGAATCGGGCCAAAACCTGCTTCGTCAATCCCTACTACAACAGGCATATTTGTAATCCTTTACAGAGCCTATCCCGAATTATCCCCAGTGCGATTCGAACGCACAACCTTTGGCTCCGGAGACCTTGCTACTCACCATAATATACCGTAATGCAGGAAGTCACAAGCTGTTTTTTCGGTCAGAATAAGGATTACAAGTATATAGCAGGTCACTGAGAAGTTAATAACAAGAGGTTATCGCGTGACGACCGGCCCCCTCTGTGACCCACTTTTTAGACGACGTACATTATTAGTTATGGTTCGGTTCATTAATTCAGTAAACCACTCAAAAAGATATCTGGAATCATGAGGTCCCGGCGAGGCTTCAGGGTGAAACTGAACTGAAAAAGCGGATAGCTTCTCAGACCTGATACCTTCCAGGGTGTTGTCATTAAGATTTATATGTGTAAGCTCGACGCCTTTATTCTTCAAAGAATCGATGTCAACACAAAAACCGTGATTCTGGCAGGTAATTTCGACCGCACCCGTTAGCAGGTTTTTGACCGGATGATTCGCACCTCTGTGGCCGAATTTGAGTTTGTAAGTTTGCCCGCCGAGGGCAAGGGCAAGTATTTGATGGCCAAGACAAATCCCAAAAATCGGGACTTTGCCAAGAAGCTTTCTCACAGTTTCAATAGCATAGCTTACAGGTGCGGGGTCGCCGGGGCCATTGCTCAGAAAAACGCCATCCGGTTTCTTGCTGAGGACTTGTTTGGCCGATGTGTCAGCGGGAACGACTTTTATGTCACAACCGTGCGAACAAAGTAGTCTGAGAATATTATGTTTTATACCAAAATCGAAGGCTACGACCTTATATTTTTTTTCACTTCTATGCTCTGAGAGGGTCGGTACATCGACAATGCCATCGTTCCAGCTATAGGTTTTTCTGGTAGTTATATTTTTAACTATGTCCCTACCAACAAGACCCGGGTAGCCTTGAAGTTTTTCCCTGAGCTTATTTGTATTCAAATCTGTTGACGAGATAATTCCTTTCATCGCCCCTTTAGTACGGATATGCTTAACCAGTTTTCTTGTGTCTATCCCTTCAAGGCCGACAACATTGTTTTTCTTTAGATATTCGCTAAGCGATGTTCTGCTTCGCCAGTTGCTTGGGTATTGGCAGTTTTCTTTAACGATAAAACCGCTCGCAAAAACCCTCCTTGATTCCAAATCTCTGTTGTTCGTGCCGTAGTTGCCAATCAGAGGATATGTCATTGTTATTATCTGCTCATTGTAAGATGGGTCGGTGAGGATTTCCTGATAGCCGGTCATGCTGGTATTAAAGACAACTTCCCCGCACTTTTGACCCTTGGCTCCAAAAGAATTGCCTTCAAAAACCGTACCGTCTTCAAGTAATAGAATAGCTTTCAATCTTAAGCCTGATCCTAATTGTAATAACGCTGAATAGGTTTTACTCCGATTTTTCGTTCTTTCATTGCTGTGATGGCTTTTACTACTGCCGCAGCGCCCCTTATTGTTGTTACATAAGGGATTTGTTTATCAAGGGCGGTTCTTCTTATTGGAAAAGAATCTCTGATTGACTGAGCACCTATAGTGGTATTTATGATAAGATTGATTTTGCCGTTTATTATCCAATCTACTATATTTGGCCTGCCTTCGGTCATCTTCAGCACAAACTCAGATGGTATATTATTGTTTATAAATTTGATACACGTGCCTTTTGTTGCGACAATCTTAAAGCCCATCTGCTGCAATTGGCCTGCAAGCCTGACTGCTTTTTCTTTATCACTGTCCTTGACACTAAAAAGTATATTGCCACTCATTGGCAGACTGTTGCCAGCTGCTATCTGTGACTTCGCGAAAGCGATTCCAAAATCATCAGATATACCCATAACTTCACCGGTGGAGAGCATCTCTGGTCCAAGCAACGTGTCTATGCCAGGAAACTTTAGAAATGGAAACACAGCCTCCTTTACCGAAAAATGCTCAGGCTTTACTTCTTTTGTGAAATTCAGCTCATCGAGGGTCATTCCTGTCATCACTTTTGTTGCGAGTTTCGCCAGAGGCACCCCAATTGCTTTGCTTACGAATGGGATGGTCCGTGAGGCACGAGGGTTGACCTCGAGTATATAAATTTCGTCATCTTTTACAGCGAACTGAACGTTCATAAGGCCTTTTACTTTTAATTCAAGCGCTAAAAGCTTGGTTTGTCTTCTGATTTCTTCGAGGTTTTTTTTGCTTATCGAAATGGGCGGAAGCGAACAGGCACTATCACCTGAGTGCACTCCCGCCTCCTCGACGTGCTCCATAATCCCGCCGATAACCACCCGCTTGCCGTCACTAATGGCATCAACGTCCATTTCGGTCGCATCATCAAGGAATTTATCTATTAAGACCGGATGTTCACCTGAGGCCTCAAATGCTTTTTCTACACTGGCTTTGAATGATTTTTCGTCATGGACAATCTGCATCGCCCGGCCTCCAAGCACAAAAGACGGCCTGATTAGTAAAGGAAATCCAAGTCTTTGGGCAATCTTTAGAGCCTGGTCATAAGTTGTCGCAGTTCCGCTATCGGGCTGAAGAAGCCCTAATTTTTCGACCAACTTATTGAATCGCTTACGGTCTTCAGCACAGGCAATGCTGTCAGGTGATGTGCCGATTATTTTAACACCGGCTTCCTCTAAGGGTACAGCCAATTTGAGCGGGGTTTGCCCGCCAAACTGAACGATTATGCCGTCAGGTTTTTCCTTTTCGACGATTGACATAACATCTTCAAATGTCAACGGTTCAAAATACAGCCTGTCGGAGGTGTCGTAGTCGGTGCTCACTGTTTCCGGATTGCAGTTTACCATTATTGATTCAATACCTATCTCCTTCAGCGCAAAGGCGGCGTGTACACAGCAGTAATCAAATTCGATACCCTGGCCTATCCGATTGGGACCTCCACCAAGGATAACGACTTTCTTCCTGCTGCTTGGGCTGGCCTCGCATTCGTTCTCAAATGTTGAGTAAAGATAGGGAGTATGGGCCTCGAATTCGGCTCCGCAGGTATCGACGGTTTTGTAAACCGGATTTACATCCAGCCTCTGACGGTATTTTCTGAACCGAGGTTCATCGACCTTCAGAATAGACGCCAGATACTTATCGCTGAAGCCGTATTCTTTGATAGTTCTCATCAAACCGGCATCTATGTCCGTTAGGCTGCCTATGGATTTTATTTTCTCTTCAAGCCGAATGATGTCCTTTATATTATTGAGGAACCACGGGTCAATTTTTGTAAGGACAAATATTTCATCGGTTGAAAGTTTTCTTCTAAAAGCCTCCGCCACATACCAGATTTTGTCCCAGCAGTTGGTTTGCAGCTTCTTTTTTAACTGTGCTGACGTAAGCTCATTATTGATATGTTTTTTATCAAGTGAATAGCGGTCAATCTCTAATGACCTTATGGCTTTTTGCAATGCTTCCTTAAATGTCCTTCCTATTGCCATTGCTTCACCAACAGACTTCATCTGCACCGTAAGTTCGGGATTGGTGTTAGGAAATTTTTCAAAAGTAAAACGTGGCCACTTAACAACACAGTAGTCAATGGTGGGCTCAAAACAAGCTGGTGTTTTTTTGGTGATATCGTTAGGGATTTCATCTAAAGTATAACCAACAGCCAATAACGATGCTATTTTGGCAATGGGAAAACCTGTGGCTTTGGAAGCAAGGGCGGAGCTTCTTGAAACTCTCGGATTCATCTCAATTACAAACAGCCTGCCATTTTCAGGGTTGACTGCAAACTGTATGTTTGAACCACCAGTTTCGACACCGATAGCTCTTATTATCTTCAGCGATGCATCTCGCATAATCTGGTATTCTTTATCAGTGAGTGTCTGCACAGGAGCAACTGTGATACTGTCACCCGTATGGATACCCATGGGGTCAAGATTTTCGATCGAGCAGACAACAACGACATTGTCTTTTCTGTCTCTCATAACCTCAAGTTCGTATTCCTTCCACCCGATTACGGATTCTTCCACAAGCACCTGGCTTTTGGGACTTAGATTCAATCCCCAATGGATATACTCCTCATATTCCTCGGTATTGCAGGCTATATTTCCACCGGTACCACCTAACGTATATGAGGGTCTTATGATAGCTGGAAAACCGACATATTTGATTATTTCTTTGGCTTCTTCCCAACAATGAGCATATCCGCTCTTGGGGACCTCCAATCCGATATCTTCAATAATCTTTTTAAACTTATCTCGTTCTTCAGCCCTTTTGATAGACTTTAAATTGGCTCCGAGCAATCTAACATTATGTTTTTTTAGTATCCCCATTTCCGCCAGTGCTACTGCAACGTTAAGGCCTGTTTGCCCACCCAATGTTGGCAGGAGACTGTCCGGCTTTTCCCTGCGAATTATTTCTTCTATTATCTCCGGTGTAATAGGTTCAATGTACGTTCTGTGGGCCATCTCAGGATCGGTCATTATTGTGGCAGGATTGCTGTTAACAAGAATAACTTTAAACCCCTCCTGCTTTAATACCTTGCAGGCCTGTGTGCCCGAATAGTCAAATTCACAGCCTTGGCCTATTACTATAGGCCCTGAGCCTATGATCAATATCTTTTGGATATCCTTACGTTTCGGCATCGTCTACCCTTAACAATGCAAAAATTAAAAATCAAAATTGTGGAATCACCGCTTTGCGGTGATGACTTCCTTAATTTTACATTTTGATATTTGATTTTTAATATCCCTTATTCGTTATTAAACCCTTCGCAGCTGTAAAGGTTTGTTATAGGCATTCTCCTGTCTTTGCCAAACGCTCTGGGAGTGATCTTAATCCCGGGTGGAGATTGTCTCCTCTTGTATTCGCTACGATCAACCATACTAATAACCCGACTAACAACCTCTTTGGGCAAACCTTCTTCAATCAACTGGGAAACTGATTTGTCCTCTTCGACATAACCTTTAAGTATCCTGTCAAGCAGGTCATACTGTGGCAGCAAGTCAGTATCTTTTTGATTTTCTTTGAGTTCAGCACTGGGTGCCCGTTTTATTACGCTAAGAGGGATAATCCTGCGATGATGGATGTTGTTTACGTATTTGGCTAATTGATAAGCCATTGTTTTAGGCACATCCTTCAAGACCGCGAAACCTCCTGCGGTGTCACCATAAAGAGTTGAGTAACCCACAGCAGCCTCACTCTTGTTGCTGGTGGTAAGGACTAAGTAAGAGTACTGATTGCTTAGTGCCATTAATATGCATCCCCGAATTCTTGCCTGAAGGTTTTCGTAAGCTACTCCATCAGTCGTCCACTTATCAAATTTACCAATCACACTATTGAACTTATCAAGCACCGCCTCGATTGGCACAATATGAAACTCAATATCCAGATTATCAGCCGCGATTTGGGCATCCCTTATTGTCTCAGGGCTATTGAACTTTGATGGCATGGTTATTCCAACAACATTTTTTGCCCCCAAAGCATCAACAGCAATTGCAGCAGTCAGAGACGAGTCTATGCCACCGCTCAGGCCGATTATAACTTTGGAAAAATTGTTCTTCCGTACATAATCTTTGGTTCCAAGAATCAGAGCGCTATAGACTTCAGCAGTTGAATCTACCGGTGTACAGGCAGCACAAACCTTATAGTTTTTTAGACTTTTTACGCGAATCGCCCTGTTGCTGTTGACTGCTGAAAAATCTTCCATCAACATATCTTCTTCGAACGCTTTTGCCTGACAAACAATTCGTCCTGAAGAATCAACAAACATACTCCGGCCATCAAATACCAGCTCATCCTGACCACCAACAAGATTGCAATACGCAACAGCACAATTAAAATGTTTTGCACATTGGCTAAGAACTTCCTGTCTTTGTTTGATTTTGCCTATGTGAAAAGGAGATGCTGAGATATTTATGATAATGTCCATAGGTGGTGTCTTTTCAAACAAGTTATCCATCCATTTAAGCCGCCATATATCCTCGCAGATTGTAAATGCCACAACCAGACCGCCTATGTTCATATACACTGCTTCATTTCCGGGTCTAAAATAGCGTCTTTCGTCAAAAATACCGTAATTAGGCAGAACACTTTTACGGTAGATTTTCTTGATACGACCCTTTTGCAGTACTGCAAGTGAATTGTAATAACCCTTTTCGTTGCTCTCTGCATAACCAGCGATGATGGTAATGTCGGGACAATTCTTTACCAGATGCTCAACAGCTAATCGATTATCCTTTAGAAACTGCTCCTTAAGCAGCAAATCTTCAGGGGGATACCCGCACACAGACATCTCAGGAAATACAACAATATCTGCACCGAGCTCAAAAGCCTTGATACACAGACTCTGCATCTTGCGAACATTACCCTTAATATCACCTACCGAAGCGTTAAATTGTGCCAGTGCTATTCGCATAACTATCTGCCTTAAGTCTGTCTCTTTAGCCAGGCATCAATAGCTGCAGATGCTTTGCGTCCGCTGTCAATGGCCCGAACAACCAGTGAAGCCCCGTTAATTGTGTCGCCGGCAGCAAATACGTTTGATTCGCTTGTCTGGTAATTATTTACTGCTATATTGCCTGATTTATCAAGTTTCAAACCTAACTTTTTTATAAGTCCCTCATGTGTTACGTGAAGAAAGCCCATCGCAAGAAGTGCTATGTCGGCCTCGAGAGTGAAATCGGTGCCTGCTGACTCTTTCAGTTTCCACGTCCCGTTTTCCTTTATCCACTTAACCTGGCAACAATGTAGCTGGGTTACGCGGGTTTCCACACCTGAGAAACTCCTGGTCATCACGCTCCATCGGCGCCGGCAGCCCTCTTCATGGGAAGAATATGTTCTCATAATTCGCGGCCACATAGGCCAGGGTGTATCCGGCGGCCTTGCCGGTGGCGGCTCCGGCAAAATCTCCAGCTGGTAAATCTCTTTGGCCCCCTGTCTTCGTGCTGTTCCCACACAATCGCTTCCCGTATCACCGCCGCCTATTACAACCACAACTTTGTTCTTTGCTGTAACGACCGTGGATTCGTCTACAGGTTCGCCGCGGCAGATTTTGTTTTGAGTCGTCAAATAATCCATAGCAAACAGAATGTTCTCATATCCCCGACCGGGTATATCGAGGTCTCGGGGCACGCCAGCACCCATTGCCAGGCAGATACAATCGAACATCTTTTCTAAATAACGAACCGATATATCTTCCCCGACTTTGACACCTGTTTGAAACTCCACACCTTCGCCTTTTAATTGCTCAAGGCGACGGTCGATTATATGTTTTTCAAGCTTAAACTCTGGGATGCCATATCTCAGCAGGCCTCCTATCTGCTCATCTTTTTCAAAGACCGTTACCTGATGGCCTGCTCGTGCCAGTTGCTGCGCAGCCGCCAGGCCGGCAGGGCCGGAACCAACCACCGCAATTTTTTTATCTGTCTTCTGTTTGGCTGGCAGCGGCTTTATCCATCCTTCCTTAAATCCACGTTCGACAATCTGGAACTCAATGTGCCTGATAACAACAGGTTCGTCATTAATAGAAAGCGTACACGCGGTTTCACAGGGTGCGGGGCATACTCGGCCAGTAATTTCTGGAAAGTTGTTGTTCAAATGAAGTAATTCACAGGCCTGCTGCCATTTGCCCTTGTATACCAGCTCGTTTAGTTCCGGTATATAGTTTTGCAGCGGACAACCGACACCGTGACAAAACGGTATGCCACAGTCCATACATCGTGCCGTCTGCTGGTGGATTTGCTCCGGCGTAAGCGGCAGGTCGAACTCGGCAAAATCATGCACTCTCTCCTCGACCGGCCGATACCCAACTTCCTGACGAGCGTATTTTAGAAAACCTTTCACTTCACCCATGAGAACACCTCTTCTGTTGCCGGTATTGTCTCAGTGTCTCGCTGCTGGGCAGTTCGCATCTTCTCTAATGCCTTGCGGTAATCTATAGGGACAACCTTTACGAATTTGCCAACTACATCCAGCCATGACTCCAAAATACTTTTCGCACGTGCACTACTGGTCCATCTGAGATGCTGTTGAATAAGCTCATACAGCAGGTTTTTGTCCTCTTCTTTCCAAACGTTTTCTAACTCGACCATATCAAGGTTGCACATCGTATCAAATAGTTGTGCCTCGTCGAGCACATAGGCAAGGCCGCCGCTCATGCCCGCCGCAAAGTTACATCCGGTCTTGCCCAGGACCACAACCAATCCACCTGTCATATACTCACAGCAGTGGTCGCCAACGCCTTCGACAACTGCAGTTACTCCGCTGTTTCGCACACAGAATCTTTCGCCAGCAATCCCGTTGATAAAAACCTCGCCGGATGTGGCTCCATAAAGCACAGTATTGCCCACAATAATATTCTCGTGACTCATAAATGGCGAACCTTCCGGTGTCCTGACAACGATTCGTCCGCCAGAAAGGCCCTTGCCCAGATAGTCGTTGCTCTCACCGACCAGTTTCAAAGTCACACCAGGCGCAAGAAAGGCACCGAAGCTTTGGCCCGCAGAACCGTGCAGGATAATTTCCAGCGTGTTATCTGGCAGACCTTTTTCGCCGTGTTTATTTACTATTTTATTACTCAAAATCGTCCCAACTGTTCGGTCCGTGTTGCGAATCGGCATCTCTATAACAGTATGTTTGGCCTGTTCAATCGCTGGTTTGGCTTTCTCAATGAGCTGCCAATCAAGATGGTCATTGAGTTTGTTTGCCTGTGAATTTACTGCTCTTATCACTTCCCCATCCGAGACATCAGGCTGGTGGAAAATCGCGGAAAAGTCCAGGCCTTTTGCCTTCCAGTGATTAATTGCGGTGCTGGTCTTCAGTCTGTCTACTCTGCCAACCATATCTTCAAATTTCCTAAAACCCAGCTGTGACATAATCTGTCGTACATCCTCAGCCACAAAATACATGAATCGCTCAACGTACTCTGGTTTTCCTGCAAAGCGTTTTCGCAATTCGGGGTCCTGGGTGCCGATTCCAAAAGGACAGGCTCCTTCGTGGCACTTGCGAAGTAGTGTGCAGCCAAGCGCCACCAGTGCAGCCGTGCCAAATCCAAACCTCTCAGCTCCCAGCAATGCTGCAACCACGACATCTCTGCCGGTCTTGATTTGGCCGTCTACCTGAACCCTGATACGGCCCCTCAGGTTGTTCATCACCAAAACCTGTTGAGTCTCAGCCAGACCAAGTTCCCAGGGACAGCCGGTGTGTTTTATTGAGGATAAAGGACTGGCACCGGTTCCACCATCGTGTCCGCTGATAAGCACTTCATCTGCGTTCCCTTTGGCAACACCGGCTGCAATCGCGCCAACCCCAACTTCGGCAACGAGCTTAACTGAAACTTTTGCCTCGGGGTTACTGCATTTGAGGTCATATATAAGCTGTGCCAGGTCCTCAATCGAATATATATCATGATGTGGCGGAGGTGATATTAGTGTCACTCCCGCAGTCGAATGTCGGAGCCTGGCGATTTCTTCTGTAACCTTATGCCCCGGCAACTGTCCGCCTTCACCGGGTTTGGCACCCTGAGCGATTTTTATCTGAAGCTCTTTTGCATGTGCAAGGTAATTCAGTGTGACGCCAAACCGTCCGCTGGCAACCTGCTTAATAGCACAGTTTTTTGAATCGCTGTAGAGTTCAGGCTCATACCGACAAGGGTCTTCGCCGCCTTCGCCGGTATTGCTCATCGCACCTATCCGGTTCATTGCAACAGCCAGACATTCATGTGCCTCTTTACTGATTGAACCATGGCTCATTGCACCTGTGCAGAATCTTTTGACGATTTCACCGGCAGGTTCGACCTCGTCAAGTGGTATCGTTTCACCGTTAACTAATTCAAAGAGTCCCCGCAAAGTATACAAATTTTTGGTTTGCTGGTTTACTGCGTTTGCATAATCTTCATACGCCTGCCGGTCCGCAAATTTGACGGCATGTTGCAGACGCGCAACGGTTGTGGGATTCCAAAGATGCCGTTCGCCGTTATGTCTGAAATGGTATTCACCGCCAAAGTCTAACTCGAGCGCCCCGCAGGGGCACTGCTGAAAAGCCTCCTTATGGCGTGTAGCCGCCTCCTGAGCAACTTCCGCCAGCCCGATTCCGCCAATTCGTGAGCTTGTTCCGGTAAAGTACTCATCTACGAAAGAGCGATTCAATCCAATAGCTTCAAACAGTTGAGCTCCTGTGTAACTCCTCAGCGTTGATATCCCCATCTTGCTTATCGTTTTTAAAATGCCCTTCTTAATTGCGGCAATATAATTGTCTGCTATCTGGGAAGGTTCCATATCATCAGGAAGCTCGGCTTCCCGGTGCAGATAATTAAGTGTCTCAAATGCCAGATAGGGGTTTATCGCATTGGCACCGAAACCGCATAAAAGGCAAAAATGCATAACCTCACGCGGCTCACCACTTTCAACAATCAAACCTACCTCACCCCGCAGGCCTCGATTAAGCAGACCATGATGAACCGCTGCCGTCGCTAAGAGCGATGGAATCGGAGCTTTTGTCTGTGAAACCTCTCGGTCACTGATTATTAACAGTGAAGCCCCTTTCTTGATAGCTTGCTCGGCAGAATCGACCAATCCGTTCAACGCCTGTTTCAGACCTTGCGAAATGTTAGCGGCGCTGACATCAAAAACAGCCGAGATGCTGACAGTTTTAAGGTCTTGTCTTTTTACCGTTCGCAGCCGCTGAATATCCTCATTAGCCAAAATCGGGTGAGGCAATTTAAGCTGACGGCAATGCTCAGGCGTTTCCTCCAGAATGTTTAACCTTTTGCCCACAAAGTTCATCAAACTCATAACTAATCCCTCGCGCAGAGGGTCTATAGCCGGGTTTGTCACCTGGGCAAAAAGCTGTTTGAAATAGTTAAATAAAAGCTTCGGCCTGTCGGAAAGCACCGCTAACGGCGTGTCGTTTCCCATGGAACCTACAGGCTCCTGGCCGTTTAAGGCCATCGGTAGCAAAATCATCTTCAGCTCTTCACGCGTGTAGCCGAACAATCGCAGTTTCTGAATTAATGTTTCAGGGTCGGTTTGCACCAGTTTTGGCGCATCAAATAGACCGCGAAGCTCAATCCTGTTTTCATCCAGCCATCTCCGATAAGGCTTTTGGCGGGCAATCTTGCTTTTTATCTCATTGTCGGAGATTATTCGTCCTTCAACCGTGTCAACAAGAAACATATGACCGGGCCGCAGACGTCCCTTTTGCCGGATTTTCTCAGGTGGAAATTGAACGACACCGGTTTCACTACCCATGATGACCAAATCATCGCTTGTTACAAGATACCGGCAGGGCCTGAGACCATTGCGGTCAAGTGTTCCGCCGACAATTCGCCCATCGGTAAAAACAATCGCAGCAGGTCCATCCCAGGGTTCCATTATGGCCGCGTGATATTCGTAAAATGCACGTTTATCTGTACTGATATGGTATTTTGAACCGAACGCTTCGGGTATCATCATCATCATTGAATGGGGTAAGCTTCGACCCGCACGAACAAGCAGCTCAAGCATGTTGTCAAAACACGCAGAGTCACTCCCCTCAGGGGTCAGAATCGGCAGCAGGTCGTTAATGTTGTTACCAAATGCTTCGCTGGACATCTTCATCTGGCGGGCCTGCATCCAATTGCGATTTCCGCTCAGTGTGTTTATCTCTCCATTGTGAGCAATACATCGCAGCGGCTGGGCAAGCCGCCAGTTTGGGAATGTATTAGTGCTGTACCGCTGATGCACTATTGCCAGAGCTGAGCCGACCCGTTCGTCCGCAAGGTCGGGATAATAGGCGAACAACTGCCACGCCATAAACATACCTTTGTAACAAATCGTTCTGCCGGAAAGCGAGGTCACATAGAAATCTTCGCCTTCCTGACCAAAATTTTTTCTGACGAGTTTTTCAGCTCGCTTACGCGCCAAATACAGAGTTCTTTCCAGCGGTTCATCATCGAGTCCTGAAGCGTCCACGAAGATTTGTTTTATAGTGGGTTCTGCCCGCAAAGCTATTTGCCCCAGACAATCATTTGACGTTGGCACATCTCGCCAGCCCAACACTTCCAAACCGTAGTGCTTAATCGAGTCCTCCAAGATTTGGTCGCACTTCCTGCGGCGTTCTTTATTCTGTGGGCCGAATACCATTCCCACCCCATATTGGCACGGACTGGGTAAGGAAAAACCTAAGTGTTTACACTCATCCTGTAGAAACTCGTGAGGTATTTGAAACAAAATGCCCGCCCCGTCTCCTGTAACCTCGTCAGCTCCCGCTGCTCCGCGATGGCGCAGGTTCAGTAGAATTTCCTTACCATACTCGATGATAGAGTGGTCGCGCCGGCCCGATATGTTGACAACTGCACCGATGCCGCAGGAACCACGCTCACACTGCGGTTCATAAAGCCCAGAATATTTTGCGTTTGTAGCCATGTTATTCCATTAAAGCTATACGTAAAATCGCCCTGTCGGTGCAGATAGTACCGAACCGACAGGGATCCTAAACATACAATACAACAACAGCTTACAACTTACAAACTGGTCTGACCCCTATCAACTATCGTAGTACAGGTGAAACTCATGCGGATGTGGCCGCAGTGCTATCTCGTTTATCTCCTTCTCCTGTTTCCACTGAATCCACGTCTCTATAAGGTCTTCGGTAAAGACGTCGCCGACGGTGAGGAACGCATGGTCCTTCTCGAGCGCGCCAATCGCCTCTTCGAGGGAGCCGGGCGCCTGTTTGGTCTTGGCCAGCTCTTTCTTAGGCAGCTCATACACGTCCACGTCCATCGGTTTGCCGGGGTCGAGCTTCTTTTTGATGCCGTCGTTGGCGGCCATAAGCATCGCTGCGAAAGTAAGATAGCCGTTGCAGCTCGGGTCTGGGCAGCGGAATTCGACTCGTTTTGCCTTCGGATTCGGCGAGTACATCGGGATGCGGCAGGCAGCCGACCGGTTGCGGGCCGACATACACAGGTTCACCGGCGCCTCGAAACCAGGCACAAGCCGACGGTATGAGTTCGTCGTCGGCGCGGCGAAAGCCAAAATGGCCGGCGCATGGGTGATGAGCCCGGCGATTGCGTGCATAGCCAAGTCAGACAATCCCGCATAGCCCTTTCCGGCGAACAGGTTTTTACCATTCTTCCAAAGTGAGAAGTGTGTGTGCATACCACTGCCGTTGTCTTGGAATATCGGCTTGGGCATAAACGTTGCCGTTTTGCCGTGGCGCTTGGCCACGTTCCTGATGATGTACTTTAACCACATAAGCTGGTCGGCCATTTTGACCAGCGGCGAAAAAAGCATGTCGATTTCAGCTTGCCCCCCAGAGGCAACTTCATGATGGTGTTTCTCAACTACAATCCCGACCTTCTGCATTTCCTCGACCATTTCGGACCGAATATCCTGTTGGGTGTCGGTCGGGCTCACAGGGAAATAACCGCCTTTGTACGATGGTTTGTATCCAAGGTTTGGTTCTTCGAAACGGGCAGTGTTCCAGGACCCCTCCACTGAATCGATGACATACATACCGGTATGCTGGTTCTGTTCGTAACGAACTTCATCGAAGATGAAAAATTCCGGCTCCGGGCCGAAATACGCAGTATCCGCTATCCCAGTTTTTTTCGTGAATTCGACCGCCTTTTTGGCGATATGTCGCGGGTCTCGATTATATTCTTCACGTGTGATGGGGTCGATGATGTCCGTAAGGACGCTCACCGTAGGTTTTTCGAAAAACGGGTCCATTACCACGGTGCTCAGGTCCGGAACCGCCATCATGTCGGACTGGTGAATCGGCTTCCAGCCGCGGATTGAGGAACCGTCGAAACCGAGACCTTCCTTCAAGGCCTTTTCGTCCAAGTACTCCACTGGGAACATGCAGTGCTGCCACGTGCCAAGAAGGTCGACGAATTTCAGGTCCGCCATCTTGGCGTTGTTCTTCTTTGCAAACTCAAAGAATTCTTTTGGAGTCATCTGTCCACCTCTCTAAAAATTGGGTTGCTAAGTTTATCCTGCTATCCGATAGCTTCGCCGCCTTTTTCACCCGTCCTGATGCGGATGCATTCAGGCAGGTCTAAGACGAATATTTTGCCGTCGCCGATTTGCCCTGTCTTCGCACCATCAATGATTGCCTGTATTGTCGGCTCTACAAAACTCTCATTGACGGCTATCTCTAATTTTGTCTTCCTCAGGAGACTACCCTTTTCCTTGTGGCCTCGATAAACCTCGGCTATACCTTTCTGTCGGCCTCGACCAACAACATCCGATACTGTTACAAGGTGAATCTCTTTTTCTGTCAACCTTCTGAGCACTTCGTCCAGACGGTCCGGCTGAATAATGGCTATTACATATTTCATTTGCCTTGTCCTTTCTCGCTTAATCAATCAATGTATACGCCGCCTCTCGATGCTGCGTCAAGTCTAAACCTACTCGCTCCTCGTGCTCACTTACGCGCAGCTTCATTACCGCATCCACCAGCTTCAGTAGCACGATTCCGACTACGAATGAATACACTATCGTGACAATAACCGCCTTGGCCTGAATCCACAACTGCGCCGGATTACCGTACAATAAACCATTTGCTCCGTCGGGGTTAATCGTCTTTGTGGCCCATATACCTGTTGCAAGCACACCCCAAGTGCCTCCGATTCCGTGCACTCCAAAGGCGTCTAATGAATCATCATAACCAAGCACTGCTTTAAGACATGTAACGGCCAGCCACGGAATCAAGCCAGCCCCTATACCGATGCATATTGCAGCCGCGGGTGTTACAAATCCGGATGCAGGGGTAATAGCCGCCAGGCCAGCCACTGCGCCGGTAATCATACCTAATGTCGTCGGTTTTTTGTACTTGAGCCAGTCAAGCAAAGCCCACGTTACACCGGCAACAGCGCCCGCTATGTGTGTTACCGCGAACGCGTTGCCTGCCAGGCCCGATGCCTTCAAGGCGCTGCCTGCGTTGAAGCCGAACCATCCGAACCATAGTAAGCCTGCACCCAGTACCGCAAACGGCAAATTGTGTGGTGGAGAGATACTGCACGGATAACCCTGTCGCTTTCCTAACACCAAGGCCGCCGCCAAAGCCGTCATCCCGGCGTTTATATGAACAACAGATCCACCGGCAAAATCCAATGCACCCATGTTTCTTAAAAAACCGCCGACGCCCCATACCCAGTGCGCTATCGGGTCATATACAATAGTCGCCCACAACAGTATGAAAATGCAGAACGACGAGAATTTCATACGTTCGGCAAATGCGCCTATGATTAAGGCCGGCGTGATCACGGCGAACATCATTTGGAACATCATAAATACTTCGTGTGGTACTGTCCCTGCATAGTTAGGGTTCGGGTTCATTCCTACGCCTTTCAGGAACAACCATTCCGGACCACCGATTATAGAACCCTTGTCCGGCCCGAATGACAAACTGTACCCGCATACCATCCATTGAATACTAATCAGACACAGAACCATAAAGCACTGCATAAGTACCGACAGCATATTCTTGCGGCGAACCAGCCCCCCGTAGAAAAACGCCAGCCCTGGTGTCATGAGCATCACAAGGGCTGCTGATATCAGCAGCCACGCCGTATCCCCGCTGTTAACCACTGCTGTTGCCTGCACGGCTGCATCATTGCTTTCATTGGCTGAAACTACGCCGCCAACAGCAAGTAGGATGGCGGTCATCACAGCCAATCTGCTCCATCCAACCATGTCTTTGCCGTTCATAGTCATAACTTTGCTCCCTTGCTTAAATGATTTGCGTGAGTAATCAGCGAGCTGAACTCGTAACTGCCCTAATGTAATCGCAATTGCCGTGCCAGAACAGATGACCATGTTGTAAGTACTTATTTCAAAAAGAGATACGTTTAAAATTGTAACTGTCCGCAGCTTGAAAAGTGTAACAAATTTGTAGCTTATTCCAAAAGAGCAACATTTGTGTCTCATTTTTCAGAAGGTTTTGCAGGAATACAGCATGCCGCCTAAATAAAAAATATACAATGAAAATGTATCATATCCATCTGTGATTAAGACACTTACGAAATTTTACTCGGCACTATCGGTTTTTTATCGAAAAAATATAGCGTCATTTTTGCAGAGTATGTTACAATTATGTCGTATTAGAATTGGAAGGATTTTCTTAAAATGGCTAAGAAAGCAATACTTTGGCAAGAATCTGCAGCGCATACACCCCATTGCGCAGAACACCTGGAGACCCTTTATGAGGTCAGTCAGATACTCGCATCTGGAACACCCCAGCAGCAAACGCTTGCCGAGGTCCTGAATATCCTGGACAGAGAACTCGGCCTCAATAGGGGCACAATTACGCTCCTTGCGCCGGATGGGCATGAGATCAGAATTGAAGCAGCACATAATCTTTCAGAAGAACAAAGTCGAAGGATTACTTATCGAATCGGAGAAGGCGTAACCGGAAAAGTTATGCAAACCGGTAAACCAATGATTGTGCCAAAGATTTCTCAGGAGCCGTTGTTCTTAAATCGCTTCGAAAGATGGAATGTTACAAAGCAGGATTTAAGCTTTATTTGTGTGCCGATTTCTATTGGCAATGATGTAATCGGGACAATTTCGGTTGACAGACCATTTGAAGAGACCGCTCCGCTCAATGATGAGATGCAGGTTCTAAGTATCGTTGCAAGTATGATTGCCAATGATTTAAGAACCCGGCGTGAAACCGCGATTGAGCGTCAGCTACTGGAAAACGAAAACTTACGATTGCGTCATGAACTGGAGGACAGGTTTCGCCCCGAAAATATAATAGGCAATTCCAATACTATGCGAGATGTGTATCGCCAAATTCATCAGGTCGCCGGCAGCGACACAACCGTTCTTATACGTGGTGAATCGGGTACCGGAAAGGAATTGGTTGCGCATGCTATTCATTACTCCAGTCCGAGGGCTAAGGGGCCTTTTATAAAGGTTAATTGCGCCGCCCTGAATGAAAACCTGCTTGAAAGTGAGCTGTTCGGCCACGAAAAAGGGGCTTTCACGGGAGCGATACAGAGCCGAAAAGGTCGACTCGAAGAGGCGAACAACGGCTCTATATTCCTCGATGAAATAGGTGACTTCTCTTCTGCCACCCAAGTAAAGCTTCTTCGTGTTGTTCAAGAAAGGGAGTTCGAACGTGTCGGCAGCAACCGCACTCTGAAAACAAACACAAGAATCATTACGGCCACGAACCAAGATTTGGAGAAGTGCGTTGACAAAGGAACATTCCGGCAGGACTTTTACTATCGTATAAACGTATTTCCTATCTTTCTACCGCCTCTGCGGGCACGCAAGGATGACATCTTACTGCTTGCCGACTTTTTTGCTGAGCAATACTCCAAGAAGATAGGCAAGGATATCAGACGTATCAGCACGCCGGCGATTAATATGATGGTGTCGTACCATTGGCCCGGTAATGTCCGTGAGCTTGAAAACTGTATCGAAAGGGCGGTGCTTCTAAGCAGTGACGGTGTTATTCACGGTCATCATTTGCCTCCCACATTACAAACCTCGGATGCATCCGGCACAATCGGCATAGGTTCATTGGAGGAAAGAACCAGCTTGTTTAAACGAGACTTGATTATTGATGCGCTCAAACGCTGTGATGGGAACTTGGCAGCAACGGCTCGAGATTTAAAAACCACAGCAAGGATTATAAGATATAAAGTCAAAGAATTAGGTATTGATTATAAGCGATACCGTAGGGAGAAAGGTTGATTATGGCAGCATGGGCAAGTACAGGCCTTGAGGGTTTGGATAAGATACTTTGCAATTTGAAAAAAGGGGACAATGTAGTTTGGCAGGTTGATAGCATAGAAGGCTACAGTCACTTTGTTATGCCATATATAAACAAAGCCCTGGAGGATAAACGGAACATCGTCTATATGAGGTTTGCCCAACATAGACCCCTCATTGAAAATCAGCCAAGTGTCACAGTGTACCAGCTTGATGCAAAGGGTGGGTTCGAAAGTTTTTCCACACAAGTTCATGCCATAATCTCCCAGGAAGGTGCCGGAACCTATTACGTATTTGATTGTCTTTCTGACTTACTAAGCGCCTGGGCAACGGATTTGATGGTTGGAAATTTTTTTATGGTTACTTGTCCTTACCTTTTCGAACTGGACACAATAGCTTACTTTGCTATATTGCGAAATTATCATTCTTTTCAAACTGTTGCCCGTATTCGCGAAACAACCCAACTGCTATTGGATGTTTATGATTTTGATGAAAACTTTTACATCCATCCATTGAAAGTGTGGAAGCGCTACTCACCTACGATGTTTTTGCCTCATTTGCAGCAAGGTGAAGAATTTACGCCTGTAATAAGCAGCATTGATGCGAGTGAACTTTTGTCCCACATTTCTCAGAAAGGGCTGAACGGTTCAGTAAGAGCCCTGGACTACTGGGACCGCCTATTTATGAAAGCGGACAGCGTAATGAAAGCTCCTCCGGACTCCAAAGAAGTTAAGGAGCTTGTTCGAGAGCTTTGCAGAATAATGGTTGGGCGGGAGAAAAGAATCTCGCAGCTCGCCCAGAACAACTTTTCTCTTAAAGATTTGACGGATATAAAGAGCAGACTTATCGGCAGTGGTTTCATTGGTGGTAAAGCCGTTGGTATGCTGCTGGCCCAGAAAATCCTCTCACAGGATGACTCGTTCGATTGGAGTCAATATCTTGAACCTCACGATTCATTTTATATCGGCTCGGATGTGTTCTATACCTACATCGTTGAAAATGGCTGGTGGGAGCTGCTTATTAAACAAAAAACAAAGGAAGGCTACTTTCAAGTCGCCCCTCAAATGAAGGAAAATCTGCTCCGCGGCAAGTTTCCCGATCAGGTCCGTGAACGCTTTCAGGAAATGATAGAATATTTTGGCCAATCCCCAATTATTGTTCGTTCCAGCAGTTTGCTCGAAGACTCATTTGGTAATGCATTTGCCGGCAAATATGAAAGTATATTTCTCGTAAACCAAGGCGGTCCTGAGCAACGCTATTCCGAATTCGAAGAAGCCGTGCGCAGAGTTTATGCAAGTACTATGGATGAGGATGCTCTCGCATATCGTCTGCAGCGAGGGCTTGACCAGCAGGATGAACAAATGGCTTTGCTTGTCCAGCGAGTGTCAGGCTCACACAAGAAAAGCTACTTTTTCCCTGACTTGGCTGGTGTAGGTGTCTCATATAATACTTTTGTTTGGAAACCTGAACTTGACCCAAAAGCTGGGATGCTAAGACTTGTCTTTGGCCTTGGTACCAGAGCAGTGGAGCGAGTTGAAGATGATTATCCACAAACAATTGCTTTGGATCAGCCATTGTTGCGCCCTTATGCTGAGAGGGAAGATGCAGCAAGATTCTCGCAACATAACGTTGATCTCCTTGATACAAACCAGAATTGCTTAAGAACAGTTGGTCTAATTGAGTTGTTGAAAGAAAATCTAAATGTGAAATTAGACCTGATAGCCAGCCCAGACCATCAAGCCGAGCAAAAAATGAAAGAACTGGGTATAAAAACTCAAAGACCATGGGTCTTGACTTTTAAAGAACTTCTGTCAAACACAAATTTCACACAAATAATGCAGAAAATGCTCAAAAGACTGGAAAATTATTATCAATATCCCCTTGATATAGAGTTCACAGTCAACTTCGCAAATGATAACTCGTTCAAAATAAATCTGGTTCAGTGCAGACCTATGCAAATCAAAGGATTGAGAGCAGGCGTGCAGATTCCGAAAAATATTCAACCTCAAAAAGTCATTTTTGCCTCTGAGGGATATACAATGGGAGGCAGTATTTCGCAGCCAATCAAAAGAATTATTTATGTCGACCCACAAGCATATATAGAAACTCCGATTTCACAGAAATATAGTATTGCAAGGCTGATAGGAAAACTGAATAGACAGATAGCTAATAGAGAAATAACTCCAACCCTTTTGTTTGGGCCGGGCAGGTGGGGCACAACAACCCCAAGCCTGGGTGTGCCAGTCAGTTTTTCTGAAATCAACAAGATTACAGTGCTTGTGGAAATAGCCTATGAAGGGGGAAACTTGATGCCGGAGCTTTCTTTTGGTACTCACTTCTTCCAAGACTTGATTGAAAGTGACATTTTTTACGTCGCCCTCTTCCCACAAAAAGAAAGTGTGGTATTCAACAAAGACAAGCTTTTAGAAATGCCTAATTTACTAACCAACTTTCTCCCCGGAGAGGATAAATATGAAGATGTGGTTAAAGTATACGAGGTCAACTCAGACCAGTTACAAATCATGTCGGACGTAGTATCCCAAAAGGTTATCTGTTTCTTTACGTGAAATGACTATTATAACTATCCCCGGTGCGACTCGAACGCACAACCTTTGGCTCCGGAGGCCAACGCTCTATCCAATTGAGCTACGGGGACAGGTTAACACGTATTATTCGGCAAACCGGTGGGCAAGTCAAGAATATAACAGCTTTATAACTGCCCAAGGATTGTGGAAGAATCCTCGAAACCTCGTCTGCTGCGACAATTGTTTGACATAATTGTGATTTGCAAATATCATCTATTGTCCCGTAAAACGTCTGTTTACTCACGGAAAAAAGAAATGACATTTATTATAGATTGCCTGTATTTGCTGGTTGGTGTAGCGATAAGCCCTGTCGTTCTGTACCGGATGGCGAGGCACAAACGCTACCACACCGGCTGGGGGCAGCGATTCGGCAATATCACCCGCAAACAGCCGGAAAAAAAGTGCATCTGGATACACGCGGTAAGCGTCGGCGAGGTCAACGCCACCAAAACCATTGTTGAAGAGCTCCAAAAGCGATTCGGTGATTACGAAATTGTAATAAGCACAACGACCGACACCGGCTTTGCCCGCGCCAGCGCCATTTTCGGCTCTAATCATACCGTAACTTATTTTCCGTTTGATTTTTCGCCGGTGATGCACAGGGCCTTTCGCGAAATCCGCCCCGCGATATGCCTGCTGATGGAACTTGAGGTCTGGCCCAACCTTGTCCAAATCGCAGAGCAGCAAAATGTCCCGGTCGTTGTTGTCAACGGCAGAATAACCGAGAGGAGTTTTTCAGGGTATAGGAAGATAAAACCGATTGCTGAAAAAACCTTCGGACGGGTAAGTCTGATTCTTGCGCAAACTGAAGAGTACGCCCAGCGTTTTAAGCAGATTGGTGCCGCGAAGGAAAAAGTCATCGTTACTGGCTCCCTCAAGTACGATACCGCTCAAATCGCCGATAAAGTTGAAGGTGCGGATGCTCTCGCGGCTGAACTGGGAATCAGCAACGAAAAACTATGGGTCGCGGGCGGAACCGGCCCTGGCGAAGAAGAAATTCTGCTCGACGTCTATCGAAACCTGAAACAACAGGACCGGTTCAGGAATTTGCGATTGGTACTTGTACCCCGCAAACCCGAACGCTTCGACGAAGTCGCACAACTGATAGAGCAAGCCAGCTTGCCTTTGATTCGTTACAGCCAAATAAAAACAGCAGCTAAATCGAAAATCGATGCAGTAATCCTCGGCGACACGATGGGCGATTTGAGAAAGTTTTATTCGCTTGCTACTATAATTTTCGTCGGCCGGTCTCTCGTACCGATGGGCGGCTCGGATATGATAGAGGCGGCGGCCTTGGGCAAATGCACCGTATTCGGCCCATCGACTTATAACTTCCAGCAGACCGCGGACGCCCTTTTAGCTGCACAGGGCGGTATTATGGTAAAAGACGAACAGGAATTGCTGCAGGTGATGGAGAAATGTCTTTCCGAGCCTGACTTTACCGAAAAAATCGCCCACAATGGCCAAGAAGTAATCAAAAAAAACCAGGGTGCAACTCAAAAAACCATCTTAGAAATTACACGTCTGCTAAAAAGTTATTAACAGAAAAATTTAAAAATCAGACTATGCGCCTACAAACTCGTGCTACGTAGCGAGCTACTTCGCAGAGTAGCAACTGCAAACCAAAGCATTATTTAATTTTCTTCACTTTGAAATAACCTTTGGTTCATAGTTGAATTTTTGTCCGCCTAAGGATGCATCGACCATTAAACCTGTATCTGTCGTAATAAATACAGCCATACCGGCTTTATAATCCGCCTTGGCAGCCACACTTGCGCTAAGAGCTACGCCAGTTACCTGCGCTGAAAATGTAAACTCGCTGGACCTGAACGCATCCAAATCCTCCTTGTCTCTGAAAAAGATTATCTCCCGGAAAAATTCGCCTCCGAACGAAAATCCTAAGGACGCCTGAGTCATATTGCAGAAACCTACCATTGTTCCCTTTTCAAAGACTTCGCCTCTTCCATAAGCGCCGCCTGCCACGAAAGCACCCTTAAAAACCTTCGGCAGCACAGCGTATCCGTAAGACCTCTCAAAGAACTTCTGGATACTTGGGTCTTTTGCTTTCATAACAGCAATAGCTTCATCTGCTTCTGCTGCCAGTACCGCCTTGCCCTCCGGCTTTTCCGGTGTAATGCTGCACCCGCCGGCCGTCAACAAAACAAAAAAACATATCAACCCTATTGTTACTGCCTTCATTTTTCATCTCCTATTAGACAATAACCATTTACCGCCACTTATTTTCAAATTTTTAGTTTTGGTTTTAACTTTTTATTTTTTACTTTTTACTTTCTCTGCCATAGCCTTTATATGCTCCGGCCCGGTTCCGCAGCAGCCGCCGATGATATTCACACCGGCTAAATGTATTTTCTCCGCCGTTGTTGCGAAATCTTCGGGTGCAACTTTATAGACCGCCCTGCCGTCAAGCAACTGCGGCTTGCCGGCGTTAGGCTCGGCGAAAATCGTCACCCGTCGCTCGTTGCTCGTCGCTCGGGCTTTCTCTAAGGCCTTTATTGTAGAGACATACTTTTTTGCCAGCTCTACATATTCATTGAGTGTTGCAGTGCCGCAGTTAAAGCCGACCGCGTCAACGCCGAGTGAAACCATCTTTGTAACTGCTGATTCGACGTCAACGCCCATCATCGTTCTAAACCCATCAGCGACCTTGTCAAAGGCCATTGACGCAAACACAGGCAAATCCCCACAAACCGACTTCACCGCCTCTATCGCAATTGTCAGTTCATTGATGGCTGCCATCGTCTCGATTATGAAACCGTCCACCCCCCCTGCTAAAAGTGCCTTTGCCTGCTCAATGAAAGCCTCTTTTAATTCTTTCGGCTCCCGGTTTCCCAAAGGCTTCAGAAAATCGCCGCTCGGGCCGATGTCACCTAAGACACACTTTTTTTTGCCGGCGGCCTTGCGGGCTATCTCGGCACCGGCGGTATTTATCTGGTCAACCTTATCCGCAAGTCCATGCCGGGCCAATGCAAATTTGTTGGCGCCGAATGTATTGGTAAGGACCGCGTCGCTGCCAGCCTGAAAATAAGATTGGTGAATCTCTAAAATGGTATCGGGCTGCTCAATATTCAGATAATCGTAACAGCGGCCCGGTTCGATGCCGCGGGCGATTAACTGCGTTCCCATCGCACCATCCAGCAAAAATACGCCCTGCCCTATTTTTTCTCTCAAACTTATCTTAGCCATAAGCGCTTTCTCTTTTTTCAATCGTTCCCTGATGATTGTTCAATCATATCACAATTTTCATCGAGTTTATAGATGTGCTTAAAACCGGCCGGCTCAGGCCGACTAAAGAGTCGGCTTCGTTGCTTTTCTGTCAGCCGCATCGGCTTTATTGAATTAAGCGTAATACCGGCAGAATCGCTTTTGTTATTCTGCCTGTGCCTTACGATTTTTATGACGGAAGGAACCCAAAAAGCCTGTGAGAGCAGCTTATATCCATCCATCTCCGTAACAACCAGAACTTTTCCATCGGCATCAAGGTATTCAATCTTTCGAATCAGGCGGTCGCAACTGTAGATATATACTTTCTTGACCATCCCCCCTGCCTGGCGCTTCGTAAGTATGTCAAAGGCGCCGCTGTTCGACAAAGACCAGTTGTTACCGGTATCGAACCGGAGCATTCCGAATGCTTCCAGCAGAAGCGTTGGGCTAATCACCAGCTTTTCGAAACAGTTCTGCTGCGACCATCGACCCCAGATGTAACTGCTGATTTCCTTTGGCTTCATCGACAACCAGAATTCGTGCTCATTCGAGCCGAGCACAAGTCCTTTCGGGTCAAAAGCCACATCGCCCTGCAGATAAAGCCTTGCCGGCGGCGCAATCCACAGTTTTACAGGAAAATTTTCACTTCTGCGGTTACCCTGCTCATCGTAGTAGCTCAAAAGGCACTGTCCGTTAGCCCTGAATTCCACCGCACTTTCAAAATGTTGCTTTTGGATAGATATCGCTGCCGCTGCAGATTCCGCCCCCGGACAGACCCGCATCGGCCTTTGCGCCGCTGGGCCGCAGCCCGCGAAGATTAACATCGCCGGCATAAAAAACAGAAAGCAGAAGAACCCGACTTTTGCCTTCTGTCTTCTGTCTTTTGCCTTCTGTCTTCTGACCTGCGACATTTACAAATCGACCTGCAATATGTCACTTAACTGCGATGATAACTGTTCAATCTGCCCCTCATCAAGATGCGGATTGACAACCTCAGTGAATTTCTCCTCACCTACTATTCGTAATCGCCAGATTTCTTTGTCGTCTTCGGTTCTGGATGAGTCATACTTCAGAAGTCTTTTGCGCATCAAAATCAGCATCAGCACAAAGCGGAAGTTTACCTTTTCCTGCTCGGTTTCGTGCGCGAGCCGGTCGAAAAAGGCCATCAGCATCTGGTCATCGACGAACAACTGTTTTTTGCGGCCTGGCTCGGGGAGTTTTGTTTTCCAGTAGCAGAAGACATCCGGCTTTTGCCGCTGCCAGTAATCGGCGCAAAAGTCACGACGCTGAAATCCCTCAGGCGTTTCCACCAGAGCAGCAAAGTACTCCTGGCCGTGCTCAATCTTTTTACCGGTGCCGTAGCACTGTCCCAATGGCTTATCTATTTCCCACTCATCCATATTTTGCTTTCTTCAAACAACCCTGCAAGGCGGTTACCACACCAGCTCAAGCGGCGGCATACGCAGCACATCCTCTTTTTCGAGAAGACCCATCTGGCTGGCTAATTCGCACAGCGGCCTGAACTTTTCCAGCACCTGCCGGGCGGCGACTACTGTCGCCTCGGATTCGCTGCTGTACGGCTCGCGTTCGAGCAGCGCTTCAATCAGCTTCTTCGGACGCGGAAAAACCGTTACCTTAACCGGTGCGTTGGGGTCCAAGCCGGCCTCCGTACGCGCCAGCCGCAGTGCCATGTCAAAACCTCCTAACTCATCCACCAGGCCTCGCTGCTTCGCATCGGTACCGGTCCAGATGCGTCCCTTTGCCACATCGAGCACCTCTCCCACGCTCATTTGCCGACCCTCTGCCACCTTCACAGTAAAATCATCATAGACCCGGTCGAGAAAGTCCTGCACCTCCTTCCACTGTTGCGGCGAGTAATCGTGCGTCCCAGTCCATAAGGTTGCGTTGTCACTGGTGTTTACATCATCCCAGGTGATACCGGTGTGTTTGAGCCAGAACTCGCGTGTCAGCAACTTGCCTACAACTACTCCGATTGAGCCGGTAATCGTGCCAGGCTGGGCGACAATCTTGTTCGCCGCCATCGAGACAAAATATCCGCCTGAGCCGGCGACGTTGCCCATCGAAACGATTACAGGCTTGCCGGCCTCTTTGGCCCTGACCACCTCACGCCAGATTGTGTCCGATGCGACGTATGAGCCGCCGGGCGAGTCCACGCGGAACACTATCGCCTTTACTTTTTTGTCGGCGGTCGCTTGCCGGAAGGCGGCAGCCACCGTGTCGCTGCCCATCGACTGCGAACCAAACATTGCGTCATAGTCGCTGCGGCCGCGATGCACTCCGCCGACACCGTAAATTAGCGCAATCTTCTCGCCTTTTTCGTGCGGTCCGCCGGCCCGTTCCAAGTACCTGCCCAAGTACAGCAGCTCCGCATCTTTTGCCCGGGCCTTGACCAGCTCATAGACTTCGTCACGGTACAAAAGCTCATCCACGAGACCAGCCTCGACCGCTTCGGCACCTAACAAAGGGGCGCTGTTAATCAGCTCAATAACCTCCTCATCGGCCAGACCGCGAGCATCTGCTATTCCGCTTACTATCTGGCGGAACTGTGAGTTCATCAGAGCCTGAATCGCTTCACGATGCGGCTGATTATACTTTCTCTCGGTCAGCGTATTCATTGCGTTTTTGTATTCCTCACGATGGTCCATTCGGGGTTCAGCATGCAGCTTGTCCAGCGTCCCGCGAAGAAACGGCGTCTCATACATCAGCCCCGTCAGGTTCAAATCACCCGAGGGCTGCAGGTAAATCTCATCAAAGGCTGTTGCGAGGTAATAAGCGCCGTTGCCGGGGCCGAACTCGCCGAATGTCTCCGAATAAGCCACCGTGAACTTTCCGCTCTCGGCAAAGCGCATGACCACGTCACGTATCTCCTGAATCACAGCCAGGCCCATACCCCCAGAGCCTACCCTCGCTACCAGTCCGATGACACGCTCGTCTGCTGAGGCACGCTCCAGCGCCTCGACCACGTCACGAACAGTCGTTACTTCGCGCAGCAGAGCACGGGCAAGCGGGTCATCGGATACATACTCAACCAGCGGCTTTTCGAAGTCCACTTCGAGAATCACTTTCTCAGGTATCGATTTACGGGAAGGTGCGACTGCGATAAAGCTGATGACCGTAACAAGAAAAGCGATAACTGCCAGGCCTCCTATCACGGCCAGCAGTCCGATTATGAACCTCGCGGCAAAATTCTTCGAACTTTTCATAATCTTCTACCTCCAATACTCAACCGTCCGAATGCAAAATCGGTCGCCCCTGATGGGGTTCCTATTCAAACTTCAGCCACTTACACAGATTCTCTACTGTTTTAGGGCCGACACCCTTTACTTTCTGCAGGTCATCGCAGTTGCGAAAAGCCGCCCTGCTGTTGTCGCCGCGGCTGATACTCTCACGGTACGCAATTATTGCCTCGGCTCGACTGGGGCCTATCTGCGGCAGTCTCGCCAGAGAAGCCACTGAGGCAATATTCGGGTTTATTCGGCCTTCCAGCTCGACTGCCCCCGCGACTGCTTGCGCAGCCAAACGCGGGGGCTGCTGCGACTTTAGAAGCCAACCTGCAAAATAACACGAAAATACGACCGCGATAAAGACAGCAATCGCAAACGCGAAAAACTGAATCCTGCTCCGCTCTGCGCCGCCGCGCTCGACAGTTTCATCGGTTCTCATCTGGTGCGCCGACTGATTGAATTTTTAATTTTGAATTAAAAATTAAGAACTAAGAATTAAGAATCAAAAAATTAAATTACCGCGTGAAAATAGCTTCATGCACTTTTTTCAAGGCGGCGAACGATTTCTTCGGCTCGAACTGTTCGTCAAGCAGACCACTGCCGGTTATGACGGCAGTTTTTGTATCAGCAAGGTTCGCATAGCTCACCGCGTCAACAAAAGGCTTGCTAAGAGCTATCTTATAGAACTGCTCAATCCACCGCTGCTGGTTGGTCTGGTCCCACTGTTCGTGCCAGACGCCGGCCACTTTGCCGTCGTATAAACCATCACCACTGCGGCTCGGAACCTCCAGACCGGTTATATATAACGGCTTCGCCACGGACGCAAAGTAATCCAATACCGCGGATATCTGCATCATATCTCTGACGTGCATCCCAGGCTGATTGCTGCCGAACTGCATAGCCAATCCAAACGCATCGAAATTGATTCCACTCTGGATAACCATATCTAAATAAACCAATGGCGGAATGGTATTCGGCATTGTCGCATAGTACTCGCCCCACGGATTGGTGACCTCTATTATCTTGATAGCTCTGTTGTTGGCTGCTTTAGTGGCCATGATAGCTGCCCGGCTGATTTCCAAAACCTGCTCGAAGCTGAACCCGAAATGATTAAAGGCATTCAGACCGCTCACGACCCGCCAAGCGCGGACAGCAGCCGAGTAACGAGAAATCACATTCGCAACGAACTGGTAGGCCGCTTCGAGTATCTTTTCAAAGCTGGCTTTGCTGCGTAACAGCCAGCCGGGAAGATACTGTTTCGAGAAACACAGCAAAGGACCCGCACCAATTACCAGTTTCTTTTTCGCCAGCACATTGATACAGGGGTCGATTTTTGAAAAATCGTAAATGCCTTTGTTAGACTCTATCTGCGCCCAACTGATGGGGACTGTTACAAAGCCAAACAGCTCAAGCAGTCTCTCGACATACCTCGGATTGGCTATTCCCGCAGGCTCTACACAGCAGCCGAGGCACGCTCGGCCGAAGCCGTGACTGTCGCTTCTGGCCTTAAAAAGCGACTCCGCCCGTTTCGTTGCCATCTTCTCAGAAAAAACGATGGCCTTTTCAAGCGATTCGTCTGCCAGTTTGGAGGCCAGCGCCGGCTCGGAAATGTTTTGAATTGCCTCGATAAACAAATCCTGCGCAGCCCCGGACAAATTCGCCAGGTCCTCTATGTTGTCAAAGAAGGACCAGTCCTCACGCTTGTTGATGATTTGCATCAGCTTTGCGCGGGCTATCTCGATGTTCAGATTATATGGTCGAGTCTTTTCAGGCAGGACGGTCGTCGGTAAAAGCACCCTGCCAAAACCATCGATAGGCCACAGTAGAGCCAGTCCAGCCGTGTCCTCGTTCGATTTTTTGCACTCTAAAAGACCGTTTTTGAATGTGATTTTGGCTTGACGAATCGCGATTCCGTCCGCCCCGAAAAGATAAGCACCATACGGAGTAAATTCATCAACCGCTTTGCCGTCTTTGAAAACCTGAAATTTCACTTTCGCCCTCTACTGTACGGTTCTTTTTCTTCTCTGCCGCAGATGCCCTGCTGTTCGTCATAAGGATACGAAGATGAGAATTATAGCAGCAAAGTTCTCAAAAGCAATATCGACTTGGACGGATTATCTGAGCAAATACGAAATCAGAACGGGGGAAAAATGCAGGTCTGGAACAGAAGAATCAGTTTGACGGCGTTTCGCCGCCGCCGTAAACGCTGAACTGTTTCATCTGAAGTTCGTAAAGGAGATTGTTCTTCTCGATAAGTTTGGCTATCAGATTGATTTGGCTGAGCACTATTTCGACAAGGTCGATATTCACCAGAGTTGACTCCGGGCTGTATTGCGGCATTGCAATCAATACGTAGCCGCAGTTGGTCTGCTCCGTTGCCAATTGTGCCGCGACGATGCTGCAATCATTTGCCTGCGTTACAATCGGCTCGCTGCCGTCGTCGACTTTGCCGCAAAGCTCTTTCAGAAACGCCTTGCTGATGTTCAGCTTGGAGAATTGCTCGGAATCGCTGGGCCAGCAGTGGCCTTCCCTGTCCATAATTATCATAACAGGCCCTCGCTCCGGCAGAAGGTCAAAAATCTGCCTCGCTATCTGCTCATTCAGCGCACCTACCGGCGAAAGCAATGAATTGGATACATCCATTCAGAAAACTCCTTACTTCGCATCAGGGAAATAAGCCCACCTGCAAAAGATTCGGTATAATCAGCCTGCGACTTTTCTTAATCGTCAAGATGGCTTACGCCGCTGTCGCAATCGCAGCAATTTACGACGGAAAGCGAAACCGTTGACTTTGCCGCCCGATTTATCGGACGCAGTTTGCCCGCCTGTCCCGGAATGTTGTTATCTGGGGTCGTTCCACACCTGCCTGCCCCGACAATCCGCAGGCCGGGGACGCGGAATCCAGAACATCATTGCGAGGAGCGAAGCAACACGGCAATCTCACACTCTCATCTTCTATCACCGCTGATTACGGCCACCGTCGCTCTTCAAGCCAGTTATCCGCCAAGATAGCAAAGTCCCTGAAATTAACCGCTCTTTGGCCTTGTGGCTCTTCATCGTACAGCTCAGCAACAGATGTCAATGGGCGATAAAACTGATAGTTGCTGGAATTCGCCGCAATAGTGCCGGCTCCCTCGTCGAACGTGTAATGGAGTAGCATCAAATTATCATCAGGCGGCACAGGATCTCCTCCACTGCCAACGCTCGTTCCGGCGAGGTACATAATCTCCTCCCATGACAGGGCGTAGTTGTAGACACGGAAATCATCGAAGACCGCATTTATGTGGCCAGCAGCACCATCGTTTTCGCTTCCTAAATTTACACCAATAGCGCCGCCGGAGTGCCTCGGCCGACCAACAAATTCGTTAACATCATGCACTCCATCGAGGGGATTACCGTTGAAGGCGTAAAACGTACCTTTGCACAGACCATCGTCAGTATCCTTTATCGAAAGAGCAAGAAGGCACCAATTGTTTTTCCCTGCTATAAAATCTTTAGAGTAGTCACCAACAAAGCGTACCCTTACGTTACTTGTGTCTGTCATAAAATATATACGGTAGGGGGTTTCGCTTTCATCGGAGAAGTAGAACATATACTGGTAATCCGTACCACACGGAGGGTAGTTCCTTATCTTTACCCAAAATACGATAGTCTTGTTGCGGAAATTGCTGAAATCGCTGTCATCGAGATTGACCCAGTCGTCATTGCCGTTATCGCCATTAAGCTGGACGCACCAGCCGCGGTCATCATCGTTCACCCACGTAGCACCACCCTTCAGCGTGGCGTCGGCGCCCTTTCCGTTAGCATCCCTATCGAGCCAGTCACCTGCCATAATATTAACGTCAACGAAATCGACAATGCAGTCATTATCCAAGTCTCCCTCGGGTGCAAACGCAGCAACGCATCTGGTTGGATACAGCCGGATATCGTCAAAGTATACGCTACCTGAACCATCAGCAGCCGGGTTTTCCCTGTTGCCAAAGCCAATATAGACCTTATTGACATTGCTGAGGTTGACATCGTTGACATTTTTGGGTTTCTTAAAATCACTCAGCTCAATATTCCACTCGTGCCATTGCGGTTCGTTGAGGTCATTGGGGTCTTCCCAAGGCTTATTGGGGTCGCCGCCGTAATATACAACCGCCAAATTGTTATCAGTGCTTCTCAGAGCAACATACATCTTCTCGGCGGCATTAGTCCCATTGCCATAGAAATAAAGCACCAGCGATTTGATATCGGCTGTTGTCCAATCCTGGGTGACCTGAAGACTATTCGGCCCTGTGGTATTAGCGGAGGCCTCTGTATAGAATGGTGATTTGACATTGTTGAAGTCGTACTTCATCGAGTTATCAGAGCGAACGATAGCAGTCTCGAGGGAAACTTGCGAACCGGCCGAACCGGCGACCTTCCTCCATACAGCCCTCAAAGCGTTAGTATTCATGTACGAATTAAAATCTTCCACGACAAGGTAGTTTGCTGTTGTGAACCACCAGACATCGCCTTTCCATGGGCTGCCGGGCGGTGTCCCGACTTTGTTATTGACCTCATCGATCCGCCAGTAGTAAGTTGTGTCGAATTCCATAAGGCTGGCAGCAGGATAGTAGTTAGGTTCCTGGTTCTGATTTACGAGAACGCCGCACGGATCAGTTCTGCTGGCATTGTTTACATCGTTAAAATCAGCGCCTAAATATACATCATGAAAAGCAGCGTACTTTCCAGGTGACCATCTAAGGACTGTACCTACTGGCACATCTGTCGTCCCACAGGCCGGGTTCGGACAATGCGCACGTGCCAGAATGTTGCAATCTGCCAAATAATATTCATCCGCACCCATATCGACGATGGCTTCCCCATCGCAGTTACCATCTATTGTCCGGTCTTCGCCGTCGATGTCCTCCGGCGGCAGGCCGCCGGGTGGTGTATTCGTCCCGGCATCGACGCATGGTGAGCACCAGCATCTCAGATGATATCCATCTGCCGTCAGACGCGGGTCCTTGTTAATATTGCCCTGACCCGCCCAGCTGCCCTGGATATCGCTGTGGCCAACGGTGAGACTGCCTCCATTGTAAATCTGGGGTCCGTTGGAAGCGGTATTGTCCCACAGGATACAGTTGGTAATCGTAGGGCTGCCGCCCGAGTTGTACATCCCGCCACCATAGGAGTTCGCCGTGTTTCCGCTGAATGTGCAGTTGGTAATCGTTGGGTTGCCGTAGGTATACAGCCCGCCGCCGTAGTCTGCCGAGTTCCCAGTGAATATGCAGTTAATAATCGTGGGATTGCCGGAGCTGTACATCCCCCCGCCATAATCCTCCTGTCCCATGGCCGAGTTCTCAGTGAATATGCAGTTGATAATTGTGGGATTGCCGGAACTGTACATCCCACCGCCGACACCATCCTCTCCCGAGGCCGAGTTCCCAGTGAATATGCAGTTGATAATTGTGGGATTGCCGGAACTGTACATCCCACCGCCGGAATCCGCTAAGTTTCCACTGAACGTGCAGTTGGTAATCGTCGGGCTGCCGCTACTGTTGTACATCCCGCCGCCGGCGTATTCATTATTGCCACCCGTAATGGTAAAGCCGTCCAGTACGGCCGTTTCATTGGTGTTGCTTCCGGTTACCACGTGGTCGCTGTTTTTGTTACAGCCGATATCACCACTGAGGATGGTTTCGTATGCACTGGGATTGCGGTTCTCCCATACGCCTCCGCCTCGCGGAAATCCGCCATAAATGGCAACATTGTTAATCAGGCTAAACGTCGCCGTCAAGTCGCCACTGCCGCTGGGGAAGGTTGAATTACAATCCGGCTTATACGTCCCCGCAGCTACCCATATCTCCGCGCAAGGACCCCCCATCCGTGCGTCCTCGAGTGCATCCTGAAGGTAGTTGTAAGCATTCTCCCAAGAAGTACCATTGTTACTGCCCGTAGCATTCGCATCCACATAAATCACAGGTCTGTACCAGCAGCAAACGCGGGTGCTTTCGCAGTCGTTGATGTCGATGCAGCCGCCTGTCATTCTGCAGCAGTTTGTGATTGTGCCAAGCGACTCAGCCTTCGTATTAACCTGCACGACCAGTTCAAAACAGTCGGAACCATTGGGTGGAAGGTCGCCTATATACCACGTAACTGTGCGAGGAGGGCCGGGATTATAAGATCCACACGGGTCCGATGAAACATAGTTCACCTCATTTGGCAGGGAGTCGATAATCACAACATTCGTATCGCCGTAGCCATTAGCAGCGTAGCAGATGCTATAGGTTATATTAACATCAGGCACAACGCAACTGCCATTGGGCACATCATCAATCTTTGTAAGCGTCGGACTGCATACGGGAGTGTGTTCATAAGCAGTGTCGTAGACGATGCCGCCGCTTTTTATCTCGCAGCAGTTTGTGATTGTAATTCCCGGCTGAGCGCATTTCACCTTGACTTTCAGCGTAACAAAACCTTTATCTCCAGGGTGAAGGGTTCCGATATACCAAGTAACTGTGTTGGAATTGGAATCATAGACCCCGCCGGCTGAGGCCGAGTTAAAATCTATCTCAGGTGGTAAATAATCAATAATATTGCCATCATTGATATCCAAGTAATTCGGCCCAGCAGGATAGTTGTAATCAATCCTGTAATTTATCTCATCACCCGGCCCAACACAATTACCATCATCGACATCGTCAACCTTGGTAAGTTCCACAGGACTAAAATCTATGCTCACATTATCGATGGCAAAACCGGCTGGCTCAGATGTTATTATGGCAAATCGCCAGCGAGCAATGCCGCCCCCTTCGATAACAAAATGTTCAATACCGAGAGCAGAGTTTATTTGTTCACCCAGTTTATTGTCATATCGGTCAAACCACTCGATGCGTGTCGTTCCAACCACGTCAAAATATCCCGCATCCAGAGAAAACGAAGATACGGTAATTGGCGTTATGCCGTTATTCGGATTCACAAATCTACCTTCGATTGCACCTTGGAATAGCGGCGTTCCTGATAAAACTGGGCTGGTAGGATTCGCCCCATCTGGACTGATAAATGGACTGTCACCTCCAAAAATAATCCCTCGATTAGAGTATTGGTCTGTGATATACGTACCCAGCGGGAATTCACTGAACGTGATAATGTTGGAGTCTTGTCCTTCTTGTTGAGTTCTATGGACTTCGGTACTCACAACGTATGGGGAAGTACTCCCTGATACGGCCCCTGCTTGTTGGTTAGGGATCAGTTCTTTAGTAGGCGCTATTGTGCTGTTATCAGCGGTGGAGAAACCACCAATTTTGGAGACCGACTTTGCCTCGGCTGTGCCGCAAATGCTGCTGAATAAGCAAATCAATGATAAAATAGGTAAAACAAAGAATGACTTTTTTGCTGACATTTTTACTCCTCCTTTAAAAAATACTCCTCTATTTCGCAGGAAAAACCCATTTTTACAGAGTTAATGCCAACAGAACCACACGGTAAATCTCAATGTCCATTATGCAACCCTGCTATTACTTACTAAGTGCATCTAATCTCTCATTTGTTACACTTTTTTTCAAAAATTTCAGAAATATTGAGCAAATTCGCCGGCCTTGCCTCAGCTGTACCATAAATGCTGGTGATGAATGTAATCAGTGATAAAATAGGTAAAATGCAGGATGACTTTTTGGCTGGCATTTTTACTCCTCCTCAAAAAATGGATGTATTGCAAAAGTACTTTATGTCAAATGTATTTGTCAAGGAAATTATGGGATTTTTCAGACGTTTTTTGTAATTCGGGGTGAGTACGTGTTTGATAGTTTAGCAACGACTAACCCGAGGTGCTATTAAGCTATTTTAACAACTCCACCTCGTGGTGAGCCTGTCGAATCCACAATGAAAAAGCCAGATTCCTAACAACAGAATCTGGCTTCGGAGGAGGGTGATGAAAAGTTCTTTGCCTACAGTCTTAGTCCAGGAAAACAACGTTTCGTTACACCCACAAGCGATTTTTTTGAAGGGTTTTTCGCAAAAAAACGCCGCTCAATCGGCCAGCAAGTCGTTTTGAACGTCAAAAAGAGGGTTTTCTCTGCACAGAGCGTGGATTTTACGAAAAAAAACAGACAAACTGTAACAAACCCCCGCCAATTCGGACTATTATATACGGCATATTAAGAGTATGCGGATAGAAAACGAAACGGGTGTTATATGGTTGGTAAAGCAGGCGCAGTGCGGCAACAGTGAGGCCATGTCCCAGTTGTCGCAGCAGGTTGCCGACCGGGTCCTGCCGTACATTCGGGGACTTACCCTGAATTACGACCTCGCCGAGGATATTCTACAGGAGACCCTATTGGAATTGGTCAAATCGCTCGACAGAGTCAAAAGCCCTGAGAGTTTCTGGTGCTGGGTCTACCGGCTGGTACTCGGCAAGGTCCAGCATCACTTTCGCGATCGCAGCAGGCAACGGTCAATCACCCTTAGGGTTGCAAACAGCATCCTCAGTCAGACCACGGACGAAAGCCTCACAGGTCTGAACTATGTTATGCGTATGGAACTTTCGGAGATTGTCCTTAAGGCGATGGACAAGCTGAAGATAGAATACAGAAATGTGTTGATTTTGCGCTGTTTTGAGAACCTGTCTTACGCCGAAATCGCCCAGATGCTGGACTGTAAAGAGTTGCGTGCCCGCGTTTTGTTTTTGCGCCAAAAAATCGCTTGGAAGACATCTGGCCCGAGGCGGCTTCGGCAAAGAATATATTCTGGCCGGCTTAGTATTGTTCAGAATACTCACCAAGCCGAGCGAGGTCTCTTCGGCAACAACCCTGGTCTCAGCCAGCGTTCTGGAGGTGGACACGTTTGCTGCAATCATAAGTCTGGTATCTTCAAAAGTCGGACTACTGGTGACTTTTTTGGCGACCTTATTTACGGTCTGTGCAACAACAAAGTCGGTTCTCTACGGTGTTGGGATTCTGGTTCTCGTTTTGTATGTGCTTTTCTGGGTGTGGTTGGCGACCCTGTATCGTCAATAACACCGTTGTTAGAGTTGTGATTTCAGCTCTGCCATCGGAAATCTCTTTCCGGGGCAGTCCGTTGACCTTCCGCCGGGCGTGGTATTGTGGCCATAAATGCGGCTCTTCGGTATTCCATAACGGCTTTGCAGAAACCGTACCAATCTCACAAGCGACTGCATCTGGCGGGATGTAGGCGATGTTTGATTGAAATCTCCCACCAGACAAATCCCGACTGCCTCCTCATTGGCCCAGTTACCCGCTGTTCCGCCGCAATGGGCGCCTGTCTGCTGATTGAGCCAGCGGTAGGTTACTTCGACCTGGCCATCCGCGCTGTTGGTTCCATTACCAATGACAAAATCATATCCGATCCCATTCCAGTGACGGCCTTCCCTGTGCCATCTGTCAAATATAGCTGCGTCGCCGCTCTCTGAGCCGGAATGATGTATTATGATAGCCGACCAGCTCCTTTCCGTCTGCGAAGCCGGCATCCAGCCTTGAGGAACCCCTTCGATAATACTGGAGCGAGGCTTCGGAGCAGGTGCCAGCGGCTGAGGAATTTGCCTCTCCAGGTTGTAGTCATAAGCTATCCTGGGCAGAGGTTCCTCACCCGCACAACCGCTTAGCACAAATAAACAGCCACTGAGAACAAATAAACAACCGCATAGAATAAAGGCTTTTTTATACATCTGAAGAGTATTTCCTTTCCGGCTACGGCTCGGCGCCTTCGCCGAGACGAACAATCGGTTGGTAAAATGCTGCTACGATACTACGTTATCGGCTGATTTTGCTTTCAGATTTGACTTTTTTTGCGCGGCCTTTCCTTGTATCTGACCATACGGACACGATTGCCGCGATTGTTGAATTCAACTACGTCCATATAAGAGCGTATAAGCAACAGTCCCCTTCCACCTGTCTTATAGAGATTTTCGCCACACCTCGGGTCCGGGACGACATCAGGGTCAAAGCCCTGACCTTCGTCGGTCATCGAAATCTCGACCTTTCCCTCGTCCACTAAGTAATCAATTTTAACCTCTTTCTGCGGGTCCATTTTATTGCCGTGCCTGACGGCATTGATGAAAGCCTCTTCCATCGCCAGATGGACAGCGAATATGTCCTCCTCATTAAAATTGTGGGCCTTCAGCTTGGGCAAAATCCATGTCCACTGCTTTTCAACAGCAGACGGTTTGCTTTCTACAACTGCTGAACGACTTATCGAGGTTTCTGACGCCATAAAGGAACTATTTCAAGAAGCAGTGGCATCAGACAGTCATCCGCCACTGCTCAGCACCAAAGCGTCCACGCCGACCAATGCTTGTGGACAGACCGGAAAGGTCAAGGCTGCTCAGGTTCGGGCAAACCTTTGCCGGCACTTTTCACATCGGGATATATATCAAAAATCTTGGTCAGCCGGGTTATCTTGAAAATCTCATATATCTTCGGATTTATATTACAAAGCCTTAGCTGGCCGTTGCGCTGGTAGACCCTTTTGCTGATTCTGATTAAAAGTCCTAAAACAGCCGACGAAAGGAATCGAACCTTGCTAAAATCCAAAATCAGATTTATTCCGCCGGAGGCGGACTCAATGACAGAGATGATTGAGTCCTGGAGCGCACTGATGTCCTGCTCATCAAGGATTTTCTCGTCGGTAAAAGTAACTATTGTTGCGTTTGGGGCGTACTCGACAGCTATTCTGGGTTTAATCTGCTCCATAATAATCTCCCTGAAAAACGGCAAAAATGTGCCAAAATCCTACGTCAGGACAATCTAAATGTCAAGCTTTTTGGGTGCTTAGGAAAATTTTTAATAATTTTATTACTTTTTAAAAAAATGCTTGCATATCAGCAGCTTTTCTGGAATTATACCGGCTTCCCAAAACAAAATAACCCTATATCCTAACCAGTTATTTTGGGAAAAAAGGCTAAAAAAGTAGTTTAAGTGCAACCGGCGATTAAAAACCGGCAGGGTTTCAAGTGCCCTGCCGCCGCTGATTATCAACAAATTTTCGTATAAGGTATTTCCGCTGCCAAAATAAGGAGTTTCCTGGCAAGACGTATAACCGCAGATATGTATAATATGTCGAAAATCGCTTAAATCGCGACGATAAACCATATTGTTAGTCCATTTCAAAGGAGGCTAAAATGAGAATCAGCAGATCAACAGGGTATGGGTTGCTGGCGGTCGGCTACATCGCCAGGCACTTAGACAAAAATATCATCCTGTCGCAGACGATATCCAAAGAGTACAATATACCTTTGGAATATCTGCTCAAGATACTCCAGCAGCTTGTTAGAGCAAATGTGCTGCGGAGCAAAAGAGGGCCCAGAGGCGGCTTCTCGCTGGCCAGACCAACCAGGAAAATCACAATGCTTGAGATTATCGAGGCTGTTGACGGACCTCTGACAAGCCAGTTGGACATGACGGAGCACGCAGGCAAAGAGAAATTCGCCGTTCGAACTGAACAAAGCTACGAAAAGGCCCTTGCCGCAGCAAAAGCTGTCTTCGAAAAGACCAAACTCGCAGACCTGCTTAGATAATAGCTGGCCAGAAAAGAATGCGTATCGGTGAATTTCAGCGGCTAATCGCGGAAAAATACAAAAAACGCGACCAGAAAAGAGGAATCCCTGCAACGTTTATGTGGTTCATCGAAGAGGTCGGCGAGCTTGCCACCGCGCTCGCACAGAAGAGCCAGCGAAACAAAGAAGAAGAATTCGCTGACGTATTCGCATGGCTGTGCACGCTGGCAAACATAAGCGACGTCGACCTCGAAAAGGCCTGCAAAAAATACACCAGCGGCAAGGTAAAGGGCTTCAAGCCGAAATAGTGTCCCGCGGATATTCGCTTCAATCAGACGCGATAAATTGCAAGTTAAACACACCGCGCTCTGATTGCGTCATTTAAACATCCCGGTTGCCGGAGTTGTTATGGTTTCTGGTGCGCAGGGTGCGAATGAGTGATAACAAAAAGAGCGACAGAATCACCAGCCAGCTTATGGAAAGGAATATCCATCCTGCCAAAGTCATATTTGCGCCCTCCTTCTGCGGCACCAGACTACCCGGACCAAAAACACCAAAAGCACGAAAAAGCCGAACAGCATCAGCCGCGTCGCAACAATGTACCTGACATTTTCGGCGGGCACACCGCGCAATAGGATTGTAGGCACCCACTGCTGGACAAACCAGAAGCCGAGTATGAGCAACAGAAAGGCAGGCGTGACATACTTGATTATGAAGCGGTAGATTCGTGGAATTGTGATGTCGGAGCCGACGTGCATTTCGGTCCAGGCCTTTTCCATACCGAAGACCCAGCCGAAAAGAATGGTCTCGATGGTGGCAAACAAAACCAGGCAGAATGTGCCTCCCCAGAAATCAAGTTCGTCAACAACTCCCCTGCCGAGCAGAAAGATGGCGGGCTGACACAAGATGAAAGTAGCGACGGCAAGAATTAAACAGGCCTGTTTTCTCGAGAGGTTAAACTCGTCTTCCAGAAAAGCAACCGCCGGCTGAGCGAGCGAAATGGAAGACGTGATGCCGGCGAGGAAAAGGAGCATAAACCACATAAAGCCGAGGATGTTGCCGAAAGACATCTTCTGCAGGACGAGCGGCATAGTAACAAAACCAAGGTTAAAAGCCCCCCCTGCGGCGATTTGGCTGATGGCTATGGGGCCGAAAAATGCGAAGGCGGCCGGAATCACGATGCTGCCGCCGAGGATTACTTCCGCCACTTCGTTGGTGGCAGCTGCTGTCAGACCCGACAGGGCGACGTCATCCTGCTTCGTAAGATAACTGGCGTAGGTGAGGATTACGCCTATGCCGCAACTGAGTGTGAAAAATATCTGACCTGCGGCGGCCAGCCAGACTTTGGCGTCTTTGAGGGCAGACCATTGGGGGTTCCAGAGATAACCCAGGCCGTTGATGACGTTGTAATCGGGTCTGGCGGGGTCGGGCGCACCCAGCAGGAAAACCCTCGCCATAAGGATAATCGCAAATACGAAAAGCACAGGCAGGGCATACTCGCAGGTCTTCTCAATGCCACCACTTATGCCCAGATAGACTATCAGGATATTCAGGATGAAAGTAACCAGGAAGAAGAAGTATGCTGTGCTGATGCCGTTGAAGTACCCATTTTTCACCAGGCCCTGATAACCCTGAAGAAATGCAGTCATAGTTTGTTCGGCGGTGCAGCCGTTGTATTTACCCATGATGGCAAAGAAGCTGTAACCGAGCAGCCAGGACTCGATATAAACATAGTATATGAAAATGACGAGCGGGCCGAAGATGCCTATTACGCCGAAGTACTTTATGAACCTGTTCTTTTCCCAAAGGGTGTGAAACATCCCCGGTGCGGTGGAGTGTCCGAAACCGCCGCCGAACCTGCCTATGGTCCATTCAATCCACATCAGCGGCAGGCCAAGGAGGAAAAGGGCAACAAAGTAGGGAATCATAAATGCCCCGCCACCGTTTCTCGCCGCCTGGACGGGAAACCGTAAGAAGTTTCCCAGTCCGATTGCGCTTCCCGCCACGGCCAGTATTATGCCGAGCTTACTTCCCCACCTTTGCCTCGCCATAACCTCGCCTACATCCTGTGTCGGCTATTTTTCTATTCCGAGCAGTTTCAGTGCATCGCGTTCAATGATGTTTTGAATGGTCCCCCGCGGGACCGTCGGTAGATTTGTATCAGCCAGAAGCTTGTTAAAGCCGAGCAGTGTCTCCATGCACCGCTGAACATTACCGGCTGGATAGCCGCTGCCAAACAACAGTTTATCCATTACACCGTGTTCGTGCGCCGCCACAACCATATTATAGACCTGCCAGACATTGTCAGGCTCAATCGTCAGGTCCGCATAGACATTTTCGTGCTTGGCTACCAGAGACAATGTCTGTTCAACAAACGGCACTCCCATTGTGCCGACGACAATCCTCAAAGCGGGAAATGTCCGTGCAACCTCATCCAGAAGGTATGGCTGAGCGTAATCCAGGACCGCATCGGTGCCGAGAGGACCTCCGTTATGGAAAAAGACCGGCAGTCCAAGCTCACTCGCCGATTCGTAAAACCGCATCGCCCTGCTGTGGGCAGGATGAAAACCGCAGGCTGGGCAGTAAAGTACCGCACCCTTAAGGTCAAGCTTTTTGGTCAGCGACGTTACATTCTTGACACCGACGGCATCTTTCGTCGGGTCCACAAATGCAAAACCCACCATTTTCTCTCGGTGCCTGGCGACGAACTCGGATAAGCTGTTATTGACCTCCTCGCCTTTGCGAAGCGCTTCGGCGGAGCAAGGTCGGCCCGAATTTCCCGGCTCAGCTAATACTATACAGACATCCACTTTTTCTGCCGCTGCGAAGTATTCAGAAGCTCCGACACCTATATTGGCGGCATTTATGTGTGTGTGGCAGTCGACTATCATACTTCAGCCTTTAATTGCTCGCCTTTGCGAAGCGCTCTGGCGGAGCGAGGTCGGGCCGTCCAGCCTTCGCAACCATAGCTGCTATGGCGGAGTAGGCCTGTCCGTAGCGACCATTGCAACTGCGATTTATAATAGCCGCGGCGACTTTCACCGTCAAGGGCAATTGTCGAGTCTTTTCTTGACCTGAAACGCTGGCAAATGTAAAATGACCGCCATAATTTGAAACCTGCTTCTGAGAACTCGCGACAAACTCTCAGAACAGTGATGATATTTTACTGTTCTTCGATACCTCAACGGAGAATTTGCGTGGATTGTCCGGTTTGCAAAAATGCGATGATTACACTCGAGCTTGCCGAGGTCGAGATTGACCACTGCATCGACTGCGGCGGTATCTGGCTCGACGCCGGTGAACTTGAACTGCTGTTCGGCGAGCCGAAAAAATCCAAACAACTACTCGATTCATTCAAAATCGACTCAAACTGCGCCGAAAAGCCGAGAAGATGCCCCATCTGTGACAAGAAAATGCAAAAAATCATCGTCGGCAAAGCAACACCTGCCCTGCTCATTGACAAATGTGCTAAAGGCGACGGCCTGTGGTTCGACAAAGGTGAACTCGGAAACATCATTGACAAGGCTCAGTTCGACAAAGATAATAAAATCCAACGATTGTTAGCTGATATGTTTGGACTTGAACAAAAACATCAATAAACCTCGTTGAAAGGGAAAAACTTATGACCGCATTAATTATTGCCGCTATTGTTCTGGTTTTGCTTATTATCTTTACAATCGGCGCCTACAATGCCTTGATTGGGCTTCGCAATCAGGTCAACAACGCCTGGTCGCAGATTGACGTCCAGTTGAAGCGCCGACACGATTTGATTCCCAATCTTGTCGAAACCGCAAGGGGCTATATGAAACACGAGCGAGAGACCTTCGAGGCAATCACCAATGCCCGAAGCCGGGCTGTTGGTGCCAAGACCGTCGCCGAGGCTTCAAAAGCAGAAGGTGCTCTTGGTGAGGCGCTGAGCAGATTTATGCTGGTGGTAGAGAACTATCCGGACCTCAAGGCCAGCCAGAACTTCTTAGCCGTCCAGGAGGAACTGGCCAGTACCGAAAACAAAATTTCATTCGCACGCCAGAACTATAACGACCAGGTCCTGTTCTTTAACAACAAGATTCAGATGTTCCCTTCGAACATCATTGCCAATATGTTCAACTTCAGCAAGCGAGACTTCTTCGAGCTTGAATCTGCTGCTGAACGGGAAGTGCCAAAGGTAAGTTTCTCTTAATCGGTTCAGACAATAATGTGGGAGTTAATCAGAGCAAATAAGAGAAACTCCGTTGTGCTGATGGTGCTTATGGCAGTGGTTCTTCTGCTTCTGGGTTTCTTCATCGGCCTGGGTTTCTTCGGATCACGGGGCGGCTCCATCGGCCTTCTGGTTGCACTGACAATATGGCTCATCCTGACGCTGATAAGTTTTTCACAGGGCGATGCTATCCTATTGGCTGCCAGCAAAGCGAAACCCGTAACTCACGATGTTCATCCGCAGTTGTTCAATGTGGTTGAGGAAATGAAAATCGCCGCGGGTCTTCCTGCGATGCCCAAAATTTACATCATCAACGACCCCGCCCCGAATGCCTTTGCGACCGGCAGAAACCCTCAAAACGCTTCGGTAGCCGTAACTGCCGGTCTGCTCGGCCGTCTCAACCGTGACGAACTCCAGGGTGTCATCGCACACGAAATAAGCCACATACTCCACCGCGACATACTCTTCGTCACCCTGGCCGGAATAATGTTAGGCTCAATTGTCTTACTCTCAAATGTTTTTTTGCGTGGTATGTTCTACGGTTCAACGGGCGGAAACCGACGAAGGTATTCAGCCGAAGGTAGAGGCGGCGGACAGGCACAACTTATTATGCTGGTAATTGCAATTATCGCTGCAATTCTCGCACCTTTGATGGCATATCTGTTGTATTTTGCCCTTTCAAGAAGGCGCGAATACCTCGCTGACGCCGGTGCCGCCAGATTAACCCGCTATCCCGAAGGCCTTGCAAGCGCACTCGAGAAAATCGCCAACGACCCCTCGCCGCAATTAGCGACCGTTAATAAAGTAACAGCCCCGATGTACATTGTTAATCCTTTCAAAAAGCAAGGCCAGATGAAACTATCGGATTTGACCAGCACTCACCCGCCGATTTCCGAAAGGATAAAAATCCTGCGAAATATGACGCACGGCGCATCCGTGCGAGACTACTCGGATTCTTTCGGTACAATAACACACAAAAAAACCATCGTCCCCCCTGCTGCTTTGACCAAGGAGGATATTGCATTACGTCAGCCTTCAGCGGAAGCAGAAAAGAAGGAGCATCTCGAAAAGCAGCTCCGTCAGGTCGGCGACATTATGAGAAGGGTCAACAGCTTCATTTTTTTGACCTGTGCTTGCGGCTTGAAGCTAAAAGTCCCCCCGAATTTCAGGGGCAGTAACGTCATCTGTCCCCGCTGTCATAAAGCACTTCCATTGTCAGCCTGATAGCAGCAAAGTTCATTATCTGCCGCTGACCGTCAACAAAAGGCCCCTGTGGCGAAGTACCCCGCGTGATAGCTTCTGAGCCCCTGTATATTCTTTTTTGACGGCGGCTAAGGAATTTCGAGCAACAAAATCAGGTTTATCCCCAGAATCATTTGTATCCGGTTTCGAGTACAATATATTGTAAGCACTAATACTCCTCTACTAAGCCTCTCCAGCCTTAGGCTCGGCCAGCTTTGGGAGCGGGGGTAACAACTTAAGGCTGGAGAGGTAAACTTTTCAGGAATAGCCGCTGACAAGCTGCGATGAGGAATTCTACCTCATAATCCAGCGATTTTCCCCAAACAGCAATTTGACATCAGACCTGAATGCGGGGTCACCACCGAGTTTGTAACTCAGTTCGAGGGTCTTTCGCAGAAAGACTTTGACAGGTTTTCCATCTTCATCTCTGGCAACAGGATGGTCAAGGACAACGGTTTCGCTGCTCAGGCCACCTAAAAAGAGCGTTATGTTCTTGGCCTTGTCATCGAAATCGCGCCAGATAATCGCGACATCCTTGGCGTTGTCGGCACCCTGCAGTATTCTGCTGCCGGCATCCTCCAAAAGTTCGAGCAGCGGGTACTTCGCCTGGTGTCGTTTTTTTATCTGCTCGAAGACCGCCGGCGGCACACGCTGGCCGGATGGTATAATCTCGAACGTGTCGGTCATCAGTTCGCACTTCGGATAAAAATCAACGTCGCGAGCGGTATTATTGGTGAGCGTTAATATTATGTACCAAAACCGCTGAGGCTGCTCGTAATTACCGGCTCTGAATGCAATCTGCTCCGGATGTTCAAACCGGACGTCGACCGTCCAGACATCCGGCCCCGGCACAACAGCCGGTTCCGGCGCAGCACCGCAAAGAAATACAAGTGCCGCAAGAATCGTAACACCGCCCCAAATAAAACCCTTCATAGTATAAACCTTAATAAAATCCGTATCTGTGGTTCTTCCTAAAATCTTCGGACATCTTTGCACGCTATTTTAAGATAAAATCGCAGGATGTTCAAATATTTTACATTCCACCCTGATTTGGCACCACTGGGGCCGATTCTGACCTCGCTTTTGGCCGCACTCGTCTCGGCGAAGGCCCGAGCCGGAGTGGGACATAAAGGCAAACTAAAAATAGGTATTGCAAATCCCCCCTCAGTCCTTATAATACTGCTCCCGAGCTAATGATAGCCGGTCGAAGACGGACAAAAAAAATTTAACGATAATCAAAATTTCAGGGGAGCAATGCCATTATGACCCATTCGACACTTCGACTTTGCTCACCATCGTCCTGAGTTTATCGAAGGACGACTGAAAGGAGCCGAAGGATGAATCCAGTTGCAGGTTGTGAAATTGACCTGTTTGCCGACGAGTTGCCGTCTATGGACGACATCCGGAAACTTTCCGAGTTCGCCCATTCCAGCGAAAGCAACACAATTGCTTTCAGCGAGCAGGTGGCGGCAAATATGTCCCGGACCTCAGCCAAAGCTCTTTTGGCGGCCGGAATAGGCCTCTTTATTATCGGAAAAGATAACGAAGCAGTTGGAAAGCTGCAAAAGGCGGATGACTGTAAGGAAAAATACATTTACTTGGCCTTCGCGCTTCGCCGACTGGGCGAATTCAAGCAGGCTATTGAAAATTTGCAGACCAGCCTCAAATACGAGGCTGACCCTCTAAGCGTAACGCTGGAAAAGGCTGCAACTTATCGTTACGCCTCAGACCTTGACGCCTCAGAAAAAGAACTGAAAAACTGCGCGAACTTCCAAAATGTAAATGCCGAATACCATTATCAGCTCGCGCCTGCGGGAAGCTCAGGGGCTCTACGACGAGGCAATAGAAAACTACAAGGTCGCTCTGGAGCTGTCTCCAAATCACCAAAGAGCGCTCTTTCACCTCGCCTATCGCTGCGACCTTCATGGAAATGAAGAAGCTGCCATAGACTACTACAAACAGATAATCTCGACCACACCGGTTTATGTAAATGCCCTGATAAATCTGGCAGTGCTCTATGAAGATATGGGCGAGTTTGACAAAGCATCCAAATGTATTGACAAGGTGCTCGAATGCCATCCAAACCATCAAAGGGCCGCCCTTTTCAAAAAGGATATCGAAAGCTCCAAGACTATGTACTACGATGAGGAAAAGGAGAAAAGGAAAACCCACAGGGCGCAAATTGTTGAGATGCCGATTTCCGATTTTGAGCTTTCGGTCCGGAGCAGAAACTGCCTTAAGAAAATGAAAATCGAAACCATCGGTGACCTGCTGAAAATAACCGAAGTGGAGCTCCTGTCGTACAAGAACTTCGGTGAAACTTCTCTTAAAGAAATTAAGATAATACTCGACTCCAAAGGATTACGTCTCGGCATGTCCGTGGAGGAAAGTGAGCAGGCTCCGGCGGAAGTTTTTGACGTCGGTGACGCCTCCCAAGGCGAAGACAGAGGCGTTCTAAGCCACTCTGTAGACGACCTGCAGCTTTCCGTACGCTCGCGAAAATGTCTGCAGAAGCTCAAAATCCGAACTCTCGGAGACCTGGTACACAAAACGGAAGCTGAACTTCTCGGCGTTAAAAACTTCGGTGTAACAAGCTTAAATGAGGTTAAAAAAATCTTAAGCGGCTTCGGATTGTCTCTGCGAACCCTGGATTAAAAATCAGAAACCTAAAATCAAAACATCCTGCAGGTGTACTTATCCTGAGCATTGTCAAGGGAGTCAAAGAAATCAAAAACAGCTCCTCTCAACGACGCCGGAGCTGTTGTTTTGGAGTGGTGATTTTCCTGCTGCTGACGGCATTTCTCGGCTGCGCGGAAAGGCAACTGGCCCGCCCGACGCCCCAAATGGACGTCGACCAGCGCTTCTGGGTGAGGGTATTGCTTTTTGAAAATGTAAAAGCCTGTACCCTCAAAGCACACTCACGTCTCACTGTTCTGGATGACCAAACACAAGCTATTTTGGCCTATCTCGGTCAGTCCAACCTGCCCATAGATGCAGCCGCTTCCGCCGGCGCGATAACGATTGCCGGCCAGGCATACAGAGGCGGCTCAGTAATCATTTTGCCCGACAACCCTTACATCTTCAACATAAATGACAGCGATTACCGCGGCAAACTGCAGCTTACAATAAATCCCGATGGTGATTCTCTGACCGCTGTAAATCTTGTCCCGCTCGAAGCATATTTACTCAGCGTAGTAGGAGCTGAAATGCCTTCTTATTGGGAACCGGCGGCCCTCGAGGCTCAGGCTATCGCCGCAAGGACATATTGTCTGTATATCAAGAAACGCTTTGGCACAGGTCGCAAATGGGACCTCCGGCAAACCGCAGCCAATCAGTTGTACCCAGGCCTCGGCTCAGAGTCAGCACAAGCCTGGGATGCCGTCGAGCGCACCTATGGCCAGGTATTAGTCTGCGGACAGTCCGACGGAACCGAAGATATATTCCCCGCATACTACAGTTCAGCCTGCGGAGGCCATACCGAAAACAGCCAGAATGTTTTTGGTGATTCGTTTGAGCCGCTCAAAGGTGTTCCCTGCCCTTATTGCTGTGATGTAGCCAAACCGAATCAGTTCTTCTGGCCTATGCAGCAGTTCAGCAAGGCCTACGTCTCAGAGGCATTGCTGCGAAGATATCCGAAGCTAAAGCAACTCGGAGAAATCATAAACATCAAGGCCGACCGGCTCAGCGACTATGGAAGCTTTTCACGCTTTACCATGGTCGAGCTTTCCGGTCCCAATGGCAATGACAAGCTGCGGGCTGAGGACTTTCGCCTCGCAATCGACCCCAATGGACGCAGCTTCAAAAGCACAGTCTGCCAAATAGCAAATCTGGGCGATAACTGGGGTTTTCTGTCCGGCAGAGGCTGGGGACACGGCGTCGGAATGTGCCAGCACGGCGCTGAAGCTATGGCAAGAACGGGAAAAAACTCCTACCAGATTCTTTCGTATTACTACCCAGCCTCAAGAATATTGACCATTGCCTATTGACGAACTGGAAAACAACAAACAGTCGATAGCAAACTGAGAATTGCAAAATGGCTGATTTCGAAATCCTCTGCCCAGATTCCCAGTCCACAGCCCGTACAGGTGTATTGACAACGCCGCACGGCAGGGTCGAGACCCCTGCTTTTATGCCCATTGGAACCGCCGGTGCAGTAAAGGGCATCACACCCGAACTGCTAAAACAAACCGGCACAGGTATTGTCCTGGCCAACACCTACCATTTAATGCTGCGCCCGGGAGTCGAAGTAGTCGAAAAGTTAGGCGGACTGCACAAATTCATGGCATGGGACGGCCCGATACTTACCGACAGCGGAGGTTTTCAAATCTTCTCCTTGGCAGGCCGACAGGGACGCATCCCTCAAAACCAAAACCACACATCTCTGGTTAAAGTTGATGATAACGGTGTCGAGTTTACAAGCCACGTGGATGGAAAAAAAATATACCTTAACGCTGAGACCGTAACCAAAATCCAAAATCGACTCGGCGCAGACATAATCGTCTGTTTCGACCAGTGTACACCGTTTCCTTCCGACCAGCCACAGTTGAAAGAGGCCGTCGAAAGAACCATCCGCTGGGCTCAGCAGTGCAAGCAGACCCACGCCAGAACCGCCCAGATTCTCTTTGCCATTGTCCAGGGCTCGACAGACCTCAGTCTCCGTACACATTGCGCATCGCAGCTCGTCAAGATGGATTTCGACGGTTATGCCATCGGCGGACTAAGCGTCGGTGAAAGCCACGAGGAAATGGTGAAGACCGTTACTCACACGGCCGCCATTCTGCCGCCGGAGGCGCCCCGCTATCTGATGGGTGTCGGCACACCGGCTGACATCGTTGCTGCCGTAGCCGCCGGCGTCGATATGTTTGACTGCGTCCTGCCAACAAGAAATGGTAGAAACGCGTTTGCCTTTACCGAAAATGGATCAATACGGCTGAGAAACAGCGCCTATATAGACGACCCTCAGCCGATTGAACCACACTGCCGCTGCTATTGCTGCTCAAATTTCACGAGGGCCGCTTTAAGACATTTCTTTAATGTCGGCGAAATGCTCGGCCCTATTCTGGTTTCACTGCACAATCTGACCTTCTACCAGAATCTGATGGCCAAAATAAGACAAAAAATACAGAATGGTGAATTTGCCCACTGGGCATCCGAGCAGCTAAGAAAGTGATTTCCGCAGAATTCCTTATGGAAATTGATTATTGATTATTCACTGCTGATTATTTAACATCTTATGAACAACTAATTCAATTATGAAGGGAACGTAAAATGAACAATATATGGATATTGGCTCAGGCAGCCGAGCAGACCTCTTCGGGCATTACTTCGGCCCCCATAACGGCCGGGAAAACCACAACGATGACCGTCGCCTCCGATGCAAACGCCCCTCGGACGCCGCCACCGGCACAAAATCCTTTAACTTCACCTCTCCTTTTGGTCGGCTTGATGCTCGTCTTGTTTTACTTCATTATCTTCAGAGGACCCCGAAAAAAACAACAAGAACACAAAAAAATGGTGCAATCACTGGAAAAAAATGACAAAGTAAGAACCATCGGCGGCATCATTGGAACCGTCGTTGATATTAAGGGCGACGAGATTACCCTCAAAGTCGACGAGTCGAATAATACGAAAATAAAAGTCATTTCTTCAGCTATCGGAAGGAATGTGTCGAAAGATAAAGGAAGCAGTGATTAGTGAATCGTGATTAGTGAATCGAGGAGCGAATCACGAATCACAAACCACAAGGAAAGCAGTTATGGGCAAAAATCTGGTACCGAAAATCATCCTGATTATTGTTTTGATACTTGCAGCAATCTGGGTTTTATATCCGCCCGGTAAAACTCTAAAGCCGGGTATAGACCTCGCAGGTGGTACAAGCCTTATCTATGAAATTGACACCCACGGCATGGCTGAACACGAAAAGACAGACTTGGCGCAGAATATGATAACTGTTCTGCGAAGGCGAATAGACCCCGCCGGCATCCAGAATCTCGTATGGAGACCGCAGGGAAATACCCGCTTTGAAATACAAATGCCTCTGGCAAGCGCCAAGCGCGGGAAAAACGCTACAAGTACGAAAAAACTATGAGCGAACTGCTGGAGCTGAACATAAACCCTGCTGTAATCCTGCGCTGCCTTGACAAACCCGCCGACGAACGCAAAACCGCCTTTGAGGGGTTCGCGAAGGATTCACCCGACAGAATGGCAATTCTCGAAGCCCTTGCCACCGCCTACGATGAGAACAAAGAACTGCGAAACACCAGCGAAGACCTTGCCTCAAAACTAAAAAGCACAGAAGACAAGCTCCTTATAGCCGACCTCGACCTCGACCAGATATTACAAAATAGAAGCCGCTGGGCCAAGCTGGACGAGCAGCATCTGACCGAGACACTTCAAGAGTTTCTCGGCTCCGATAAAAATGTCCAGATGCTGACGGAGTACGTACATATCTACGCCGAATGGGCCGAAGTCGTTGACAAACTGATCGCCCCTGAAAGCGGCAAAAGCATCCTATACGAAAATGCAAAAAGACAGCTTGACAAACTGAACCTTACCGAGGACCGCATAACAAGCGTCCTTGAGATGCCGGCAAAGACACTCAAACGCGAGTATGCCATCAACGAGCTCAAGACTCAGTTCCCAGACGGAGCGGAAAAGATAGACAATGTAGTTGCTGCCTTTGAAGAGTATCGGCCGTTCCAGGGCAGACTTGACGACCCCACCGACCTGCAGCGAATGTTAAAAGGTGCCGGCATACTCGAGTTTAGAATATTGCCGACCACCGACCCGCAAACAAACCCCGAGTTGAATGTCGATGAGATAACCCGCTACGTCGAGGCCCTCAAAGTAAAAGGACCAAAATACGCCTCGGATGATAAATACGTATGGTGTGAGGTGGAAAATTTTAACGAATGGCGGGCGCCTGGCTCGGTCGTCGCACCGTTCGGTGATAAACATTACGTTCTGGCCAGCAACAAAGAAAACGAAGTTATGCTTCGCAGCTCCGGGGAAGAACAATGGAGGCTCGAAAAGGCCAGTCCCGGAACAGAGTATCAGACCGGCCGACGGGCCATCGACTTTGTCCTGAATGAAAGAGGAGGCAAGCTTTTCTACAACGTTACCGGAAAAAATATCAACCGCCCTTTGTGTATCCTGCTCGACGGCATCGCAATATCAGCACCGAATATCCACTCAAGGATATCGACCCATGGCCAGATAACCGGCAACTTCACACAGACAGAAGTTGAAGATATGGTCAATAAGTTAAACGCGGGGTCGCTGCCGGCCAGATTGATAGAATCACCCATCTCCGTCAGGACAATCGGCCCGTCAATCGGCGCAGACAACCGCGACCAGGGAATCAAAGCCGGTTTCATTGGCGTGATGGTGGTGATGGCGTGCATGGCCGGCTATTATATGCTCGGCGGCTCAATCGCAGACGTCGCATTGCTTATGAACCTGTTGTTTACCCTCGCGATAATGTCAGCGCTGAGGGCAACCTTCACCCTCGCCGGCATCGCCGGTACCATACTTACCATAGGCATGAGCGTTGACGCCAACGTCCTGATTTTCGAAAGAATTCGCGAAGAACAGCAGCGAGGCTCTTCGCTCGCCACCGCTATAAAAAACGGCTACCAAAAGGCATTTAGTGCTATCTTTGACTCTAATCTCACCACAATGATTTCAGCCGCGGTTCTTTACTGGGTCGGCTCGGAGGACATAAAAGGCTTTGCAATAGTACTGATGCTCGGGCTTGGTTCAAACCTGTTTACCGCCGTGTTCGTAACCCATGTGATTTTTGACTGGTTGTTATCCAAGAAGCTGATTAAAGGGCATCTTGTTATGCTCCAGCTTATACGCAGGCCAAATATCAACTGGATGCGCTACAGACCAGTTTTCTTTACCATATCCGGAGTTCTGACCATAGGAGGGCTGTTCATCTTCTTCACCAGAGACGATACGAAAAACAATAAATACGACATCGAATTTACCAGCGGAACAAGTGTACAAATCAATCTCAAAGACGGCGTGAGTCTCTCCCGACAGGAAGCGGAAGACAGGGTACATAAGGTCGGCCTCAGCCTGAACAACCGTGCTCTGGTTGCGGCAAGTGTCTACAGCATTGGGAAAACAGGCAAAGCTTACGAAATCGACACTACTGAAACAAACAAAACGATGGCCACTGTTACCTTCGCCACTCCCGGCCTTCAGACGGCTGAGAGTATTACCGCCGCCATCAAAAAAGCTCAGGATAAATTTGGCGATGAGCTACCCGACCTTGTCGTGGCCCCACAAACCGGGGCAAACCCCGCAGCGTTTACCATAACAACAACTCAGTTAAACAAATCCGTTGTGAAAAAGCTGCTCGAAAGTGCCTTCTCTGATGCGAACATCTCTGAACCCAAGGTTAGCGAAATCGTAAATAACGCGATATTAAGCGCCTTCGCCGATGAGCTGCAAATCCAGCAGAACCTTCAGCCAAAGATAACCGCCACCGAAAAGCTGACCAGCGAAATCATAGATTCTTACCCTGAGCTGGTGGAGTTCATCGGCGGAATCAAAATCACCTGCGAAATTGAAAAGGCCGCCACAGCCGAGCAAATCGACCAAAGAATCAAAGACCTGCGATTCAAACCAGATACACGAAACCTCCCCTGGTATCGTTACGAAATCCTCAATACTGACCTGACGGCGATTGAGCCGAACCTGCCCGTGAAATCCTTTATTTACGTCAGCGTCGAGCCCGAGGCAGGATTTCGCGAGATGACCGAGGACGAATGGAGGCAGTTCGTCGAAAACGAGACCACAAAGGTCGTCGTCGCGGCGAGACTTGAGACCTCTCTGCCGCGGGTAACCCAGATAAGCCCATCCGTAGGAGCGGAAGCAAGAGCGCGGGCGTTAATTGCCATCATACTGTCGCTGGGGGCACTGCTCGCTTACATCTGGTTCAGGTTCGGCAACCTGCGCTACGGATTAGGTGCCGTCGTAACGCTTTTCCACGATACCTGTGTGACTGTCGGAGCGGTCACCGCCTGTACTTACATCGCCGGAACAGTTATCGGCGAGAAACTGCTGATTGGAGATTTCAAGATTAACCTGGCGATGATAGCCGCCTTTTTGACCCTCATCGGATATTCGCTCAACGACACAATAGTTATTTATGACCGTATCCGTGAAAACCGCCGCAAAGGCACTTTGACGCCGCAGATAATCAACGATAGCATCAACGACACTCTTTCCCGGACGCTGCTGACAGGAACCACTACATTGTTCGTTGTGTTCATAATGTACGTCTTTGGCGGCCAGGGACTGCGAGGCTTTAATTTCGCAATGCTCTTTGGCATCATCGAGGGAACATATTCTTCAATAGCGATTTCAGCACCCATATTGCTGATTCACGCAAAAGCTGCCGATAAAAAAACCAAAGAAAAATCGCCCACAAAACAGCAAACTGCGAAATGAAGGTTCCAAGATGCGGAAAGACCTGAAAATAGGCATGCTCCTCGGCGCGGTTACGGTGGCTCTCGCTGCACTATGGCTCGCCACTCGGCCCGCACTCAGCACAAAGACAAGGCTGCTGCAAACCGATTTCACCCCCCCGCCACAAATGCAAAACCAGCCGGCACCTTACAGTCCTCAAACTCAGCAGCAGTCTTCCCCCCAAGAGAGCCCTCTTGCTGAAAGTGCCGCCGACACTCAGCCCAAAAACGCCACACCGGGCCCCTCAGCACCCCAACTCTCGCATGCTCCCGAACCAAACGCTGGACCAGTTGTGAAAATCCACGTCGTGGAAAAAGGCCAAACCCTCTCCGATATTGCGTACAAATACTATGGCTCCGCAAATAAATGGCAAAAAATCCTCGATGCCAACCGCTCCCGCCTGAAAGATGCAAACACCATTATACCGGGCATGAAACTGACTATCCCCGACTAAACCCCCCAAAATACAACCTCGACAACGCTGGCAAAGTAACTACGGTATCTTCAGCAGTTTTGCCGCTTTTGCATCGGTCAGCCAGGTAACCTTATCGAGAATGGGCCAGAGGGTGTGGATAGGATACCGCACCTCATCCGGCTCGCTGGTCAGGACCTCTCTCAAAATGCCGGCCTTTTCCTCACCCGATACCAGCACTGCCAGATGAGAAGCAGCGCACAAAACCGGATGTGTCAGAGTTATCCTGTTAAGCTTTTCATCCATCACATAAACAACGCACGCCAAATCATTCGTATCAAAAGGTGCGTAAGTATTGGGAAACAGCGAGCCGATATGGCCCTCGACCCCCATACCAAGAAAAATCAAATCAAATTCCGGAATCTGGTTTTTTGACAAACCAAAGACCGTCCGAATGGTTTTCTCGTATCGCCTCGCGGCACTTTCAAAGTCACTGCGCTCTGTGGGTACCCGGTGAACATTCTTTCGAGGAATGCTGACCTTCGGCAGGAAAGTATCAGCTGCCAGTTTATAATTGCTCGAGGGTGAATCCGGCCCCACCAACCGCTCATCAACCCAAAACAACTGAATCTTTTCCCATGCAAGAGCTCTGGCGCCCGGCATCTCACCGAGAAGTTCAAAAAAACGCCGTGGTGTGTTGCCGCCGGAAATAGCAGTATAAAACACGCCTTTTGTTCTTATTGCTTTTTCCGCATCGGCAACAAAAAGCTCGACACTTCGATAGGCAAGATGCTCGGTGTCGGAAACAACTTCAATGTTCGGCTTGTAATGTGCAGCAGTCGCCATATTTTCGCCCCTAATACTACTTTAGGGCAATTCAAAACCATTATCCACTTTTGCCGATGCTTTGCCCAGAAGAATTTCGAAAAACACGTAAAATTTTGCGACTCTTATACTGATTTCCTAACCCCCCGCCGCTAAATAAGTTACAAATCAAAGATTCTCAGTGACTTACGTAACGTCATCGATCTCCCACATAAACGCCTTCAGACCCTCACCGCCCAGTTTCTTCCGCATTTGGCGGACTTTATCCATTATTTCTTTGCTTTTAGCCTGGTCGGTAACAACAAGGGTGCAGTAATTTGTTCCAGGCCAAACATCGGTATTCAAACGCGGCTCACTTAGCTCACCTTTACCCAGGACATCTGTGAATTTGGTGAAGCAACTAATCCCAATAGAATCCAAGGCCTCATCCACATCCTTGTCTATTGCCTCGTTGTGCACAATCAAAACGGCTTTCATAATCATTTTGCTCCTGGATTTACTTTTACCCTGTTGGATTTACTGTAATCCTCGAAGATACTGTAAAGTACAGGCATCAAAACAAGGGTAATTAACGTGCTCAACGAAAGGCCGCCGAAACTGGTCACCGCAAACGGCACCCAAATCTCAGAACTTGCGCCCCTTGTTAGCATAAGCGGTGTCATACCTAACAGCGTGGTAATAGTCGTGCTCAGTATGGGGCGCAGCCGGCTCCGCCCTCCGTCGACAATGGCCTTGTAGGTGTCGTAGCCCCTGTTGCGAAGAATTCCGATAAAGCTAATTAGCACAATACCATTATTGACCACGACCCCGACAAGCAAAATTAATGCGATAAAGGTTACTATGTTCATAGCTATGCCGGTCATCGCGAGGGCCACAATCACGCCTACAATGCCGAATGGCACCGACAGAAATATGATAAACGGGTCGCGGTATGACTCGAACTGTGATGCCATCACCATATATACCAGCACCATTCCCAGTGCAACGGCTATAACCAGCATTTGAAATGCTTCTCTTCGTTCCTTTTCAGCACCGGCAAATTTGTAGCTGAAACCCGGCGGTGCTGGAATCTTATCTATGACCTTTCTGGTATCAGCCACAACCGAACCCAGGTCTCTGCCCGAAACTTCAGCCGAAACTGTGATATATCGGGCCTGGTCCTTGCGCTCTATCTTGGTCGGCCCCACACCCTGCTCAATCCTCGCAATATTTGCCAGGCTGATTTGCTCTCCGCCTGGAGAAGCTAAAAATACATCCCGTAAATCCTCCGGCTTGGTTCGGTAATCGGGTCCTAACCGAACTTCGACGTCGTATTCATCTCCCCTTTCTCGATAGGTGGTTGCCGTCGTGCCGGCGAAAAATGTCTCGATTGTTTTTCCGATAGTCTGTATGTCCAGTCCGAGTTTTGAGGCCTTTTCACGGTCGACAACAATTTTAAGCTCCGGCTTCTCTTCTTTTCGACTAATATCAATATCGCTCACACCTTTGATGCCAGCTATCGCTGCCTTAACTGCCTCCGCGTATACTGTCGCGTCAGCCATATTATGCCCGTAAAGTTCAATAGCCAGGTTCGCACCGCTGCCGAACATCATTGATGCTAACGGGTCCTCAGCGCTGTATCGAACAGTAGCGCTTGGTATTTTATTTGTAATCTTGCGAAGTCTGTTAATTATATCTTTTGGGGAGCTGTCGCGCTCTAATTTGGGGACCAGACTCATAAACATAATCCCGTTATAAGTTTCCTCAGTTGCTGCAAATTGCCCGCTGCCTTGACCGCTATAGACTCCCCAGCGAATGAAACAGTTCTGTTTTTCCGGCACATTTTTTTCGGCGATTTTTTCGAGCTGACCGGCTACTATTCCTGTCCGCTCGTAACGTGTCCCCACAGGCAGCTCGAAGTTTGCCATTAATCTATTCTGGTCTTCCTCAGGCATAAATTCGGTCCCGACCCACTTTGTCAAAAAGAGACTACATACAAACATTGCCGCACACGAGACGAGAACGGTCTTACGGTTGGCAAGCGCCCAATCAAGGAGTCTGATATAAACATCTTCTATCCACGCCAGGGTCTTTTCGCCTCTTGTGTAGAAAAAATGAAGTATCGGTTTTTGTGATTTTTCCTGGTCTATCTTGAGGAATTTTGAGCAAAGCATCGGCACAAGCATAATGGCCGTGAACAACGACGCTACTAAAGCCATCGTCATAATCATTGCAAACTCTCCGAAGACCATCCGTGTGATGCCGCCAACAAATAAAATAGGCAAAAAGATTGATATTGTTGTTAGTGTCGAAGCCATTACGGCTACGCCGACTTCGTTCGTTCCGAGAATTGCGCTTTCTTTAAGTCTCTGCCCCTTCTGGCGATGGCGATAAACATTATCAACAACGACAATAGCGTTATCAACAACCATTCCGACCGCTACTGCCAGAGCTACCAGAGATGTTGTATTGATAGTGTAGCCCCCCAGCCACATCAGCAAAAACGTGATTACCAGCGATGTAGGAATGGAAACGGCAATGATAAGGCACCCGCGAACGTTTTGAAGGAAAAAAAGAATCACGAGAACGACAAAAATCGCACCATATAACAAGGTGTCGCGCAGGTTATACACCGATGCCATGATAAAGTCCGAGTTGTCCATCACTACCTTGGCTTCGACATCAGCCGGCAGATTTCTTCTTATGTTTTCCATTTCCGCTCTGGCAGCACGGGTCACTTCAACGGTATTTCCGCCGCTTTGCTTTTGGACGAAGACAGCCATTCCCTTTTTGCCGTTGATGCGCACCTCGTAGGTGCGTTCCTCGAAAAAATCTCTCACATCGGCGACATCCGCAAGTTTTATCGCTATGCCGTTTCGCTGTGCAATCACAAGTTCCCCCACTTCCTCGGCGTTGGAAAATTCCTCAGGCGTCCGCACAAGAAAATCCTTATAGCCGCTCTTGATATTGCCGCCGGGGATGCTCATATTCGCCGCGGCCAGCGCCGCATTTATCTGCAAAGTCGACAGATTCAGCGATGTCAGCTTATGCTGGTCAATGTCAACCCTGATTTGTCGAGTCAGACCGCCACGTGCATAGGCGGCTGCGACACCCTTGACTCGTTTCAACGGGTCCACAATATTATCTTTAACGATGGTCTGCAGGTTCGGATAACTTTCCTCTGCGGTGACCGAAATGATCAATATCGGCGACATCGCAATATCAAATTTGACAATCGATGGATTTTCCGCTTCATCAGGCAATCGCTCCTTGGCCTGGTCTATCTTATCGCGAATGTCATTTATTGTTTCATCTATCTTCTGCCCCCACTTAAACCGCAGTGTTATTGCTGACAGGTCTTCCTTGGAGATGGAGATTACTTCATCAACGCCGGAAATCGTGCTCAAGGAATCTTCAAGGGGCTCGGTTATTAAGGTTTCAATCTCTTCGGGCCCCGCGCCTTCATAAGTAGTCATAACACTCACAGCGGGTATTTCTATGTCCGGCATTAAATCTATTCCCAGCAGAGTCATCGACATCACGCCGAGAACTATGCCCGCAATGAATATCATCACTGTAGTTACAGGATTGTTTACAGAGAATTGAGCAATCTTCATCTGATGTCCTCTAAACGCACAATCTCGACTTTTGTTCCGTCTTTCAGGAAACTCATCCCATTAACCACAAGCGTTTGGCCGGGTTTGAGGCCATCGAGTATCTCGTATTTGTCGGCTTGCACAATGCCAATCTGGACAGGAGTCTTACGTGCAATATTGTTGTCCACCACATACACGTAGTAGGGGTCGACTTTGCCGCCGAGGACGACATCACGAGGGACAACTACCGTATTGTCCTTCTGTTTTGTAACCAAAGTTACCCGTGCAAACATACCCGGCTTCAGCAGCCGCTGGTCATTCTCCAGGCGTATCTCTACCTGTATTGCGTTGGTTTGTTCGTCAAGAGCCGGATAGATTGAATATACCTTCGCCGTAAATACTTTTTCGGGGAGTGCATCAACCTTGATTCTCGCAGGTGTGCCGACAAGGATTTGCTCACTGTATCTTTCAGCAGCAGCAACAACAACTTTCACCGTCTTTATATCAGCTACGGTAACAATGCGGTCACCGGCTTTAATTAAATTACCGACGTCAATGTGTTTGGCGGTAACTGTTCCGTCGATAGGCGAGGTTATTGCAGATTCCCGCAAGTTTATTTCAGCAAGCTCGAGATTGGCCTTGGCCGAGCTTAATCTTGCCGTCGCCATCTCCGCAGCGGTTTCGGCCTTATCTTTATTTTGCTCTGTAGCAGAACCACCCTCATAGAGAGCGACCATACGTTTTTTTTCGCGCTCGGCGTCGGCAATTTCTACCTCTGCAGCTTGCACATTTGCCTTGGCGGCTGCGACTTCCGCCAAATAAGTATCGTGGTCGATAGAAGCAAGCTGCTGGCCCTTTTTCACCTCCACCCCTTCTTCGAGGTTGACCGAAACACCCTCGTTCGAAATAACGCTCAAAGACTCAACCCTGCCGGCTACCTTAGAGGCGATATCGACAAGCTGATTTGCCTTTATCCAGCCGGTCAGTTCCATCATCTCTTCTATTGGACCAGTGCTTACTGTTTCAATCTCGACCGGAATTGTTTTTTCCTCCGTTTTTTCAAGAGGTTTTCGCATAAATGCAAACCGAAGGACGAAAAGGATCAGTATGAACGTTGCTATCCAATATGTAACTTTTCTATCTATTTTCATTTTGCCTGCTCTTGGGTTTCAACAAAAAAAGTCGTTGGAGCTTCTTCTTTTAAAGTTTCTGATTTATGACTGCTGGCTTGGTTTTCAGATTGGGCAGCCTCAAAAGTTGTCATAGTCCCCATCGCCTTTTGCAAATCCAGCTTGGCAATCATATGTGAATAAATAGCCTGGTAATAAAATGCCCTTGCCTTTGTCAAAGCAGCCTGTGCATCTATCATTTCGACTTGTGTATTGGTACCCTCCCTATAACCAACCTCGGCAAGTCGCAGCCCCTCTTTCGCCCTCGCAAGGTTCAACAGCTGAGACTCCACAAATTCCTGCGAATCCTCGATACTCAGCAGTGCCTTGGTCAGTTCAAACAATGCCGTCTCTTCGGCGTCTACTAAATCTATCTGCGCCTGTTTAAATCTCGCCTTCTGCTGGATAATCGCACCCTCGCGGGCGAAACCATCGAATACAGGCAGCGTCGCAGTAATACCTGTCTGCCAGGCACGTCCCCAATCAATCTCTACGCTGCTGTGAGGGTCGGGCTTCGACCAGATGTTCTCGTAATAACCGTCAATCCTCGGCCACCATCGACTCTTCGCTATGTTGAGCTGTTCTTTCTGCCATTTTATATCGAGCTGCCGCTTGAACAAATCAGGCCGACGCTGAAAAGCTGTCTCGACAGCCTCTTCCATACTCACGTCCCACGGCATATATTCCAGCTTGTCCGATAGAACGATGTTGCTGTCCTGAGAAACGCCCATTATTTTAAGAAGCTTGGACTTTGAGACATTGATTGCGTTCTTATTCTGTATATGTTCAGCCTTGAAATTCGACAGCTCCACCTCTGCCCGCAGCACGTCGAAACCGGACGCCACACCCCCTTCTCGCCTTTGTTTGACGCTGTCAAGATGCGCCTCCGCAGACCGCACCGCATCGGCACTTATCTCCAGCAGGTGCTGATTCAGCAATACGTCTAAATAGGCCTTCTGGGCAGCGTAAAGCACTTCCTCTGTTACCGCACGAATAGACTGGTCGGTAAGCAGTGAAAATAGTTTCGCCGAATTCAGCTTCGCAATTATTGAGCCGCCGGCAAAGACCGGCTGAGTAACTCTCAGGCTGGAGGAATAGTTGTCCACATCTCCTATCGTAAAGCCGGCAATAGATTGTGTCTTATCAAGTCGCGTATAATCGCCCGCAAAATCGACGCTCGGCAAAATCGCCGAATAAGATATCAGCCTTTCCCCTCGCGCAATTTCCTTTTCCTCAACTGCTCGCTGGAGACTCTTGTTGTTGGTAAGCACCAGCTTTAGGCAGTCCGACATGCTCAAATCACCGCTTACGCTGGTTTGAGTTTTTTCCTGTGTCTGTCTGGCATCCTTCCACCGCTCGTACGCAGCAGTTCTGGATAGATATGCCTCTTCGTAAAACTGTTCGCTGCTGGTGCAGCCAGCCAATTGAAACAAAAACAGCATACACAGCACAAGCAAACTGTATTTTAGCCGCAAAACTTTCATATCCTCAGACCAACAAACCACACGCCCGATAAACATTCGCCTTTTCATTTCGTTGTTTCGCTGGCATAAGCACGAATCCCAGCCGCAGAAAATTTGATAATATGGTCAACCATTTCAGCCAAATCGAAAATCGGCAGGTCCCTGCGGTCGCTTCCTTCAAACATAGTTCTCACCCGCACCGCATGTATCAATTGTCCAACGATGGAAAATACCACCAGTGTTATCTGCGATTCCTGCAGGCCGGGGCAGGTCTTAACTAAGGCTTTCTGCATAGCGCCCAAAGTAGGGTTAATCATCTCATCTACGAACATGTTTGGCGGCAGGTGCCTGTCCAGCATTTCCCGCGTCATAAGCTTGATAAGTCGGCCGCTTTTGGCTTCATCCACCAATGGGCCGATAAATGCCTCTGCAAAGGACCGAAGCAAATCTTCTAAGCAAGGTTTGCCCTGATTCGCTGACATTACCTTTTCGATGCTCACAATCTGGCTGTCTCGCATAACAAGCAGATGGCGACGCCAAACATCGGTGTACAATTTCTCTTTTCCGCCGAAGTAGTAGCTGACAGATGCGAGATTGCACTTAGCTGCAGCGGCAATTTCACGGATGCTCGTACCGGCAAATCCACATTCGCAGAAAAGCCCCTCCGCCGCATCCAGTAACCGTTCCTGAACGCGTTTATCGGACCTATAATCAGCCCTGTTATTATCTGAAGCCATATAGATTCTCCTTAATCGACTGTTTCATACTAAAGTTTAAAACATTTGTTTGAATTAGTCAAGTATTTTTTCGATTTTTTTGCAAATAATTGCGTATCCTGAGCAGAAGCAAAAGGATGGAAATCGCCCCAATTGTACCAACTGATGATGATTGGCCGAATGAATGAGAGTGCTGGGACTCGAACCCAGGACCTACGCATTAAAAGTGCGTTGCTCTACCGCCTGAGCTACACTCCCGGAAACGACTAAAACGAAAAGTTAAATTAACGTTTGGAAAATGTCAACACTAATTGCTCGCAGACAGGCCAAGTTCGGCTATTTTATGAGTAACAAACCCTGTACCGCTCTGGTACAGGGCAAATCCCATCGTTGACACTTTAGCCCTTAGACAATAGCATAATTTACAAAAACTGGGAGTATTGGAAGATGACAACAGTAACGCTAATCACAGGCGATGGGGTCGGTCCGGAAATTGCTGAGGCGGCCCGCAGATGTATCGACGCCACTGGTGCCGGAATCAAATGGCAATTGGCCGAAGCCGGTACGGACGTAATGGCGAGGCTCGGCACCCCCCTGCCGGATGCTACGGTCGACTCAATCAAAAAAACCGGCGTCGCCTTAAAGGCCCCCATAACAACGCCGGTAGGGACCGGCTACAGAAGTATAAACGTCCATCTGCGACAGAGCCTCGATTTGTACGCCTGCCTGAGACCCTGCAAAAGTTATAAAGGGGTACGAAGCCGCTACTCAGATATAGACCTTGTCGTAGTAAGGGAAAACACTGAAGACCTTTATGCGGGCATCGAATTTGAAAAAGGTAAAGACGACACCGCCGAGATAATCAACTGGCTGAACAAACACAGCAAAAAACAAATAGCCCCTGATTCCGGAATAAGCATAAAGCCCATCTCGGCCAAAGCTACGCAGCGCATCGTCCGTTTTGCATTCGACTATGCTCGCAAAATGGGCCGCCGAAAAGTAACGAGCGTGCACAAGGCAAACATTATGAAGTTTACCGATGGCCTGTGGCTCGAAGTGAGCCGACAAGTCGCAAAAAATTACCCGGACATCGAATTTGAGGACCGCATCGTAGACAATATGTGCATGCAGTTGATTCAAAAGCCTGAGCTTTATGATGTGCTTGTGCTGCCCAATCTTTATGGTGATATTATAAGTGATTTGTGTGCCGGCTTGGTTGGAGGCCTCGGCGTCGCTCCCGGCGCCAATATCGGCGAAAAAGCCGCCATCTTCGAGGCTACCCATGGCAGCGCTCCGAAATACAAAGGCCAAAATAAAGTCAACCCGACAGCCTTGATACTTAGCGGCGTTTTGATGCTAAGGCATTTAGGCAAAAAATCAGAGGCTGATAAGCTCGAAAACGCTGTCGCTGCCGTAATTGCCGAAGGCAAAAGCGTTACTTACGATATGAAAGCCGACCGCAACGACCCAACCGCCGTCGGCACAAGCGAAATGGCCGACGCCATCATCGAAAAAATCAAACAGTGATTGGTGGTTAGTCTTGCGTATATCGTATGTCGCTCGCAAGATGATGAAACGAAAAGAACACAAGATGTAAAAAAACCCCCAGGGCTTTTTGCAAAAGCAAAACCTGGGGGTGGTTTCTGAACGCTTTGACCTTTATCAGGCGGGTGCTACATTGGTGGCACATGGGCCTTTTTTGCCCTGGCCAACCTCGAACTGGACTGCCTGACCTCCATCAAGAGTCGCATAGCCCGCTGTCTTTATCTCCGTATGATGGATGAACAAATCTTCGCCGCCGCCATCCGGAGTGATAAATCCATAGCCCTTACTTGCGTTAAACCATTTTACTTTACCTGTACTCACTGTACTTCTCCTTGCCTCTGTTTCCAGAGCACGTAAATAATACCTCTCATGCTAATTTATCAGGAGGTACTCTCGAGAGATGAAAGAATAACCCTGTAAAGAGCAATTATAACATAAAACCTAAGCTGTGCAAACAAAATATTATTTTTTTCTACAAAATAACGGCATTAGTTTTGTATAGGGTGCTTGAGCACCCCCATCTTTGCGAAAGTTGATTTTTGTGGCAAAAAATAAGATTTAGGTGTAGCCTATATATCCTTGTCACGGGAAGCAATTGCTGAAAAAGGGTATTACAGTTGAATCAGGAAGCTTATCGAAAATTGATTTCAGGCCGAAGCACTGGTTTAGGACCAATGCTCTTGCGTTTCTTTCTGTCAATAGCTGCATGGGTTTATTCGGTTGCTATCCGGCTTCGCAATTTTTTGTATTCCAGAGGCTGGCTGAAGGTCCATACCGCTGGCGTGCCAGTCATAAGCGTAGGAAACATTACGGTCGGCGGAACCGGCAAAACCCCGCTTGTAATCTGGATATGCAGATTCCTGCAAAACAAAAATATTCCCTGCGCTATCCTGACCAGAGGTTATAAAACGCACGCTCAAATACGAGGGCCGAGCAACGAGCGACGAGCAACGAGAATCGATGAGCCGGCAATTCTCGCTGAAGGCTGTCCGCAGGCGAAAGTAATTGTAAACCCTGACCGCGTCGCAGCGGCGCGAAGCCGTCGAGGAGCTCGGTGCAAACGTATTGATTATGGACGATGGATTTCAACATCGCAGATTGGCCAGAGACCTTGACATTGTAACGATTGACGCAACCTCCCCCTTAGGCTACGACAAAATGCTGCCGGCTGGATTACTGCGAGAACCTGCTGTCGCACTGAAGCGAGCTGACGCCGTAGTCATTACCAGATGCAACCAGGTCGGCGAGGATAAATTGGCTGAGCTTGAAAAAAAACTACGACTCATCAATCCTGATATGACAATTGCACACTCGATGCACAAACCCATTTATGCCAAATCCGTTGACGGCAGAAAAATCAATATCGATGAACTAAAGGATAAAAGAATACTTGCCTTTTGTGGAATAGCCAATCCCGATGCATTTTTCAATACCGTCAACGAACTCGGCTGCAATATAGTCGGCTCGAAAATCTACGACGACCATCATCGGTATACCGATAACTGTTTAGCCGGCATCTATGAGCAGGCCGCAGATTTGGGAGTGGATTTTGTACTGACCACACAGAAAGACTGGACCAAAATTACTCAATTATCACCGGTTAAAAAAGACATCCCGCTTGCCTATCTGGCAATTGAGCTAAAATTTATCAGCGGAGAAGACAAAATAACACAGTTGATTGAAAACGCATTAGCGGGTAAAATTGCTGGGAAAATAATAACAAAATAAAAAATAGTCCTTCCACAGAATGTATGAAAAACTCTTAAAAACGGTAACTAACCTCGGCTCGCCGAAAGTTTTGGTCGTGGGCGATTTTATGCTCGACGTTTACATCTATGGCGATGCACTGCGAATAAGTCCCGAGGCCCCCGTCCCCGTGCTGAAGGTTCGCAGTACCACACACAGTTGTGGCGGAGCAGGTGCTGTCGCTGCCGACCTCGCGGCTCTCGGTGCAGTCCCTGTTTGTCTCGGTGTCGTCGGAAGCGACCAAAATGGCAAAACCCTCAGAAAGCTGCTTACGGAAATCGGAGCCGACACTACCGCTATACTCGACATTACAGACCGCCCCACCATTTGCAAACAGAGACTGATAGGTCTTGCGCAGCACCGCCACCAGCAGCAGCTATTCAGAATGGACGAGGAATCCACAGAACCTCTGTCCGATGAGCAATACGAAACGATTTTGAAAAGTTACAAAGACAAATTAAAGCAGGCTGACATCGTCTGCCTTCAGGATTACAACAAAGGCCTGCTAAGCGCCTCACTTTGCAGGCAAATGATACAGCAGGCAAAAAAGACCGGCAAAAAGGTCCTCGTTGACCCTTCGCCCACCAGTGACTATTCGAAGTACAGCGGCGCTACTCTGATTACGCCGAACCGCGAAGAAGCCTCGCTGGCCGTAGGCTTTGAAATTGAAAACCCTCAGGCAGCAGCGGCAGCGGCTGAACAGCTCGCAAAAAAACTAAACGTCGAGGCCGTCGTAATCACACTCGACCGCGATGGGGCTTATCTGAAAACCGCAAACACCGGCGAAATCGTACCCACCAGGACTCGCAAAGTTTATGACGTAACTGGCGCCGGCGATGTGGTTCTGGCAACACTGGCGATAACACTCGCTGCAAACTGCGACTACCTGACCGCCGTTCAGCTATCCAACATAACCGGCGGAATCGAAGTAGAAAAATTCGGCGTAGCGACCGTAACCATTGAAGAAATCATCAACGAAATCATCGGACAAACGCGAGGCAAAACCGGCAAACTCCGACCCGCCGATTCACTCGCTGAAGAACTCAACTGGCATCGAAGGCAAAAGAAAAGCATCGTTTTTACCAACGGCTGTTTTGATGTCGTGCACAGAGGCCATATTGAGTTTCTCAAGTTCTGCAGGTCTCAGGGCGACATAGTCGTAGTGGGACTAAACAGCGACAACTCCACAAAAGCCATAAAAGGTCCGGACCGGCCGATTAACAACCAGTACGACAGGGCCGCCGTCCTTGCCGCCCTCGAAACCGTTGATTACATAACCATCTTCGATGAGCCCGACCCGTTGAACCTAATCAAACAACTAAAGCCCGACGTACTGGTAAAAGGGCAGGACTGGGCCGAAAAAGGCGTCGTCGGCCGAGAAGTTGTCGAATCCTGCGGCGGCAGGGTCGTCCTTGCTCCGCTTGTCGAGGGAAAAAGCTCGTCCGCAACAATCGAAAAAATAAAATCGCTGGGCACAAAAAATACTGAAAGTGGTGAGCTTGTCGAACCATGAACGCTGATTCAAAAAAACAAGTTACTAAAGCAATAGAAACGCACAAAAAAATGGTGGCTGAACTTGAAGCAACCGGCATCAAAACCATCATCGATGCCGCCGGTACGATTACAAAGGCACTGAAACAGGATGGCCGCCTTTACATCTGCGGCAACGGAGGCTCTGCCGCCGACGCTCAGCACATAGCCTGCGAGCTTGTCGGCAGATTCCAGCGCGAGCGAAAAGCCCTGCCGGTGATTGCATTAACAACCGATACCTCCGCCTTAACATCGATTTCAAACGATTATGGCTTCGAAAATGTATTCGCAAGGCAGGTCGAAGCGCTGGTCAAAAAAGGCGATGTTCTCTGGACCATTTCGACCAGCGGCTCCTCCCCGAATGTCATTGCCGCCGCCGAATTGGCGAAAGAAAAAGGCGCCATCGTACTCGCCTTCACCGGCACCGCCAACAGCCGACTCGAAAAAATCGCGGACATCTGTCTCTGCGCAAAAAATTCAACAGCACGCAGCCAGGAGATGCACCAGCTCGCTTATCACATAATCTGCGACCTCGTGGAGCAGAGCTTTTCAGGCAATTGCGACTGAGAAAAATTGGAGCACTATGTCTCATAAAGCAATATTTTTTGACTGTGACGGCACCCTCATCGAAGACCCTGGTTACATCAACCACCCCGACCAGGTAAAGTTGCTGGCCGGTGTCACCGAAGCACTTGCCGACTTCAGGGCTATGGGATATAAACTGGTTGTTGTCTCCAATCAGTCCGGCATAGCACGCGGAATCATCACAGAAAAAGTCCTCAGCCAGATTCACGAGCGATTAAAACAGCTGCTCGCCGAAAAAAATGCCTCTCTGGACCACATCTACTATTGTCCTTATCATCCGGATGGTGTCGTTGAAAAGTACCGCAAAGAAAGTGACGACAGAAAACCGGCCCCCGGAATGCTGTTGACCGCCGCTGCCGAAATGAATATCGACCTCAATCAATCCTGGATGATTGGCAACAGTGACCGTGACGTCGCAGCCGGTCTGCAGGCCGGCTGCAAAACCATATTAATAAACTACTCCACCCATAAACAACTTGAGCTGCCCGCCTCCAGACCGCATTATCGTGCCGTAAATATGAAAGAAGCAGCAAACATCATCAAGCAGCTCCACCGCTGTACCGCCAAGGCAGCTGTTCAGCCGCAGTCCCGTGAGGAACGGCCAAGTCCATTACCGAAAGAGGCTGATTCACAGCCGCCGAAAACAAACCAGTCGCAACCACCAAAAGAAACTCAGTTTGTGGTGAGCCCGTCGAATCCATCGCAGCCGAACCCGCAGAGCACCCAGCGGCACAACGGCTCAGACCAGCCACAGACAGAAGCAACCTCAGCCGAGCAAATTCCAGCCGGCAGGACGGAACAATTGCTGATAAGTATTTTAGACCAGTTAAAAAGCATTCAGCGCGCCGAGATTTTCGACGAATTCTCATTAACGAAACTGATAGCCGGCGTTCTGCAGGTTATCGTCCTGTTTTGCATACTGATTACTGTATGGTTTCTGATGAGTCCCACCAGCCGGGCCAATTCGGTTATGATTACGCTTGGCTTCGCCGTCCTGCTGCAGTTAATGGCGCTTACTTTCTATATAATGCGGGGGCGAAAATAGTATCGTCAGCCGAGTCAGTGGACACGAACCACGAGATGCCGAATGGAAGATGTGAATATTTTAGTCTGGCTTCCTTCTCCAATGGGTGATGCCATTCTCTGCGCACCGGCCCTGAGGGCAATACGCCGCCATTTCGAATCCGCAAAAATCTCTTTTCTCGCTAACGCTGTTGACCGCGAGATTTTATCACCCTGCCCTTTCAACGATACTTGGCTCGAGCAAAAGCACCGCAATCCCCTCGCAATTGCTAAAATGCTCAGAGCTTACAAATTCACACATTCAATACTTTTCAAAAACTCTTTCGCTTCCGCTTTAGCGGTCTTCTTGGCGGCAATTCCGTCGCGCATCGGCTATGCCCGCGAAGGACGCTCAGTTCTGCTTACCGACAGGCTATATCCCCCAAAATCGCCTGACGGCGGATTCAAACCCATATCAATGATTGATTATTACCTCGCAATTGCCTCCTGGCTCGGTGCCGACACAGCCGATAGAAATCTCGAACTAACCGTCGACCCACAGAAACAACAGAACCTCCGCAGCAAATTGCCTGAACTTGCCGATTGCAAGGGCCCGATTGTCGTCCTTGTCCCCGGCGGAACATTCGGACCAAGTAAACGCTGGCCTGCAGAAAGGTTTGCACAGACAGCCGACTGGCTGACTGACACCTGTGGCGCCACCGTTGTCGTTTCCGTATCGACCGACATCGCCGAAAAAAGAATCGCTGAGGAAATTTGCACCTCGAGCAGACACAGAATTATCAACCTCGCGGTAAAACCTGTAACTATCGGCGAATTAAAGGCACTTCTTGCCCTCGCAGACCTCGTGATAACAAACGATACGGGGCCGCGTCACATAGCCACTGCACTGGGGCGTAAGGTTATCACTCTTTTCGGTCCCAATGACCCCGCCTGGACGCAGACCAACTGCAAAAATGAAATTAAAATAGTCGGCAAAGCCCCTTGTGCCCCATGCGCTAAACCATTCTGCAAACAAAAGAAACATCTGTGCATGGAAGCAATCACCGTTGAAATGGTCTGTAGCGAGGCGGAAAAACTGCTCGAAAATAAAAGACCGCAGATGTCCTTCGCAGTCGGGCAAAACTTTGTGGAAGTCTCAAACTCCTTTTTTATTGATGCAGATTTCGTACATCCGCTGCGTGAATTAGGCCTGACTTCCATCGATGCCGTCTTCTCTTTCGACGCCGGTTATAATCTTGTCAAAAACAATCTCGCTGCATTTAGAAGCCGTCTGCAGTTCGATGTAAAATCGCCGCCGACAACCCTCGGTGGCGAGCGCAGTCGAACCACATTATTTTTGAAACGCTACGATAGTCCCCCACTTCTGTCGCAATTGAAGAACTGGTGGTGCCATCACCGCCGGATAAGCTATGGCTTTTCCGAGGTCGACGCCGCCCGTAAGCTCACCGCCGCAGGTATAAGTACACCAAAAATTATCTCTTACGGCTGGCAATGCGGCACATTATTCGAGAAAAGAAGTTTCTGCATCACCGAGAAAATCCCTAACGCCGAATCACTGGAACGTAAACTACCGGATTGCTTCTGCAATCCTCACACCACCAAAACTCTCAAACTACGCCGAGATTTCATCGCCCGATTGGCCGCATTCGTGAGGAAATTCCACGCAACCGGCCTGCGCCACCGCGACCTTTACTTCTCACATATATTTTACAGTAACAATGGCAGATTTCATCTCATCGATTTAACTCGCATCTTCAACCCGCTCATCCTTACTGAGCGATATCGTATAAAAGACATCGCCCAGTTATACTACTCGGCGCCGCGACAACACTTCTCAAGAACGGACAGATTGCGTTTTTATCTCGAATACACCGGCCAGTCTAAACTAACCGGTAAAGATAAAGTATTTATCCGCAAAGTGGTAAACAAAACGCAGCGAATGGCATGGCACAACGCAAAACACGGCAGGATTGTCCCCTTCGCAGCAAAACCGCCCAATACTTAGGTACAGACCGGATTGAGTTTTATTTGCGATGAAAAGAAAAATTGCAATCATAATGGAGCGAGCTGATATCACACTCGGTGGCGCCGAACGTTCCGTCTTCGAACTGGCTTCGGCTCTGTCGGCACGCGGCCTGCAGGTGGATATCCTCGCCGCAAAAGGCCAAACAAAAGCTAAAGACATCCATATCCTCTGCCGGGCCGAACCATGTAACCGAACCTGGCACTTCACCTTCGCCAACGCAATAAAAAAGCACCTGTCCGAAAATCACTATGATATCGTCCACAGCGTCCTGCCTTTCGACTTCGCCGATATTTATCAGCCCCGCGGAGGTTCTTTCGCAGAGGCAATCCTCCGCAATGCTTCCAGTTACCAAAACAGATTTGTCCAAAATTATAAAAGAGCCACCGCCTTCGCAAACTTTCGCAGAGCAATACTTTTGCATGCAGAGAAAAAACTCTGTAACAATCCCAATGGCCCCGTAATCGCAGCATTATCAAAATATGTCGCCGACCAGTTCAAATATCGCTACAGCCTCGATGACCGCCGAATAGTTGTGATACCAAACGGTGTTAGAGTAGACAGGCAAACTGACACCCCTGTCGCCGACAAACTCCGCGAACAAATATTGGCCAAACTGAACCTCAGGGAAACAGACAACCCAATCTTCTTCCTTTTTGCGGCAAACAACTTCAGGTTAAAGGGGCTGGCCGTTCTTATCAAAGCTATGCATCTGGCTGTCGCACGCTATCAGGCTTCAAAAGCCTATCTGGTGGTTGCAGGCAATGACAGGGCGTTTGCATACCGTCACCTTGCTAAAAAACTCAAAGTTGATACAAAAATTGTCTTTTTAGGCAGCGTTCACCGCATCCAAGACATCCTTTCGATAACCGATGTCGCCGTCGTCCCTACTTTCTATGACCCCTCCAGCAGATTCACTCTCGAGGCCCTCGCAGCCGGCAAACCCGTCATAACCACCAGCTTCAATGGCGCAACGGATTTATTCAGCGACAACATCCATGGCAAAGTCATCGCTTGTCCACGCGACATCCGACAGTTAGCAGAGGCAATAGCCTACTTCGCCAACCCCGACAACATCCGAAAAGCAGCACAGGCGATAACCGCCGACAACCTCAGAGAAAAAATTTCTATCAAACGAACCGCACAACTGACCGAAGCCCTGTACGAATCAATAATCGAGAAAAGGGGGCAGAAGTGAGCTTTGTGATTCTAATTGTCGTCGCCTATCTAATCGGTTCAATCCCTTTTGGACTGCTCATCGCCGGGGCCCACGGCAAAAACCTTCGCAGCATCGGTTCGGGTAACATCGGTGCAACGAACCTTGCGCGGGCGCTCGGTAGAAAGTGGGCATACTTCTGCTTCGCACTCGATACTGCAAAAGGTTTGATTCCTATGCTCGCCGCTGCCAAATTTATTGACTCTACGCCAACTACAGTCGAACTTTTCTTATGGCTTGCCGTCGGTTCAGCAGCAATTTTAGGCCACATATTCCCGATTTACATCGGCTTCAAAGGCGGCAAAGGCGTCGCAACAAGTTTCGGCGTGGCGCTCGGCCTTTGGCCTTATTATACAGTTTGCGCTCTGGTCGCCGTCGCAATATGGGTCGTGTTCGTTCTATTAGGGCGCTATGTGTCGCTGGCTTCGATAGTCGCTTCTGTTGCCTTTCCCCTGACACTAATCCTGGCGATACTGCTGGTCCCAGCCTGGCGCTTTGCCAGCCTCTGGCCGCTGTTAATTATCGCCGCCGCGATACCGCTGATGGTCATCATCCGCCATCGAGAAAACATAAAAAGACTAATAGCAGGAACAGAAAGTAAAATCCTCAGGTAAGCTTTTTGGATAGGATTTCTGAAACTACTCCCGGATTTGCCCGGCCTTTGGTTTTCTGCATAACCCGGCCTAACAAGAAACTGCGGGCCTTCTCGTTTTTCTTGCCTCCGCTTTTTACGTCTTCGACCGCTTTGGGGTTTTCCGCAAGAACCTGCTCAACTATTCTTTCCAGTTCAGCCGCATCGCTTTTTTGAATCAGCTCCAGCTCCTCCGCCAGAACCTGTGGCTCTTTACCGGTCTTTACCATTTCCTCAAAAATGGAGGTTGATGCGCTTGCGCTGACGCCGCCGCTTTCAACCATCTGGGCCAACTGCGCAAGGTTCTTTGGTGTGATACCCAGCTCGGCAACGTTGCAGCCTTTTTCATTTGCCAATTTCAGTCCGAGTTGTGTAAGCAGATTGCAGACTCGCTTGGGTTCGCCGCCTTCTTTAACCGCTTCTTCAAAAAACTCAGCCGTCGAACGCTCTGCCGTCAAAACCCCGGCGTCATAATCACTTAGTTTGTATTCACTGACATAACGCATCTGCTTCTTTATAGGCAGCTCACACAATTGAGACCTGATATCCTCCAGCAACTGTTCTGTCAGTTCAACCGGCACAAGGTCAGGCTCCGGAAAATATCTGTAATCGTGTGCTTCTTCCTTTTCTCTTTGCAGAACCGTTACCTCATTGACATCATCCCAGCCGCGAGTGGACTTATTGCCCATCTGCATAACTTCGCCGGTCTCCACAAAGTTATCGAGCTGTCTTCTAACTTCATACTCCACGCTTTTCTCCAGTGCGCGGAAACTGTTTAAGTTTTTGACCTCAGCGATGGGCGTTTTGTATTCGCTGCCGTTTTTGGTAACGACCAGATTGACATTCGGCTCAAAACGCATATGCCCTTTTTGCATATCGGCTTCGGAGACACCTAAGTATCTGACTATCCGCTGAAGTTCAACCGCCAGTGCCCGAACTTCAGCGGCGCCGTTCATATCCGGCTCTGTAACAATCTCTAATAGTGGCGCCCCCGCCCGGTTCAAATCCACCTGTGAAAAATTGCCTGCCGGGTGCAGATTCTTCCCCGCGTCCTCTTCTAAGTGCACTCTTCGTATTTTTATCTTTTTGCTCCCGCCGCCTTCAGTGGGTATCTCAATAAAGCCATGTGCTCCCAGCGGCAAATCGTACTGGCTTATCTGATAATTCTTTGGTAAATCAGGATAATAATAGCTTTTCCTGTCCCACTTTGTGAATTTTGCCGCTTCGCAGTTAAGCGCCAAAGCCGCCAAAACCGCGTACTCCAGTGCCTGCTTATTCATCACCGGCAGAACCCCAGGCATACCAAGACAAACCGGGCAAACCCGGCTGTTGGGCCTCGCGCCGTATTCCAGAGCGCATCCACAAAACATCTTTGTCCTCGTAAACAGATGTACGTGAATTTCTAAGCCGACCACCACTTTATATTGTAAGCTGCTCATCTTTTATCTATTCAGGTATTGAAGGCTTTTTCTTATGCCAGTTGGTTTCCATCTCAAACATCCTCGCTATGCGGAGCAACTTCTCTTCTGCAAACGCAGTAGCGAGTATCTGCAGACCTATCGGCAAATTATTCTCGTCAAAACCGCACGGAATACTGATACTCGGAATCCCTGCTAAGTTAGCAGCTATCGTATATATATCAGACAGGTACATTTTCAGCGGGTCATCGACCTTTTCGCCTATCTTAAAGGCTGTCGTCGGCGAAACCGGCATCATAATGCACCCGCACTTTTTTAAGGCATTATTGAAATCGCCGCGAATTAAATTTCTGACCTTGAGTGCCTTCAGATAATACGCATCGTAATAGCCGCTCGATAGCGCGTAGGTCCCTAACATTATTCGTCTTTTGACCTCTTTGCCGAAACCCTCCGCCCGTGACTTCGTATAGACCTCGATGTAATCCGCAGGATTTTCGGTGCGATGTCCGTAATGCACGCCGTCGTACCGTGCCAGATTACTCGACGCCTCAGCGGTTGCTATCACATAATAAGCGGCAATAGCATAATCAAAATGCGGCATCTCTATCTCAACTATTTCAGCCCCAAGTTTCTTATAGACCTCAATTGCCTCGGCGATTGCCTTCTGCACATCGTTATCGCTGCCGGCGTTAAGTTCCGGCACAACGCCGATTTTCAGTTTGCTTAATGGCTCATCGAGCTTTTCGAGATAGTTACAGACCGGCGCAATCGATTCGCTGACACTCGTGCTGTCTTTTTCATCGTGCCCCGCTATAACATTCATCATCAATGCGCAATCACTTACCGTGCGTGTCAGCGGCCCAATCTGGTCGAGGCTTGAACCGTATGCCACAAGTCCATATCGCGAAACCCTGCCGTACGTCGGCTTTAGCCCGACCACGCCACACAGTGAAGCTGGCTGGCGAATCGAGCCGCCCGTATCCGACCCCAGCGCCGCGAAGCACAGACCCCCCGCCACTGCCGCCGCTGAGCCTCCGCTGCTCCCGCCCGGCACCCTGCTCGTGTCCCACGGATTAACGGTTTGCTTTAAGCCGGAGTTCTCCGTGCTCGAACCCATTGCAAACTCATCCATATTTGTCTTGCCGACAATGACGGCATCGGCAGCGAGTAGTTTTTCAATTACGGTTGCGTTATAAGGTGAATGGAAATTTTCGAGTATCTTTGAAGCACAGGTAGTCGCCCCGAAAGTCGTGCACATATTGTCTTTTATCGCGACCGGCACACCCGCCAGCCCCCCTACCGCCTTGCCGGCGGCGATTTTGTCATCAACCTCTTTTGCCTTCGCCAAAGCCTGCTCTTCAAACGTGCTGATATACGCTCCGATTGTCCTCTCATACTTTTTTATAGCGCTAAATACTGCCTTCGTCGCTGCCGTGCTCTTAATTTCCCCCGCTGCGATTGCATCTCGCAACTCTCCACAGCCCATATTCAGCAATTCGTTCGGCATAAAACTGTCCGCTAAACGCTATTCGCTATCCATTATTTTCGGCACCTTGAAAAATTCTCCGTCCCGCTGCGGTGCGTTTGCTAATGTCTTTTCAGTTCCCAGCGAAGCCTTAACATTGTCATCCCGAAGAACATTGCTTATTGGCAGGCAGTGCGCCAAAGGCTCGACATTAGTAGTATCCAGCTCATTCATTTTTTCCATATAGTCAAGGATTGCACTTAGCTGGACTGTAAATTCTTCAATCTCACTGTCCGCCAGTTCCAGCCGGGCTAACTTGGCAACTTTCCTTACCTGCGCTTCGTCGATTTTCTTAGCCATTTCTCTTTTTGTATAAATAAAAAGCGAGGCAAACCCGCCTCGCTGACTCAAATTCACCATTTACAAATCTTATGCACTTGCGCTCTTATGCTCTTCTGCACTTGTGTAATTCCGTTTAGGCGGCTTTTGCACAAGTCCCATATGTATTGCCTTCGCTGAGGCCTTAACTCTGCGGACACTGCCGTCAATAACGGCCCGCACCTTCTGTATATTGGGCTTAAATTTTCTTTTGGTACTGCCCGTAATTTTTCTGCCGACACCGCCTAAGTACTTGGCCTTACCCCGCCGCTTGATACTCCTGCCGCTGCCGGTCTTTTTACCCGTAAAGTAACATACTCTCGACATCAATACGCTCCTATTTCTCGTGGTTTTACGTCTATGAACTATGAACTCATAACAACGAACTAATGAATATATAGCCTTATCACAGAATTGCAAGGGTAAACCGATTCAATCCGAAAAAAGCGTTTTTATCGAAGTTAAAGCCCATCCGGCACTTTGGCGGCAAAGCGTCTCTTTCAACCCGTAGTTTTCTTCAGGTATGCCACTTCAGCCCTTGTTAGCGTTCTGTATTTGCCAACACCGATGCCGCGGTCATCGAGTTTACCTATTCGCGTTCTTTTGAGCGACTTTACCGATAGGCCCACCTTCGCTAACATTCGCCGAACCTGCCGGTTAAGGCCTTGGCGAATCGTCATCTCTATCAGCGACTCCCTGTAGTTGCGCTTCAGTATCTTCACTGCCGCCCTGGCTGTTTTACCCTCAGCTAACCAGACGCCTTTTTTTAGTTTTTCAACCGCCCCACCTTGAATTTCACCCTTGACAGCCGCGACGTATGTCTTCGATATTTCGTATCTCGGATGTGTCAATCTGTTTGCCAGTTCGCTGTCATTGGTAAGGATAATCAGGCCGGTCGAGTCGGCATCGAGTCTTCCGACGCAAAAAATTCGCTCACGCGCAGGCACCAAATCTACCGCTTTTGGCCTGCCCTGTGGGTCGAAGCTCGTGCAAATCACTCCCTTAGGCTTGTTCAAAAGATAATATACTTTCCGCTCAGCTCGAATCTTTTTGCCGTTTACCGTTATTATGTCTTTTCCAGGCTCAGCAAACGCCGGCAGCTTACTTACAACCCTGCCGTTCACCTGCACCGCCCCTGCAAGTATTAGTTCCTCGCATTTTCTGCGGGAGGCAATACCCGCCGAAGCCAAAACCTTCTGTAGTCTTTGTTTAACCATAACTCCTCATTATAATATTATGCACCATCTGGCCAAATGTCGATGTTATAATTAACGCGTTATACAAATAACGAGCGACGGGTCACGAGCGACGAGCCACGATTATGATAACAACGGTAATTTTCGATTTGGACGACACCCTCTACGATGAAATCGACTATTGTCGAAGTGGTTTTAGCGCCGTCGCTGATTTTCTCGCCGATAGACCGGGATACCCCCCTGCCGGCCGAATCCTTGAAACCCTTTGGAAGCAGTTTTCCTCAGGCAATCACAAAACAACCTTCAATGCAGCCCTCGAACAGCTTGGTATTCGATATGACACCGCGCTCATCGAACGATTGATAGAGGTTTATCGAAATCACTCCCCCAGCATAAAATTGCCGCAGGAAAGCGAGGATGTCCTCCGCAGGTTAAGCCGCAAATACACCCTCGGCCTGTTGACCGATGGCTTCCTGCCCGCCCAGCAGCTAAAAGTCCGGGCACTGGCAATCGAAAAATATTTTAAGTCCATAATCTATACCGAACTGCTTGGCCGAAACTGCTGGAAGCCGTCGCCGGTCGGCTTCGAGAAGCTCCTGCAGACCCTTAATGCGAAACCGCAAAACGCAGCCTTTCTCGGCAATGATGAAAAAAAGGATTTTATCGCACCGAACAAGCTGGGGCTTTCCACCATCCGCATAATCCGCCTTTATAGTGCGCCTGTCGAACCTACTGCCGGTATACACATCGAGCCGGCCGACCAGCCCCACGCCGCAGCCAAATATACAATACGCAGCCTCAGCGATTTGCCCCCCCTTTTGGAAAAGCTATAAAACTTAGATCCCGTTGCCGCCTCGAAGTGGAACTGCCCCGATATACCCGCCCTAACCCCCGCTAAGTGCCATAAAACACGCTTATATCAGTTTTTTTATTGACGCCACAGGGCTGTTCAGACGATAATAACCTCCAGTTTCGCAGTTGTTTTTTAGTATTCTGCTCGTCAAGGCGAAGGCCTTGCCGTAGCGGGGAAGGAGTTCAAACAATGGCGGTGGGCAAAAGACCACAAGCTGACCCGATGCTTTACTATCTGATAACCTTTGTCGGCCTTTTCCTGGTCGCGACAACCATAGCAATAATCTGCTACATTAAAATCGAAGATTACAGAACAATTGCGGAGACCTCGAAAAACGAGCTCGCACAAATGGCCTCAGCCGCCGAACAGCAAAAAGGACTCGGAAAAATTGTCGGTCGCCTCCCACGCGACAAAAGCGGCCTGGGAATAATGGCTGATTATCTCGACCAGATGGTGTATCTAATCATCGGCGGACTCCCGGAAGACACCTCCGCTGAAGTTAAAGTCGAAACCGCCGTACGGAAGGTGGAAGAAACTCTAAAAGAACTGCCACATCAGCAGCTCGATATTAACCCGGCCGACCCGAATACCGATAGCCTTATCCGGATAATTCAAAGGTTGAATGCTGTCTTGAACGAAAATGCTGCTGCTCAAGTTGATTTGAAAAACCAGTTCGATAATCTGAGGAATCAGTTCGACGATACAGTGGCCACCAGCCTCGAAAAAGAAAGGAAACTGCTGGCCGAAAAAGAAAAGTACGAACAGCAGATTCGTGACATCAAAAAGGACTACAATGACCTTAAAATCCTCACACAACAGACGGCTGAACAGCAGGTCCAGACGCTTATGGCACGCCTCGATGAGGAAAAATCCAACAGCCAGGCCCTGAAACAGGACCTGCTCAAAACAAAGGCGCAGCTCGAGGTAGTGCAGGAAAGGATGAACCTCGCTCAGGAAAAACTCGCTGCCATCGTGCCTCCGCCCGACAGCGAAGCGCCAGCTTTTGTGCCGGACGGCAAAATATTGTTGGTCGATAACCAGACCAAAATAGCCCATCTGAACATCGGCAGCGACGACCACGTCTATCCGGGTCTGACCTTTTCCGTCTACGATAAAAACTTCCCCATACCAAAAGACGGAAAAGGAAAGGCTGAGCTCGAGGTCTTCGATGTCGCTAAGACCTTCTCCGCTGCAAGAATTATACGCTCGGAAATAAAAAAACCCATTGCGGTAGATGACATCGTCGCCAATTTAATCTGGGACAGTAACAAAACAAACGTCTTTGTCATCGCAGGAGAATTCGACCTCAACGGCGACGGAAACATCGACTACGACGGCATCGAAAAAATAAAATCGCTTGTCAAAAAATGGGGCGGAAAAGTCATCGACAATGTTACCGTCAACACCGATTATCTCATCCTCGGCCAGGCCCCCGTCGTTCAGCAAAAGCCAACCTCTGAACAAATGGAGGCTGACCCAATGGCTATGGAAAGGTACGAAGCCTCCCTCCGGAATCTCTCGCTCTACAAAAACGTTCAAACCCAGGCACAGACGTTTTCCATCCCGGTCCTCAACGCCGAAAGGTTTTTCTACTTCATCGGCTACAAAACCAAGGCCACAAAGGCGGGTGCCTGGTCGTTCTAACCGCCCATAGCGCCCCGCTCAACCCCAATCGAAGCAACAAAAATCTCTCCCGTGTACTTAGTGGCGGCCTTCGACAATGTAAAACCCTTTTTAACCGCCGCAAAAGTCACTGTCCAGCTCGCTTTGACAGCCGCCCCGAGCGGCTCACCCGTATCGCAATCCAGACCAGATGGAATATCCACCGCAAAAATAGGACAATTCTGAGCGTTTATGCTTTCTATCAACCGCCTATGCTCCTCTTTAAGCTCACCCTGCAGCCCCGTCCCGAAAATACCATCAACCACCATATCAGCGCCGCTGCAAAAGGCCTCAATCATCCCCGCCACGTTGGAATCGCTCAAATCCAGCCCCTCAACACGCTGGCCCAGCCCCTCTAAAATATCCAGATTTATCTTCGCATCGCCTTTGATTTTGTCACGGTCGCCGCAGATAACCACCGCAACTTCAAAGCCGCTGTTCAAGAGGTGCCTCGCAATTACGTACCCGTCTCCGCCGTTATTTCCCGTCCCGCAAAATATACACACCTTCGGATTCGTAGTATCGGCCAGCTTGTCCTTAATCAGCTCCGCACAGCTTCGACCGGCATTCTCCATCAGAACCACACCCGGCACCCCAAGTTCCTCTATCGCCCACCGGTCGAACGCACGAACCTCATCCCGGCTCATCGCAACACACTTTTTACCCGCCGAATACTTTTCCATAGCATTGCTTATTGATAAGCTGAAACTGAATGGTAAAATCAAATCAATAGTAAATAATCAATAGTAAATAATCAATAGCGATGCAGATACTTCTGACGAACGATGATGGTATTTTTGCGCCGGGCCTCGCCGCACTCTACAAGGAGCTGGCCAAGCTCGGCAGCGTAACCGTTGTCGCTCCTGCCGACAGCCGTTCCTGCAGCAGCCACAGCATCACCCTCAATCGTCCTTTCGTATGCAACAAAATCGACATCGCAGGCTGCTTCACCGGCTTCAGCGTCGAAGGCTCGCCCGCCGACTGCGTAAAGCTTGCCCGTATGCAGCTTTGCAAAGACCCGATTGACCTCGTTGTCGCAGGCCTGAATAATGGCGCAAACATAGGGATAAACGCCTATTATTCCGGCACCGTTGCCGCCGCGATGGAAGCGGCTTTCCTGAAAATCCCCGCCGTCGCTATGAGCCTCGCCGCCGAAGAAAATATGGATTTCGAAACCGCCGCCAAATACGGCGTCGAAGTGCTCCAGAAACTTATGCCAATCGCCAGCGGCGGTGTGATAAATATCAACATACCGTTCTTATCGAAGGGAAAGCCTAAAGGCATAAGGGTCGTACCCCAATCGACCGAGGGCTTCGACGAATCCTATGTCCGCCGCCAAAACGAGCTGGGCCAAACCGTATTCCAGTTGGCTGCCGGCTCACACCGACACGAAGAAAACTCCACCGACTCAATCTCCCTCGCCGATGGTTTCATAACGATAACCGCCCTTGCCATTGGTATGACCGACCGCGCAAAGACACGTCAGCTCCAAAAACTTTTTCCCTCGTAAACCGCAAAGGCAGAATAAAAAATGTCCGTTATCTTTGAACAGCCCTGGCCGCTGCTAATCACCGCGGGAATTGTCCTGCTTTTAGTAATAATTTTCCGCAGCATCTTCCCGCAAAACCGGCACGCTTGGCAATGGCTTTTGCCCGCCCTCCTCGCCGCCGCTGCCTTTGGCCTGGACTTTTTGGTCGAAACCGACCGCGAAAAAATCAACGCCGTCATCGAGACAGGCGTAAAAGCCGTCGAAGAGGAAAACCCCGATGCAATCGAAGCGATTATCGCCGATAACTACCGCGATTCATTTCACAAAACCAAAAATGACTTAATGTACCACTGCCGAGTATCGCTCGCAGAGCCGTTAATTGAAAAAAATATAAAAAGAATTCAGGCTATAGAGGTCTCTTTGCCAACAGCAACCGCCGTTTTTACGGTCCGAATAATATTCGACAAGCGCGGCCTCGCCTACCAGAACTTCAAACAGCAAATGCTCGTAAAGGCCGAAGTGGACCTCCAGAAACAACCCGCCGGCAATTGGCTCATCACACGCGCTGAAATCCTCGAGCTCGACCTCCGCTCAGTCAACTGGCAGGACATCTCACAAACCCCCTGGTAGTCGTCCTGTCCGCTCTACGCTATACGCTGTCCGCTGACCGGCCGTCCTCCGCCGTCCTATACGCTACACGCTACACGCTGTTTCCTGTCGTCTGTCTTCGGCCGTCCTATCCGCTATCCGCTATACGCTATACGCTATTTTTAAGCCGTCTCCTGACATAATGACACAGCCAGCCAAGACCGCCGATAACCAGGATGCCAAGGACAATCCACTTCTCCCAGTGCTTCACATCTTTCAACAAAACAGCGAGGAATTCCCCGAACCCATAGCCTAAACAGCTGATGACGATTACCCAGATAATGGCGCTGATGGCATTGAAGAGCAGGAATAATTTGACGCTGAATCCGCTCATCCCAATGACAAATGGCGTTATCATGCGCAGCCCATACAGAAACCGAAAACCTAACAAAATCGCAATCCGATTGTGCTCAAGCAGCGTGCGTGCCCTGGCAGCCTTTGCCTGCCACTGCGGCTTGCGCTCGAGTAGTGCTGCCCCGCTTCTTCGTCCTAAATGGAAGAAAAACTGGTCCCCCGCAAGCGTGCCAACGAACGCAGTAAGAATCACGTATGGCAATGCGAGATACCCCCGATGGGCTAAGAACCCGGCTGCGATTAGGACCATTTCACCTTCCAGCGCCGTACCCGCAACCACCGCCGGGTATCCATACTTTGCCACAAGTAACGCCAGAGACATATTTCCTTGTCTCCTACCTCAACCCAATTCGCAAATGGACTTGGCCATGCCTTAGGCATTGTAAATCAAAATTCGTAAATTGTAAATTGATTCGTTTCCGTCCCGTCAGATGGCGGGACATCGTACAAACGAGTCAAATTTAGGACTGGAAATATCCATAATTAGAAAAAATCAAAAAATTGGAGGGTATTTTAGAAGGCACGATATGGTTTTTTAGGGTTAAAAATGAAGGTCAGGATGTTAAATTGTAACGATTAGGCAAAGTGGGCAAGACAAAATTTGACATCAAACGCGCAAGTCACGTGAAAAAAATGGGAAAAATTGTAAAAAATTTGCAAAAATTTCAAAAAATTACAAGAAATTTACAAAAATTGCAAGAAATTGGTGCGTTTTGGACAGTGATTGATGTACCCCCTTGCGCAAATAATCGCGCCGCCAATTTGCGGGCGCGAAGGCACAGAGAGACAAAGGCACAGAGGCACAAAGGGAGTAGAAAGGGTATCAGAACATCAGGGCATCAGGTAATGCAGTGGATATTGTGGATATAAAAAGATTCGAGGCAAGTGGGGCAAGGGCAAAATAGAGGGGGAGGGGTAAGCAATGGAGGGAGTAGCGGGTAGCATAGAGCAGAAGACGGACGACAGAGGACAGGAGACTTAAGACTCTGCTGTTGGTGCCGGAGGCCGCGATGAGGAAACATACAGTAAGTACGCCAAAGGCGTACGAGTAAAAATAGTATCCGAACCGCAGGCAGCAACAGCGGATGGGGAAAAATAAACGGCCACTATTTATCTTTATGCCAGTTTGTAGGCAATTCCGCAAACAGTTTCAGTAGGAAAAACGACAAACCCGCCAGTGCCAATGAAATCAGCGGCTTTTTTAGTCTCCACAATATCTTTTAAAGGGTTGTTTATTTTCAAAACTGTTGTTTTCATTTTTCGCTTAATCGTTTTATCTCCTGCTGAATTTCAGGGATAATTTGAGGATTGTGAATGATTTTGTTTTTTCCTTCGGTTATCGAAATAATGTAAAAAACTTTACCACCATATTTTTTTGTGAATTTCTCATGTGTACTTTTTTGGAATTCGAGTTCATTTATTATTTGTGTAATATAAGCATAACCGGCCGGTTTAATTTGTAAACCGACGTAGCTTCCTTTGACATCAATATAGAAATCAACGTTATAACCCCTATCCCATTCATCAGGTGCGGGGAGTATTTTCACTCCTAATTCTTTTTCGAGACGACCATAAATAGTTTGAATTTCAGATTTGTAACCATCGAATGTTCTCGAAATAACAAGGTCAATTAAAAAGTTAATACAATCCTGTTCGGTGATGCTTTCTATCTCAGCCTGGCAAATTTCTGTCACTTTTATAAACAGTGTCCTGCCAAGCTGCTCTAAATGTTCCCGAGCGTATACGTTTGAATAATAATATTGCTCCCATTCTTCTACCGTTTTCGGGGCACATTTTCTTATATGCTCAGCGACAGGACCGACTTTATTCTTGCGTGTAAGCCCCCATCGCATATTTGCGCCGTTTAGTATCCATTCTTTAGGCATTTGGACTACTCTTCAAAAACTCAGTTAAGTTGCCGTGCACTGTCATCTACTTCCACAAAGCCCTGTTTAAGCAGATGGCGGTTAATAAAAGTTTTGTTCTGTAAATACAAATAACACAACAGGTTATTTTGGCTGTCGTGTTTCGTATGGCCGAATTTCATAAAAACTTTCTGGCCTTTGGTTTTCGACTGCAAAAATTCAATGGCTTGAGCTTTCTTCTCAGTCTTTTCCTTTATACCTATCAGGCGAATTTTCAGGCCGTCATCAAGTTCAAGTTCTGTAGGAGAAATAACTTTTCTTACACTATGATAATCCTGTCTTTTCCGGCTATCGCCGTTAATTTTAGAACCAAACTGTAATTTCCGAGGGTCGATTTTTTTGTCGAATTTTACGGGGTCTTTAAAAACGTAAGGCAATTTATTTATTTCCTCTTTCCAGTTAGTTTCATCTTCTCTATTTTGTACAAGTTCAATATTAAACTTATCAAAAAATCCATTTTTCTTTAAACCAAGCTTCTCTTTGATGACAGGTATGAAACTAGAATTTATTTCATATCCTATCGAATTTCTTTCGAGGTTTTTTGCTGCCAGAGATGTTGTCCCGCTTCCGACAAACGGGTCTAATATTGTATCGCCGACATAGCTGAACATTCTAATAAGCCGGCGGGGAATTTCTTCCGGAAACATAGCCAAATGGCCATTTTGTTTTTCACCGGGGATATTCCAATGACCGGCAAAATACTGATTCCATTCTTCGGTGGTCAGCTTTGATTTGTCCTTGATATCTTTTGACACTGCTTTGCAGATGCCGGGCTTTTTGAAAATCAGAATGAATTCATAATCAATTTTGATAATGCCGTTTCGCGGATACGGGAAAGAACCCATAATCGTAGCACCGCCAGTAGTGTTACAGGTTGTAACCTTTTGCCAAATAATAGCCCCCATATAATCAAACCCGATTGTTTCACAGAATTTGATTATTTCGGTACGAATAGGAATTATTTTATATCTGCCATAATAAACCGACCGCGCAAACTGGTCGCCGATATTTACACATAATCGGCATCCATCCTCGAGAGCTCGAAAACACTCGTTCCATACAAGGTTAAGATTGTTTATATAATTTTCGTAAGTATCGTCAAACCCTATCTGACCGCCGTTGCCATAATCTTTTAATTGCCAGTAAGGAGGCGAAGTTATAATGAGCTGAACAGATTTATCATCTATCTCAGTCATTTGTCTTGAATCACCAATTATAATTCTGTATTTTGTCATAATATTAACCCAAGTTTTTTTCATTGTTCGAGGTTATCGCCGCAATAAATGACCCGTGTATCGAACAGAGAGGATAGCTTGCCGCTCACTAGAGTTTTCCTATGATTGGATTTAGATTTCTTTGCCATAGGCCATTAGTGTAAACCCTGCCGAGTAATTTGCAAGAGGCAATCAAGATTGAGAATTTGTGAATTTTGGAGCGTTACTGCCGGAGGCCGCCCCAGTGAGATAGTAAAAGACACATCTCACGGGGTAAACTCGTCCGAACTGGAGGCAGGAACGCGAAGTTGAGTAAACCCCCGACAGTGCCGGGGGGTAAATGATAAGGAAACCCCCGTCGCAAGCAACGGGGCTAACCTCACAGACTGTTCAGGATGTGCTTTGCCAATTTCGGCCGTCGGCCGAGGGTATAAGTGAAGTGGCTAATCAGAAGCTTCTCGATTTGGCTAAGAGTTTTTTCGTTTGCCTCCGCAAGTAACTTCAGGTCAGCCAAGCACTTGGCAGCGGAGGTAGTTACCTTGATTTTATCTGGAAAGTTAGCTTCGCAGTCCCGGCAGACGATTCCATTCGCAGCACTGCTGAAGTAGAATTCGTGACCCGTGACCTGTGACCCGTGACCCGTTTTACAATTGACGCAATAATTCAAAACCGGCATTAACCCAACCTCTTTCAGCAAAACGAGCTGGAACAATATCAGCGGTAAAATCGTCGCTCGGCCCCCGGCCCTCGGCCCTCGTAAATCGTTAATGTTTTGCAGGAATTGCAGCAGCGAATCGAAAAGCTGAGGGTGCGGGTCATAGTCATCCGTCAGGCTGTTTAATAGTTCAATAGCAAATAAAGCGCAGTTTAATGCAAAAAGGTTTCCGGATAGGCCTGTAAGTGCTTGCTTTTGCTGGAATTCGGTCAGTGTGGCGAGTTTTTCTCTGTTCGAGTCGGAGAAGACAATTCGGCCGAGCGAGAAAATTTCGATTGGGCCATCGAAAACCGATTTTGGCCGTTTCGAGCCTTTCGCGATGGCGGTGAATTTGCCGGTCGCCTTAGCGAAAAACGTTACAATCTGAGAGGTCTCAGAGTAATCAACGGCCCGTATGCAGATGGCTGAGTCTTTAGTCAGCATTTTTGCTGGTCGGCGACTTTACAAATTTTGATGCGTCCTATCTATGTATTATACACGGTTCCGAAGCCGAACTGCCGGAGTATTTCGTCCTCGGTATCGTGCATTTTTTTAGCAAGTTTCGGGTCGGAGTCGTCGAAGCCGAGGTTGTGAAGCAGGGAATGAGTTATGTAGAGGGCAATCTCCGCCTGGCCTGAGTGGCCCCGGTTGTTGGCTTCTTTGACAGCCCTTTCAGCATTCACGAACAACTCAAACGATTTCACAGAGCGCGGCTCGCCATCCGACAAGTCAAAGCTCAAACAGTCCGTCGAGGAACGGCGATTGCGGAAGCGCTTGTTTAGTTTTCGGATTTCTGCGTCGTCAACTATCGCGACTGTGACCATCGCCTTATAGAGTTTGAAGCGACTGCAAACTGCCTTGATGAGCTTTTTGAGCTTAGGCAGATTCAGCCTCAGACCATCGAAGTCTTTTGTTATTTGAACAGATACATTTTGGGTTTGCTTTCGGCGCCCCATATTAATGGTAATTGGTTAAATGGTTAATTGGTTAAATGGTTAAATGGTAATTAGTCGTCATTTTGGTCTGACTGCTGAGGATGGGATTCTGTATCTTCGGCTATTTCGGTTTTTGGTTCTTTTACGAGGCTACGCTCGAGCATCGTATCAGGCGGGGTCGGGTACTTAATTCTGCCGTGATAGTGAGCAGTGAGAGTTTTGGATATACTTGTTTCTATCTGACTGAGCTCGCGCAGAGACAGGTCGCACTCGTCGAACTGGCCATCCTGCAGGCGTTTCATAGCCATGTTGTGTACGACTGTTTCTATCTTTGTAGGTATAACCTCCGGCAGAGACCTTACGGCACCTTCGACGGCGTCGGCGAGCATAACGATTGCCGCTTCCTTTGTTCTGGGCTTTGGACCAGCGTATCTGAACTCACTTTCGGAAGGCACACCGAAATTTTCGTCCTGCCTCTTTTTTTTGGCTGCGTTGTAGAAATACTCGACCAGCGTTGTGCCGTGGTGCGTTTCGATGAACTGCCGGAGCACGGCGGGCAGACCATACTCCTTTGCCAACTCTATGCCGTCTTTGACATGGCCGACGATAATCAACTGGCTCATCGCAGGCGACAGCTCCTTATGGCGGCTCATCGGGCCGAGCTCATTTTCGATGAAATAGCCGGGCTTATTGATTTTTCCGATATCGTGGTAATAGGCGCCGACCCTGCACAGGAGACCATTTCGGCCGATTGCTTCTGCGGCGGCCTCAGCAACAGAACCAATCAGCAAGCTGTGGCTGAATGTGCCGGGCGCTTCCATTGCGAGTCGCTTCAAAAGCGGCTGATTCGCATCAGTATAATCCAGCAGTGTCATGCTTGTAGCTATTCGAAACACTTTTTCGATAAGCGGCAGCAGGCTTTGGATGAGCAGTCCGACGAGAATAGTAGCGGCGGCGTTCCAGGCTGCGTCAGCAAAGGCCACAGAAAACTTTGGGGCGTGCAGCAAAAAGTCCATGCTGGCTGCCGTTATGAAGACTACGGCCGCTGCTGTAACACTGACCTCGAGAAGCCTTAGTCTGGTACGAATCTCTTTCAAAGAAAGGCAGCAGACAAAGCCTCCGGCAGCCATAGTAATAAGGAGCCTTATATCCGCCATTTGTCCGACAGCGAAACAGGCAAAGAAACAATAGAATACAGTCATTCCTATTGCGAATCGCTGACTATACGCGACGGTCAAAATTATCGCTGCGGTGACGGCGGTTCCTGTGGCCCAGTACGCCTGCTGAGTCACCAGTGAGCCGAACTTTGTTGTCGCCAGCAACAGAATAAACAGGCCTGCCAGTGCCGCAGCCCTGGCGTGATTTTTTATTATCCGGCCCTGGTAGCGACAGATGTAAAAAGCCCCCGCCACGGAGACTAACAACACCACTATGGTCAGAGGTATCATTTTCCAAAAGTTGTGCTGTAGAATCAACTCGAATGACAAAATGGGGATGCACAGGACAACAAAAAGCAGCCATAAAAGAACCGAAATAATAACATCAACGTTGAAGAGCCGGCTTATATGGGAGTATCGCTCCGCCGCAAGGGTTTTGCGGAGCTGAGTTCGCCTCGGACTTGTTTTCCTCAAAGACCACATTTTCTACACCTTCACTTATATCCGACCCCGACAAGAGAAGTGTTCGCCGGGCTTTTATCTTTTGTTTTCGGCCTTTCTCTTGTAGGCCTGGACAATATTCTGAACCAGGTGGTGTCGGACAATGTCCCTCTGGGTCAATGCTACGTAACCTATGCCTTTGATTCGCCGGAGTATTTCGATGGCTTCGACCATTCCGCTTTTTTGGCCGGAGTCGAGGTCAACCTGTGTTATGTCGCCCGTTATTATCATTTTTGAGCCGTGGCCGAGCCTCGTCAGAACCATCAACATCTGACCTGGAGAGGTATTCTGCGCCTCATCGCAAATGACGACGGCTTCGTTGAGGGTTCTGCCGCGCATAAAGGCAAGTGGAATGATTTCGATGATATCCATCTCCATAAATTTTTTCATTTGCGCGAAGTCCATCATATCCTCGAGGGCGTCAAAGAGCGGCCGCAGGTAGGGATTCACTTTGGCCTGTATATCGCCGGGGAGAAAGCCGAGTCTCTCACCGGCTTCGACAGCAGGACGGGCAAGAACGATTTTTCTGATTTGCCTTTTCTTCAGCATTGAGACGGCGATTGCGACGGCAAGGTATGTCTTTCCTGTTCCAGCGGGGCCTATACAAAACGTAAGGTCATTCGCCAGCATAATCTCGACATACCTGAGCTGTCCCTTCGTGGAAGGCTCAATAATTTTTTCGTGGGAGTAGACAGTAATGGCCCGGCTGGCCTGCAGCGCTACGGCGGCGTCCTGAGCAAAAAAGGTCTTTACGTTAGCGGTAGTGAGAGAGCCTTTTTTGATTAGATGCCTTTGCATTTTGTCGATGATTTCAGCAGCCTTGTCTACGTCTTCCTGCTGACCACTGATTATCAAATCAGACCCTCTGGCGGTGATTTGGACGCCGAGGCTTTTTCGCAAAAGTCGAAGGTTACTGTCGGCTGGGCCAAACAACTCAAGCTGCCTATCGGTCGAATCTAATTGTATGGTGATTTCCAATTCGTATCCCTATTGTATCAATCGCCGGCAAAACCGATGGCTAAACATAACAACTAACTGCAGGACATAAAAAACAAATACGCAAATGGCGCCGCTATCAAAGGTGAATCAACGATGTCGAGTATTCCACCGAAGCCCGGGACGATGTCAGATGAATCTTTTTGGCGGGCGTCCCGCTTAATCATAGACTCGACTAAATCGCCTAACTGGCCGATAAACGCGAAACAAAAGCCAAAGACTGCTGCCAACAGCCAAGTCATTATATCAAAAGCTACGGCAAAAAGAATAGCCACTATGACGGCGACCACAACGGCACCGGCCATACCCTCCCAAGTCTTGCCGGGGCTGATTCTGGGCGAGAATTTGTGCTTTCCAAAAACCGTACCCATTGCGTAAGCACCTATGTCAGCGAACTTTACGACAAAAATGAACATCAGCAGCGGCCATAGGCCGAAATCAATCCGGACCGCAAGCACGAAAGCACTGAAAAGCCCGAGGTAAAGAATCGAAAAACAGTTCGCTCCGCAATTTGCGACTATCCCTGAGAAACCAAAACTGACATACTGGTACAAGAGCAGTGCCAGAAACACAAAGACACAGACCAAAGGCAGATAAATCGCCACTGAAACCCCAACAATCGCCGGCCAATACCAACAGGCAGCGAGTAGAATCGAAGCAACAATCGATACCGGCACAAAAAGCTTTAAGTTTTTTGCAGCGAAAAGTCTCGACATCTCAAGCTGGGCAGGAATGATAAGTATGGAGATAAGTACGCAAAGGAGTGTACCCTGCAAAGGTTTGTCATCGGCCCGACAGACAGTTATGGAGCCGTCGAGCCAGCCATCTAAAATGATAAGGGCGGTGAAAAACACCGTCATTAACGTGCCAAAAAGTAATCTGTGTTTGAGCATAACTATCGATAATTGGTAACTGGTTAGTATTTAATCAGCTATATGCGATATAATGTCGCCGAAACGGCGTTGTCTTTTCGCATAAGCCAGTATTGCATCCTCCAGGTCTTTTTCATTGAAATCGGGCCAGAGAGTTTCTGTAACATAGAATTCGGTGTACGAAATCTGCCAGAGCAGGAAGTTGCTGACCCTCATCTCGTTTGCAGTTCGAATCAAAAGGTCGGGCTCGGGGAGAGCTGCGGTGTAGAGGTGGCGGGTAATGCACTTTTCATCAATATCATCAGGTTGCAGTCGGCCATCCCTGCACTCGGCGGCGATTGCGCGAATGGCGTCTATTATTTCGACTCTGCCGCTGTAATTTAGCGCCAGCGCAAGTACCATGCCGGTATTGCCGGCGGTCATTTCCATGGTTTTCGTAAGCTCCTTTACCACCTGGGGCGGCAGCGGAACTAATCGGCCAAGATGCATGAGCTTCACGTTGTTCTTCATAAGTGTAGGACGAATCTCAGCAAGGTATCGCGTGTAGAGATACATCAGGGCATCAACCTCGACCTTCGGTCTCTTCCAGTTTTCCGTACTGAATGAATAAAGGGTCAGATATTCAATGCCGAGAGTGACACAGAGCTGTGCTATTCTTTCGACAGTTTTTCCACCCTCTCGATGTCCCTCAGCCCTTGAGAGCTGCTTCTTCTGAGCCCATCGGCCGTTACCATCCATAATTATGGCGATATGGCGAGGTATCTGTGCAGGCAATATGCCCAGGTGCTCGGCAGTTACTTTTTGCTTTTGTCTAAAGTGCTCTTCCATTAGCCATTCAAACGCAAATCGTCGTACCCGGACTTTCTCAGCCGGGATACAACGGCAGGTAAGACATTATCTAAAAATTGTCTGACTTCTCGCAGGTCCGACACCGACAAGTGTAACTGGTTTGCCGACCATCTCCTCAATAAGACAGACAAAGTTTTGGGCATTCAACGGCAATTCGTGAAAATCGTCAATGCCGGTGATGTCCTGGTCCCAGCCTGGTATTGATTCATAAACGCACTGAGCATTTAAGAGCTTTGTTGCATTTGTGGGGAAGAAAGTAGTTTCTTTTCCGTTGATTTTGAATGCTCTGCAGATTTTTACTTCCTTCAAGCCTGAGAGAGTGTCGAGGTGCATCAAAGCGATTTCGTCGATAGAGCCTATTTTTGCGGAGTATGAAACGGCGACAGCGTCGAACCAACCACATCTGCGAGGCCGGCCTGTCGTCGTACCGTATTCATTTCCTCTGTCGCGAATATACCGGCCGATTTCATTGTCCTGCTCGGTCGGGAATGGTCCCCCACCGACCCTTGTGGTGTAGGCCTTTGCCACGCCGATGAACCTATCGACCATCCGTGCGGGTACGCCGCAGCCTGCCGACATACCGAGCGAGCTTGAGTTCGAACTCGTTACAAATGGAAAGGTGCCGTGGTCAAGGTCCAAAAGGGCACCCTGTGCACCTTCGAAGAGTATCGGTTTTCCATCAGCAATCGATTTGTGCAGGAACTCGGTGGTGTCGGTCGCAAACGGCAGAAGCCTGTCGGCATAGAATCTGCACTTATCGAAGATTTCATCCGCACTGGAAGGTTCAGCGTTATAAAGAGCGGCAAAGATTTTGTTCTTGTATTCGACGACCATCCGCAGCTTTTCCTTTAGCTTATCGAGCTGGCTTAAATCAGCGATACGCAAAGCGTAACCTCTGCCGACTTTGTCGGCGTAAGCAGGCCCGATACCTTGAATAGTTGTTCCGATTTTGTTTTTGCCGAGCGATTCCTCCCGAAGGCGGTCTTCCTTTTTGTGATAATCGAGGACAAGGTGGGCACTCTCACTTATGAAGAGTCGACCGCTGAGAGTAATGTTTCTTTGCGCTAAAGCATCGATTTCCTTTATGAGGGTCTCGGGGTCGACCACTACTCCATTGGCGATTACACAGCTAACGTGTGGACGGACAGCGCCACTCGGCAAAAGGTGTAAAGCGAATTTGTTGTCACCTATCACGACAGTGTGTCCGGCGTTGGCGCCGCCGCCGTAACGGACAACGATGTCATAATGCTCGGCAAGGATATCAACAACCTTTCCCTTGCCTTCGTCACCCCACTGTAATCCGGTAATGCACGTATTCATCTTATTCTTGTCTGCGACCGTGTTATAGCAATTTACTCAAAAGCGCCTACAAAGACAAACCATAGTAGCTTAATGTTAGCTTATTGAGGTTGAACAGCCGAATTTTAACCGTTTATCACGAAGGATTTCAACTGATTTTTGCCACGATGTGGTCCAAAACCGCCGCCAAATTGTCATATGTTCTGCCACTCAGTTTCAGGTCGACTTTGCCGCCCTTTTCGTCCTTGCAGGTGATTATAAAGAAGCCCTTTTCTTTAAAAAGCGTTTTATCGATTTTTTCTATGGAGCCGTAAGGAATCTTTTGTTTGTTGCTGACGACAAGTTCGTTTTCATCGGCGATGAGCTTTCTATTTCTAATCATCCAGAGCCGGACGCCCAAGGCAACAGCAACGACAGCAAGAAGGACAGGTGCTTTCTGGTTAAATACCATTGTGTCATCGGGCCGGCCGCCCTTTTTTTCAACATGGTCCTTATAGAAGTCGAGACGATATGACCATTCATATTTACTGAGATACCCATCATAACCAAAGAGAACAGCGAAAAACACACAGGCGACGATGTAGATTTTGAGGTTGTTTTTTTTATATTTGCTAAGTGGCGCCTCGACAGCCATTTCAGGACCCTTTCTTGCCGGCATCCGTTCTCTCAGGACAGTTATTATACATTTAGATATTCGTTTTGCCAGATTTTTTCTGTCAGTTGCTGCAGTCGTTCGTCATAGGATTTGAGCGTATCGAAATAATCATCAGATTCCAGCGCCTCTTTGGCTTTTTCGTCTTCGGGTTTTGCTTTTTTTGTCAAGACGGTGTTTCTGAAGATGTCGTAATGGTCTCTTATAGAGCAGGGCATCAGCCAGTTATGCGGTTTTTTGCAGTTGTCAAGGCCGTATTCTCTCTGCCATTTTCGGCCGTTTTTCATAAAATCCGAGAACAGCGCATCAGAAAGGGTTTTGCCGTTTTCATACAAGTCGTAAACGTTGTCAACGTAATAAGGAATAAAAGCACAGGGGGTTATATTGCCGTGCCAGTCGATGTAGAAGTACCCACCGTTCCTGCCGTAGGCGATACACCCCCTCGTAAGTACGCCACTGTTCCAGAAATCGGCGAGGCAATATTTCTTTTCGGCGAGCAGTTTCTCCCATTTTCTGTACAGCTGAAGTCTCTGCTCGGGACTGACCATTAAGTCCATCTCATCCTTTCCCCGGCCAATAGGCATCAACTGGAACTGCCACATATAGCAGGCACCCTGCTGCTCAAAATAAAAATCGTAAAATTCATCTGTCAGAAGGACATCCACATTTTTGCTCGTTGCGGTTACCGAAATTCCGAAGGGGACACCAGCTTGCCGCAAATGCTCAAAGGCCCTTAAGATTTTTTTGAAGGTTCCGGCGCCTCTTCTCTCATCGGTTTCCTCTTCAAAACCTTCGACGGAGATGGCAGGCGTGGCATTTGCAAATTTTGCGAGTTCAGCCGCGATGCTCTCATCAATAACGGTGCCATTGGTATATACCAAAAAGAGCATATCATTATATTTTTGAAAGATATCCAAAAGAGTCTTACCTTCGCTTCTGTACAGGAATGGCTCGCCGCCACTTATAGTTATAAATCTGCTTCCAAAGAGGTCGTGTGCCTCAGAGACTATTCTATCGGCGACTGGATAAGGAACCGTAGCACTGGTGTCGGATGCCGAATCTGCGTAGCAGCCGATGCACCTTAAATTGCACCTCTGCGTGGGAGAGAAGACTATAAAACTCGGCGGCATCTCACCGTATTTTTCCTTGAATCTTTCGACAGCCCGAGTGTAACTTTGGTCCGTGCAGACGAGGTTATTTTCCACCAGAACTTTTATAACCTTTTTTATGATTTCGTTCGATATAAAGCCTTTATCCACACTCCGTACCACACAGCGCAGCATTGCCGATAAGAACTGGTATTTCTTTAGCTGTACTTCTTTCAGGTCCTGTGAATCGTCGTTAACGAGTGTATCGTAAATGTAACGGTCGGCTTTCTTGGCCAAAAGTTTTCTAAGATACTTATGATTCGCCATACTGATGAGGCTTGAGGAAAAGATTTCCGTTTTCATTTTTGACTCCTTTCTCCTACGTCGAAACCATAACAAGACACTAAGACGCTCTGTTATAAGCTCCGCTCGCTCAGGAGTTCGTTCCATCTCAAGAGCACAAACCCCAAGGTTTCACAATTATCGCATAAACTAATGTTCCTTCAAGTGTCAATCGGCGAAAAATATCTCATAAATACAGCTATGGGCAGCAGCGCACCCCTGATGAATCTATGCTTTGAACAAGAGGTAAAGCATTACAAAACCCGCCAGTGCGTAACAATACAACCCGAAGTATTTGAATTTCGCCTTTCTTGAGGCCCTTATCAGAAGGTTGAGCGCCAGGACACCGACAATTGCAGCAGCGACGGACCCGACAATTACCGACCCGACAGAAACAAATTGCAGTATTACCTTATAGTGTTTCACAAATTCAATAGCGGCTGCGCCCAGAATGGCGGGTACGCCACAAAGGAAGCTGAACTCGACCGCCCAGCGGCGACGCAGGCCGATAAGCACGGCTGCACATATCGTCATACCGCTTCTGGAAATTGCGGGCATAAGGGCCGTTGCTTGGGCAATGCCGATGATGAGAGCAGCGGCGATACCAAACTGGCGCAAACCCAGACGTGCGTGTTTCCGCAAATCGGTTACGATAAGGAGAGTACCCGTTATTATCCACATTGCCGCAACAACCCACAAGCTGGCGCGAGCCTCCTGAAAATATTCCTTAAGGGGCAGACCGACCGCGGCTGTGGCCAGGTTGGCTACAAACGCAAGTATTAGAAAGTGGACACTTGGGCTCTTTTTATAGATTTGGACAAGACCCGGGCCGTATTTATGTGAGCCGGCAAGATTCCTGAACAATTTCCTTATCGAACGGCGGAAGACATAGAATATCGCCAGGACTGTACCAAGGTGAACCGACAGGTCAAAGGCGAGCATTTGCTGCGATTCAGCGTGGAGGCCGAAAAAGTGCTCAAAGAGCACAAGGTGGCCGTCGGATGAGACCGGCAGAAATTCTGTCAAACCCTGAACGATACCCAATACCGCGCCCTGCAATATAGAAACGTTACCTGTTTGTTGAGGTATAAGTGTTGCGAGAAGATGCGGTATATTAAGAATAATGCACAAGTAGAGTACCACTGAGGCATAGATACCAGCGGCGAGGTCGTCTGCCAGAATTCCCCAGCCACCGGGCAGCTTCTCAAGCTGATGTGCCGGAGGAGGTTTGATAGTATCGAATAACCTGAATAGAAAAAAACCTATCGCTGCTGTAGTCCAAAGCTGCTTAGTCGAGAATGCGGTCGTGACTAAAAAAGGAGCTATTAAAAATGTAATCGCTTGGCCGGCTAATTCGTCTGCGACGACTTCCTTGGGGTCATTTTTACCCGTCGCGGCAATTACAACAGAAGCGCATTTAACACAAATAATAGAACCTGCTAACGCCAATGCTGCCATCGCAATTGTTATTAGCACAGCCGATATCCCCATCTGAGACATCAGGACAAAAATAATTGCCGGCGGCAGCGAGCCCCAGGTTCCCGGCGCAAGAGGCAACCAGCCCAAACCAAAACACGATGCGAGTAACCTTTTCATAACATTATCTTCAAGCCCCATATAAAACGTGGAGCCAAGCGTTAACCGGTCGCTTACGCTCCCGGCTCTGTTTTTAGGCCTCGAGTATTTTCAGACAGAATCTGTCGGTCATACCTGCGATGTAGTCACAGACGGTGCGCTGCAGGCCCTGCTCGTTTATCAATTGCCGGTAGTAAACCGGCATCAACTTCGGTTCCCGGCAGAATTTCTCGAAAAGCTGCTCAAGCCAAAGCTTTACTTTGCCCGCTATTTGTATCAACGATTTATGCTGATAGAAATTCGCCAACAAAAACTTTTCCAGCTCTACAAACCTGGCATCGTTTTCATCTGAAAGGACAATCAGATTTTCGCCTGCAGCGCAGACATCGTCAACTGTTTTTATGTTAGCCTTTGCGAGCTTTTTTTTGCTTGCGTCGATACAGTCGCTGACAAGGCCTTCAATAATTGTTTTTGCTGTTCTGGTCCTTCGAAGGGCTGGGTCTTTGATTGCCTCAGCAATGATTCGGTTTTGCGATTCGACGAACAACTCAATATCTTTTAATTGACCACTGTCAATCAGACCTGCCCGCATACCATCTTCAAGGTCGTGGGAACTTACCGCAATACGGTCAGCAATAACAGCAACCTGGCCTTCCAGCGAACAGTTCGGTTCGGTAAAGGATACATCTTTAGGTTCGTCATACGGGCCTTTGTGCTTTGCCAATCCCAGCCGGGTTTCATACATCAGGTTCAGGCCGGTAAAATCCGGATAAGGGTGTTCGAGCAGTTCGACGATTCGCAGTGCCTGATGGTTGTGCTCAAATCCGCCGAACCGGGCCATTAAATCGTTAAGGATTTTTTCACCGGCGTGCCCGAACGGCGGATGTCCGAGGTCGTGCGCAAGGCATATCGCCTCGGCAAGGCTCTCATTTAAGCCGAGCGCCCTTGCGATGGTCCTTCCTATCTGTGCAACTTCGATACTGTGCGTCAGACGGGTGCGATAATGGTCGTCAAGGCCCGGCGTGAAGACCTGGGTTTTGCCCTCGAGTCGGCGGAAGGCAGAGGAATGTATTATACGGTCGCGGTCGCGCTCGAAGTCGGAGCGATAAGGGTGCGGCTTTTCCGGGAACTTTCGACCCCGGCTGAAACTTTCACTGACTGCGTAACAGCTAAATTCACCACACATTTTTATAAGTGGGGCAGATTGTGCTCTTTGCTTACGTGCCTTAACCGCTCGAGAAGCTCGGTCAGACTCTGGCTTATAACATCGGTATCACTGCACACCCTCATAAAATTCGTGTCTCCATCCCAGCGAGGGACGACGTGGATGTGAAGATGCTCGGGCAATCCGGCTCCGGCACATCTGCCGAAGTTCATTCCGACATTGAAGCCGTGAGGTTTTATCGCCAGCGACAAGGCTTTTTTTGACTCCCTTATCAGTTTAGTCAACTCCAGCATCTCTTCGTCGCCGGCCTGGTCAATGTCGGGAATATGTCGGGCCGGCGCTATAAGCAAATGACCATTGTTGTAGGGGAAACGGTTCAGTACCACAATGCAATATTTGGAACGCCACAACACCAGATTTTTGTCGTCATCCTGAGGGTTGCGCAAATTATGACAGATAAAGCATTCGCTGCGCTCATTTAAGCCCTGAATGTATCCGATTCGCCACGGCGCCCATAGATTTTTATGCTCCAATCTGCAATTACCTCCGCGCATAGCGCACAAGTTTTTGTGCTTTTACTTGAGAAGCTGCATTGTCAAGTTCTGTTGAATTTTTATTTTGGCACCGGCCTCAATACCAAATGGAACAGAGGCCTCGGCGTTTAGCTGGTATTGCTGATTGCACTGTTCCGTTCGGCCAGCGTCGATATTGAATAGTTCCTGCCCCTCACCCTGCAAATCAAGGAATCTATATCGTGTAAGGAATCCAAATGTTCCGCTCATTCGGAAACTACCTGTATAGGGTATTGGCCAACTGCTTGGGACTGATTTGGCAAGCGAGTAACTGCTTTTTATGACAGCGAGCTCGCCTTTTTCAGTCTGCCTGATTTCTTTGAGTGTATAGGTAACATCCCTTGCGAGCCTCGAGACCATCGGCGTTGGCACGGAAAGTTTCGACGTCCAGCGACGGCCTACCGATACTCCGTTGAGAGGTTTTTCAATGCTGGCGATAGCATCCCACAAAAACCACTGGGTAGCGACAAAATCACCTATCATATCCGGGTTTTTGATTTTTCCTTCACTGCCGACCTGCCGAAATGCTTTTTCGCCGATTTTGCGAATCAGCTCGTTCAACTGTGAAGAATCCTCCATTTTTCCGGTCGGGCTGACGGTAATAGTAAAGGAATCACCGGCAAGGCTTTCCACAGCGTCCGCTGTGCCGCGCCGCTGTTTTCGCCCCACCTTTACCGATTCACAGGTCGCCTTGACGGTCGTCGGACCATAAGGGTCGACCTCGAGCGGGCTGTAGGCGACTACCATTTCCATTGACTCGTGCGATTTATCGACCTTGTTCTCGGCCTTTTTGGAGCCACCTGCCGGAAAGCTCCAGCTGATCTCGATATCTCTGCTGGACACAAATTTGTACCGCAGGGTCTGTCCTGGCTGGAAATCCACGGTGAGCAGCCTCCTGCCGCCAGCCTCACAACCCGTGAAGACACTCAAATAAACAGCTGTAAGAAAAATAGTCAGCGCAGCCTTCAATTTCCGCCCTTTCAGTTAGAAACACAGGTACAGAAGCCAAAATAGCACAAGTTTTTCATTATGCAGTGGATTCGATAAACTCACCACAAGTTGTATGCCTATGCTCTACCGGTTTTTAATCAACTCTTTCGAGACTGTATGAACGAACAACACCCATTTTCACCGCATTCGGTTCCTCGTCGCTTTTCTGTTCGGCCTCTGGGTCAACCATGAGCCATTGTGACTGCAGCTTTTCAGAGTACTTTTGGACTTTGCCGGAGTTCAGGTCCAGATCCAGCCAGCCTGTGTACGTCTGCGTGATGTCGGTACCAAATATTTCCGAAAAGGCGCTCATTGCCCGCTTTCCGCGCAGGTCGTTCGCATCCGCCGAGCCGGGGGCAGCATTCATCTGGACAGCGGCAATCCGCTGGTCGCCCTGATTTTTGATTTCTTTTACAGTGTAAATCCTTTCATAAGCGCCCGTACCCAGCATACGGAAGTCGAAAGTTTTCATGTCGCTCCAGCTTTGCCCCGGCCGTAATCGTCCCTTACCGACCTGCGGCAGGACCAAAGTTCCGTGCATCCTTCCTATTGCATCCGGCATAAGCAGCCTCGACGCAGTTCTGTTGACCGGCTCTGCGCCCCTGACAATAGCACGGGCCCGTTCTGCATCAACGATTTTCTTAACCTGGCCGTTGGGGGCGATTTCTATGGTGTAACTTTGCCCGATGAGCTTTGCGAACGGACTGTCCCGCCCTTCTTCCCCGGCACTATCGAAGCCCATCACGGTATTTCCATCGCGCACCAACGAATATTTGAGGTCCCGGACTGTAATCTTCGCAACAGCATTACCGTTATTATCAACGCTTTGTATCTGCTGATTGAAGGTTATTTCAGCTTTTGTGCGGTTGTAACCACTCTTGATGCGGGGACTTTCTGCGATGGAGCCCTCGAATGCAACGCTATCCTCGTCTTCTATTATGAGTTTGTAATTTGTTGAATCACCTGGTGTGAGCTTAAACGCAAAGGTTGCAACCTCGCCGGCGCCCGGCCCGCAGCCGACTACAAAAGACAACGAAAGCACCACAATGACAGCCGAGCAGATGAAAATTCTTCTGTGCACCATTACTCAACCTCCTTAAAAGTCTTAAGTTTATAATTAAGTTCGAGATATAATTATACATATCGGGCTTCTCAAGACAACCGATTTTTCTTTATTTGTACCAACAGAGGCACTAAAATCGCCTTTGTAGGCTTTGCGGGCGATTTTTAGAGAAAGGAAGCGAAATGATAAGCGATACGATTAAAAAAGGTTTTCAGCGAGCCCCCCACCGAGGTCTGCTGCACGCATGCGGATTAAGTGACGAGGACATCGAGAAGCCGTTTATCGGCATTGCCAACAGCTTTTGTGAGATAGTGCCGGGGCACGTTCACCTGAACAAGGTCGGGCGGATTGTCAAGCAGGCGGTTCGCCAGGCCGGCGGCACGGCCTTTGAGTTTAATACCATCGCTGTCTGCGACGGCATTGCTATGGCACATACCGGTATGAAGTACTCTCTGGCCTCACGTGAGATTATCGCTGACTCGGTCGAGACTATGGGACGGGCGCACTGCTTCGACGGCCTGATATGTATTCCCAACTGCGATAAAATCATACCGGGAATGTTGATGGCAGCGGTTCGGCTGAATATCCCGACAATTTTTGTATCGGGCGGGCCTATGGCAGCGGGAAAAACAAAAGACGGCAAAGCCGTTGACCTTATCAGTATATTTGAAGGCGTTGCCCAGTTCAACGCCGGCAAAATCAGCGAACAGCAGTTAAAAGAGCTTGAGCGTGCAGCCTGTCCGGCACAAGGAAGCTGTTCAGGAATGTTCACAGCCAACTCTATGAACTGTCTTTGCGAGGCAATCGGGATGGCTCCGCCGGGCAACGGTACGATTCTGGCGACCGACCCGCGAAGAAACAAACTTTACAAAAAAGCCGGCAGCCAGATTATGTTCCTGATTGAAAAAGACATCAAGCCGCTGGATATAATCAGCGAGAAATCTCTCGACAACGCCTTCACGCTGGATATGGCGATGGGCGGCTCGACAAATACGGTGCTGCACGCGCTGGCTGTCGCCAGCGAAGCCGGCATCAAATACGACCTTGAACGCATAAACGCCATCAGCACAAAGTGCCCGAATATCTGCAGGGTGTCGCCTTCGAGCCAATGGCACGTTGAGGACGTTGATAAGGCGGGCGGCGTAAGCGCAATACTCAAGGAAATAAGCAAAATCAAAGGACTGCTTAATCTGGACTGCCCCACTGTTACAGGAAAAACATTAGGCGAAAATATCGCCAAGGCGAAAATTAAAGACACCGATTGCATACACACTATCGAAAATGCTTATTCCAAGACCGGCGGACTTACTATTCTTAAAGGCAACTTAGCCCCCAACGGCGGCGTGGTAAAAACCGCAGGCGTCGCTGAAAAGATGCTGCGCCACAGCGGCCCGGCTGTTATTTTTGACAGCCAGGAGGAAGCCTGCGATGGCATATTGGGTGGCAAGGTAAAAGCAGGCAATGTTGTGGTTATCCGATATGAGGGGCCAAAAGGCGGACCCGGTATGCAGGAAATGCTCTCGCCGACAAGTTATATTATGGGCTGCGGGCTCAGCGAATCGGTCGCTTTAATAACTGACGGCAGGTTCAGCGGCGGTACGAGGGGCGCATGCGTCGGACACATCAGCCCGGAAGCGGCGGTCGGCGGCCCCATAGGATTATTGAAAGATGGTGACATAATAGAAATCGACATTCCGGGCAACTCCATAAACGTGAAGCTGTCCATCGATGAATTAGCCGAACGCAAAAAGAGTTGGAAGCCACCGAAACCGCGGATTACAAAGGGCTGCCTCGCAAAATACGCCGCAATGGCCACCAGCGCCGACACAGGCGCTATTCTGAAGTGGTAAAATAATAAATGTCTGAGAAGAAGAGAACTCTGTGGTATGCTGGTGGTCTGCATTTTGAGTGTCAGCAGTGTGGGGGCTGCTGCAGCGGGCCCGGTGAGGGTTATATCTGGGTAAGAGGTGCGGAAATCAAACTTATCGCAGATTTTCTAAAGATACCGGCTAAGCAGTTACGGCGTGACTATCTAAAACGCATCGGGTTGCGAACAACAATTACCGAACAGCCGAGCACCAAAGACTGCGTATTCCTGCGTGAAGTCGAGGGACGAAAGAGATGTATGATTTATCCTGTTCGGCCGAGCCAGTGCAGAGCGTGGCCATTCTGGTCGAGCAATCTGACAGACCCTTTTGCTTGGAACAGGGCGACGCAAAAATGCAGCGGTATCAATCGTGGAAAATATTACAGCTTCGAAGAAATAGAAAAAATTAAAAAGAGTAAAAAATGGTGGGCAGACACCGGCCAAACCATCAGCTCATAAAGAAAGTAGCTGAAGTTTATGACTGGCTCGATTCGCAAGTCGAAAGCCACAGGGACTTGGCTGGGCGCTGCGAGGCCTGCGGCAAATGCTGCGACTTTGAGAGTTTCGACCACAAACTTTTTGTTACGCCGCCCGAATTAGCTTACTTAAGCGCAAACTTGTGCGGCGAAAACATAAAGCCGATGAAGACCAGCCGATGTCCGTACAACATTGATAGCAAATGCACGATTTACAAATATCGCTTTGCCGGCTGCAGAATCTTCTGCTGCAATGGCAATGCTGACTTTCAGAGCAGTTTGAGTGAGTCGGCGATAAAGAAATTCAAATCGCTCTGCAGCGAGTACCAAGTCGAATACCGCTATGACGACCTGCCAACCGCATTGGGCAATAGTGCCATTTCCGGAAAGTTAACGGTCAAGAAAAGATAATTATTTTTTGAGTTGACAACGATGCAGTAATCAGGAATAATCCAGACAAAAATAAACCGCAATTGTGCGGTCGAATATACGTTATCTCCTATCACCGTTGAGGCATTGCAAAAAAGGGAGTGGTTCAGATGGCATCTGATGATCTCATTATTGAGGAAGAACTGGCGGCTCAGCCCATTTTTAAGACCCAGATGAATCTGCTCTGGATAGACCCATCCGCCTTAGATGTACTTGAGAAATCGATAAGTAGTGGTCAGGGAGATTCGCACATGGTGCCAAATGGCGAGGGAGGACTTAGAGAGCTTAAAGTAACATTAGAAGACATAGCTTGGGCTAAGCAAGTCAATGCCCTTGCTGGAAAAGCTGCGGTTGCCTCTCAACGAGGCGATTATCCAGAAGCAATAAGCCTCTATCGTCAAGCTCTTAAGCTTGCTCCCGGATGCGACCAATGGCTCAATAGCATAGGTTCGTGCTATGCCCTAATGGGCGAACCACAAAAAGGATTGAGGTACATCAATAGAGCCTTGGCAGTCAGTTCCCAGCCACGTCGTATCGAGAAAAACTTGGCAAATCTCAAAGAGTCGATCGGGCAATGGGAGACACCCAGAGTAGAACCACCACCAGCGAATATAGAAGAAGCGATACATCGTATTTCTAAAGTCGGAGGTAGCAAGGCATGGATTTTTGTCTGGCTTTTCCGTGATCTTGATTCTACTAAGGGTGTACTCAAAAATTTGCCATATTTCAAAATTATTGAGGGATATGTAGAGGTGGAGCCAAGCGCCGCTGACTATCAAAAGGCAATACAAGACGTTATTGAGGGACGTCAAGACGCCATATGTATCAAAATTACTGAGGGATGTGTGGAGCCAAGGTCAGGCACGGAAGGCTGGATAATTCACATGCCGAACTATATTCATCCAGATGGAACAAAAGGAGTCTACGCTCTAGTTACCGGTGGGATTATCTCCAAGAGCGAGGTTTCGACAGTGATGGCATTAGCCAAGTCGGCTGGCTCTCTCGTTGGCAGCACCATTATAAAGCCCAAAGAGGTAATAGGAGATATTGAGATGTTATAAATCCACAGCATTGAAGTATCAGATTACCGTGAACCGCGGATAACAAGCCGTTTAGACCGGAGCTTACAAAGTCGGCTTCTCATGCAATTGCGCGACTACCGAATTGAGTAAATTCATCGCTCGCCCGGTCAACTCCATTGTTGAGCAGGAAAGAAAAGGAGAGCATTCCCAATTCGTCTTTGTTAGGCTTGGTGCAATTTGGGCGTCCTTGTACATTTCACTGGCCCTATACTATCAGAACCCTATTGAAGGCAATACATTATCTGGGAAATCCGAGCTAATATTTGTCAACAGGCAGGGACACATTTACCTGCGAATACTGGAGGTTTATGTATTTTGCGCCGCCTAATAGCAGGCCGTGTTCCTTGTAGTAGGCGTAGAGGTTTGTAAGTTTTTCTTCGTCCGTCGCTTCGAGATGCCGCTGCCAGGTGCCGGCCTCCGCACCCCAGATGATTTCGGTATTGTCCTTTGTGTACAGGATAATGTGGGGGAGGCGATTATTTTTCCGGCCGTTGAAATTGCTCACATCTATTCTGTCAATTGTGCCGAGCAGTGGTTTGTCGGGGCTGATGAGCTTATCCATCTTTTGCAGCCGGGTCAATATGTCGACGGCGGCGGCAAGGTCACCCCCCTGCCAGGTATCAGCGGGTAGCGGCGGCTTTGCCGCTGGTGAAAGTCCTTCCACTTTTACAATCGGCAGATTCGGCATAGGCACAAAATCCATAACGACCGATTCTTCATCAACGTAAAAGCTTTGCGAACCATGCCTGACAATCGCCAAAGGTTTTCGCCAGTATCCGCTGACGCGAATAGCATCGTGCGTTACCTGCACTTTCACCTGCTGTATCCAGGCGACGGACGTTTCGATATTCCGATGCACTAACGAGGCTGTGTTTTCGTCAATACTCAGGACTTCGTCATTAGCCCGGGCAGCAGCGTAAATCTTCTCCTTCAGCGGCTCGGTTACCCAGTCAGGGACATCGACCAATTCGATGAGCACTGTCTTTTGGGCAATTAGACCGGCCTTTTTGATGTACTTTTCGAGGAATACAAAGCCGACTACCAGGCCGATAAGAACACAGACTACTGCCGCGACCTTCAGGATAACGGGAAAGCTCGGCATACGGAAACCCGTCCTTCGCCTTTTCTTTTTTTGACGAGGGCGAAGACTGAATGAAACACTTTCCGTTTTGTTTTTTCTTTTTTTTCTGGCCACTGGTCTAAAGTCGCTGGTATTCCGCCTCCGGCGGATAAATCCGCCACACAGACGGCGGATAAATTAGTAAACAGATTTCAGTTTGCTGCCTTGCAGAGCGGCTTCGACGATTTTTACGCACAGGCTGCTCATTGAAATACCTGCCTTCGCCGCCGCCTTGGGTAGAAGCGAATGGCCTGTCAGGCCCGGAATAGAGTTGGCCTCGAGGGTGTAAACAGTTCCGTCGGCACTCAGGATAAAATCAACCCTTGCAAAGTGCCTGAGCCCAAGCGCGTTGAAGCAATCGAGCGCCGCAGCTTCGATTTTTTCTATTATCGCCGGCTCATCAATTGTATCGAAAAGAAACTGCGTCCAGTCATCGATGTATTTTGCGTGATAATCATAAAAGCCGGTTCTGCTTTTAATCTCGATAATCGGCAGCGCCCGACCCAGCAGTACGCCAATGGTTATCTCTCGTCCCGCTATGTATTCTTCAATCATACAATCGCCGAACTTGGCTGAGCACTTTCGCGCTTCTGCGCAGACTAACTTTGGATTATCAACAATAGTAACGCCGATGGTGCTTCCCTGGCGAACCGGTTTGACCACGAATTTATTACTCAACTGAAGAAGCTGGTTTTCAAGTTCATTTGGCTTTGTGTTCACATCGAAGGCAATTGCTTTTGGAGTAATGATGTCCGCCTCGATGAAGCATTGTTTGGCGGCTAACTTGTCGAAAGCCAGTTTGCTCGCCTGAGGTCCGCTGCCGGTATAACAAAGCCCTCTGTCTTCGAGTATCTGTTGTAATTGGCCGTCCTCGCCGAATCTGCCGTGCATCGCGATAAAGAAAGCATCAATGCTCCTGTCTTCCAGTATATCCAAATTGTCGGGAGCAATGTCTGCAATAATTATATTCAGGCCGGCTTCTTTCAGCGCATTGGCAACACAACTGCCGCTCTGGAGGCTGATGTCGCGCTCTTCGCTGATACCGCCGGTGAGAACAGCTATCTTTAATTTACTATTTATTACTTTCAATTCACTACTACCTTGTGTCGGGTGACAGGCTGCGGGCGACGAGTCTATTCCCAGATTTCGATTTCAAGCTCAAGCTCAACATCGAAGTGCTCTTTGACTTTTCGCTTTACAGTCTCTATAAGCCTGATGACGTCGCGGCTCTTGCAGCCTTTTTCCGCGATTATGAAGTTGGCGTGCTTTTCGCTGACGACGGCTGCGCCTATTCGCAGACCCTTAAGGCCGGCCCTGTCAATTAAAGCGCCGGCTGATACACCACGTGGGTTTTTGAATATGCAGCCGGAATTTCTCGTATTTAAAGGCTGGTTGTTCTTCTTGTAAATCCAGACCTCTTTTACCGTCCGCATAATCTGCTCAGGGTCGGCGGCAGTGAGCTTCATCTGAGCATTCAGGATAAAGTTGGCGGTGATATTTGTGCGGCGATAGTCGAAGACAAGCTCAGGTTTGCTTTTTTCAAGAATGTTCCCGGTGCTATCCATAAGAGTAACAGTTTCCGTAGCTGCGCCGATGTCTCCGGCGTGTCCGCCGGCGTTCATTTTCACCGCCCCACCAATTGAGCCTGGTATGCCGGTTAAAGCTTCAAGGCCCGAAAGCCCCTTTTTCACACAGGTTAAGACCAAACGTGTCAATTCGGCACCCGCCCAGGCAGTGAGGCTGTCATCATTGAACTGTATCTGTGAAAATTGCTTTGAGTCGAGTTTTATCACCGCCGCCCGCAGGCCGTCATCACCGATGAGCAGATTCGAGCCGAAGCCCATTATGTAAATCGGAATTTTGTTCTCATTACAGCGCCTGACGACATCCTTAAGCTGCTCAACCGTCTGGGGCCTGATGAAATAATCGGCTGGCCCGCCCAGACCGTACCAGGTGCTTTTGGCCAAGGGATAATCGGTCTCAACGATTTTTTCTAAGCCACTGAATATATTCATCTGCCACCTTCCAAATATCGCCTGCACCCATAGTAACCACCAGTTCGCCGGCAGCGACATTGCTCTTTAGATAATCGCAGATTCGACCAAAATCATCAATGAACATCGCCTGTGCGCCGCTGGCCTGTATCCTCTCAACCAAAACCTGCGAGTTAACCTGCTTTTTGGCTGATTCGCTGTCGCGGACGAAATAAATCTCCGGCACAATAGTTATATCGGCAAACTTAAAGCTTTGCGCAAAGTCATCAAGTAAAAATCTGGTTCTGCTGTACTGGTGCGGCTGGAAGATGCACCAGATGCGTTTGGGCTGGTACCTCTGGCGTATGGCAGCAAGTGAAGCCCTGATTTCGGTCGGGTGGTGGGCATAGTCATCCAGGACGGTAATTTGGCCGACTTGAGCTTTTAATGTCAGCCGGCGGTCAACACCGTTAAAATCTGGCAATAGCTCAAGTATTTTTTGAGCTGGCAGGCCGGTGCAGGTCGCTGCAGCAACAACTGCAAGTGCGTTCAGGACATTATGCCTGCCCGGCAAAGCAATTCGCGCCTGGCCAAGCAACTCGCCATTATGATAAACGTCAAAGCTATAAAGCCCATCATTTAGCACAAGATTCTTAGCATAAAAGTTACAATTCTCATCAAGTCCGAAGGTCTCACAACGCACACCGGCGGGTAATTGTCGGACGACCTTTGCCACGTTCAAATCCTTGCCATTTGCAATCAGCACGCCACCAGACTTTATCCCCCTTGCGAACTGCTCGAAGGCCTCGACTATTTCAGCTTCATCCTTATAGTAGTCGAGATGGTCAGCCTCGATATTGAGTATGCAGGCGATTTTGGGCTTTATGTTCAGAAAACTTCTGTCATATTCGCAGGCCTCGGCGACGAAGTAACTGCCTTCCCCGACGCCGGAAGAAGCACGCAAATCAATTATCTCAGCCCCGATGATGAAGCTCGGGTCGAGTCCCGCCTGTTTCAATAGATACGCGAGCCAGCCTGACGTGGTGCTTTTGCCGTGCGTGCCGGCCACGGCTATCGGCTCATAACAATCACATATTATCCCAAGCATCTCGGCATATTTGTAAATTTTCAGTTTTCTCTGGCGTGCCAGCTTTAATTCGGCGTTGTCTTCTTTAACGGCCGCTGAGATTACGACCGCATCGGCATCGTCGGGCAGATTCTCGGGACGGTGGCCGATTTCCATATCAGCGCCCAGTCGGCACAATCCTTCCACAACGGCGCTTGCGGTCTGGTCTGAGCCGGTAACGATAGCCTTGTGCTTTATCAGAAGTTTAGCCAGGCCGCTCATCCCGACGCCGCCTGCACCGATGAAATGAAATCTCTTTCCTGCTACACTCACCTTTTTTCCGCTTCCCACAACCTCATATCTATGAACCGCCCTAGCCTTTTTCTGGTGGGTTCCTATACTTGGCTGTTTCATAGATTCCTTTCTGCGCCGATTTTCCTATAGCAAAGACGCAAGCAATGTATCACACCAAGCAGCCGAAAAAAAGAAAAAAGGCAGAATCAACTTTCTTATTTTATATGGTTAAGCATCTGTAAAAAATTTGTGTTTTCACACCTTGCAGTTGTCAGTCTGCAGCAGTTTTAGTATAATTAGCGATATGATATGGAAAACACGCCCGTACTTCCGTCATCTGTTCGTAACGCATCTGCTGGAGGAACCGAGATGAAGCAGAATAGGATTAGGCTGATTCTTTCTCCCATCTTCGTTTTAGCGGCCTTTTTTGTCTTCTCGCTGGTCCAAGGGTTAGTTATTGGAAGAGATTTTCCTGAACCGACTAAAGATACACAGCAGACAGAGACCGTCGAGAAAGGAATCATTATCCTGGTGGAGTTCCCGGATGCGACGCATAACATAGACCGGAATCTCGTTCAAACGAGGTTCTCTCAGCAGTTGAACAACTATGTTAAGGAAATGTCCTACGGCAAAGTTTCTCTGGATATCGATGTTACAAAAAGATGGTACAAAATGCCGAGTCCTGTCAGCCAGTATAAAATCTCGTCAAGAAACCTTGAAGTGGACAAATCACGGGTTAAGAAACTAATCGAAGACGCCCTCGATGCAGCAGATAAGGAAGTCGATTTTTCCAAGTACTCCTTCGCGGTCATTTTTATGGGGGCAAAAGTGACGGACTACGGGATGATCGGCCTTTGTGGATATCCGGGAATGCTCGGCTGGAGCTCGCAAGACGTTCTAAAAACCAGGAGCGGCCAACGGGTCAGAGGAGGAGCAGCAATCTTCTGCTATCAGGCACATCTTGGAACTCTCTTCCACGACATCGCTCATATTCTTGGAGGGGTGAAGGCAGACAAAAGAATGGTCCCGTGCCTCTATGACCATGACTTGCAGGCGAAGCCCGGTCCGACACGTGAGGTGGCTGTTGATGCGATGATTAATATGGGATTCTGGGACCCCATGTCTTGCCACTTCTATAAAAGAGAAGTACCGCCACCCGGCATATCTTCCTGGACCAGGATGAGATTGAATTGGATCGACCAATCAAAGATAAAGGTCGTCAAGCCAGGCCAAAGGGCCGAATTAGTCTTAGGTCCTCTTGAGGATGGTTCCTCCGAGGTTTCGGTCGTCAAGATACCCCTTTCTGCAACTACCTATTACCTGATTGAGAACCGCCAACCCATCGGCTGCGACAAATATCTGCCCGGAAGCGGCGTCTTGATTATGTATGCTGATGACAGCGTCGCTGAATGCCGTCATGGGAGGGCACCGGTCAAACTGATAAATGCGGATACGTCTATTCCACATCTTGAAGGTGCAGCATTTGACATCGGTAAAAGGGATTCCTTTCGGGACGAGAAGAATAAAATAGCAATCCAGCTTAAGCAGAAGATGGGGGGCTCTTACAGAATCCTCATCAGTCCTTTATGAAGTGAGCACATTCACCTATTTCAGGATGGACTCATCGCCAAAAGCCCAGTAGAGCTACCCCGTAACGTTCCACTCAGCGTTTAGTGCTTTGTGTCCTTATTATTTTACCATTGGGCCTCGATATATGGGCCTATGGGGCCTTTGGGCTTGGGTTTGGGACGGGATTTGAGGATGGCTTCTGCAATTGCAATGTCGGCTGGGGCGGTAATTTTGATGTTGGATGAATCGGTCTCGACGATTGAGACTTCTCGGCCGAGCGCTTCAACTAACTGGGCATCGTCGCTGATTTTGCTTTTGTCCAGATTTTTGAGATTAGCGTAAGCCTTCTTTAGCAGCGAAGCCTCGAAGACCTGCGGCGTCTGTGCTTCATAAAGTTCCGCCCTGTCAACGGTTTTAATTATTATGTCTTTGCGAACCTGTTTTAGTGTTGCGACGACGGGACAGGCTAATATGGCAGCGCCGGTTCTGGCAGCGGCTGCTAAACAATCGTCAACCCATTCGCTCTTAACACAACAGCGGACAGCATCGTGAACAGCGATAAGGTCGATATCGTCTTTAATAAGTTCCAGACCTTTTTGGACGGTGTCGAAACGTTCGGCTCCGCCCAAGAATATTTTAACGTTGAAGAATTTCAGGTTCGGCCCCCACTTGACGTTTACCAGCTCTTCGTCGTCGGCTGCGATGGCCAACAAGATTTGTTTTACATCATCGCGATTGGAAAATAGCTCAACGCTTCGCAGAAAGGCCGCCCTGCCAGCCACATCGACAAACGGCTTTTTCCTTCCTCCGCCGAACCGCCTGCTCGCACCAGCGGCACAAATTATCGCAGCAACCTTTGTAGACATCGTTTAGACGCTCCAATTATTTTGTCAGTCAACTTGCCAAAGCATAAACAATCATGGCTCATTGTCAACACCTGTCGTAAACAGGACCGTAGCCGACCAATAAAAAAGCTGGGCCAATCCCAGCCCAGCTGTTTACTCTCCAAAAAAGAAAAGTTCCCTTATTGCCCTTGCGCTTACTCCACTGTTTTTTCCAGTCGGAGCAGAACAGGATTGGGAGCATGCTTTATCTTCTGCAAATCCAAAATTTCGATTGATACTTGTTGTCTTGCTTTTTTATAACCGGCGAATTTAGCATGCAGCGTATATGGCCCCGGCTTTGCTATAAAGTAGAATCCTTGGCCAAAGCTGGCCATCGGCTCAATCACGCCGGCGTCCCCCTCTAACTGGACGTCCGCCCCTGTTATCGGGACCCCGTTTTCATCAAGCACCATTACCTGCAGCGAACCTATCTGGCTTGCCGGGGTGCTTGGTACATCTATATCCAAGACTTTTTGCTCGCCCTCCGCCAGTTCAAACTCCAGTAACGCCGCGGAATCTATGAGCATATTGCCGCCGAGCCGATACTCTCCTGCGGGCAGATTATCAAGTTTATAATTGCTATTGGCATCAGGCCTTATATAGCCGACTACCGTCTTGTCCTTTCTCCACAATGTTTGACCGCTGAATTTGCCGGTCAGCCGACCGTGTATACCGGAAGTACATTTCGGCATCTGGACGATTATATTCACGTCGTTTTCGGTAACCTCTATTGGGTGCCGGAGTGTCACAAAATCCTGCCGTATTAGGACAAGGCAGTGCTCGCCCGGCAGGACATTCCTGACAATATATGGCTCATTCTCATCAGTCGGTTTACTCATTTCGGCCATTGGTTGGCTCCAGGGCCTATTTCCTTCCTGCAGGAATGCCTGCGTGATGCCCCACTTCGGTGCACCCTGTTCATACTCAATCGAGATGCGAACTGTCTTCAGTCCTGCCGGTATCACGCCCAAATCCGTATTTTGTCCGGCTGTGTCAACCGTTGCGATTTTAATCCAGTTATTGCGCTTTTCGGAGTCCTCATAATAAACCGACCATTTTCCTTTCGGTATCCCACCAAACGTAAACCCGCCGTCAGGTCCGGTCATTGCATAGCAATGAAAGATGGGAGAGTGTGGCATATTAATCACCGAGAGCTCAACCTTGTGATTGGCAAGGGGAATCCCGTCGATAATTACTCGTCCCATCACAGCGGGCCGGCCGCCGAAATCAAGACGTGACACCTTACCATTGGCTGGCACGAATGCACGGCAAGCCACACCCATACTACTCCATTCTCCCTGCCGTCTTACATAACAGAGCTGCTCAGGCAGCCCTCCGACTCGATAGAACCCGTTTGCATCTGTCGTCACCGTGGCGAGACGCCCTGTCTTTTCTTCTGCCGGGCTGCTGTAACCAGCATCGTTTTGAAAATACAGAGTAACATTTGACTGTGGCTGGCCCCGGGCATCATAAACATACCCTTCCGCTGTTCCACCCTTGTGGAGCACAACCTCGATGCCTTCCATCGTCTGGTTTTCTTTGACTTCTATGTCGCTGACTACCGAATAGGCATAACCCGAATGAACGACCTTTATACTTTCCTTTCCTGCCGATAGGTGCTTCAATTCAAATGCGCCGTCGACTGTCTCAACCGCCCCATCTTCCGAAACAAACGGTTCTCTTGTATAGGCCATCATTCCAACCGTGACCCCGCCTGCTTTCGATAGTGGTAAGACTTTGGCTCCGTTAACAGGCTGGCCCGCCTCGTTGACAATCCTTCCCTTTATGCCACCGCCGGCCGAAAGCTTAATCACAACAGGAACATTCTGGTCGGTGTTAACATCTTCGCTCCTCGCCCAAGCAAAACCTTCGGCGGCTATCTGAATCTGATATATACCCGGACCAACGGCCTCTATATTAAATCTGCCCTCGGCATCGTCAAACTCAAACCATTGGTCAGATTGCGTATAATTTGAGCCGCGTAAGGTCTGTATTTTTTTTACCCTCGCCTTGAACTGGTGTATTGGCTGGTTAGTCTGTGAATTTAGAACGGTGCCAGTAAGATACGGCTTGCTGCAATATACAAGTTCGACCTGAAGTCCCTCACTTGGCGCCTCGACGTTCTCAACAACCTTCTGCCCCAAATCAGGCGCTGAAAATGTGAGTTTGTACTTTCCAGGCTCAAGCCGGTCTATCACAAAATTCGTATCACAGGCGTCACGCCTGTAATTGTTCCACATGGTAGAAGAATGATATTTGCCATCTATTGAAGAAGCAGATATGTCAACATAATTTGGAACTTTGTCGCCAGCGAAGGTCAATCTTCCGCAGATGGACGCCAATGACTGCGGCGATTTCTGCGGGATTTTCACCATAATCAGTTCATCATTGGGTAGAGGCAGCTTGGTTTGCAAAACGTTAATACCCATTGAGCTTCCCGACCCCGCCGGTATAAGAACTTGAATTTGATAGATACCCGGCGTTATGTTTCGGAGTGTAAAATGGCCATTGGCGTCAATAGGATAATCTTCGGGACAGTAATTGCTGTGCCACCAATCGGGATAGGCACTGATTTGCAAATCTGCTGCCGGCACGCCATCTTCATACTGAGCGCAACCATTAACATCGACTCCTTTCTGAAGGACTATTTTCCCGGACTCAACAACTTCCGGGTTGGTAAGTGTTACTACGAGCTTGCCTGGAGCATAATCCCAGTGCCTCCGAATGAGTCCCAATCCATTCTTGCGCAAGGACGTAATGTCTGTGCTGTGCGTGGCAGTAATCAGATAGCTTGTTTTGCTGGGCGGGAAATCGCCGAGCAATAAAATCCCATCTTTATTCGTGCGCTTGCGACGCATTTGGCCGCCAATTTCTGTACGCCTTTCGTCGCCAAGTGAGGTTGCCAAAAGTTCTGCACCTTCAACGGGTTTGCCCTCTTCATCAACAACCCGCACTTCTATCATACAAGCCCTGTCGAGCTTGAAATCTTTGACGACTTGTTTGCTCCCGCTGAGATTTACAATCGGCATTGCTGCGTAGTCGTATATTCCGACATATTCATTTGAATCAATGCCGATTCTGTAATTGCCGTCTTGGTGGATTTTCTCAAGGCAGTAAAATCCGTTTGCATCCGTTTCGGCGTTATACCTGTACTCTATATTGACCGTTGCGTCAGTAACGGGCCGTCCCGTCCTGGAGTCGGTGATAAAGCCGCACAAAACGCATTTGGATTTCGATTGAACTACTTCAGGTTTTAGCGGTTCGAGATTTTTAGACAGATGGTTTGGCTCAGAGTACGGCTTATTGTCAATGTCGGCGGCCAGCAACTTCTCCAGCACATCAGTGTCCTCACCACGGTTATATTCTTTGACGACCTTGCCTTCTTTGTCAATCAGCACCATTGTCGGGAAACTCTGTATGCCATATGCTGCTGTTGTCGCTCCGCGGACAGTCAGTTTTGTTCCTTCAATCTTACAGTTCCCACCTCCATCCAGCGCGACAACAAACGGTATCTCTTTGCCGTCCCAACGCTTCTCACTCAATCCGCTGAGCTTCTCGTTTAGTTCCTTCATCGACTTTATCGAATCATCGTGGATGCCGATGATGACCAGACCTTTGTTGTGGTACTTCTCGTGCAGGTCAATCAACTTCGGTATTGCCCCAACGCACGGGCCGCACCATGTCCCCCAGAAATCCAGCAAGACGACCTTTCCTCGAAGGTCAGCCAATTTTATCGGTTCGCTGTTTATCCACCCCTTTATCTGTTGCAGTTCAGGGGCTTCCTTTCCAATCAAATACGCCAGCCGGTCTGCCAGCAGGTCAAGATTTATCTCCAGCTCCTTTTGTCCGATTTTGACTTCGACCTCCTCTTGTTTAGGATATAACCTTGTCCCATACGCATCCAATCGATATTCGCCGCTCGGCAGCAAAAACTCAAATCTCCCTCGTCTGCCTGAATACGACAACGGCCGGTTATTCTCGCGGCAAACATATACATTCGCCCATTCCACCTTCTGCCCCAAATTGTCCAGCTCTGTGCTCTTCAATTTGCCATAAACTCGGCACGCCGGTGTCAGCTTCAGTTCCACCTCTTTATCAAGGTCGTCTGCATTCACATCCGCAAAGCCAGCCAGTTTATCCTCGTAAAGGCCGTACAGCACGACACCTTTTCGTTGCCATTCGTATTGAAATACCTCGTCCTCGGGCAAACGGACCAGCCCCTTCTTATCGCAGACATATTTCTTTTCCTTGCCGCAAGGCTGTTCGTCGTGCATCGAATAATATTGATAGACCTCAGCGATTGCTAATGCTTCTCCGTTTGGTCCGACGACTTTCAAAACAATTTGTTTACCCCAGGCACCACCGGGAACAGCCGCAATCCAGAGGAGCAGTCCCGCAAAGACAATCTTCCTCATGCTACGCGAACATGATTTACTTTTCGATATCATAATTTAACCCTCCGTAACAAGATTTTTATTTTATATATTCGCCGATTCATCTCTTCACAAAAATTGACATTGTGAAAAGGGCTAAAACTCTATTCCTCTCCTTGCACTGATTCCCTTGTCGAACGGGTGCTTTATATTTTTCATTTCCGTTACTAAATCTGCCATCTCCATCAATTCCTTTGTTGCCCCTCTGCCGGTCAGGACAATCTCGACTGCGGGGTCTCGTCTTTCAATAAGATTTTTGATGTCTTTCAGCTCGGCCAAGCCTTTTGAGAGACAAAACACAATCTCATCGAGTATGATACAATCGTAGAACCTTTTCTCGGCTGTTTCGGCGATTCTCCCAAGAGCTTCCTTGATTGCCGCCTTGGTTTGGGCGACTAATTTTTCATCCTCGAAGGATTTGGCCATATCCCATTCGATATCGAGTGCCTCGACCATGATTCTGACTGCGCCCAGCTTCAGGGCGAAACGCTCACCGATATCAAGCGAAGGAGATTTTAGGAACTGGTAAATCAGGACTTTATTGCCCTGACCTGCTGCGCAAAGCGCAAAGCCGAAAGCCGCGGTCGTTTTACCCTTGCCGTCGCCGGTATAAATCTGAACAAGTCCTTTTTTGAGCATGGGATTATATTAAAAGAACTGCAGCGAATTGAAAACCAAAAAACTTAAAAAAGCGCCCACAAACAGTTTAATGTTCGTTTTCAGTCCGGGACGCTGTGCGATTGCTCACCTGGTTTGAAAGGCAGAGGTTCTGCAAACTGGAGCGCAACACGGCGTGAAACTCCGTTTGAATCATCGACCCGGCAAACGCAGCCGGTGCGCTCGAAACCCATTATCTCAGGGGACCTGCCCAAATCAAAGCGGGGGACACTGAACCGGGTAGTTACCCGCCGGCCTGGGCAAATATAAGGCTCACCACTGTCGCAGGTAAACGCCATACCACGGCTACTGATGTCGACCATCTGGCCCTGCAGCGGTCCCTTATCGAAGTCTTCTGAAAACCATATTGGACGGTAATAACACAGCCTTTGCTCGCTTCTTCGCTCTTCGGGTTTTTCCTGCCCGGTCTCCACCCCTGTCTGAGGCTCAGATATCGCCGCATCTGTCGGCAGCCCAGCGACAGCTGCAGATTCCGCTTTTGCCAAAACATTCTCTATTTTTTCCACAATCAGTTTCCACTCTCTCTCGCTGAATCCGTTTTCAAGCCGGTCCGCCGGAACGTGTGCAATAAAAACAGCATCTTCAGGCATGACTATCCGCGCTCCGCAAATCAATCTGCCGTTGTGAATATAGAGATTCATAGGGGCGTCTGTCACCATCGGCCTGTTATCAATCGCCTCCGCTATTAAGTTCTCGATTTCCGGCGAAGTCATCTTTCCTATCCTGCAAATCTTTCTTCAAACCTGCAATTCAACCATCGGCAAAAAAGTGACGGTGCTTTGGAAGTTTACAGGTTTTTGCGCATTTGGCGCAGATGCTGACAATCAGAAAATTGTTTTTGGGCTTTTCCCCCAATTGCAGGGACTATATTGTCACAGCCTTTAGCCTTTGCTGCATTTCAGATTCGTTGGCGACCTGTTCACCGGGTCTAAAGGGCAGGGGTTCTGCAAACTGAACCGCGACACGACGGAGAAATTCGCTGACCTCATCGACGCGGCAAACAGAGCCTGTCCGCGTGAAACTCGCCAAATCGAATGATTCGTCTGAGCAAAAGCGAGGGACACTAAAGCGGCTGGTCACCCGTCGGCCCGGAGACGGACAATTTACACCAGCGCAGCACGTAAATGACGCACCAACGCTGGAAACATCGACCATTTGTCCCTGTGAGAGTGTTTCGTCGAAGTCCTCGGCGAACCAGATTGGCCAGTGATAACGTAGCCTTCGCTCTCCTCTTTGCTCGTGCCTGCTGTCCATCACTTTTGCCCCAAATTTCGTTTGCCTTTACACTACAAAATCGGCAAATCGGACGAGTTCCTTTACGAAACATTGCAGAAAAACCGCCGCCTGAATCGCTTACCAGTCAGGTTTTTTTACAACCTCTGGAGTTTTGTATGGCTATATCACCATAATTAACCGCTGATTTTTCGGACCAACTCGCGAAATACCCGGCCCCGCTGCTGAAAGTTTTCAAACATATCGAAGCTGGCGCAAGCTGGGCTGAGCAAAACGACGTCACCGGGTGTGCTCAGCCGCTCGGCCAGCCCCACAGCCTCGGCCAGTGATTGGGCAAACTCAACCGTTAGAACATCTGCCCGGCTCGACCGTATCGCCGCCGCGATTTTTTCTCTGGTTTGCCCAATCAGAACCGCCGCCTTTGCCTTATGGGCAACTTCTTCGCCAAACTTGTCGAATGATATATTCTTATCGTATCCGCCGGCTATTATTATTATCGGCTGTTCGAATGCCTCCAGCGCAGCGATTGCGCTGTCGGGTGTGGTGGCTTTGGAATCGTCATACCAGGATACGCCGTTTATCTGCGATATCAACTCGAGTCTGTGCGGCAGCGGCTTGAATCCAAGCAGACAATTCTTTATCGCCTCCTCATCCGCGCCGAAGTACTTCGCGACGGCAACTGCAGCGGCAAGGTTTGAAAGATTGGCCCGGCCAAGCAGTGTGAAACAAGAACGAATTTCTCCACTTACATCATCAGCAGAAAACTTCAGACAAGTTCTCCTCTTATCTTTGCTGTATTTTTCAAACCATTCGGCCCCTATCTTATCTTCGACGTTAAAAAACGAAACCGGCAGCGATTTCCCGTTCGGCTTCTGGTATTTGAATATATTTTCTTTGGCCCGGCAGTAACTGGCGAACGTTCCGTAACGGTCAAGGTGGTTCGGCGTAAGGTTTGTCAGCAAGGCAACCTGCGGCACCTTTTGAATTTGAGCCAACTGCTCAAGCTGAAAACTCGACAGTTCTAATACAACGAGGTCATCAGGGCCAATCTGGTCCGCTACCATCAGCAACGGCTGGTCGCCGATGTTGCCGCTCAGCCAGACGTTTTCGTTTCTCGTATCTCGTATCTCGCTTCTCGTACTTCTGAGCAAATGCGCTGTGAGTGCTGCTGTCGTGCTTTTGCCGTTGGCTCCTGTTATGCCGATTATCGTTGCGGCGCACAGTTCAAAAAAAATATTCACCTGCGAAGTGATAAGTTTGTTGTTTCGGCGGGCAATCTCCAGAAATTCATTATCGGCAGGCACAGCAGGATTGACTACGATAATATCGGCCCGCTCAAAATCACCGGCGATATGTGAGCCGAGGTGATATTCTACGTTATTTAATCCTTCCAACTGCTTTAGTGAACCGCTTAACCGCTCGGCGGCAGCAATATCTGTTACTATTACCTTTGCGCCGGCGCCGGCGGCAAACTTGGCGACATCAACGCCGCCGCCGAACCGCCCCAGGCCCATAACCAGAACTTTTTTACCGGCGAAGTATCCCCTGTCCCTGATTGTGTCTGGCTTTAACCTTCTTTGTGTTTGGTATTCCGCATGACTAACCATCACTCTGTTTCCCGCCGAAATCACTGCTCACAGTATGGTACAAAAAAGTTAATGGTCTTCACCGAGGTCTTGCGACCAAAACCTAAGTATTTGTACCATTATATCAAATCAAGGTCTGCATCGCGTTCGCCAGGTCAATTTTTGCATCGATGACCGCCTGCTCGATACATCTTCCCCAGTCGTCGCCGAACTGTTCCTTGTACCTTGGCTTTTCATAGGCGTAGATAACTGAACGTGAGGCGTTAATCAGTGCTCCCGTGCCGTCCGGTTTGCAGAAGCGGACGCAGTCTGTAGCGGAAGCGCCCTGTGAGCCGTAGCCCGGCACGAGAAACCATACTTTATCGTACTTTTGACGTAGTGCTGTTGTGACGTGTGGCGCGGTACCACCAACCACCATTCCGACGTTGCTGTAGCCATTTTTGCCGACATGTTCCGGTTTATTGGCAATTTGCGCGACGATTTCAGCGAGTTTCTCGTACATCATTTGGCCGTCTGCGCCGGCAAAATCCTGAATCGGCGCCGCTGTGGGATTGCTCGAGCGGACCCAAACAAAGACGCCTTTGCCCTGCTGGTCAGCGACTCGTACAAACGGCTCTATCGATTCGACTCCTGCAAAGCCGTTGATGGTAATAGCATCAGGGGTGAGCGTGTCTTCCAAGCCAACCAATTCCGGATTTTCCAGATGAGCGGAGGCATAAAGCTCGGCGGTATGGCCTATGTCGCCTCGCTTCACATCCCCGATTACCTCAAGGCCCAGAGCATCCGCCTCAGAAACCAACGCGTAATAAGTTTCCACCCCTTCCCAGAGATACTTTTCAAAAAAGGCGATATTTATTTTTACGGCTGGAACCATCGGTGCGATGATTCTCATCGTCTGAGTGCAAAAGTCGAAAATCGCATCTACCGCTGCCGCTGCGTCAAACTCGTCATTCATATCCCGATGGCCTTTTATCGCCGCCGGCAGCCGACCGTAAAGAGGATCCAGGCCGACAACCAAAGGTGTTTTCCTGGCCTTTACCGCCTCACAAAGCCTATCCGCAAAATGACTTGCCACCGTCTTTAGCCCTTTCTACTTTCCTACCTGTCAGCAAACACCCGAAAAGTCTTTTTAATAAGCAGCAGAATCGTTATAATAATTATGTTTGTGGCTTTGAGCAAGACCGAATTCGAATATTTGTGAGGATTTGAAAATTATTAAAGAGACAAAACCACAGCAGCCTACCGACGCCGATTCTTCGGCCCCAAAAAGCAAACGTTCGCTCGCTATAAAATTGATAGCGGTAGTGGTTATCCTCGTTTCATTGTTATATCTTCTGTTTCTGCACAAACCAGCGAGGTACAACCCTCTCGACATTGATTACACCGGACAGGTCAGCAAATATCTGACGCACGAATTACTGCCTCAACTCTACAACGGCGCCCAGGGGACCGAGCCATTCGATTTGGTGGTCACCCAGAAAGGAATAAACGATGCCACTTCCCGGGCTAAATGGCCGAAACGCTACCGTGGAATCGTATTTTCCGCGCCTGAGGTGCTTTTTTTGCCGGATACAATTGTGCTGATGGGAACGGCTGTCCTAAGAAGCGTGCAAGTGGTCATAACCATTGAATTAAATCCTTCGCTTGACGAACGCGGGCTATTGAACCTCCGAGTCTCGAAAATCAAGGCTGGCGCTATGAATATCACCTCTGTTATCATGGCTGTTGCCAGAAGTATGTACACCGAAAGGCTTGCCGCTGTAGAGTCTGACCCCCACGATTTAGGGGCGCAAATAGCTGCCTCACTGTTCAGTGACAAACCGTTTGACCCCGTCTTTGAAATCAAGGACATGCTCGGCGGCGAAGAAAAAAAAGTGCGGGTCGAAAAGATAACGCTTACACCGGAAAAACTGACCGTCCGTCTGGCCCCGGTTGCCAACTAAAGTTTTTGCGCTTCTCTGTCGGTGATAATATAGATTTGCGCCGCACCGGACTATTGGGCAAAGGAAATCTCGTGAGATTGACCAAATTCGCCCCAGACTATGAGAAAAAACACCACACAGAGACAACCAGCTTAGATACACGATAAACCCCTTTCTGCAGGTCAAAAACCTTGTTTTATCGGACATTTGCGAACCAGGAGAGGTCCTTTAGCCTCAAGTCTATTTCCCACAGTGAAGTTAAGCAAAAATCAAGTAAATTCGGCAAAAAAGTTATTATCATTGACAGGCAGAACGATTTAACTATAATGACCCTTGTTATAAGGATTTAGCAAGAGTGCTACCAAAGCCGAATTAAGGGAACTTGAGATGATTTTGACAGGACTGGCGAACAGTGCAGACTGACCGGATAAATTGTCTATTCGGCCATGCTTCTGCGCAAATGGTGGCTTGTGAATCGATGTTTCTGCTTCGGTGCCGGGAAACGAGTGAGTTTGCTTGCTATGGGAGGCTACTGATGTAGTATAGGAATGAGCTACATCATCGTGTGCGTTTTTCGCTGAGGTGGAAACTGTAGAAGTTTCCACTTTTTTTGTCCCGAAGCTCTTCGCGGTGCTATGCAGGAAAGGGAAAAAAGGTAATGAGCCAGGAATTAATAAGGATTGTCGACAACATTGCTCACGACAAAAACATCGACAGAGAATCCATATTTGTCGACCTGGAAGAGGCTATGGTCTCAGCGGTCAGAAAGCATTTTGGAGAGCCTGACAGCGAGATAGTCGTACGTATCGACCGCACTACCGGAGAGGTTACAGCGCTTAAGGACAATGAGCAAATCGACATAAAGCAGCTTGGCCGAATCCCCGCTCAAACGGCCAAACAGGTAATGATACAGAAAATAAAGGCTGATGAGAGGGACAGTATCTATGCTGAGTTCGTGCAGCGAAAGGGTGAGATTATAAGCGGCTCGGTGGTGCGATACGAAGGTGGGACTCTCATCGTCAATTTAGACCATCGCACCGAGGGATTTATGCCGAAGGCCGAGCAGATAATGGGCCAAACTCATCGACCAGGTGAGAGAATTCGGTGCCTGATTCTTGACGTCAAAGAGGTCGCAAGCCAGGTGAAGATTATCCTCTCCCGCACACATCCCGATTTTATTCGCAGGCTCTTCGAGATGGAAGTGCCGGAAATCGCCGAGAACATTATTGAAATAAGAGCGTTGGCTCGGGAAGCGGGCTATCGGACGAAGGCCGCCGTTGCTTCGCTCGATGACAAGGTTGACCCCGTCGGCGCATGTGTCGGTGTGCGAGGCAGCAGAATAAAGAATGTCGTCGATGAGCTCGGCGGCGAAAAAATAGACATTGTGCGCTGGAGCGATTCTTCCCAGGTATTTGTCGCCAATGCACTGATGCCGGCAAAAGCAAGCGAGATTGCGCTGTGTTTTGAATTGGGACGAGCAACGGTGGTAGTCGACGAAGACCAGCTGAGCCTGGCCATCGGCAAGCATGGCCAGAATGTACGACTTGCCGCAAGGTTGACAGGCTGGGACATCGATATACTGACACCTGATGAGTACAATCAGGGCATTGAATTATTGGCAAGTTGCGTCAAAAGTGTAAAAACCGCTGACGACACGACCGTGGACAAGCTCATAGCATTAGGCATCATATCTGTTTTGGATATTGAGGACGTCGGGACAGAGCCGCTTATCAGCGAACTAAACATCGAAGCGGACATCGCTGGGCAGCTTGTCGTCGCAGCGACGGAACAGGCGGAACGTCTGGCTGCTGAGGCAGAGAAAAGCCAGGCCCAAGATGTGTTGAAACAGGAGACACAGACAACGGATAACGAGCGGGCAGAAGCGTGACCGCCACAAAGCAGGTCCCACGATACGAGATATAAATTTTATGGCCACCACAAGGGTCTATATTTTGTCAAACGAGCTTGGTGTAAAAAGCTCCGCCATCATCAAAAAGTGTCGCGACGAGGGTCTGGACGTCAAAAACCATATGTCGGTGATATCGGCCGGCCTGGCGGCAACTATTCGTGAATGGTTCAGCGAAGGCGATAACATCACAACGGTTGAGACGACAGAGAAGGTCGACCTGAGCAAGGCGCGAATCAAGAAAAAACCAGCGAAAGAACATCCGCCAAAAAAAGCTAAAGAGAAAAAGAAAGATGAGCCCACAGAGGTTGCTGCTGAGCCTGCCACAGAAGCTGCCGCCGCGACCGAAGAAAAGCCAACAATAATAAAACCACATAAAGCGGAAAAACCCGAGAAGCCGAAACCGGAGCCAATAGTACCCGCAGGCCCGATGCTGGAAAAACCGGAGCCTGCCCAATTATCTGGTCCTCAGATTGTCAGAGTTGAAGCACCGGAACCGTTAAAACCTCCCCCAAGACCAAAACCAAGGGCGAAGTACGGTGTTCCTGTTACCGAACCTTTGTTTCCTGATGAGCTGGACGAGGAGCAACTTACTGCGACTGCAGCAAAACGCAAAAAAGGCGCTCCCGAATGGCATGGTGAACGAACGCACGGTCGCCGACGATACGACCCGGATACGGAAGTTGCGAAAAGACTTAGATTCGCCAGTCAACGCCGGCAAAAAGATATGGAGGAAAGGCGGGCCCGGCTTGATGCTGCTGTTGGCGAACGCATCAGACTAAGACCCATACGGAAAATCGCCGCCAAATCGATGCAGGCGGCAGTTACCACTGCGCGGCCGGCAAAGGTCACCATAAATGAGCCAATTACCGTCAAGGATTTGGCTGCTGCCTTAGCGGTCAAATCGCCTGAGCTCATCACCAAACTGATGCAGCAGGGTATAATGGCCTCAGCCAATCAGACCATAGGTTCAGATGCTGCCGAACTGCTCGCCTTGGATTTCGGCACTGAATTAGTGGTAGAGCACAGGAAAAACCTGCAGGAGCAGATACAAAGCGAATTCGACCGGTGCGAGCGTAAGAACCTCCAGAAGCGTCCCGTCGTCGCTACGATGCTGGGCCACGTTGATCATGGCAAGACCAGTCTGCTCGACAGAATTCGTTCGACTCAGGTAGCAGCCAGCGAAGCCGGCGGCATTACTCAGCATATCGGTGCGTATCAGACTACTATCGGCGGACACACGGTAACTTTCCTCGACACGCCGGGACACGAGGCTTTCACTGCTATGCGAGCTCGTGGCGCGAATATGACGGACGTGGTGGTGCTCGTTGTGGCTGCCGACGACGGCGTAATGCCGCAGACAATAGAGGCCATACATCACGCCCAGGCAGCCAATGTGCCTGTCATAGTGGCTTTAAATAAAATCGACCTGCCCGGCTGCAATTACAACCGTGTTTACTCACAGTTGTCCGAACACGGATTGACACCGGCTGAATGGGGCGGCCAGACCGAAGTTGTCAAGACAAGCGCTGTTACAGGTGAAGGTATTGATGCGCTGCTTGAGCATCTCGATTATGTCGCTGAGCTGCTTGAGCTCAAGGCCGACGACACAATCCCGGCAACAGGATGGGTCGTCGAGGCAAAGATGTCATCACAGCGAGGTCCCGTGGCGACGTTGCTGGTCAAAGAGGGCCAATTGACAAAAGGCAATGTGGTTCTGGCAGGAGCCACCTACGGCAGAGTTAAAACTCTAAGTAACAGCTACGGCCAAAACGTAAAAGTCGCCGCCAGTTCTATGCCTGTCGAGATTACAGGCCTTAGCGATGTCCCCCAGGCAGGTGACAGATTTTATTGCCTCGACGACATCAATAAGGCCAAAGATGCCGCTGAAGAAAGTAAAATACGTTCGAGAGAAAGCACACTTGCCAAAAGAACGCAGATAACACTCGACAATCTGTTCGCCCAGATTGAGGCTGGCAATATCAAGGAGCTGAATATAATTATCAAAGCCGACGCACAGGGTTCGGTTGATGTCTTGACGAAATATTTATCCGAACTGAGCACCGACGAGGTAAAAATCAAGGTTCTGCACGCAGCTGTCGGCGGAATCACAGAAGGTGATTGCCTGCTTGCCGAAGCTTCCAATGCGATTATTATCGGCTTCAATGTCGTCACCGAAGAGCACGTATCGAAACTCGCCGAAGTCAAAGGCGTGGACATCCGGCTCTACACCATAATCTACCGCATAACCGAAGATTTGCGGAAGTCTATGGCAGGTTTACTGGAACCCGAGAAGCAGGAGAAGACGGTCGGCAGAGCTGTGGTCAGAAATACCTTCAAAGTCTCAAAAGTTGGTACCGTCGCAGGCTGTTTCGTCAGCGACGGCTCGGTAACTAAAAATGCGAAAGTCCGACTGATACGCGACAATATAGTAACCAGAGATGGTTTGTCGATAGATTCGCTGAGGCACTTCAAAGATGACGCCCGAGAGGTCAAGGCCGGACTTGAATGCGGCATAAAACTGGCTAAATTTGACGATGTCAAAATTGACGATGTCCTTGACTTCTATGAAATTATTGAGGTAGCCAGAACCCTTTGAATTGAATATTGACAACCGAAACAATAGTCAATAGCAAATAGTAAATAATCAATATCGAGATGCCGACCAGAAGACAGGAAAAGGTTGCTCGGGTCGTAAAAGAGGCTGTAAGCGATGCGATTGCCAACCATCTCAACGACCCTCGCATTGAGGGATTAGTGAGCGTCACGAGAGTGGATGTGGCCGCTGATTTGCGCACCGCTGACGTATATCTTAGTGTCTTTAGCAGAAATCCCGCTGCCAATGAAAAAACCTTTGCAGCGATTATGCACGCCAGAAGTCGAATACAGTCGGTGCTGGCCAGCGCGGTGCGGAGCAAATTCTGCCCCGTTTTGCGCCTCCACAAAGATGAAAAATTCAAAAAAGCTCTGGAAACCATGAACCTCATAGACAAGGCTGTCAGCGAACTGAAAAACAACGACTCATCTGAACATGAAAAACACTAAACTCTTACCCGGCAAAAGCCTTTATGAAAAACAGCAGCAAGTATTCCAAAAAATTACACCGGCTGTACGACTCACTAAAACATAAATACCCCAGGGTCCAGCCGGTTACTCATGACGACCCGGTCGAAGCACTGGTCTACTCCATCGTCAGTGAGAATCTCACTACGCGAGCCGCACAGACCGCGATGAAAAGGTTGGTTGAGAATTTCGTTGATTTCAACGATTTGCGTGTTTCACGAAGCGAAGAAATCATTGAGGCGCTGGGTGAGAATACGCCAGAGACAAAACAGATTGCCTCGTCGCTGACCAAAGCCCTGGCAGCGGTATTTAACCGATACAATACCCTCAGCCTTGAAGCCTTAAAAAAGCTCGGCAAACGCCCGGCAAAACAGACCCTCGAACAAATGGACGGTACCAGCAGGTTCGTTGTAAATTATTGTGTGCTCACAGCCCTGCACGGTCATGCTATACCCCTGACCAAAAAGATGCTCGAATATCTAAGAGATAACGAACTCGTACATCCCAATGCCGATGAACAGGAGATTGAAGGGTTCTTGACAAGGCAGATTCCCGCTCACAACGGCTGTGAGTTTTACCAGCTTTTGCGAGTTCAAAGTGAGTCGTACAAAGGCCGCGGAGAAGCCGCTCGTAAAAAGAAAATTAAAACAAAAAAAGCAAAAAAGAGTAAATAAAAAGATTCTTATAAGGGTCTAAAATGCCAGACAAAATACTAAAATTAGGTATTCCCAAAGGCAGTCTGCAAAAGGCAACTATTGAGCTTTTCAATAAAGCCGGCTTCCATATCACCGAAACTGAAAGGGGTTATGCACCGCGTATCGACGATGAGCAAATTCAGCCGATTTACCTGCGCGCACAGGAGATAAGCAGATACGTCGAAGATGGCATCCTCGACGCCGGCATTACCGGCTACGACTGGATAATCGAAAACGGCTCAGACGTCGTGGAAGTTTGCGAACTAATGTACAGCAAAACTTCAAACAAACCAACCAGATGGGTCCTGGCCGTCTCCGGCGAATCGAAAGTTAAAAAGCCACAGGACCTGCGGAACGCACTGATTGCGACTGAGCTTGTTAATGTCACGAAGAAATTCTTCGCAGACAAAAACATCAATGTAAAGGTGGAATTTAGCTGGGGTGCTACCGAAGTAAAAGCCCAGTTGCTTGACGCGATAGTCGAACTGACCGAGACCGGCTCATCGCTCAAGGAAAATAACCTGAGGATAATTGATACTGTGCTGACCTCAACACCTCGACTCATCGCAAATAAAAAAGCCTGGCAGGATAACTTCAAACGAGAAAAAATAGAAAACATCTCCATACTGCTTAGCGCAGCGATTAACGCTACAAGCAGGGTTGGTTTGAAGATGAACGTAAGAAAAAATGACCTCGAGAAGGTTTTGAAACTGCTGCCTGCTGAAAAGAGTCCGACGATTTCGAGCCTCGCTGATTCCGATTACGTGGCGATAGAAGTGGTTATCGAAGATAAAGTGGAACGCTCTCTTGTTCCAGCTTTAAAGCGGGCCGGGGCATCGGGAATCATCACCTACCCCCTGAACAAAGTCATTCACTGACCAGGCCAGACCAACTGCAGGCCGTCATTCAGTTTTGGGTGGCTTGAGATAATTGAATTCAAAGAAGAAACCATCCGGTCTGCTGATGCCGTAGAATGTGGACGAGCCGAAATACTTGCGCACAGCATCGAATTCAGGCAAAAGAGCTGGGTTAATAGATGCACTTACTCCCGGCAGGCCAAACAACAGCGTACCAAACGATGTGCCGGCGGCACTGACATTGTAGCCCTGCTTGAGCATCCACCAGAACGATTCGTTCGAGGCCGCACTGTCTTCCAAGCCCGCAAGGCCAACAACCGATGGAATATTGCTCCTGGCCGACGTGAACCACTTGGATGAACCCACCCATGCGCTCCCCGAACTACTCAATGTTCGAATGGCCTTTTCAACAGCCGACTCTGACCCCCAAATCAGATGAGTGTCGGTGACCGTGAACGCCATCACAGGCTTTTGCGGAAGCACTTTCGGAACAGCCTCCGGCACCGGCTGCTGCATGGGTGTCGCACCACCCGGTGAAAAATTCGGCAGCAGAGAAAAAAAATCAAACAGATATATCGTATAGCCAAGCAGTTCGCGTTTGGAATCAGGTTTATTCGGTGCTATCAGCTTGCTGTGCAAAGTCGAAAGAGACTTTTCCAGGGCGCTGCGGTTGCTTACACCAAGAGCGATAAGCGACGTCGTCGGTGCCGAACCGGTGGAGAACGGTTTGTTGATGCTCTGAGCCAACACAATCTGAGAGCCTAAGTGCTCTATGATGTCCCTTTTTAGCTCCACGCCCGGCTCGCCATCGGGACTGGGCGGCAAAAGCGGCGTCAGCAGTACCGCCGCAAGGGCGGGGTCAGAGCTGTAAAGAACTCTATAAAGCTCGTCATACGCCTTCTTGATATTCAGGTTTATGAACGTTACTGAATATGTCGAAGCAGGAAGAAACCGCGGGGCCTTAAAGGTAGCTGATTCGACTTCGAGTATCCTGCAGATGCCTTTTTTAGCACCGTTGATTCTCAGCAACGCCTTGCCGGAACAACTGCTGCCGGCCTGCCTGCCAAAGCCCGCCGAGCACCCCAAGGCCGCGATATTGTCAAGTCCGAGGTCGCCAACCGTTTCCCGGGCCTCGCCGCTGGTATCACTGGCAATGGTGGTCTTAATGATTTGCTTTATATTGACGTAGAAATCGATATCGTGATACGGGCCCGTGGTCTTTAAGGTGGCGGCATAATCACTGTCGTCGGCTAACGTCGCGCTGCTGGCGCCCCTGATATGGGCGATTACAAACTTGAGGACATCCACATTCGTAGAGCCTATAAGACAATCCTTAAAGAAGCAGTAACTGACCGTCGTGGAACTTCCCTTGGTAACCGTTTCTATATTGACATCGCGGTAATTTTCACTTTTTTGATGCGCACCGTCTTCGATGAGTTTCTTGACTTCCTTCTCTACCGCTTCGGTAATTTTGGGCAGTTGTTTACCCCACTGAGTTATGAACAAGACAGCCGGCTCGTTCGCTTCTTTGTTTTGCTCATCGGTCACCAACGCGACAGCCGCCCTGCCTTCGGGCAATACCCCTGCGTCAAGAATTGCCTGAACGATTTTGTTGCCCTGCTGCGGGAGCTTTTCACGCCACTTCGCTTTGGCATCAGCCAGAAAATCAGCCATTGCGGGGTCTTTATAGAGTTTGTAAAAGCTGGTCTTCTCAAACTGCTGCTGGGTCTGGTTGAAATCTTCAACGTTAACGAGTAAAATGGTTTCCGCAGGAAGAAGTTTCGCCGTCGCCGGCAATGTATCCGCCGCAGCAATACCAGATAACATCGACACAATTAAAACACCAACTACAGTCAAAACTGCCCCTGCAGAACGTTTCATTTTTTCACCCTTTAATGCTCCCGTCCCCGTTGACCGCCGCCGTTACTGGCCTTTTTCTTTGAGAAATTCAGGCTCAGCCTTATTACGTCTTTGGTCTGGCTGAATATATCTGTAACCCGTATTCGGATTATCCTTGTCATACGCAAAGGCGTCACGGTTATCTATGAAATGCTTTACGTAATCGATCGGTATGGCAAAACCAAGTCCGCCGAAGAATATATAGCCCATGTTCGTAACGCCGATAACTTCTCCGGCGAGATTAAACAGCGGCCCGCCCGAGTTACCCGGATTGATAGCGGCATTGGTCTGGATATAAACAAGCCCCTGGAAGGCCCTGTCCATCATGCTGATGACACCGTCGGTTACGGTCCGCTCCAGCCCGAGGGGGTTGCCGATTGCAAAAACCTTCTCGCCGACTTTGACGCTGCCCATATCACCAAGGGGCACATATTTCACCTTCACGTCGCCGAGGTCCTCGACTTTCAACAACGCCAAATCAACGAAAGGATTAATCGCTTCGATTTTGACTTTTTTGAACTGCTTCTTCTCGAAGCCGTCCTTGGCTTTTTGGAATACGGTAATTTCTATCTTTGTCTCTTTTTCTATTACATGATAATTTGTTATCAGGTATCCATCCCCGTTTAAGAAAAAACCCGAACCTATCCCCGCAGGGCTTGAGACCTTAACCACCGCTTCTGAAACACGGTCTACGCATTTTTCGATAGTCGTCTTTGGCAGCTTAGCCTGTGTATACAGCCGCCCATGACCGACCTGATTGACCTCCGTAGTTATCCCTATAGCCGCCTCGTTGGAATCAGCAGTAGCTTCCTCATAAGCTCTTGTATACTCATATTGCAGTATCTTTTCCTTCTGAATGGTCAGAACCGTTACGCCGATATCTATTACCAGTTCATCGTTTCTTTCCGCAAGGATATCTCCGGTTAACGTTTGGCCTTCCTTTAGAACGACCATATCCCCCAGACAGAACCCGTGTGCACACAGAAAAACCAAAATAGAAACCGCATACCACCTCATAATTAACTCCCGAGTCGGCAATTTCGTACCGGAACTTTAGACGTGGTTCTTAGCTTTCCTTTTCTTTTCCTTTCTCCGAAGGTTCAGGTGTCTCAACCGGTACCTCGGTGGCAGCAGCTTGCACAGCTACCTCTTCCTTGGCGGCCTTTCGGCCGGCGTGACTCTTGCGATGAGCAACCTTAGGCAGACCGAATACTGAATCACCCTCAGACCAGCGCTCTTCGTCTTTAAGCTGTTCGACCCGCTCCGCGCGATTCAGCACGTTTCGGTGTCTCCTCAAGGCCCCTTTAATCTTCAAAGAACGGTCCATAGACATCCGACATTTCTCCTAAAAACTATTCGTTAAACCTTTTGCCGTATGCATCGTGAAATGGTTGAGGACCAAAACTTGGAGAACCCGCCAGCGGTTGGTACTTGGCCCCAAACTCGATTATCTTCTGCTTCACAACGTATCCATATGTCCCCGATTTATCAGGATTCTCATATTTTTCTTTGGTGACCAGATAATACCAGTCGCCTTCATTTATTATCTCTGTCTCTATGCCGCACTTGGTGAAATACTCCTTTACAGGCTCCAATTGCTCTTTGACCCGCCAAGTCTGTATCACGACTCTATTGTTGCCCCCTTTTGCATCAGCCACCACCGGCTTCTGCACCACCGGTGAAACCTTTTTAACAGGCTCAGCTTCTTTCGGCACCTCGACAACCGGAAGCTCCGCCAGTTTCTGTATACTCTTCGGCACTGCGGCTGAATTTTTTACAGCCTTGCTGCTCAAGTTTTGGCCAAGCCGAAACGATACCAAAATCAACAAAACGAAACTTAACAGTATCGCAACTGCAAGCTGATACGGCAGAGATATTTCTACGCGCCCGGCGTTAAAGAGCAGCATTTTCGGCCTTCTCGGCCACCCTACTGCCCTGCCGAGTGACGTTGCAGCAAAGCCGGTTGTATCTGATTTGTGGTCGCCGGATTCCTGCGGATGCGATTGCCCCGAGAGCTTGTCATAGTGAGGCCTAACGCCCGTCTTGCCGATTACCTCATAAAGGGCCATTTTTTTTCGCTTACGTGTCATTTTTGCTTTTGCCGAAAAACTTACGTTGTCACCTGTACGGGAAATTATAAACATTTTTCACTAAAAGGCAAGCATTCATAATCCAACCTTGACAATCCGGAATTTTGGGAAAATTTGGGGCTGATTTTTAGGGGCCTAAGCTGGTTTTTGGGTTAAAAACGGGGGTCCGTCACAGGCGGATAAAATTGGGGTGGGCGTTAAGATGTAGCAATTGGGCAAGCGGGGCAAAGTAAAATTTCGCATCAAACGCGCAAGTTGAGCGAAAAAAATGCAAAAAATTGTAAGAAATTTGCAAAAATTCGTAAAAATTTCAAAAAATTAGCAAAAATTGCAAGAAATTGGTGCGTTTTGGACAGTGATTGAAGTACCCCCTTGCGCATTTGGTCGCGCAGCGACATGCGCGGCCAAAAGACTCCAGACACCAGACCACAGACGCCAGACTTTGTTGCTGGCGGGGGCCGCGACGAGCAAGTTTGTGGTTGGTAGTTCGCAGTTCATAAGCATTGATTAGCCGAGAGCGATACCTAAGATACTTAGGCATTGATAGCCAACTTGTTTATACATCTTAACTTTTTCATACACCTTGTCGCTGAACTGTTAGGAGTGATACCTAAGATACTTAGGTATTCTTTTCTCTAAATCCGAATCTCTAAATTCTAAATCCGCCAGACGGACGGCGGACAAGTCCTAAACAAATCCGCCTGCGGCGGACAAGTTCGAATTACCAAAGCACGAGATTTTACGATGTTTTTTGGATGCAGCCCCAGTTAGATAGTAAACGACACATCTCACGGGGTAAACTATAACTTCGTGTTGCGTCGTGCGTATATCGTATGTCGCCGAAGAAATTTTAAGTGCGGGTTTTGCCGGGGTGGCGTCAGAAAGTATATTAGTATATGCATATATACTTACGGACTGCTTTAAGAATCAGAGTTTTGAGAACGAGGGTTTTGGGAATGAGGAGTTTAAGAAACATGGTTTTTTTGAAAGAGGGATTTGAGGTGGGAATTTTTTAGATGTTTTTTCAGTAGGTGTCAATACCACCTAGCGTCAGAAAGTATATTAGTATATGCATATATACTAATGTCGTGACTTAATAAGCAAGGATTTTTAAGTGAAGGTTTTGAGAATGGGGGATTTGTGAATCGTGGCTCGTCGCTTGTATCTCGTATCTCGCCGGCAGCAACAGCGTAGGTGTGCAAGAGCAAAAGTCGTAAGTGCATAAGAGCACAAGTCAGAAGACGAACGGCGACTTTTGCAAAATCATCCTGAGGCTTGCGCTGCGCTACGAATGGCGATTTTGGCGGGGATTTTTAAGACGTGGATTCCGCTGCATAGTTTGGCCGATGGCTGCGCAATTTAACTGAAAATACAAGTTTTTTTAAGGATATCGAATCAAATCTACTGGTTTTTAATGTTGGGGCACGTTATAATATGGACGCAGCTTATTTATTAGGAGACATACAATTAAGGTATTGCTTGTCTTACTGTTGTGGGCGATTTTGCTGGCGTTGTGCTGGCCGATAGCATTGTTGGCATTGGTATTATGGCCGGTTATATGGCTTTTGTCGATTCCATTTCGTATTGTGGGTATTGCCGCCGATGCGTTTTTGGCCCTGATTAAATCTATTCTGTTTCTACCGGCCAGAATACTCGGCCATCAAGAGAAGAGATAGCAGGGTTTTTTAAAACACAAAAGGCACAAAGAAAAATTAATCACTGATTACACAGATTTTTAGACACGGATTAACACAGATTAACACTGTATTTTTTGGTTTGGCCGAAGGAAAATTTCGTTGCTCGTGGCCCGTGCGCGGCGACGTAAAACTAAAATTGAAGTCGCGGGCGGAGAAGTCAGCGGAGTGGACAAGGAAAAGGGACGAGGGGGCTGTAAAAAACGATAGCTGTCCCTATTATTGCCCTCGCGGGTCACTATCCCACGCTATGAAGAATTCCTTGCCGCAGTAATCACAAAGTACAGGCAGAGCGTATGCTCCATGTTTGTCATCGGTTTGGCCATAGAATCCAATATACAAACCTTTTTCAGGTACAGGGATACCAACATTCAGCTCGCCACAGCGTCCACAAACGCACGGGGTAAATGCAATTTTGACTCTGAACAGCAGCATAGTCACTTGTTCAGGAATCATGTCTTGCCTTCCACCGTCAAGTTTTCGACCAAGCACTCGCCCTGCAAGGACACTCTTTCGCGGATCTGCGACAAGGGACTCCTGATACACATTAATTAATTTGCTGCTAGCCTCGGAAGAGTGTGCCAATAGCTGCGAGGCCTTTGCACGAATATCGCTATCGCTATTTGCTAAATCCTCGAAAAGACTCTTAAAGGCTGCATCCCCCTCGGCACCAGAGTCAGAGAGTTTACTTGCCTGTTGCTCCATGGACTGGACCTTTAAAGACTTCTCACCACCGCTTGCTTTTATTTCAGCATCCTGTTTCATTTGTTTGGTCTCTTTCATGACTCTCTGGCATTCCATAACGCGATATCGGTCCCCGATTTTTTGAGCAATTTCCAACTCATGTTGAAGATCATTTAAAGCCTCGTCGAACTTCTTTAAATTCCTATAAGAAATTGCTCTATTGCGCAATGATGCACATGCGTTATATTTCGAACTTTTATTAACCAATCCGAGAATTTCTGTATATATCGATATCTCTTTCTCGCAGTCTGTTTCCGACCAACCCAGCTTTTTAGCACTGTCCCATAAACCATCGATACGGTCGTCTACACTACCATCAGGCAAAATCGGTTCAGAAGATTTATTCGCATTGATATCATCTGATGGGCTGGAATTTACAGTTGTTTGCTCTTCTTCTTCCGTTTTCCTTTCTTCTTTGCTTGACTGACTCCCACTCTTTGGGGCAGAATCGCCAGACTCTACTCCAAGAGCGGACTTGAATTTTTCAATAAGTTGTTTTTCCTTTTCATCAACTATTCCATCGGCACGCGCAATAAATTCGAGACAAAACGTCAAGACCTCCCGTCTTTTTTTACTCTTAAATTCGGGCAGATTCTCACAGGTCGCTTGAACAATCTTGTCCATACCATCCATCTTGATTCGCTCCAGGAAGCCGTCAATTCGCTTATCTATGTCTTCTTTTGTCCAAGAAGCTTTGGTTTTACCCAAAATGATATGAATCGCTTCTTGCTCCTTTGGCGTCGCATTTCCATCAGCACACATGACACAGCAGATCGCGTCCATGAGAATCTCGTAAATGTTTTTTGGTTTTTCACAAACCTGTTTCTGAATCTGCTCGATCTCGGCCTCGGCGATTGCCATCGGCTTCACGGCTTGGTTTGGTTTCAATAAAGAGCCGACATACTCTGAATCTTCCGGCGCCCACACTGCAATAAGTGCCATATCTTGTCCTGTTTTGTAGTCTAGTAGAAACAGGCCATCTACCAACTGACCCCGATGAACCTTTTTCTCCTCAGTGAAAACCTCTGTGAATACCATCCTAGATCCGTGTTCTTTACTTGTCAGCTCCATCCTGATATGTTCCCATATATCTTCGCCAAGTTTGCCTTTTACCTTTTCAACCCAATACCGCAGGATAAGATGCGCCTGTATCGCTGATGGAGTGAATCCATTTCCATAAATAATGAAATATGCTGGCTTTTTGTTCCTTTCTGTCGTCTTTTGTCCAGGCATATGACCAGGTGCACTCTTGTCCTTCCACCATCTTCGGGCAGCTTCCCTCGCCGCCTCTTTGTCGGCACTGCTTAGCTTCAACAGGTTTGCGCACTGCTCACAGATTAACCATAGTGTGGCACCCTGTATACTCTCGATTTGAAGCTTACAGTTTTGCCTAGACAACGGCATGCCAAGTCTCTTGTATACATCCAAGGATTTATCGACAAGTTTCTCCTGAATCGGCGAGTCCTGCATGAACCTAGCAGCGATCGCAAAACCTTCACCTTCTGCGAGCGTTTTCTTGCATCCCCAAGCTGCGTCATGCGCATCACATACGCCCATAATAAAATCTCCGATTTATTTTTCGCGGTGCTTCATTCCCGCACATTGGAATTCTATCCCCAAAACGGGTCCATTTGCAACCGGAATCTCGTTCTGCGTTCTATACCGGCGGTATATGAAGGAAAACGAATATCAAGCGGACCTCGCGTTTGCACCCCGGCGTCAGTAAAGAAACCCCTCAATAAATTGAGGGGGTAAATTTAAGCGTTCCTCGCCCCGATGGGATAGCATACGGCGCACCCTGATGAGATAGCACACTGCGCATCTCACAGGGCAAGTCTCACCCCAGTGAGACAGTACACGACACGTCTCACGGGGCAAGCAGGGCAGGCGTGGGCAACCCCGGCCGGAGGCCGGGGCTAAATACAAACGCCCGGACGGCGGGCGTTGAAGGGGAAAGTAATCCTCACGTTTGCAACCCAGGGTAAAACCCAAGGCTAAATACGCCGCGTTTCGCGGAAATGGTATAAGCGGACCTCGCGCAGGCAACCCCGGCCGGAGGCCGGGGCTAAATACAAACGCCCAAACGGCGGGCGTTGAAGGGGAAAGCAATCCTCACGTTTGCAACCCAGGGTAAAACCCAAGGCTAAATACGCCGCGTTTCGCGGAAATGGTATAAGCGGACCTCGCGTTTGCACCCCGGCGTCAGTAAAGAAACCCCTCAATAAATTGAGGGGGTAAATTTAAGCGTTCCTCGCCCCGATGGGATAGCATACGGCGCATCCCACAGGGCAGGCGTTTGCAACCTCGGCCGGAGGCCGGGGCTAAATACAAACGCCCAGACGGCGGGCGTTGGGGGGGAAAGCAATCCCGGAGGAGTGGTTAAATGGGAGGTGGGTCCCCTGTTCTTGGCCAAATTGAGTGGGTCCCAGATAAAAACCTCAGATAAGGTCGTCGTGCCGACGACCGCTAAACAAAAACCTGCCATGCCGGCGGACGCTAAACGAGATTGCCGCGCTCCTTCGACTTCGCTCAGGACAAGTTTGCTCGCAATGACCCCGGCCAATATTTTTTGTAAATTTGGTCTTGACTATCCGGTAAAAGGACATATAACGCTTGCAGTCTTACAGGTTCAGCCGGGGATAAAGGAGGATGGAGATAACAGGAGAGAGGCCGTTCAATTCTTTGAGTTCCCATAAGTTTTACAAGGATACTCGTGCGCAACAGGTGCACTATAAATACGTTAAAACTTTTTTCTAAAGGAGAAGGAAATGAAACAGAAAAAAGCAGACACACATTTGGCAGCGGCGTTACTCGTGGTGGTCGGGCTTTTGGGTTACGTTCTATTGGTAAAGGCAGGTAACTTAGAGCCAAACGCCCCTCCGGGGGCTACTATGAAAACGCTGAGTGAGATATATGATGCTGTGACAGCCGGCTCATCGGGTATATCCCAGAGGGAAGGTCTTATTGACCACAATGAAGTGGTGTCAGACAGTAATATAACACTTTTTACAGTGCCGACAGGCAAGCAATTCGTCTTATTAAAGATGGTTCTTCACGATGCGGCTATGTATCTAACAAAGAACGGTGCTTTCTTAACAGGGGGGCCATATAGTACGCCGGATGGGAAGACTTTTATGGATTTTCCGGACAGATGTGTTGTACTCAATGCAGGTGACTCATTGGGAATTGCAAATGGCAGCGCCGGGACAAGAAGAGCGATGATAGTAGGTTATTTTTATAATGTTCAGTAAAACAATACAAGTAGTTTTCTTTCTATGGGTGTTTAGCGCAGCTTCTGTATTTGGCGAAAACATCGACCCTTATGAAGACGGTTCGCGATATGCCTATAGTGAGAACGTCGGCTGGCTCAATTTTGAGCCAAATGCAGCAGGGCCAGATGCGGGTGCAACAGTAAGCAGTGACAAATTGACCGGTTTTATCTGGGCGGAGAACCTCGGCTGGATAAATCTGTCGCCTGAAAACTACGGCGGTGTGTTCAACGATGGGCAAGGAAACCTTTCCGGCTACGCGTGGGGTGAAAATGTCGGCTGGATAAATTTCAGCCCTTCCTATGGCGGTGTGACCATCGATTCAAATGGTAACTTTGACGGCTGGGCCTGGGGCGAGAATATCGGATGGATAAATTTCCAGTCTGTTAGTCTGTGTGGCTACAATGTTAAGGCATGCAAGGTAAATTTTTATGACCTGGCCAATTTTGTTGACGACTGGCTCAAAAGCGGTCCTGGGCAGTTTGCGGACTTGTACAGCGATGAGAATGTCGATTTCAAGGACTTCAGTATTTTTGGCGAGCACTGGTTCGATTATTGCCCGGACGACTGGAAATTGAAATAGGAGGATGACCCCCCGGCAGGCCTGGGGGCTAACTATGCCGATTTGTGGTCGAGGAATCCTTCGAGCTTTCGGGCCCGTACGGGATGCTGCATCTTTCTTATCGCCTTGGCTTCGACCTGTCTAACTCGTTCGCGAGTAACTTTGAAGATTCTGCCGACCTCCTCAAGTGTGTAGGTGTAGCCGTCGCCGATTCCGTAACGAAGCTTGATGATTTCGCGTTCGCGATACGAAAGGGTTTTCAGAATCATTTCGATTCTTTCCCTGAGCATTCCCTGCGAGGCGAAGGAATCAGGTGAGTCAACATTGTCATCTTCGATAAAATCGCCGAAATAGCTGTCTTCGCTTTCGCCTATAGGCCTGTCGAGGCTGATGGGATGCCTTGAAATCTTGAGGACCCTTCGTGCCTCCTCGATATTCATATTGGCCTCGGCGGCGATTTCCTCGACTTTCGGCTCTCTGCCGAGCTGTTGAAGCAGAGTTTTGGTTGCGTTCCGCAGCCGGCTCATAGTCTCTATCATGTGAACGGGGATGCGAATGGTTCGTGCGTGGTCGGCGATAGCCCTGGTGATAGCCTGGCGAATCCACCATGTTGCGTAGGTGCTGAATTTGTATCCCCTTCGGTACTCATATTTATCAACGGCCCTCATAAGGCCAGTGTTGCCCTCCTGGATTATGTCAAGAAAACTCAGGCCGCGGTTGCGATATTTTTTTGCGATGGAAACAACAAGCCTGAGATTCGCGCTCGAGAGCATCCGCTTTGCTTCCTCGTAGTGATTGAAAATTCTGTCGATGGTTCGCAGTCTCTTATCAAGCTGGTCTGGTGTTTCCAAGACCAGCTCCTGCAGGCCGGCCAGTTCCTGCTTCATCATATCGACGTCCTCAGGAGCATAATTGCCATTGGGGCCTTGCTTGATTATCCCTTCCAACTCATGCATTTTCTGGCTCATGCTGTGGAGCTTATTTTTCATCGGCTGAATTCTGCTTGTCCGCAGACTGAGCTCTTCAAGAAGGGTCGCGACCTTACGTCTGTTTCGGCATAGCTGCCTCAGCGCATGTTTTGCATCATCAGTGTCTGGTGACTGCACAAGTTTGCGGAACAGGTTCTGGTTGTGATTCAGCAGCTTGTCTATGGTACAGAGGTTCTGGGACAGGCGTTTTTTTATTACCGCTCTGACGAAATTTTCAGCGGTGCTGATTTTCATAGTCCTGTCAAAGGAAAGCGTGCCTTCGGAAACCTGCTGCAGTATTGTGACGGCGTTTCTGGCACAGTAATCGGATTCGAGCATTTTTCTTCGAAAGGCCATCCTCGCCATCTCTATCTTGCGTGCCAGTGCGATTTCACTTTCCCTGGTCAGCAGCGGTATCTCTCCCATCTGGGTAAGATACATCCGGACAGGGTCATCAATTCTTCGGGCGGCCCCGGCTCTAACAAGCTCTTTTTCGAGCATCGCATCCTCTTCAAGCTGCTCAGTGGAAGCGGTCTCTTCGTCAACTGGAGCTTCTTCGAATTCCTCGAACTCGTCCTTGGCGGGGCGCTGCAGGTCGGCTTCATCGACGAGCTGGATGCCCATTTCGTCGAGGCTCGCCAGGAGCTTGTCAAGGCTGGCAGGGCTGACAGCTTCCTCAGGAAGATGGCGGTTCATCTCTTCGTAGGTGAGGTATCCTCTGCTTTTGCCCTTTTCGATGAGGGCCTTTATCTGCTGCTGCGGGTCCTTCTTGCGGTCGTGCTGCTGCGGCTCTTCGACTGTGTCGGCCACAGGAGCCAGATTATTACTACCCGGTTTTTTTGCCTTTAATCTCTTCTTCGCCACGATACCACCTTTAATGGTTAAATGGTAACCCGTTACCAGTAACCAATAACCAGTTACCATTATATTTCGATAGCGGATTCGACAAGCTCACCATATACTGTTCACTATACCATCCCGATATTATGGGGATTTTGCTCGGCGGCCGCTTCACGGACATCACGCAAAAATCTGGCTTGAGTTTTAACGGTCGTACCTTTGTCGATTTCCTTTCGCTGCTGCAATCGCCGGATGACATCCAAAGCCCCCGCCAGCCGAGTTTCGAAATTCCCCTTCTGCGCACCGCTCTGGGCCAATTCAACAATACAGTTACCTAAAGAAATATCCTCTACCTTGGCCAGAACCTGTTTCAGTGAGGCATTTGGGTCGCTGTTTAAGGTCTCAAAAAGCACATCTGCGGTTCTGGCTAATACCGGCACGTCGAAGGCAGCCGGTGTAATTTTTTGCCTTGCAAGCTCAAAGAGTGACGGCCGGTTCAACAAAACCTCGAGTATCTCTCTCTGGGCTGCCGCAGTCAAACCCTGGCCGAAATCAAGGGCAGGAACTTTTTTGTCTTCTGTACTGCGGCGACCTGTTCTCGTAAGGGCAACGATTTTCTTAGACAGCTCAGCGTTAATCTGCCTGCTGTCAAGAGGAATAATCGTGGAGAGTCGGTTGACCACCAGACCCTTCTCAATCGCAGAGAGATTGCCGGCCCACATAGCAGCAGCCACCGTCTGGAGAAACTCGTCAATGGCTGCTTTGTTATCGCCAAGTGTATGCTCGGGGCCGAAGCGGTCTTTCAATCTGGCCCATTTGAACTTTAAGACATCGTGGGCGCCGCTGAGGAGTTCTTCGAATCGCTGCTTGCCGGCAGCCAGGAGAAAATCACAGGGGTCCTTTCCCTCAGGAACGTGCGCAAGCTTGATATCGATTCGCTGCAAAAGGCAAAGTTCAAGCGCCCTGTTGGCAGCCTCAATACCAGCAGCGTCACTGTCAAAAAGCAAAACCACCTCCTTCGCATACCGGCGGAGGATACGCGCCTGACCTGTGGTGAAGCTGGTTCCCAAACTGGCAACAATATTGGCACAGCCGAACTGATGTGCCATTATGCAGTCGGTGTAACCTTCAACAACTACCGCGATGCCGGACGACGCAATGTGGCATCTGGCGTGGTACAGACCGTAAAGAGCATTGCCTTTGTCGAACAGCGCGGTTGCAGGTGAGTTAAGATATTTTGCGCGGCTTCGTCGAGGGTTCGTCCGCCGAAGCCGATTATCCTGCCCGTCGCGTCGGCAATGGGAAACATCAGGCGATTTACAAACTTGTCGGTAAAGCCGCTGCCGCCGGCTCGGGTTACAACCAGCCCCCCCTGTTCGAGGAGTTTGAGCGGAATATTGCGCTTACAGGCAGCCGCGATGAGGTCATCTCCCGAAAGAGCGAGGCCAAGCTGCCATCTCTTTATGCTTTCGGGTGTAATTTGTCTTTGGGCAATGTACTTGCGGACAGCATCGCCTTTTTCTTTGTCTCTAAGATTGTTTTGAAAATGCTCAGCAGCCCATGCGTTTAGCTTCGCAAGCTGGTTGGGGTCGGCATCATCCTGCTGACTTTTGGTTTTTGTCGTCGTGGACGGTTTCAGTTTTATGCCGGCCCGCTGGGCCAACCTTTGTATGGCCTGCGGGAAGGTGAGGTTCTCGCGCATCTGCACGAACTTGAGCACATTGCCGCCGGCGCCGCAGGCAAAACATTTGAATATCTGTTTGTCGGCGTTCACGTTCATGCTCGGACGATGGTCGTCGTGAAAAGGACATAAGCCAACCATCTCCCTGCCCTTTTTTGCGAGGCTGACATGCTCGCTTATCACGTCGACGATGTCGTTAGCCTCCTGAACCCGGCTGACTATTGTATGGTCAAATGTCCCCGGCATGTACTGTCGCCACCTCCTTGCCCTTAATGATATTATCCCTTCACACCCGGTGTGATTATGTACCAAAACCACAAATCGCAACAAAAGTGATTAGCCAAAACCGGCTAATAATATATAGGGAAATTGCTGAAAAAGTCAAGTCAGGGGCAAAAAGCGGCTTTTAGTGCTCTTAAAAGGCATATTGCTCATTTTGGACACTTAGCTAAACGAGACGAAAGAACAGATGACAGAAGGCAGAAGACAGACGACAGACGGCAGATGACAGAGTGCTGACACCCTCGTTTAATTGTATAATGTTGCCAGCGGCGCGAGGGAAGAAGCTGTGAGGTCGATATGATAGTCCTGTTGACGGACTTCGGCGACAGCGAGTACGTCGGCGTAATGAAAGGGGTGATTTACCGCTGTGCGCCGGATGCGAAGGTGGTTGATTTGTGCCACACGATTTGGCCGCAATGTATTATCGAAGGCTCGTGGATACTGAAGAATAACTACAAATACTTTCCTGAGGGGGCGACGTTTTGCTGTGTGGTTGACCCGGGCGTCGGGACAAAAAGAAAGGCAATCGCCGTCAGGACAAAAGACTATTATTTTGTCGGGCCTGATAATGGCTTGATGTGGGAGGCACTGGCCGAGCAAAAGATAACCGAGATAAGAAAAATCGCAGTCGGCGCCGAGGCAAGCAGGACGTTCCACGGCAGAGATGTCTTCGCCAAGGCAGCGGCACAGATTGAGAATGGTAAGTTCGAGAGCACAGGTAAAAAAACAAAAACGATAAAAAAGCTGAAGCTTTACAAAAAAGGTAGATATGGAATAGTTGTTCGGATTGACCGGTTCGGCAATATCATAACGAATCTCCCCAGACAAAAGAAAAATAAGTACTGCGTAAAAACAGCGAAGAAGGAGTACACGATGAATTTGCATACAACCTACGAAGCAGCGAAAAAAGGAGAGCTTTTTCTAATCGAAGGCTCGAACAAGACATTAGAAATCGGTCTCAAAAACGGCAGCGCCAACGAGCATTTGTGTATGAAAACAGGTGAAAGGATAAAAATATCATAAGGAAAACCCCAACAAGGCCATTGCAACTTCGGGAGTTTATGTGCGGATTATATCTGCGATTTTCATCAGGCGAGAGGTATTGTCGCGTTCGGCTTCGGCGAGTTTATCGTAGATAAACTTTATGGTTTCGTGGAGCTCAGGAATAACAACGTATTCGAGGACATTTACTCTCCTACGCGTCATTCGTAATTCCGTGGCAAGGAGACGAGCCTGTTTTTCCTTCTCGGCTAACTCAATCAAAGAATCGAAGGCACGTTCAAGGGCAAGCAACGCAACGTCCATCTCGCCGGACGTTGTCGCAAAGCCGTAACAGATGATTTCGCCGGACATTTTCTTTATCAGGTGAGGGACCTTTACGTTCATAATGCGGGCAAATTCGACAGCGAGACTAAATTTCTTGGTGGGGACTTCGAGCGCAGCTTTCACATCTTCCGGCTCCATCGAGGCCCGTGCGAGCACAAAGCGTCGGCAGGTTTCGAGAAGCTCCGCCTCGACACGTTTTCGCAGAGGCTGGATTTGTCGGGCGATTTGAATCAACTGGCGGGATATCTCGTCCCTTTTTTGGCTGAGAAGACGGTGGCCACGAATAGCGAGGGCAACGCGCTTTCGCAGGTATAAAAGCTCCATTCGCGTTGCGTTTACGTTCTCGAGCATCTATTCAGTCTCCTCCTTTTTCTTACCGAAGGTTTTCCTGAATTTAGGCATATATTTCTCGATGAGCTTTATGTCCATGCGTTTCAATTCGGCGTTATCAAACATACTCAGGAGTTTCCAGCCGAGGTCGAGAGTTTGCTCGACCGAGCGATTCTCATAATAATCCTGTGAGACGTACTGGGTCTCGAATCTGCCTGCGAAGTCCACATACTTTTTGTCTTCTTCGGAAAGGGCAGCCTGGCCAATAATGGTCGCAAGCTCCTGGACCTCTTTGCCGCGTGCGTAAGCAGCATAAAGCTGGTTGTAAAGGTCTGCGTGGTCTTCGCGGGTTTTCCCGGAGCCGATGCCTTTATCTTTCAATCGGGACAGGCTCGGCAGAACATCGACAGGCGGCGAGACGGCCTTTCTGTGCAGCGAGCGCGAGAGGATAATCTGGCCTTCGGTGATGTAGCCGGTCAGGTCGGGCACGGGGTGGGTTTTGTCGTCCTCCGGCATTGTCAATACCGGCACCATAGTGATTGAGCCTTTTTTGCCTTTGATTCGGCCGGCCCTTTCATAAACGGTAGCGAGGTCTGTATAGAGATAGCCGGGGTAACCTCGTCGGCCGGGAACTTCTTTTCTGGCTGCGCTGATTTCTCTAAGTGCCTCGCAATAGTTTGTCATATCGTTTAGTATCACCAGCACATGCATATCCAGCTCAAACGCCAAATATTCGGCGGCGGTAAGCGCGAATCTCGGCGTCGCAATCCGCTCGATAGCAGGGTCATTGGCAAGATTTATGAACATAACAGCTCGTTCAATGGCGCCAGTTCCCGTAAGGTCGTCGATGAAAAACTGCGCCGCCTCAAAAGTGATGCCCATTGCGGCGAAAACAACGGCGAATTTTTCTTCTTTGCCCAATACCGTTGCCTGCCGTGCGAGCTGAGCGGTCAATTGGTCGTGCGGCAGACCCGCCCCTGAGAAAACGGGGAGCTTCTGGCCTCGTATGAGGGGATTTAGGCCGTCGATGGTCGATATGCCCGTCTGAATAAATTCGTTCGGATAGTCGCGGGCATACGGGTTGATTGGCCTGCCGTTGACGTCGAGCCGTTTGTCGGGAATGATTGCAGGACCATCGTCTTTCGGCTCGCCGAGCCCGGAGAAGACCCTGCCTAATATGTCGGGTGAGACGGCAAACTCCAGAGGTCTGCCCAGAAAGCGAACAGTACTTTTTTCGACATCGACGCCGCGGGTGCCTTCAAAGACCTGAACGAGAACCTTGTCGTTCTCGACCTGTAATATCTGGCCGTGGCGAATCGAGCCGTCAGCAAGCTCGATGTCAACGATGTGGCCGAACTTCGCCTCATCGACCATCTCGACAAGCATCAATGGGCCTGCGATACTTGCGACCGTCTGGTATTCCTTGAGCATCTCAATCCCTCATGTTTATACGTTCTCAGCTACCTTTAATTCACTCATTTGCTGCTCGATGGTTTTTCTTATCTGAGCGATTTTTTCCGTCTGCTTGTGGGGGACATATTTTGCACGTGCGATTTCTTCGCGGACGGGCAATTTGAATATCTCGGCTGTATCCACCCCCCTGTCGATGGCAATAACGGCCTGGCTGTGGAAGTACAGGATGGTTTTCAGCATCTGGTACTGTTTGGTCATCGGCGTAAAGGTATCGACTTCGTGGTAGGCGTTTTGATGGAGGAAGTCTTCGCGAATGCTCCTTGCGGTTTCAATCGCCAATCTGTCTTGCGGCGACAGGGCCTCTGCGCCGACGAGACGAACTATCTCAAGCAGCTCAGATTCCTGCTCAAGCAGACTCATCGCCTTTACGGTAAGCTCCTGCATTTGGAGACCCTGGTCTTTATCTTCGAAGCTGTCCTTGAGATATTGCTTATAGAAGGAATAGCTTGTGAGCCAATCGATAGCCGGGAAGTGCCGCTGGTAAGCGAGTCTTCCGATGAGCGACCAGAAGACCTTAACAACGTGCAGTGTTGCCTGTACAACCGAATCGGACAGGTCGCCGCCGGGCGGACTTACCGCACCGATGATTGATAAAGCACCCTCTCGCTGCGGTTTTCCAAGGCACTGGACCCGCCCCGCCCTTTCGTAAAACGATGCAGTCCGGGCAGCCAAGTAGGCTGGGTAGCCTTCCTCAGCGGGCATTTCTTCGAGACGGGTCGATATCTCTCGCATCGCCTCAGCCCATCGGCTTGTGCTGTCAGCCATCAGGCCCACGGTGTAACCCATATCGCGGAAGTATTCAGCTATCGTGATGCCGGTGTAAACAGAGGCTTCCCTGGCGGCGACGGGCATATTTGAGGTGTTCGCAATAAGCACCGAGCGCTTCATAAGAGGTTGGCCGCTGCGCGGGTCTTTCAACTTGGGAAACTCGGTAAGGACATCGGTCATTTCGTTGCCTCGTTCTCCGCAGCCGACATAGACGACAATATCTGCATCGACCCATTTTGATAACTGATGCTGAACGACCGTTTTGCCTGAGCCAAACGGCCCGGGGATGCAGGCAGTTCCCCCTTTTGCAACAGGAAAGAAGGCGTCAATTACGCGCTGGCCGGTAACAAGCAGCCTGTTTGGTGCCAGCCGTTTAATTATTGGCCTCGGACTTCGGACAGGCCATTTCTGCATAAGTTTGAGCTGTGTTTGTGTGCCGTCATCGGCGACGACAAGGCCAATGGTCTCAACGACGGTAAAATCACCTTCAGCAATTTTCTGCAGGGTTCCTGTTACGCCAGCGGGCACCATGATTTTGTGTGTGACGATAGTGGATTCCGCAACTTCGCCGATTATATCGCCCGGGCCGATTTTGGTTCCATTATCTACCGTCGGCTTGAAGTGCCATTTTCTTTTCCTGTCGAGGCTGGGCACAGCAGAACCCCTGCTCATAAATTCACCTTCCGCCCGCATGAGAAGGCTCAGCGGCCTCTGGATACCGTCGTAGATACTTTCAATCAGGCCGGGTCCTAACTCAACGCTTAGAGGTGCTTGTGTATCGGTAACCGGTTCACCGGGCCCGATGCCGACGGTCTCTTCGTAAACCTGGATTGAAGCAAGGTCGCCTTTAAGGGCGACGATTTCGCCGATGATGTTCAGTTTGCCGACACGAACCACATCGTACATTCTGGCACCGGCCATATTCTCAGCGGTGACTACGGGGCCTGCAACTTTGACTATTCTGCCGGTTTTCTCTTCAGCCATTATGAAAACCTTTTCTTAATCGTTTTATAAAATGTTTATGCCGGTAGCCATTTTAAGTGTTTTCGCCAGGGCAGTGGTTGCAAAACCCTTCGATTCCGTAGTAAACGGCACAACTACGACACAGGGGGTCGGCGAATCCATCCGAGCGGAGAAAACTTCCTCAACCACCGCAGCCACATTTTCGGCAACAACCACAAGGGTATATTTATCGCTGATTATTCTCTCGGCACTTTTGATTCTTTCTTCGGATGTATCGCCTACTGCAAACGTATCGAGTCCAAGCGCCGAAAACGGCTTCACAAAATCCACATCACCTAAAACCGCAACTTTACCTTCCATTTTTTGCTCACACCTCTGCGGGTGTTTTACGAAATACGGTCCAAAATAAGCTTCGTGTCAAGTGAGTTCTTCTTTGCTGTCAGAATCAGCCGAACAGCTCGGATTTCATTTTCCTTAATTAAAAGATAAGCAATAACCGGCTGTGGGCCGGCGGTAATCTGGATGGTTGTTTTCAAAAATCCCATTAAGTAATCTTCGCACTGCCGCTCCAATCTCAGAAAAGATTTATCAGACGCCAGGTAGCCGGCGCCTGTTTCAACAAGGTGATGATACGGCGTCACAAAAAACAATTGGCCAGCCGACTCATAGCCGAGCTCCAGCCCTTGTTCGAGCCGCTCAAACTCGACATATCCGCCCTTAATGAATGCGTTTCGCTGCTGCGATTCGGTAAATTTCAGCCGGAGCATTGTCCGTATGTTAGTAAGGTCGATTTGTATTCTAAAAAGTCCCATCAAAAACAGGCTCTTTAGCTGGCGCGCTTTTTTCAAATTGTATTCTGCCCGGAACCTATCGATTGCATAATCAACCCAGCGTATATCCTTATTTTGATAGTAGGCCAAAACCGCCCGCTCCACCGCTTCGGCCATATAATCAGGGAGCAGCTCGTAGTTCTCCTGCTCGAGGGCTTCTGTAAAAATCTCCGGCGAGATGTTGCCATCGCCGCTGTAATCGGTCCCAAGCGGTTTTTCAGTCAATGTGCGTCTAAGTGCCAGTCGCAGATTGGCAAAATCATCGCGTGCTCTAAACAGCTCTACAATCGGCTCATCAATCATTAACTCTGCAAACAATTCTCTCACCGCCGACCTTCTAATCCGCAGAACATTCTCGACCTCTGCAAAGTTTTTGCCGCCATGCGGGAAGGCGTATTCGCCGGCTGCCAGTAAATCCGCGGCCTGCTCGAAATTTTCTGCGTTGGCCATATCAAGAAGCATCGCTGCCGACAGCATTCGTGTTTCAAGCGCACGGACCCGAGCTGTTTCGAAAGTGTAACGCCAGTCATCACTGCCGATGGGCGGGTAGGTGTAAAAATCAATAACACTTTTCTCAGCAACTTCGACCATTTATCATTTAGTCTCCGAAAAGTTCCTTTGCCAATTCGGTCTCCAATTCCCTGCGAGCCTGATTCAGCAATACCTCGACGGAGACATTAACTTTTATCTTTCCACGTTTCAGGATAAAGCCGGCTCCAAAATTTTCTCTTTCACCAGATAATCTCAGTCTGCCTTTGCCGTCTGAACTGAGTTGGTGATTGATTTGGTTGATGAACTTGTCGTCGATTCGCGTTTCGTTTTTGTCGACGATAACTTCTTCATCGCCTGTTTCAACCGCTTCAAGTATCAGTTTAGTCATCAGCGCACAATAGTCCTTGTCGGGCAGCTTTTTGAGCCGCTTCTGTACCTGTTCGAAGACCTCATCGAGTATTTTTCCTTTCTCGGCGAGCAGTTGCTTTGCAATATCCATTCTGGCGGCTGCCAGAATATGCAGTTTTTCATCGCCGCTGCGTTTTTCAGCAAGGGCATGGGTTTGCTTGTTATACTCGTCGAGTTGGCCGTCCAGTTTAGTCTGCTCGGCAGCTCCTTTGTCATCAGCCTGCTGTTTTATCTTCCGTGCCTCGACTCTCGCATCGGCCAGTATCTTCTCGACAACATTCTCGGCATCCATAGTCTTTTTCCACTCAACCCTTTCCCGCCGTCCTTACGCGGCTGATACCACCGGCCAGGCAATACCTTTCAGCAGCATAAACATCGTCGTCAGCAAACCAAGAATGGCGTACATCTCCACCATCACCGCATACACCACACCGGCCTTGAACGCCATCTCCGGCCTTTTGGCCGCCATCATTATCCCGCCGGCCGAGACCTTGCCCTGATAAATCGCCGTAATCAGCCCCGCAAACGCAACAGGCAGGCAAGCCGTCAGTATCTTCGTCCCCAACTGAAAACTGACATCCGGCAACCCTCCTATGCCAAAGAAGTTCAGTTTGAGCATCACGATAAATGCCGCCAAAAAGCCGTAAAAGCCCTGCGTTCCCGGCAGCACAACCATAATGAACATCTGGCCGTATCGCTCCGGCTTCTCGCTCAATACCCCGGTGGCCGCCCTGCTGGAGATGAAAATCCCAATCGATGAGCCAATCCCGGATAGCAACGCTGCCAGCACTGCTCCGCCCAGGGCCATCGCCATTCCATAGTTATCCATTGGCAAAACCTCTCTTTCTCAATGCCTAATGCTTCAAATAGATATGTTTATACTCCTTGCGCAGAGGCTCGAACGCCCTGCCGCCGCCCGTAAAAAACTTCGGAAAAAACTCCACATACTGCAGCCTCATAGTGTGAACAAACGCACCCAAAATCGACAACATCAGGTTAAACCCGTGTCCCCCAACAAGCACCGTTATCATAACTACTATCCCCAAGCCGTAAGGTATTCCCATCGCAATCTTCGCGATAAGGTTTATCGCCATCGCCATCCCTGCCCCCACCATACACAACCCCATCAATCGCAGGTAGCTCAGCACATCACCCATATAAAATACCGAGCTGAAAAGATTGTAAAAGCCCATCCCCAAACGCGACGCCCAACTGCCCTGCCGATTGCTAAACAGAAAAATTGCCACTGCCGGCACTATCGCAAGCTTCCCGCAAAAGTTCCCGACCGCCGCAGGAACAATCCTCGCTTCGCTCAGTCCAAACAGCACAATCGAGTTCAGCATAACCAGCCAGGTCAACTGGTCGCACACCGCCGCAACAAAGTTCCTCCGAACAAGGTTGTACCCAAACGCAATAATAAGACCGGTCATAATCTGAATATATCCAAGTATCAGAGCCAGCTCGAGCAGCATCTCCGGCTTCTCAAGCGGGTCAAACACCATCATCTTATTCCTCAGCGGAACCAGCGCCGGCAAAAACTGCTGCACCGCATCCCCGAACCACCCACCTGTAAGCGCTCCAACAACCACCGCGGCACCGGAACATATCCCAAGCATCCTCATCAGCTTTGTGTCACCCTGCATCTTCTTTATCAGTATCGCCATTGCTGCAATCGTCACCAGACCGTACCCTACATCACTCAGACATATCCCAAAAAATAGCGCAAAAAACGGTGCCAGAAAAACCGTTGGGTCAACCTCGAAGTACCGGGGCATGCCGTAAAGACGCGTTATCACTTCAAACGGCTTTATTATGTTTTTGTTTTCAATCTCGACCGGGATATCTTCGTCTTCAGCAGGCTCAAGTTTATGCAGACTCGAAGCTTCAAACTTCGAGACCGTCTCCTTCAGTCGCGACAGGTCGTCTTTTTTGACCCACCCCTCGAACAGAACCGTCTGCTCCGTCGCCGGTGCATCGGTCCTGGTCTTTTCCCTGCTTAACAGATTCGTATAATGGTCGTGGAGGATTTCGATGTTCAGCAGATTTTCAGCGAGCGAAGCAGCCTGTTTTCGCCGGGCGTTTAGCTGGCTTTGCACTTGGTTTATTTTTTCCGTGTTCTGTTTTATCAGCTCCGCTGCAGTTCCGGTCATACCTTCAAAGTTTACCTGCTCGAAGTCCACCTGGCGAAGCAGCTTTTGAACGTCAGTAAGATTTTCGTTGAAAGAAACGATGACACAGGCAGTCCTGTTGCCGCTGGTATCTACTAACTGGATTGCCGCTCCCAGTTCAGCGATGCCCTGGTTGAGTTGCTCGAGGCGATGTGTGGGTACTGTTGTCGCCAGTGAAGTTGTTTTGCCGAGCGGGCCTATCTGCTCAACGGGACTTTCGAGTTTTTGCCAGGGTTTGATGTGATGCAGCGTAGTGGAGACGTGCTCATTTTCTTTTTCGAGCCTTTCTATAGCCGTTTCAATTTGCTCTGCCTGTTCCACCATCCGGAGTATCTGCTTATCCGAAACAACCCTGTTGTAGGTACTTTCTTCGATGACGGTACGCGGAGCCAAAACCGCTGCAAGACCCTTTGCGGCCGGCTCGAAAGTTTTGAGAAAATTTATACTTTTCTCCAGGCGAACCAGAAGCTGTTCTATGTCTTTAGGTCGTTCCCCCTCTTTGATAAGCTCCGGGGAATCCTGAGTGACCGTAGCCTGCTCGGCGTTCAGGATGTGGCAAATACCCTCCTGCTGAAGCGCTTCTAATAAATCGCCGGCTTCGGAGCGGTGACAAACGATAATGACTTTTGCCATTTGTGCAACAGCCATACTCAGCCTTCCAGGTAATCCATTACCTTTGCTATCGCTTCATTGATTTTGGTGTTTGCTTTATCATGAAGCTGCTGCCGGCCCTTTTCTGCCTGCGATTTCAGATTTTCAGCTTCCGCAAAAGCTTGCGCTCCGGCAGCAGCAACAGCGTCTTCGACCGTTTTTTTTCTTTGTCGTTCGGTCTGCTCCATCGCCTGAAGACGCTCGTTACGCCCCTGCTCAGCCTGTTTCGCCGCAGCGGTTTTGGCCTGTTCAATAATCTGCTGGGCCTGCGCCTCAGCAGCCTTTATTTTCTTTATCAGGTCCATTTAAGTTCCTGCGATTCAAAAATGCCATTTCAACCATGAACTATTTACGATACAACATTATTGGCCACAGTTCAACAAACAGCGTCAAATTTAGCGGGAAATTCCGTGTGCCTGTTTTTGTTAGCCCCTGAAATAAAGTCGTCTATTGAGTATCAGGCTTTCAGTGGGAATAGCGCTAAAATTCTTTTTCCGGCTCTGCTATGAACCCCTCTTCCATAAGCAACCGGGTTTGCTCTCTTGCTTTCTTTATGATTGCTTCAGCAGTTTTGTAAAGTTCTGCCCGTGTCATTACTTTTTGAGCTATTCCCTGCTCGATTGCCATAGAACCGACCGCGGCCGCCTCTCGTGGAAACACTTCCCATTCATCCATAGAAGGAATTATGTAGTCTTCACTTAGTCCCTTATCTTCGGCGGTCCCTGCCAATTCTCTCGCTGCCTGGATACACATTTCGTCGGTTATTGTTTTGGCTCTTACGTCGAGAGTTCCCCTGAAGATTCCCGGAAAACCCAAGGAGTTATTTATTTGGTTCGGGAAATCACTGCGCCCGGTTGCAATGATTCTGGCGCCGGCTTGTTTTGCCTCCCATGGCCATATTTCAGGTACCGGATTGGCACATGCGAAAACAATAGAATCCTTTGCCATTTTTGATATCCATTCTTTTTGAATGGTTTTAGGTCCGGGTTTTGAAAGTGCAATCAGCACATCTGCTCCCTGCAGCGCTTCGGCGATTGGACCTTCGAAGCCGGACTCATTGGTAATCCGGCAGATATTCGCTTTCTCCTTTAGAGATGGATTGTCCCTTATGTCAATCCGGCTTTTACAAAGGGGGCCTTTGCTGTCATACATAATGCATCTTTTTGCATCAGCGCCAAACTGAAAAATAAGGTCTGAAATCCTTATATTCGATGCGCCCGCCCCCATAAAAACGATTTTCACATCTTTAATATTCTTACCAACCACTTTCAAAGCATTAATAAGACCGGCAAGGGTGACCGTTGCGGTCCCCTGCTGGTCGTCGTGCCATACCGGTATCGGGCTTTCCCTCCTCAATCGCTCGAGTATATAAAAACACTTAGGCTGAGCAATATCTTCAAGATTAATCCCTCCAAAAGAAGGATGTAATGACAGGACAATCTCTATAAGCTTATCAGCGTCTTTCGTATCAAGGCATATCGGAAAAGCATCAACGCCGCCGAGATACTTGTAGATTAGGGCTTTTCCTTCCATAACAGGAAGAGCTGCCTGCGGCCCTATATCCCCGAGCCCGAGTACTCGGGAGCCGTCACTAACAACGGCAACAGTATTCCATTTATTGGTTAGTTCGTAAACCATTTCAGGATTTTTGACAATGTCTCTGCACGGAGATGCAACACCCGGCGTGTACCATATGTCAAAATCATGCATGTCTTTCACGCGGCACTTAGGTGTTACAGCTACCTTGCCTTTGTAATATGAATGAAGTTCTGAAGCTATTTCCAGAGGCTTTGTTGCTTTTGCTATGAGGTCTTCTTCGTCGTATTTCATAATCCTAAACTCTCCTGATTAGATAATTCAACCATTATATGCAGAGACTGGACCACCGCCAATAAAAAGTCATACGGTAGTCGCCTGTTTGACATATAATAATGCTGATATGACCGTCACAGTTATTTACGACAATAATCCGTACAAGGAAGGTCTGGAGACAGGATGGGGTTTTGGTGCGCTTATCACAGCGGCTGGCAGGAGGATTCTCTTCGATACCGGGCCCGGACGAGATCTGCTGAATAATATGGAAAGATTAGCAATAGCGCCTGAAAGTATAGACTGCATCGTTTTGTCGCATATTCACGGCGACCACAGCGGCGGCCTAAAATACCTTCTCGGCAAACACGCAAAGTTGCCGGTCTATCTGCTAAGCTCGTTTCCAAATAGTTTCAAAGAAAATGTGCAGAAATATGGCGCAGATATCGTCGAGGTGGAACAGCCTTTGAAGATTTGCGAAAACGTTTATTCCACCGGCCAACTCGGAAACTGGATAAAAGAGCAGTCTTTGATTGTCCGGACAGTCGAAGGGTTGGTAGTGATAACCGGCTGTGCACATCCCGGCATTGTGAAAATCATAAGGGCGGTGAAAACACTGCACGAAGGAAATGCTGCCCTTGTAATGGGCGGTTTTCATCTGGAATGGGCGGGACGAGGCAAAATAGAAAACGTCATTTCGGCCTTCAAACAGTTGGGCGTGCGCTGCGTCGGCCCGGCGCATTGTTCAGGCGACAAGGCAAAAAAACTATTCGGACGGGAATTTGGCAAAAGATACCTGAATACCGGAGCAGGAAAAGTAATAACCGCAGCGGATTTACAATAATGGCGGAACCGATAATAGTCGCTTAAGACCATAAGCCAATCAGCCGATAATTGCTATAGTGCAAAGCCTGCACGATTACTTGACAAAATACCCAAAATGGTGGATAACAGAACGCAGGAATTTCTAATTCCAAATGCAGGTGGCAAAAGCGATGCGTTTGGTGCTAAAACAAAGCGATTCCACAGTTCGTGAATTTCAATTCGCGCGGGGGCCAATTTATATCGGCCGGCACACAAACAGCCAGATACTTCTGCCGGACAAGGCAGTCTCACGACAGCATGCCGTTCTTTTCAGTACGCAGGCAGGCAAATGGATGGTGGAAGACCTTGACTCAGTAAACAAAACATATTTGAACGATGAGGTTATCCACAAAGCCGAGGTTAAAAGTGGTGATACCTTGCGGATAGCCGATTATGCCATCGAAATTGACCTGGAAAAAGAGGCCGGCGTAGAGGCAGAGATTCCTCTGGAAGATACGCTGGTAACGCCATCCCGCGAGCAGCAGATTACGGTAAGAAGGGTGGATTCAAAGCACACCGCGCTTCCCGTAAAGCTGCCGGCAAAACGAATAAAGGATTTTGCGGAGGCGACCGGCGAAATATGCCAGGCCAAAGGCCTTGATGAGGTTTCGCGGGCACTGTTGCACATAGCGGCAAAGCAGTTCAGCGCTTACCGCACCTGGTGCGCGTTGCGCAACCAGACAAGTGGTCCTATGACCGTCCACGCAGGCAAAAGACAAAGCGGACCGGCAGTCCAGTTAGAGGAAATAAAACTCAATGAGAAGATTACGGAAGCAGTGGAGCAGGGGCAGTTTCTGCTGTTTCCCCGGCTGGGATTTGAATTAGGGGAGGAAAGGGTACGCTCCGCACTTATCGCGCCTGTAACGGGCCGGGCCGGCTGCTTCGGTGTGATATATATCGATAACGATACGGCTCACGAACAATATACCCTCAGCGACCTCGATTATCTGATGTTGCTGGCAGTTCACACGGCATCGATACTCGAAAATTTCTAAGCCCGCAGCCCACGCAGCGCACAGCCGACTTATTTACGTTTGTATTTGCCCATCAGTTGTCCCTGCGCGAGGATGTGCCCTTCCATAGCTTTTAGCAAATCACGTTTGCTGGCGCCTGCGCCAAGCTGCAGCTCGGTGTCAAGTGCGTAAATCTTGAAAAAATATCTGTGTGTACCGCTCGGTGGGCAGGGCCCGCCATAGCCAACCCTCCCGAAATCAGTGATACCATGTTTGGCTCCGCTTGGCAGGCTCTTATCAGGGGGGACGTTCTCGGGCAGCTTCCTTGTCTGAGCAGGCAGATTAAACAGAACCCAATGTACCCACGTACCCATTGGGGCATCGGGGTCATCCGATATAAGAGCGATGCTTTTGGTGCCCTCCGGAACCGCACCCCATTCCAAAGGTGGCGAAATATCCTGCCCGTCACAGGTATACTTCGGCGGAATCATACCACCCTCCGCAAAGGCTGAACTTGTAACTTTAATTTCCATTTTCTCACCTCCCGCTGGTTCAGAACCACTCTGCCCGCTGCCCTTACAGGAACAGACCAATAATGCCGCTACAGTTAGTAGTACAAAAAGTTTATTTAGCATATCAACCTCCTTACAGTTACGATGTCAGCTAAGATTTCGCACGTACTCGATAATACCACCTATGCGGTCCATTGTCAAAAACAGTACGGACAAGATTGCGATGACCCACATCGTTGGTTTGACATCTTTTGCTTTGCCGGAAAGTAACTTTATGAGCGCAAATGAGATAAAGCCGAAGGCCAGCCCCGTGCTGATGCTGTAGCTAAGAGCTATCATTACCATGATGATAAAGGCTGGAAACGCCTCCTCCATATTCCTGAAATTGATCCTGCTAATCTCCTTCATCATGAACAAGCCGACCATAATCAAGGCCGGCGACTAACTCAATTTTGAAGTTCGTTTGCCTTTCTGAGAGTCCAAAGTATTTGCTGAGCATTTTTTGATTCCCTAAAATCCTTGATTTGCTCGTATTTTGCTTATTCGCCGTCCCGGTTTCAATCAAATTTTTTACCGCAAACTGCTGCAAGTAACTAAAAAACGTTGGTTTTTGCTGTCTTATACCTGAGTCTGTGGGTATAATGCCGGCTTCGCGAGCTATGGGCGGCGACGGCAATAACTTTTACAACTACGACGGAGCAAAGTTTCCGGCTTGCCAGTGCATTCAGGTCCTAATGGCAGATTAAGTTTATGAAAGATAAGCGGGCAAAAAAAGCACCCAAAACAGCCACGGCGCGTCAGAATGGGCCGGCGAAATCATTCCTGGCGGTCGGGCCTACACTTCATTACAGCCACAGGAATGTTCAAAGATGCTGGCTGCTGGCACTCGCCGTATTTTCAGTATGCTGTGCGCTGTGGTCGAAGGTAGTGAGCGGCTCGTACCTCGAATTCAGCCTTGGCTCTGTAACTTCCTTCAAATCCTGGTACTTAGGTCAATTCACTGTACAGGGCGCGAGCATATTTGAGTATCCGTGGCAGATACTTGTTTTGGGTCTGCTTATGGGAATTATGGGTATTTCGCCGGTGTTGATATCGCAGCTTATGAGTCTTCGGCACAGTTTGCTTTTCGTGGCTGCGGTGGTTTTTCTGGCGAACCTGCCGGGCTTTGCGGTCTGTCTTTTGATAAGCTGCGTGGCGGCAGCCTGTCGTCCTTTGCGCTTCCGGTCGCGTTTTACAGCAATAGCGCTATGCATCGCACCTCAGCTTGTTTACTGGGGATACTTCGGCGGCACAAGGGGTGTTGAGCCGCTTAAGTTTGGATTTTCTTTTACGCCGTGGGTTTGCGCCTGGCTTATGGGTTTACTAATAGCAGGACTGGTCCTGGCAGTGGGCCATTTTACGCGATATCGGCCGGGGCTGGTGTGGACTTTTATTTGCGCGATACTCCTGATAGCGGTCGTGCTATTCAAAGTAAAAATCGGTTTTGACGAGCTGGACTATCAACTTTATGTCGCCGGCAACAATCCCGAGCAGATAAGCAAACTTCACGACCACAGTATAACCGAAACGCTTGATAAAACGATTCAAACCCCCACAGTGAGAAAGTATTTGGAGGGATTTTTTTATCCTTCCGAGCCAATAGCGCTGCGCACTGAGCTTAAGAAAGAGATTCAGTCCCAGTTAAGTCAGGGCCGCTGGCCAAGCTGGTTAATTGTACCGCCGGAACTGAATTACCAGGCGGAAAAACAACGGCTCCTGCAGCAGTACGATTTATTTATAAATCGCCGTCCAAAAAGCAAACGTATGCCTATAGGGCTGTACTATAAGGCTATGCTGAGCGAGTACAGCCCCGACATCGAGGCCCTCGGACAGAAGGAGGTCCTGCACTTCTACTATGATTATCCTCACGAGAGGTCCCGCGAGATATGGTATCGTCTGTATAAGGAATTCGGCAACAGTCCCGAATCGCTGGAGGCTCGATGGCGGATAGCAGAGCACTTGGCCGGCCTGGGCAAATTCGAGCTCGCTGATGAGCTGCTCGCTGAAGCGCAGACCATGCTCGCTGAACGACTGAAGCAGCCGACAAAAGAACAAACAAAAAGCGAAACGTTTTTTAGCCCCTTTCACGCGCCGGCTGAGTCGGTGATGACAAGGCCTAAACTAATCGAGTTGCGGGGAAGATTAGACCAGTTGCGCAATCTTATAAGCAGGGAAAACAGAGTTGGTGACGCGCAGGCGGAAAAACACCTCGCAAAGTTCGTCACATTAAACCCGCACGCACCCGGATATGCAGCCGAACTCAAAGATTTACTCCACGGCGCCGGCATTAACGACCCATTATGCGATAATATCTTATTGGCCGAGGTGAAGCTGATAGCAGATGAGCAGCTCAGGGCCGAAAAACTCGCTGAGCTTCACCAAAAATTTCAAAATACTGATGCAGGTATGCAAGCGCTGTATGAGCTTGGGCGTTTGAAGATTGCTCAATGGCAGCAGCAGAGTGAGGCAAAACCGGAACAGAAAAAGAAATATCTGGCGGAGGCAAGAGAGATTCTGTCAAGGTTTATTAAGCTGTATCCGGACAGTTTCCACACCGAGCAGGTCAAAGAAAACCTCGAAAACCTGCCTAAGGGGGATTGAAGTTGCCTGCGCCCCAAGAGCCGCGGCGACGGGGCGTTGATTTTTCGGGGCGTTTGTGGTAAGATAGGGACCGATAATCAGCCAGTTTTTGCGCTATTTTACCGTAAAATTCAATATTTCGAGTCCAACAAAGAACTATCGGTTATGGCAGCTTTATCTGGTAAAAACGATTACAGAATCCTGCTTGTAGGCGATATCAGCAAGGCCTTTTTAGACACCGCTGCTATCGAGGGCCCCCGCTGCCAGGTTTGTAGGGACATTGGTGATGCAATAGAGGCGGCAGGCAAAGAAACCTTTCAAGCGATTGGTGTAGTGATATCGGATTCGCTGAGCAAGTCAGGTTCGGCATTGAAACGCCTTCGGCAAGTCGCCGCCGGCGCTAAGATTGTCCTGCTGGCGCAGATGTATCAGGAGCCGGCAGCAATCGAGCTGGTTGCCGGAGGCTTAGAAGACGCGAACATCGCCGATGACTATGTGATTTGCCCGCTTCCATTTAGCAGATTCCGTAAACTGGCGGCTCCGCCGGCGGTCGGGGTTGCGGCTGAGGAGCCTGTCCGTATCGACGCCGGCACGGAAACGAAAATAAAGGAGCTTGAAAAGCTTGCTACCGAGGATGAACTGACGGGGCTGAAAAACAGAAGGTACATCTGGGAATTCTGCAAACAAGTCATAGAACGCGCAAAGCAGGGTGGGGGAAGGGTAACACTTCTTGTCTTTGATATCGATAACTTCAAGCACTACAATGATGTTTACGGCCATTCGGCCGGCGACGAAATCCTAAGGCAGGCAGCGATACTGATGCGGCGATGTTGTCGGCCGCACGATGTTGTCGGCAGAGTCGGCGGCGATGAATTTTCCGTTATCTTCTGGAATGAGCCACGCATTCAGCAAAGCGGCCCGCAGGCGGAGAGACGCTCAGCCGCAGCGGATCATCCGAAAGATGCTATTTTCATAGCGAAGCGGCTCAGACAGGAACTTCAAAAAACGGAATTCGATTCATTGGGGCCGGAAGGAAAAGGTGTATTGACAATCAGCGGCGGATTAGCGAGCTTCCCGCGAGACGGCTCGACGGTACAGGAGCTGTTTTTGCAGGCGGATAATGCACTATTAGATGCAAAACGAAGCGGCAAAAACAGAATCTATTTAGTCGGTGAGCCGGAGAGCGACATCGCTGATATTGAATAATAATTAGGGGGTGGGGATTGGGGATAGATTTTCGATTTGGACCCCAAGGCGTGGCGGAATCAATTGATTATTTACCATTGACGATTTATTATTTGGGTTGGGATTGCGATGGTAAGTAACGGCAAAGCCCGCCATAAATGGCGGGAAAGAATTACCCCTGCTAAATATTATGGTTTTGCCCAGGCGCTATGTGTCAATAAGGGAGAAAACATCTATGAAGACAAGAATGCTGTTGGCTTTGATGCTTTTGCCACTGGTTCAGCTATCGTGTGCAGATGTGCATTTTAAGCCAAATGAGCAGTCGTTGAAACAATATGAATGTCCTGAATGGTTCCGCGACGCCAAGTTGGGGATTTATGTGCACTGGGGGGTGTATTCTGTGGCGGAACGCGGCGAGTGGTACGGGCGCAGGATGTACGACCAAAACGACCCGGTCTATGCACATCACGTCAAGACTTACGGCCATCCGAGCAAATTCGGGTACAAGGATTTTATACCCTTATGGAAAGCAGAAAAGTTTGACCCCAATGCGTGGCTTAAGCTTTTCAAGGATGCGGGGGCCCGCTACTTCACGCCTTGTGCGGTACATCACGACGGTTTTGACCTGTGGAATTCGAAATACCAGCGATTCAACGCCGTGAATATGGGCCCGAAGAAGGATTTAATCGGAATGATGCGCCAGGCGACGCTGGCTTACGGACTGCGCTTTGGAGTGACTAATCACTTAGCTAACAGCTACTGCTGGTTCCAGACCAGCCATGGTGCCGATTCCAACGGCCCTTACACAGGCGTGCCGTATGACGGCAACCTAAAGGAATTTGAAGAACTCTACCATCCGACACACGGCGATACGGCAATGCGTTATCCCGCTGTATCGCCAGCGTGGTGGAAACAGTCGTGGAAGCTGCGTACGCTCGACTTGATAGATAACTACCAGCCGGATTTGGTGTACCTTGACGGAGCTATCCCCTTCCTCGACGACAAGGGACAAACCGGTTTTGAGGTTGTGGCACACTATTATAATGCCGGCCAGCAGCGACACCATGGCCGTCAGGAGGTCGTCTTAACATATAAGACCTCAGCAATGCGTCAGGACAACAACAAGGGCTGGTATGTCCCCGGTATCGCAACGCTCGACTACGAACGAAATGTGCCGGACAGATTGCTCGAACAGCCCTGGCAAACCGACGACTCGATTGGACCGTGGGGCTATGATACAAGAGTGCCGTACACTTCAGCAGACCAACTGATAGATAAGTTTGTGGATATAGTCAGCAAAAACGGCAACTTGCTGCTGAATGTCCCGCCGAGGGCGGACGGCACATTTGATGACGATACGATAAGTATCCTCAGGGAGCTGGGCGAGTGGAACCGCATCAACGGCGAGGCTATCTTTGGTTCGCGTCCGTGGATACGCTTCGGCGAAGGGCCGGTAAAAAAACCGGAACCGCGTGCCCGGGTTTCGCCCTTCTCTGAGCGTGATATTCGTTTTACCCAATCCAAAGACGGCCAAACACTCTACGCCATTGCGCTGGATTGGCCCAGGGACAATGTCTTACACATCGAATCATTGTCCACACGGGAGCCTTCGGTGGGGGCTATAAGAGCGGTGACCCTATTGGGGCATCAGGGCGAACTGAAATGGACACGTGACGCAAAAGGCTTACACATCAGCCTTCCTGCCACCAGACCGTGTCAATACGCCTATGCGTTTAGGATTGTGCGGTAATGCCTACGCAATTGGCCCCCAACGCACCAAATAACGCATACCGCGCTAAACGCAGCGTTAATGCGGCACAAGGTTTGCTATTTTGCGCAATTACTACTTTTTCGGATAGCCCACCGTTTGTGTGAGGACGACCTTTTGGTCGGGTCGCAGTTTCATCGCATTGGCCAGGGCCGGTTTGTCAACAGCGCCGCGCACAACAGTCGCCAATCCTTCAGAAGCACAGTACAGATAAACATTCTGGCTGATGAAGCCCGTGTCGGTAGCTGCATAGAAATCCTTTTGGTCGGCTGGGGAATTGCCCATCTTTGAAAGGTCGGCGACAAAGATGAGGTTTACGGGCGCATCTTTGACGAACGGCTGACGGCCGGTTACAGCACGGATGTCTCCTGCCAGGACAGGTTTTAGCGAATGTGAGTTCGCATCATAGAGGTAAAGGCCTTCGGCAGTGGCAACGTAGACATCGATTTCCTGCTTGTTCATCGCGGTCGGTGCAGTACGCTTTCCGTCGGGGCGATTGATTCCGCAGGCTGCCCAGAGCATATTTGAAAGCACCTGCGGGGGCAGATTCTCAGTGCTGAATGCGCGCGAAGACTTTCTCTCCTTCAACGCCTGCATCAGGGGTTTACCGCCGTCCATCTGCGGCTTGGGAAGCTGGATGGGCTTAAGCTCTGCCGCCCCGGCCGAATTAACATCCTTCGCGGCAGTTGAATTTGCGTCCACCGCCAAGACTTGAGCCGGCCAAATGAGCAGAACTGTCAATACCAAAATAACGGCAGCTTGGCCGCAGGCTGGAAACAATTTCGTGTTCATAATATTTCTCCTTCGATTTTGATAATCATTTACTTAGGTTTAGGCTTCTGTGATAACTGTTATGGCCGGAATTGTCAGAAAAAGCAAGGAAAAAAATTAGCGTATAGGGGATAGGGGATTTCAATTTATTATTTACTATTGACAATTTACTGTTGGGGGATTGAGATTGCCGCTTAGATGGGGCATCAATCATCCAAAAATGCAGACTGGGAAAATGGGCGAAAGCTGCGGGCCGTAGCGATAGTCCTTATCGCGTGCGGCTGCGGCTGGTTCGTGATGGAAATGGAAATCCTCGCAGTTCGAGTGCTCGCCCCATATTTTGGCAGTGCTGTATATGTGGTAATGGGCAGCGTAATCGGGGTTTTCCTGCTCAGCCTTTCGGCTGGTTATATGCTCGGCGGATGGCTTTCCAGAAAAGCCAGCAGCAAACTGATGCTGGGGGGCAGCCTGATTGCGGCGGGCGCGTGGCTGTGCGCTATGCCTTTTTTCACAGAGCCTGTGTGCGACGGGATATTCAATATTGGGTTGGACGAGAAATGGGGCTCTCTTTTAGCTGCCCTTATTCTGTTCGGCGGGCCGACCCTGCTGCTCGGGACGGTTTCGCCCACGGCGGTGCGCTGGCTGACAACACGAGCGAGCGATTCCGGACTCAATACGGGGCTGGTTCTTGCGCTCTCGACGGTGGCCAGCTTCGCGGGCTGCGTGGTAACCGCATTCTACCTTGTGCTTCTTTCTACGCAGCGTACAATCCTTGTCTCGGGGGTTGTCCTGGCAGCTCTGGGTGTAACGATTCTGTTGCAGGCAGCCACGCAGGGTAGAAAGAGCGCTGGTACCAAAGATGAGGCGACTATGTAGGAAACCGGCGATGGAAAACAGGATGCGCAAGGCGACCCTAACCTTGATTTTTTGCGTTGCGGCCTTTTGGCAACTGCTGTTTGTTCCTGTGGCAGCCGCCGGCCAGTTCGGCCAACTGGTTCACGAAAAAAATTCGCTCTATCACCGCATATTTGTTTACCAACACCAGTCTGTTGTAACTCTTCAATTCGGCAAACGGTCTAACGTGCCGGCGCAGAGCCAGGTTAACCTGAATGATTTACGGCAGCATATGCTGGAATATACCAGTTTGGCTTTCTGTGGGCTGCTGTATGAGCCGGAGCCGGAAAAGATGCTTGTACTGGGGCTTGGGGGCGGAGTAATACCGCGGGAGATGCACCATTATTTCCCGTCGACTGAGATTGATGTGGTGGAAATAGACCCTGAGATTCCACTGATAGCAAAGCGGTTTTTTGGCTTCTGCGAGGACGATAAGCTAAGGGTTCACATCGACGACGGCCGAATGTTTATTAAAAAGCAGCTCCGCCTTGACCCTGTGCCGAAGTACGACCTCATTATACTGGACGCATTCAACAGTGACTATGTCCCGTTCCACCTGATGACGAAGGAGTTCCTTGAGGAGGTAAAAGGAATACTGGCTGAGGACGGCGTGGTCATTGCGAATGTATTTTACTCCAACCGTCTTTTCGATGCGGAACTTGCGACCTTCTTAGCTGTCTTCGGGCGGTGCCAGGCATTTTTTGGTGTTTATTCCACGAATGCTATGCTGGTAGCACCCGGGCCGACCAGCCCGATGCTTACTGTCAAAAAAGCTGTGGACCAGGCGAAGGTGCTGCAGCGCAAGCACAAGTTAGCTTTTGATATGCGGATGGTCGCGGAGCAACTGCAGCCTAACATACGCCCAGGCTCACACGCAAAAACACTCACTGACGACCTAGCGCCGGTGAACCAGCTGCGCAAACAACAGAGATAGGAAATCATCCGCAGAGGCGACAACCCTGCACAGGAATAACAATGGGCGTCGCTGAGACGAGGGTTACGGGTCTTTGGTGAGTACAATAGTTCGAGTCGGACCCAGCAGTCTATAACGTATTTCCCGCCAGCGGATAGTTCTGCCAAATGCTGAGGAAACAATAAAGAACAGCAGCAGAAATGACCACACCCAAAAAAAGAAAATATCGGCGGCGGCAGCGGCTTTCATTTTCGCTGCGTCAGCCTCAAGTAATTTGACAATCATTTTCTGCCGGAGAATTGCTCGAACCAACTGGCTTGCAAAAAATAGTATCGGGACAGCGGCAAAGAGCGGCAGATTCTTATCTCCGATGCTTGCGGCGTAAATGGCCAGCGTGGCGCCGGCCCACAGGCCGAGTATCGAATAAAGACTGCTGCATAATCCGAACCACCAGGTCTTCGGGGCGTTTACGCGGGTGATAAGAAACTCCCGTCGGCCAAACTCAAAAAGTTCCGGCCAAGTGGTAGACTTACAGGAAGCAACGAGGCAGGCAGGGACAAAAGCGACTTTCAGACCGGCTTTTTTAACGGCAGTGCTGAGCGACAGGTCATCACTCAAAGAGTTTGCCCAGATTTTATCGATGCCCAATCGCCGAAAGACATCGACGCGGACAGCCATAGAGCCTCCCCAGACCTGGTTGAAAATGGTGTCGCCAAGTAATTGAGCGATTTTGGCGTTGACGGCTGAAAGTGCCAGCGTTGCGAGGTTGTTTCTTTGTGGTACGAACCAGCGATAGCCGCTGGCTACACCATTTTTCGGCCTTCTGAGAGGGTAAACGAGGTAACTCAGCCAATCACTGTTGACACGAATGTCGGAATCGGCGAAGGCCATTACCTCGACGTCATTACCGATTTTGCGATAGCAATGAAGCAGGTTGTGATTTTTCTGGCCACAGGATTGCGCCTGACCTGCGATGTGAATCTGGACATCCCTGGCTCCGGAGGTCCGGACAAGGGAATTCTTTAATCTGAACAACTCGGCGTAAGCAGGGTCCGATTCGTCAGCAACAACAAACCACAACAGATAATTTTTATAATCCTGATTAAAAAGTGATGTGATGTTTCCTGCGAAATCCTGGTCAAGCCCCTTGCAGGGCACTATAAGAACAACCTTCGGCTGATAAGACAGGCGTTTTCTTTTGTACCTTGACAGTGCATACTGGTAGTTACGACACATCTGGGCAAGAAAGACCAGCTGAGACAATATCACGGCCAGGGCTATATAGAAATACCATTGCATAGCGATTGACTATTTAACCAAGAATCCTATCTCAAGAAATAGAGGCCAAAGGCACTATAGACTCGACCAGCTTGTCAACGGTGCAGGGTTCGGCGAGGTCAATCGGCAACAGACACCCATGGCTGTGGTCGGAAGCGATAATTATGCAATTTTCCCCGACCTTAGTCCATCCCTCAGGTTGTGATTGATGCCCAAGGATAAAAATATCGACATCGAATAACTGTGCGACTGTACCCAACGTTGCCTCGCTGATGTTTCTGCCCCAGGTCAATAGATACGCCGAGCCTGGCTTTTCGCAGTCTTTGGCTTCGAGCTTTCTGTGCATAACCTGATGGTCAAATTTATCAAGGTATCGGTCGCCGGGAAGCGAATGTGACAGCCATATTCTGTTATCGCATCTGACAGCCAACGGCTGCGATAACAGGAAGCGGCTCATTGCCTGCTCGATTTGTGGACTGTCGTCTGCGAACCGGCGAGCGAGTGCCAGCCGCATCGAACGGTTCATTTCTCTACTGTCTTTGATTACTTCGCTGTTGGTTATAAAAGCGATGTCGTGATTACCCATAATAATATGAACACGGTCGGCGTAGTTTAACTTGTACCGTGCGACATCAAAGAGCAGCTCGTAAGACAGGCAGCCCATCTCGGAATCCGTAGGGCCTCCGTGTATGATTTCCTGGAGGACAAGGTGTCGGCCGGGATTGTTGTCAAGGTCGGCGAAGGCGACGAGCCTTTCGAAATTCCGCCGGTGGCCGTGGATATCGCCGGCTGCAATCAGGCTGCCGCGGGCGGGCAGGGAGATTAAACTGCCGTGCCGAAACTGGTCGGTTTGATTGGCTTGTGCGGCCCTGTCAAGCAAATCAACTATCGTGTGAGGCATTGTTATCTGCTTTTGTTTTGCTGACCAAAATACTGTGTATCAGCAGGTCCAATCTGGATATGACGGCCGACATGTCGCGAGGACGCTGGGAAGGTTCGTTCTCTATGCAATCCATTACAAGTTTTGAGATGCCAAGAGGTATCTTTTCTCTGACCTCGTGCGGCGCTCTTAGCTGCTGGGGTATCGGCAGGCCGAATTTGTCCTTTTTCGGTATCAGGGTCGGGACATTGCGGCCCGTAATGGCCCAATACATCGTAGCACCGAGGTTGAAAACATCGGTTTTCGGTCTGAGCGGCTTGCGCTGGACCTGCTCCGGCGCGATATAGTCGGGTGTGCCCTGAATACGCTGCTTAACTGTTCCGATTTTACAGCTCTGGCCGAGGTCTATGATTCTAATTGCACCCGCTTTGCTTAGAAGGATGTTATTCGGCTTAATATCGCAGTGCACAAAGCCCTGCTGATGCATAGCATTAAGGCCGTCTGCAACCATCCTGAATACGAGCAGCACATCAATTAAACTCAAAGTCGGACTGTCCTCAAGCGACTCACCGTCAAAATACTCCATAGAAAGCAGCAGCTCTTTTGCCTTAACTATGTTGCGTATTTTTCTGAGCTTGTAACACTTGCGGACGTAAGGATGGTCCATCCGGCGTGCTACTTTGTATTCGGTCACTACCTGCTCGAATATCCTGGTGTCCTCAGGCCTTTCGAAGATTACTCGTTTTAAGGCGACATTTGAGCCGCTCTGCTCATCGGTCGCCAGATAAATCGTGCTGCGCGCACCGGTGCCGATCCGCTTTATTATGGTAAAACCGCCTATATCGAGTATGTCCTTAGCCATATACGCGTAACAACCTGAAACTCAACAATCTGCTATCCTTCCACTTTTACGAAACCAGCATTTTATAATATAATCGGCTGGCTGTCCAGTATTATGGTGATTTTCAGGGCTTCAAGCGCAAAAAAGATTGATTTTTGATTACCAACAGTCAATAATGAGCGGATACATTAAAAACACTCGTAGAAAACCGATTTTAGCTTCCCCGATAGCTCAATCGGTAGAGCGAGCGGCTGTTAACCGCTAGGTTGCTGGTTCGAGTCCAGCTCGGGGAGTTCAAAAAGATTCCGTCCTTCGGGGTGGAATCTTTTTGACTTTCTAAGCGGGCGAGAACCGCTGAATTTTGCGATTATGTGGCACTCGTACATCATACAAAAGGGGCATAACTACTATACGGGAATAACGACCAACTTGGCTAAACGCCTGCGTCGGCACGGAAACGTGAAATTGCTGTATCAAGAAACGTTTCCTGATGGCTCTCAGGCTGCTAAAAGAGAAAAACAGATTAAAGGTTGGTCGAGAGCCAGAAAAGAGCAATTGATCGCAAAATTCAGCAGGTGAGTTTACACTGAGCGAAGCAAAGTGCGCCCAGCTCAGGGAGCTGTGTTCAACAAGGTCTCACTAATAGTGGGACCTTTTGTTTTATTCCAATCAAACGGTTGTATTAGCTTTCCGCAAGAATATACCCCCCTTCTGCAGGAATATTGGACGTCCTGCAGCCGCCAAAAGGAGAGGACGACGGCTGGTCTGTAATTTTCTTGACATTTGTCCCTTAAACAGATACAATATATGCCAACGGGGTAATGGAATAAGCATTCATTTGTGGTCGGAGTTAAAATGAGGAGGGTGATTTTAACATTGGTGTTGTTCGTTTCGGGTTGTGCTCCTGCACTTGTCTGCAATAAACAGACAATATTGGGACGCCTTGCCGAGATAGAACGCAAGCACAGCGTTGCAATAGAGATTAAGGATTTTTCTAATCAAAGCAGTCTTTGCGAATTGCTCGGGATAATAGACGAAGACCTGGAAAAATGCCCGCAGTATTTCAAGGACAACATCGGCCCGATACTTATAGAAAAATCTTTTGATGAAATTGGCGTCGAAGGAATATCTCTGGCTGGTTATGTGAATATGGCTGATACGCAACGAGATTACCCAATACATATAAAGAACAGGTCTGTTCTTGAAAAGGTATTGTTTCCCGTGCCACGGGAAAATAATGTTTTTCTGCACGAGGCCAGTCATAGTTTTGAGCTTAACATAAAAGACAACTTCAGCGATAAGTGGGAGGCATTCTACAAAGAGTTCAACAACACTCTAATCAAGGACTACAACGAAACAGTTTTTTCGAGCCGGCTTTTGACTGGGCCAGTCTCAATGTCGAGTTTTAATGACAGTATCAATCATTTCGAGGATTTCGCCGAAACCCACTGCTTTCTGAGGCGAAATAATATAGAGCTGATAAAAGATAAAAACCCGACCTTGTACAGAAAGTGCAGGATAGCAGAAAGATTCACAGACCCTTACGGTACTGCCGCCAATTAGTCCCGCCCCCCATCCCCCCTGCCCGGCACACATTACGCACGACAAACGTACACTTGCAAAATGGCTCAAAACGGCGTATAAATTGGGCCTGTATGGCAACAGAAGCAAAAAAACGAATCGAGAAGCTGCGAGCGGAGATTCGTAGGCACGACTACCTCTACTATGTGCTGAACCAGCCTGAAATCAGCGACCAGCAATATGACAAGCTCTTCGCCGAACTAAAGTCGCTCGAGGAAAAGCATCCGCAATTTATCACGCCTGATTCACCTACGCAGCGGGTATCGGAACAGCCGTCGGAAGGATTCACCACCATTCGTCACGCTGTGCCGATGTTGAGTATGGACAATACCTACAGCGATGATGAATTACGGGCGTTCGACGAGAGGGTGGCAAAGGGGCTTGGCAGCCGGGACTATGACTACGTTGTCGAACTGAAAATCGACGGCGTTGCGTCGAGTTTGCGATATGAGCGTGGCCTGCTCGCTACCGGAGCGACTCGCGGCGACGGCGATGTCGGCGACGACGTTACGGCCAACGTACGCACAATAAAGGCGATTCCTCTTGTGCTGCTGGACAGGAGCAGGATTCCTGATGTGCTTGAAGTCCGCGGCGAAGTGTATATGCCGACAAAAGCATTCGTCGAACTGAATAAAGAGCGTGAAAAAGCCGGTGAAACCCTGTTTGCAAATCCGCGAAATGCGACGGCCGGCTCGTTAAAGCTGCTCAATTCTAAAATCACCGCCAAAAGAAATCTGTCGTTTTTCGCTTATGCGACCGGCGAGATTTCCCAGCCATTGGCAAAAGACCACTATGAGACGCTGCAGATTTTTAGAAAGCTGGGGCTTCCCGTCAATCCACATATTAAACGCGCTAAAGATATCGATGAGGTCATAAAGATATGTCATAGCTGGGATAGCAGACGGGCCCAGCTTGACTATCAGATTGACGGAATGGTCGTTAAGGTCAATCGTTTGGACCAACATGAGATTTTGGGTTATACCGGCCGGGCGCCGCGATGGTGCATAAGCTACAAATTCGCCGCCGAACAGGCCCAGACCATTGTCGAATCAATCGATGTGCAGGTAGGTAAAGGCGGCACGTTGACGCCTGTTGCCAATCTGACGCCCATATTTTTGGCGGGCACGACCGTTAAAAGGGCAAGCCTGCATAACTTCGACCAGCTCAATCGCCTCGATGTCCGCGAAGGAGATACGGTCGTGATTGAAAAGGCGGGCGAAATCATCCCGCAGGTCGTCGAGGTCAAAAAAGAGCGAAGGCCGACTCATACCGTTTCCTTCAAGCCCCCTAAAAAGTGTCCAAATTGCGGCGGTGATGTAAAAAAGGATGAAGATGGCGTCTTTCTGCGATGCGTGAATCCACATTGTCTTGGGCAATTGAAGGAACGGCTGCGATATTTTGCAGGCAGGGGACAAATGGATATCGAAAACCTCGGCGAGGCCCTCATCGACCGGTTGACTGAAGCCGGCCTGGTTAAAAATGTCGCCGACATATACAAACTGCAAAAAGACGACCTTCTCGAACTCGAACGAATGGCCGACAAAAGCGCCCAGAACGTTATTGACTCAATTGAGGCAAGCAGGACCAGGCCGTTGTGGCGATTAGTCGCAGGGCTGGGTATTCGGCACATAGGTGTGCAGACCGCGCAGGTGCTCGCCGAGCAATTCGGCTCGCTCGATGCCCTTATGAATGCAAGCCAGGCTGAGCTCGACGCGGTAGAGCAAGTCGGGGAAAAGGTCGCTGAAAGCGTTTATGAATTTTTCCATAACGATAAAAATGTCGCTGTTATCAAGGAGCTTTTAGCGGCCGGCGTTAAGCCAGAACCGCCCAAAAAAGCCAAAGGCAAATTAGCGGGCAAGGCCTTTGTGTTGACGGGCGCATTGCCAAATTATAAACGCAACGAAGTGGAAAAAATGATAAGAGACAACGGCGGCAAAACAAGCTCAAGTGTCAGCAAAAACACCGACTATGTGATTGCAGGCGACGAGCCCGGCAGCAAACTCGACAAGGCAAGGAAACTCGGCGTCAAAATCATCAATGAAAAACAATTCCTCCAGATGATAGGCAAAAAGTAATGAGTGCTGATGCCAGATTCATGCAAATCGCCCTGGCTCTTGCCAAAAAAGGAATCGGAAAGGTCGAACCAAATCCTGCCGTCGGAGCTGTCTTAGTAAAAAACAATAAAATCATCGGTAAAGGCTGGCACAGAAAATTCGGCGGCACGCACGCAGAAATAAACGCACTGCAGGATTGCAAGAGCAAAGGGGCAACTGCCGACGGCGCGACAATGTATGTTACGCTCGAACCCTGCTGCCACCACGGCAAAACCCCTCCATGCACAGACGCCATTAAAAAATCGGGCATAAAAAAAATCGTGGCAGCAACTAAAGACCCAACCAAAAAGGTCAACGGCAAAGGTCTTAAAATCCTAAAAAAAGCAGGTATAAAAATCGTAACTGGCATCTGCAAAAATGAAGCACAAAATCTAAACGCACCTTTTTTCAAATTCGCCAAAACAAAAAAACCATGGGTGATAATAAAATGGGCACAGAGCACAGATGGATTTCTTGCCCGAAAGGACAAAAAACGATGGATTACCAACTCAAAAAGCAGAAAAGATGCACATAAACTGCGAAGAAAGGTACAGGCAATCCTGGTCGGCATAAATACAGTCCTTGCCGATAACCCCCTACTCACCATAAGACCTGATACGGGCAATCAACCTATCAGGGTTGTCCTCGACAGCCAGTTAAAAATCCCGCTAAACTGCAATCTAATCAAAACCGTAAAAAAAGCACCGGCACTTGTATTCACAACAAATAGAAATAATAAAAAAATTCTACTGCTGAAGAAAAAAGGAGCAGAAGTTATCGCCGTCCCCTCCGTTAAAGGCAAATGCAACCTTAAAACCGTCCTTACCAAACTTGCCCAAAGAGATATTCAGCAAATACTTGTTGAAGGCGGAGCAACGGTTATAACATCATTTTTGAAGCAGGGTCTGGCCGATGAAGTCTGCGTTTACATCGCCCCGAAAATACTCGGCTCACGGGGAAGCGTCTATATAACACAGCCTATGGCTGAATTGAACGAGACAGTCGGTCTGCATTATGTTGATGTTAAGCGTTTCGGCGACGATGTTAGAATTACCGGCTTTTCAAAAAAACGATAGACAAATTGAGTTGTCAAACACTATTATTAATTATGCATTCAGCGTTTGCCGGGCACCAGAGATTTTGAAAAAGATGCATGGAGGGTTTTATTATGATGACAAAAAACACAATCAATCCGACGCAGGTTTTAATTGCTGTGATGCTCGGCATCGCTGCTGTGCCGGTGTATGCCGAGCCAAACCAGATAGAAAAAATTCGGGAGCAGCATCTGTGTAGTGTGCCTGCTTCAGGCTTTAATATTGCTAAGTCAGAAACTATTAACGGCTGTCGTGTTGCCTGGGCAGAGAAGCGCGGAGCGAAGTGGATTGTGGTTATCGACGGCCAAGCGGATCCGGAGTATGATGGGATTGGAGATATTACCTTTAGTCTCGACGGCAAACATGTGGCGTATGGGGCGCGGAGAAGCAAATGGCTTGTAAACAAATGGTTCGTGGTTGTCGACAGCCAAGCGGGGCCGGAGCATGACGGGATTGGAAGTATTATCTTCAGTCCCGACGGCAAACATGCGGCGTATGGGGCACGGAGGAATAAATGGTTTGTGAACAAATGGTTTGTAGTTGTCGACGGCCAGGCGGGGCCGGAACATGACGGGATTGGAGATATTACCTTCAGTCTCGACGGCAAACATGTGGCGTATGAGGCGCGGAGAAGTAAATGGCTTGTGAACAAATGGTTTGTGGTTGTCGACAGCCAGCCCGGGCCGGAGTATGACGGGATTGTGTGTGGGCCTATATTTTTGAAGGATGGAATAGTGGAATATATCGCTATGAAGGGTGGTTCGCTCTACCGCGTCAATGTCATGCCGTAGCAGGTAAGTGTAGCCAAACGGCATGGGCAGGATATCAATGAAAAAGATAGAAGTATTAGGTTTGCAGAGCGTGCCGGAGATTAAGCAGGGAGACAATCTGCCGGAGATTATCACCAAATGTGCGGACCGTGAAATCGGAGGCCTGCAGGAAAAAGACATTGTCATTTTGACCAGCAAGATTGTATCAAAGGCGGCGGGCTTGACAAAGAAACTCAGCGACGTTAAGCCCGGGAAAAAAGCTCTGTCGATATCGCGAAAAACCGGAAAAGACGCCAAATGGCTGCAAATGATTTTCGATAAAGGTCACAAGATACTGGCGATTATGCCGCTCAAAGGAATTGTCGAGCAGCACATTAAGAATTCGTCCGAAGATATGGAAGCCTGCAAAGAGCTTATCGAGCACGAGCAAGCTAACTGCATAACCCTCGGCAAAGACGGCCGAATTTATACCAGCGATTCAGGGATAGACGGCTCGAACCATCCGCCGGGAGTGGTCAGCTTTTTGCCGGAAGACCCGGACAAAGCAGCGAAAGAAATACGAGAACAAATTCAACGACTCTGCGGCAGACAGGTGGCGGTAATCCTGGCTGATACCGAAATGATACCTTTTGGAACAATGGATTTTGCGGTCGGTTCGTCCGGCATTGAGCCGAGGGCGAAAATGTTCGCCAAAAAGGATTTGTTCGGCAAGCCTAAATTCGGCGGGATGGACATCATAGCATACGAGTTAACCGCTGCTTCAGCCCTTGTGTTTGGGCAGATAAATGCTGGCATTCCCGCTGCGATAGTAAGAGGCTACGAATACGAAATCAACGAAACAGCCAATATTATGAACAGTATCATCGGCCCAAATTCAGCAGCCGGCGATGTACGCAAGGCAATAAAGGCGACAATGAAAGCAACTTCCTACGCAATTGAAGGCCTCGGCAAAAAACTCCTGTTGCGAATCGGTTCCTGGTTTGTCCGCTAAGAATCCCAGGTATCTTTTATCCCGGCAAAAAATAAGCAAATCAAAAGTGAACCGCATGACCAAGGTAAAGGAAAAATATTATTGCCAAGATGTGAAGTATCCACCAATTCAATGTGAACATCCTGAACTGATTCATATCTACCTCCACAAAATATGGCCAAGATAATATACAATGCTTACTGCCGCCAAGTGGACAAACCACCATCCCATATTGGGATAACGAAATGTTTTGCCTTTTTTCTCTCTGGCTGCTTCATAACCGAAGAATTCCAAATCAAAGAGAGACTTTCCAACAAAAAATTTACTCCACAAAATCAGTATATCAGCCAATGTCGTGTTCAAAAGAACCGCCTGTACCGTCGTCGGATTAGGCCAGTGAGCAATTGAAAAATGGGCCATTGTAATAGTGCCTGTAATAACCAGAAATCCGTTTAAAACATAACCATAAGCAATTGTCTTCCTGAAACAAAAAAGAAGGGGCACAACCAAAACAGCCAAGAGGCCCGAAACGGCCGGGACGAGGTTTGAGTAATTGGCCCCGACAGGATGGATTCGACTGTGTAGTAACAACCCTCCAATGGAAAGTGTCAAAAGGCCGCTAAGCAATATTGACTTGATATAAGTTCTGGCAGACATATTTTTCTCCTTCTGCGAATCGCCTTATGGTTTGTTTAACAACGGCCTATTCGATAATCACTTACCTTTGTGTTCGAGAAATGTTTCAAGTATCGCGGCTGCGGCAATGGCATCGAGTCGCTTTTGTTTCTTTTTTTTCGCAGATTCAAGGTAGGCTGAATTTTGCTCAGCGGCAAAGCTGGTGAGACGCTCGTCCTGTAAGTAGACGGGGATACTCAGACGGCTTTTTAGCTGCTCGGCGAATTCAAAGACAAGCTTCGCCTGCGGGCCAACCGAATCATCCATATTCAAAGGCAGCCCGAGCACGATGGCTCCGACATTCTCGGTTTCAACAATCCGAACAATTCGGTCGAGCAAATCTTTTTGGCCTTCGATGACCGCCAAAGGCGAAACGATTGTCTCGGATGGGTCGCAGATTGCCGCTCCCGTGCGCTTAGTGCCGTAATCTATGGCCAAATATCGCATCTAATTACAGGAATTTTTGCCCGCCGTGTCGCTCTATAAGCTCGAGCAGTTCTTTCAGCCTGTGGGCGTGGTCAATATGACATACGAGGGTCGCATCAGGCGTGTGTGCGACGACCATATCTTTCACGCCTACCGCGGCGATGAGATGCCCCTTATTCTCCGTGACTATGATATTGTTTTTGCAGTCGAGAAGCTCGCGGGCACCAGCCACAATCACATTGTTGTTCTCGTCGAGGCTTAAACAATCGGCAAGGGCGCCAAAGCAGCCCACATCAAGCCAGCGACAATCCAATTTTATTGCGTAGACGGACTCAGCCTTTTCCATAACAGCATAGTCTATGCTGATTTTCGGCAGTTTCGGAAACCACTGCTCGAGGATTGACTGTTGCTTGGGGCTGCCCCAGGCGGTTCGAATTTTCATAAGCAATTCAGCCGTCTCAGGCAGAAACTTCTCCAGATTTGTCAGGATAGTTTGGGCCTTCCAGACAAACATCCCTGAGTTCCAGAAGTACTGTCCGCTACCGATGTACTGCTTTGCTGTTTTTTCATCCGGCTTTTCTACGAAGGCCTGCACAGAATAAATTTCATTCTCACAGCCGGCGCATTTGCGCGGCGAGGCGCATTTTATGTAGCCGAGCTGGGTGCTCGGGAAAGTCGGCTGGATGCCGAATGTAACCAAACCATCGGGGTTCTTATTGACAAACGCCAGGGCATCTTTGAGGGCCTGCTGGAACACATCCGCCGGCTCAATGAGCTGGTCGGCTGTAACGACGGCCATCGTTGCCTGCGGGTCGCGATTCGTAAGGATGGATGCAGCCAGGCCGATGGCACTTGCTGTGTCACGCACAACCGGCTCGGCAATGACGTTACCAAAGGATAGTTCAGGCAGGTCTTCGCGAATGAGGTCTGCATAAGCAATGTTGGTGAGGACAATAATTTTCTCCGCATCGAATATGGGGGCCAATCGCTGAAAGCATTGCTGAAGGAGGGTTTGGCCGTCGAACAGCTTCAGGACCTGCTTGGGCCTGTTCCGGCGACTGAGAGGCCACAATCTCTCGCCTGCCCCCCCTGCTATTACCACTGCATAATCCATTACCTAACCTCTCCAAAAAGGTGCGAGAGCCAATGATTTTACCACCGCATCTGAAAAATACAACTTAATTAAAAATATCAGGACGCAGCAGGTTTTTGACGCACCTCATTTGGAAAAAAACAGCGTTTTTCCTTGACTCAGCGTCCCCAATCTGCTATAGGGTGCGCATTCAAATTATAGGCACTTATATTTTTTTGAATGCCGATATGTCTGAATAGACATATCGTTTCTGCAGTCAAAAAACGAATCGCAACAGCGTCAGGAAACCGTTCGCAAATGTGGATTTTAGAAGAAGGTTAAAATGAACATGTTCAAGGAGACTACGCTGTTGTTTTGTTTTCTGCTGGTGGTTGGGGCAACTTCTCAAACGAAGGCCGAGGGTTACATCCCCTGGGATGAACTGACCAAAGATTACTGGATAGACTTCTTTGACGGAAACGACCCAAATACATATCCTGCCAATGCCGCGGATGCAAACGATATTGATTACAGTTATCCTGTCGCCTTTTCCCAGGCTGGTGGCGGTGATAAGGCAAAGGGTATGAATGCACTGAAGTTCATCCATAGCGGGAAGATGGAGGGACATTTAGTTTCGAGAGATTTAGCCGGCAGTTTTGAAATAAAAAACAATGGGGACGATAACACATTCACCACTATATTGATAGTCGTAGCTATCAATGCCGAATCGCTGGAAAACGATTTTACGATGACGCTGAATATGCGGGGACAACGGCCTTATGTGCTCGACGTCAATGATTTTTGTTACTACGATAATCCGTATGGCAGGCCCAGCGGTTACTATTCAGTTACCGACCCAAATGGCGAACCCCTAACCTATGCTTTCGACAGCGGAATGGTTACGGTATATGGCGTTGAGGGGATGCCGCTGATGGCACCCGGTAACAGTGTTACCATTGACTACGCCTTCAATGAACTACCCGGCCCAGCGGTTTTTAGCGTTTACGGCTTCATAGGCACCGGCTCTCCGACCATTTACCATACGAATAAGGCTTTTCTCGACCTGAACGACCCCGGCGGGCCAAAAAATAAAATCTCCACTTTTGCAGTAACCGTAAAAGGTGACTTAAATGATAATTTAGCAGTAAATCTATCGGATTTCGCAATCTTCTCGGAAGCCTGGTCAACAAGCGCAAAAGAGGGTGATTTAAATGGCGATTTAGCGGTAGACTCATCCGACCTCGCAATATTCTCAGAAAATTGGCTGATAGGCACAAAATAGAAAAACGAACCGGCAAAAACCAATGAATATAAAAAGACAACGGCTATTGTTCCTGCGTGCTGATACACCTCGATATGGTTTCACCCTTGTCGAATTGCTGGTAATAATCGGCATAATCAGCTTTTTGCTTTCCCTGTTAGTTCCTGCTTTAGGACGGGCTCGGGACCAGTCCGACCTGATTATCTGCAAAGAACGTCTGCGAAGCCTGGCTTTGGGTTGCCTGATGTATGCCGGAGACAATAATTCAATGCTGCCTTTAGATAAAAAGCTTGATAATCCCCACACAGGTCTTATCAACATGTTAAGCAGCAGAAACTATATCGAATCAATGGAAAGCTATTACTGCCCCAGCGAGAAAAGAAGCGAACTCTGCCTCAGCGAGGAAAACTACGAAAAGGGCAACATCAGTTATTTTTACTACAGCTTTACAGACCGACCCTGCAATCGCTATCTGAGTAATTTTTTTCTCAAAAACCTTCCCTGGCCCCGTGTGCTTGTTGATGCTATGAAGCCGGACAAGTGGGTCCTGAGTGACAGTTGGTTTAGCAATATGCCCACATCACATCGCTGGTACGAAAAAGGAGTGAACTACGTTACACTCGACGGCTCAGTACATATGGTGAAAAAAAGTCCGCGCGAGGAGTTTAAATAAAGGTCTACTATGAGAACAATCCTGATAGGAATTGACGATACTGATAATCCGACCAGTGCCGGCACCGGTCGGATTGCCCGAAAATTGTGCGAAGAGCTCACAAAAAAAGGATTAAAACCGCTGGGTGTCACGAGGCACCAGTTTCTGGTCGATGATGCCATCCCTTATACCTCACACAATAGCGGCGCATGCATTGCCGCAGCAAGTGAAAATGGTACCGAAATCGAAATAGCTGACTTCGCCTTTGATTTTGTAGCCCGCACTTCGGCGCAAGGCTCCGACCCCGGAGTGTGCGTGGCATTCAGCGACGATGTGTCCGCCGATATTATTGATTTTGGCAAAGCTGCACAGAAACAAGTGCTGACAATCGAGGAATCCTTTAGGCTTGCCAACGGCGAAGGCATCAGATTGCGTGGTGTCGGCGGAAATTGTTTGGGCGTTATAGGTGCTCTTGCTTCGGTAGGTTTGCGCACACTGGGCAGTGACGGCCGTTTTATTGACCTGCCTGGACTTCGCGAATTACCTCGCATAGTCAGCACCAGAGGATATGACGAAATCGGCGTCCGACTTGTCCATAGAATCGAAGAACACCTGCCAAGCAAAAACGATACATATAACACGCTCAGCTGGGTACGCCCCCGTTTGATTAATGGTAAACCCGTATTAATCGTAGAATGGAGTAAAAAGGAAAATGCGTGGATTCCTGTCGACCGCAAAGAAAGTAAATGTTTACAGCATAATACGAAGTCATCAATTTAGAATGTTGCTGGTCTCTATATCTGTTGGTGTCGCCGCCGGCATATTCATTGGTGGGTTTCGTTTGCATATAGGTCTGCCGGGCCACAAGGCGCTTTTTTGGATGCCCGCTGTTCTTATCGCCAGGCTGCGCGGCGGATGTAAAGCCGGCACCACCGCAGGAGCCTTGTCCGCAGCTTTGACGACACACATCCTCGGCGGCAACCTCGCTGGTGGGCCGACAGGTCTGCAAATGATTGCCCTCGCTGGCATAATCATGGATGTATTGATAGATTTCCTCGAAAAAATCAGGGCTTCTGCCGGCTTAATGATTTTAACAATCGGCCTTGCCGGTGCAGCTGCTAATCTGATTTGTTTAACCAAAAGAATGATTTCGCCGGAAGGTATCAGCCCGCATTTTATCTTTGGTATATCAGCGTTCTGGTTTAAGCTGTCTTCCTATGCATTTTTTGGTTTGCTCTCGGGCGTTGTTGCTGCTGTTAGTGTGCTGCTGATGAATCGCAGGCAACGGGCTTTTTCTTAGCTTCTGACACTCAACGCCGCGTGTACATCTTACTTAAATATAAATAAGACCTTGTGGAGAAACCTAAAATGGGGAAAAAAGAAGAATTGACCGATGCTGTTGTCAGACAGGCAAAGGAAATCGACGGCAGAAAGAAACTGGCGTGTGCCGAGGCCTTTGAACTGGCACAGAAATTCGAGACGCAAATCATTGAAATCGGGCGCATCTGTAATCAGCACAACATAAAAATCTGCAAATGTCAACTCGGATGCTTCAGGTGACAGCAAGCAGGAGCAAAAAGATGAAAAAGTTGAGGGCAAAATTTAAGCTTTGGCTAAGCACGGAAACAGATGAAGGTGTCTTCGGCGATGGCAAGTGGCGCCTGCTCGAGGCTGTTGAAACCAAAGGGTCGTTAAGCGCAGCCAGTAAGACGCTTTCCATAAGCTATCGAAAGGCCTGGGGCGACTTAAAAAAAGCTGAGAGGTGTCTCGGCACAACCCTGCTCGAAAAACAGCGAGGCGGCGCTTCGGGTGGGCGGTCCAATCTGACACCAGGCGGCAAAAAATGGCTCAAGGCCTACACCAAATTTCGCGGCGACATCAAAAAAGCGGTAGAAAAAGCTTACCAAAAACATATCAGGAAACTTGTGAAATGAGCAAAATTGAAAAGGCCGTTGATAAGCAGGCCAAATTTGTTGAGAAATAAAATGATGAAGCTCGATGGTATGTTGATGATTGGCTCTGCCGGAAGAAACGCAGGCAAGACCGCTTTAGCCTGCGAAGTGATAAAAAAATTCTGCAAAAGCACAGATATCATAGGTGTAAAAGTTACCACGATAAAAGCTAAAAACGGCAAATGTCCTCGCGGCGGCCGCGGCTGCGGAGTATGTTCATCGCTGGATGGTGATTTCTGCATCACCGAAGAGCTTAAAAAAAATTCGAGTAAAGACACCTCGAAACTTTTGGCTGCCGGTGCACACAGAGTCTTCTGGCTCAGGGTGATGAGGTCGCACTTGGAACAAGGCTTGACCGCCCTATTAAGTGTAATAGGCTCTGATGCAATCTCAGTCTGCGAATCAAATTCACTGCGGCACGTCGTTGAACCGGGATTATTTCTTATGATAACAGCACCGAATCTCAAAAGGTGGAAAGATTCAGCCAGGAATGTCAGAAGATATGTGGACAAAGTTGTGGCCTCAGACGGCAGCAGTTTTGATTTCGATATTGATGAAATTAAGCTCACGAAGCATCGCTGGCAAATCGAACCGTCGGCGACAGCTATAATTCTTGCAGGCGGCAAAAGCAGCCGAATGGGCACCGATAAAAGTATGCTGCCGATTAACAATCAGACTATGCTGGAGCACATCTGCAAACAGCTTCGCGGCACATTCAGCCAGATACTCATAAGCGCGGACGACATCGAGAAATACGCCCCTGTCGGTTTTGAGGTCGTTCGAGACAAGGCAGCCGACCAGGGGCCGTTAATGGGTATAGCCTCGGCTCTTGAGGCCTCCGTCAATGAACTTAACTTTGTAGTCGCCTGCGATATCCCCTATATAAAAATGGACTTTGTCAGAAAAATGCTCGCCGAGGCCGGAGGAGCAGACATAACTGTTCCAATCACTGATGACAAAAAATTTGAGCCGCTTTTTGCGGTATACCGCAAAAGCGCCCTCGATGCTATAAAACGGGCACTTCGCAAAGGCAACCGCAAAATAAGCGACGTCTTTGACCTGTGCGAAGTTAAATACATTGACCTCGGTAAGGTGGATTGGCTCGTTAACTTAAACACAATGGCGGAATATGAAGAATTCCAAAGAAAGCAAAGTAATCAGGTTTGACAAGGCGTTTGAAATCGTTATGGATTCGGCTCGTCCGCTTGGCGCAGAGCACGTTGACATCAGCCAGGCCCTGGGTCGCGTGCTGGCCGAAACGATAGTTTCCGACATTGACGTTCCGTCATTCAACAAATCAGCGATGGATGGATTCGCCTGTCGGCGGGCGGACCTCGCGAATGAACTTACCGTAATCGAAACCATTCCTGCCGGCAAACAGCCACAAAACAAAATCGGCCGAAACCAGTGCGCAAAGATTATGACCGGCGCGGTCGTCCCGGAAGGTGCTGATTGCGTGATAATGGTTGAACACACCGAAAACATCTCCACAGATAAAATTCGTTTTATCGAAAATACAACCGCTGACAATATCTGCTTAAAAGGCGAAGACATAAAAAAAGGGGACGTTGTTCTTCGCCGCGGCGAGATTATCAGGCCGCAGCACATCGCGGTTCTGGCAGGCCAGGGCTGCGTGAAGCCGCTGGTGGCACTAAAGCCAATGGTCGGTATCATAGCAACAGGCAACGAATTAGTTGAACCGTCGCAAAAACCTGCGCCCGGCCGGATAAGAAACAGCAACTCATACCAGTTGACTGCTCAAGTGGCAGGTGCCGGGGCGACTGCGACGAATTATGGCATCGTGGCAGATACTGAGGCTGCCCTTGATGCTATTATCAAAAAAGCGATAGCAGAAAATGATGTCGTAATCTTGTCAGGCGGAGTGTCTGTCGGTGAATACGACCTCGTTAAAGAGATACTAAGGAAAAACAACGTCGACCTGCTATTTGAGAAGATAGCTGTAAAACCGGGCCAGCCTATGGTTTTCGGCGTCTCGGACAAAACATTTTGCTTCGGATTGCCCGGAAATCCGGTATCGACCTTTGTCTGCTTCGAACTGCTGGTCAAGCCTTTTCTTTATAAGATGATGGGGCACAATTTCAAACCGCCTGTCACTTATGCAAAACTTCAAAAAACGATAACAAGAAAAAAAACAGACAGGGATTCCTGGCTGCCGGTTGTACTCACACAGGCTGGAAAAGCCGCAAAAATCGAGTATCACGGCCCGGCTCATATCAACGCATTATGTGAGGCTGACGGCCTGTTCTGTATGCCGGCCGGCGCCGCGGAAATCAAAGAGGGAGCCACCATTGCTGTCAGACAGATATAATCGAAAAATAGACTACCTGCGAATATCGGTAACGGACCGCTGCAATCTGCGATGCGCATACTGTGTGCCGCAGGAGTCTTTTATTCATAAAAGCCGCCACAACATTCTTTCCTATGAGCAAATTGAGTCAGTGGCAAAAGTTGCTGCGCAAATGGGTATAAAGAAAATCCGTTTGACCGGTGGAGAACCACTCATGCGAAAAGACATTGAGCAATTGGTAGCGAAACTTGCCGCCATTAACGGTATTGACGAGGTCTGTATGACAACCAACGGCTCGCTGCTTGCGGCAAAAGCAGCGATGCTCAAACAGTTCGGCCTAAGTCGCATCAATATCTCAATGGATTCGCTCGACCCGGAAAGATACCGCACGGTAACCGGCGGCGGCGATTTATACAAAACCATTGCAGGCATCAACGCAGCAATCAAAGCACAACTTACGCCAATCAAAATTAATATGGTCATTCTCGATGACACAACCGAAGAAGACATCGAGCAGATGCAGACATTCTGCAGGCAAAAAAATCTGCGGCTTCAGAAGATTATGCAGTTCTCTCTTTATGACAGGTCCGATTTGAGCAGACGCTTTGCTGCGGACCGCCCGCCGGAATGCAGCCGATGCAACAGATTGAGACTGACGGCGGACGGCTTTCTGAAACCTTGTCTCTTCTCGGACCACGAAATAAAAGTGGACTTCAATGATATTCGCAGCTCCATACTGGAGGCTGTAGCGAAAAAACCAAAAAGTGGAAGCGCCTGCAAAAAAAGATTTATGAGCCAGATTGGAGGTTGAAACCGGATGAAAAATTCAAAAGGAATGATAGATATAAGCGAGAAGGATATTACGGTAAGAACAGCCACCGCCAGCGGCCGTGTGGTTCTCGGACAAGAACCCTTCGATGTTCTCCGTCGCGGCAATTGCATCAAAGGAGATGTGCTTGAGACGGCGAAAATAGCCGCAATAGGCGCCGTCAAAGCAACGCCTTCGATAATCCCGATGTGCCACACTATCCTGATTGAATCGGCAGGTGTTGATTTTGCATTAAATGAACAGGATAAATCCGTTACTGTGACCGTTACCGTCAAATCTTCGGGAAAGACCGGCGTCGAAATGGAAGCCCTTGTCGGCGCAGGAGCAGCCTGTCTTACCATTTATGATATGCTCAAATACAAAGGTAAAGATATGGTGATAAGCGAATTAAAGCTGATGGAAAAAAGCGGTGGAAAAGGCGGCGACTACAAAAGGTAAAATCAAAGCGATATCCATTTCGAGTCAGCGCGGAACAAAAAAGTACAATATCCCTTTTGCCGACTTAAAAGTTGACTGTGGGATAGTTGGTGATGCACACGCCGGCAGCTGGCATAGACAGGTGAGTCTGCTTGCGGAAGAATCGATAGAAAAAATGGTGGAAATGGGAGCCAAAGTCACCGCCGGCGATTTCGCTGAAAATATCACCACGGAAGGAATTAACTTGCAGTCACTAACAATCGGCGGCAAACTTAGATTAGGCCACGAGGCCGAAGTTGAAATCACCCAGTTCGGCAAAACCTGCCACCTGCAATGCGAGATATTTAAACAGGTTGGTGACTGCATTATGCCTCGCGAGGGAATCTTCGCAAAGGTAACCAAACCTGGCCAAATTAAAACCGGCGATACAGTGGAGGTTTTAAATGATAAAGGCCGCGATACTGACAATAAGTGACAGTTGCTCGCGTAAACAAAGAGAGGATGTAAGCGGACAAACTGTTTCCGATTTATTGCCCCACGACACATTCGAGGTTTGTGGGTATAAGATTATCCCCGATGAGCACCAGATTATCGCAAAAGAGCTTATAAACTTTGCCGACTGCGCAAAAGTTGATATTGTCTTTACGACCGGCGGAACCGGCCTCGGGCCGCGAGATGTCACGCCTGAGGCCACAGCGGAGGTCTGTGAAAAAATGGTGCCGGGCTTAGCCGAAATGATACGCGCAGAAGGAGTGAAAAAAACCAAGAACGCTATGCTCTCAAGAGGCATCGCAGGTATTCGCGGAAGCACCCTCATAATCAATCTGCCCGGCAGCCCAAAAGCAGTTAAAGAGTCTCTCGAAGTAATTCTCGATGTCCTGCCGCACGCAAAGGATATGCTGCTCGGAAAAGGGCATTAACGGCAATCGGTTTGTCGTTATGGAACTGCTCCGCTCTGGGGGTTCAAGGACGAGAATATCTATATGAGCCTTGAGAGATATATGAAATGCGGCATAGGCAAATGTGGACACTGCAACATCGGCGAAAAGCTTGTTTGTGTGGACGGCCCTGTCTTTAGTTATAGCCAGTCCGAAAATTTGCCCGATAAAGACAAGGCATTAGTGATATAAATGTGTGTCTTTGGAAAAATGGCTGCTCTGGGGCAGAAAAACACCTCCTAATCCCGCCGAAGCCAACACTATGCATCAGCCTTGTTCTTTGCTTGACACACTCCTCAAAGCCCCATAAAATCCGCACTCCTTAACGGGTATTTTATCATCATCGAGGTAAGATATGCAAATAAAGCTGAGGTTTCTCGGAGCCGCTCAGAATGTTACCGGTTCCAGACATTTTCTGCATGCCAACGGTATTGGTCTGCTCGTCGATTGTGGCCTCTATCAGGAAAGGCAGTTTAGAGAAAGAAACTGGGACCCTTTCCTCGTCCCGCCGGCCACAATTAACGCCGTCCTTTTAACTCATGCGCACCTGGACCATTGTGGCCTATTGCCGAAGCTCGTTCGCGATGGATTCACAGGCAGGATATATTGCACGCAAGCCACTGCTGAAATCGCAAAGATTATCCTGCTGGACTCCGCCAAGATACAGGAAGAAGACTCCGAATATAAACGCAAACGCCACAAAAAGCGGGACCGAAAAGGACCTTACCCGGAAGTACCGCTCTACACCACAGAAGACGCCGAAGCATGCTTTGACCACTTCGAACCTGTGCCATACAGAGAGGTTGTGGATTTCGGAAATGGGGTCGAGGCAACATTCTATGATGCGGGTCACGTCCTCGGCTCATCAATTATAAGGGCTAAGGTGCGGCAAAATGGACAGGAAAGAATCATCCTGTTTTCAGGAGACATGGGCCGACCCCACGGACCCATTGTTTGCGACCCTACCGTATTCGACAAGGCCGACTACATTCTTATCGAATCAACCTATGGCGATAGAGCCCACGAGGACACCGAAGACATAAAGAAAATGATTGGCCGGGTGATAAACTCAACTAAAAAGGCCGGCGGTAATATCGTTGTGCCGAGTTTTGCGCTCGAAAGGTCGCAGGAGGTTTTGTACTACATAAATGAGCTGCTCCGAGACGGTACAATTAAGCCTATTAAAATCTTCCTCGATAGCCCAATGGCTTCGAGAATCACCGCAGTTTTCAAAGAGCACTCCGAACTATTTGGCAGAAAAATGACCGAGTCTGTAAAACACCATCAGTCGCTCTTTGACCTGCCGATGCTGCAACTGGCCGGCACCGCAGATGAGTCGAAAGCAATCAACGACTTAAAGGAGCCGATTATGATTATAGCTGGTTCGGGTATGTGCACCGGCGGCAGAATAAAGCACCATCTTGTCAATAACATCACCAGGCCGGAAAGTACGATAATGTTCGTCGGCTATCAGGCAATGGGAACACTCGGCAGACAAATTGTCGATGGGCAAAAACAAATCAGGATACTCGGTCAGACGTACACCGTCAAAGCAAAGGTGGTACAGGTACACGGCTTCTCAGCACACGCCGACAAAAATGAGCTTCTGGCTTGGCTAAAAAAACTCGAAGTCCCGCCGAGGAAAGTCTTTGTTGTGCACGGTGAGCCGCAAAGTGCCACTTCATTTGGTGATTACCTCAGACAAAAAACCGCCTGGGACGTCGCTGTCCCACAATACCAGGATGAGTTTATTCTCAATTAGGTGATTTTTTTCTTTCGTTGCGCAACGTAACTTAACAGAATCCCCAGCTCGAAGAGCATATACATCGGAATCGCCAGGGCAAATAAGGAAAACAGGTCTGACCCCGGTGTGGCTGAAGCCGCCACGAAGACAATACCCAGCACAACGTATTTCCTCGATTTACACAGCGCTTCGATTGAAACTAATCCTGTTTTATTTAGAAAAAAAATCGCTATCGGCGTTTGAAATGCAAGGCCGAAAACCAGCATCATTGTGCCCACAAACGACACATAATTCTTGAAGGTGAAGTTGGAATCCACTCCGAGAATACTCTTATTGAACATCACAAGAAATCGCATGGTCGCCGGTGCTATGACAAAAACGAAGAACAAGGCGCCCGTAACAAACAAAATCGTTGAAAAGGGCACCGCCAGATAAACATATCGTTTTTCATGGGGATAGAGTCCCGCAGAGATGAACAGCCACAGTTGATAAAAAATCCAGGGCGATGCTATTACCACTGCTGCGACCATCGATATTCCCATATAGCTGACAAACCCATCGGTTGGAGCTATGCTCTGCAGACGCGCCTGCTGCCCCATCGCTTTGACGTAGGGCGTTTTGATGAATGATATTATCCACTTGCCGAAGAATAGACACACTATCAGTGCCGCCGCCAGCCCCAATATCGCAAGGATTAGCCGGGCACGCAGTTCCTCAAGGTGGTCACCCAGACTCATAGTGGTATGAAGGTGGTCTTGGTTCTTTTTGGTTTTGCCCATTTCGACAGGTTCGGTTGAATTTCAAAAAAGAGAGGGAGACTCTGTGATTAATCGCTGGTGCCGGGTTCGTCCGGACCAGAGGTCTTTTTGGTCTCTTTCACTAAGTCATCCTTGACCTTTTTGACCTCATCGACCACTTCATCCTTGCTTTCCTCAGCCTCTTTGATGCCTTTTTTGAATTCAGTCAAACTCTTACCTATACTGCGGGCGATCTCGGGCAGCCGCCTGCCGAATATCAGCAGAGCAATTACAAGGATGACCAGCCATTCCCAGCCCTGTGGTGCCCACGCCGCCAAGATATGTCCTGAACATTCAGTCATTTCGGCCTCCTTTTATTTTGCTGAGGTATTGTAATGCTTTCCCGCCTGCCCAGTCGAGCCAGCGGACGCTTTCTCAAACCGTTGTTCGCCTGAATTATAATGCGTCGAAAGTTGCAGGTCAAGTGAATTGTCGACCGGCTTATCTGTCAATCCTGTGCCTTTGACAGAGACGCTGACTGAGCCTATAATGTGTCTGACCTTCGGGTAATTGAATTCGCCGTTATAGGATTTAGCTATGGTCTCGATGCACAGCCGCCAAAAACGCCTCGAATCCGCGATTAGTCTCTGCTTATTGGCCGCTCTTGTTCTTATCGCCATCGGCATCTTCCTGAAACAATCCAATTTCGATATGGGCCGATTCGGCATAAATACCTCCGTCCTGTTGTCGCAAAAATCACAGGCAAACAGCCCACAGATTACACTAAGCACTTTAACCCCGACGGGGTTCGAAATGCTTTCAGAATCCGAAATATACACCGAAGAAAACCTCTACGAAAAAATTAACGGCAAAGCCCCTCTTTACATCGAATCGGGATTTAGAAAACTATTTGCCCAGCGATTCGTAAATAAAAAAGATAAGGACCTCTGGATGGAGCTTTTTTTGTTCGATATGGCCTCCGCTAAAAACGCCTTTGCCGTTTACAGCGTCCAGAAAAGACCTGATGCCGAAACATTACCGACTATGCGATTCGCATACAGAACAGCTAACGCCTCATACTTCGTGTTCGACAAATACTACGTCGAATTGGTCGGCTCAGCCGAATCGCAGGAATTGCTCGAAGCGATGTTGGATGTCGCCGGAAAAATTTCTGCACGCTTAGCTGCCAATAAAAATACGGAAATAACTGAACTGCGGTTATTCCCTCAGGAAAACATTGTCCCCGCCGGTTACAAACTCCATCTGACCGGCGCCTTCGGATTCGAGGGATTGACTGACACCTTTACCGCTCGGTATATGTTCGGCGATAAGAGTCTCACTGCTTTCTTTAGTAGACGCCGCGACGTACAGGATGCACACGCAGTTGCCGAAAGTTACTATAAATTCCTGATTAAAAATGGCGGCGCGGACAAACCACCGCTCAACAAAAATATCGAAGCTAAGATAGTCGAATTCTACAGCACAACTGAAATCATATTCACAACAGGACCTTTCGTCGCTGGGATTCACGAATCGCAAAGTCAGCAGCTCGCAGAAGAATTGACAGTGAAGCTTATCGACAAGCTTAGTGAGGCAGCACAAACACAAAACGATGAACAGGCAAAGTGAAAATTTCGGGCGAAGACAGTTTCTCGCACGCGCTGTCAAAACCGGCATATCCGTCGGCGCAGCAGGTATCGTCTCATATCTATTTTACGACACCAAAGGCCCACAGGCATACCACCCTGCTGTGGACCTTGTAACGCTTCCGGACTTCTCGGTAAAACAGCAGCCCGGCCGAATAATAAGCATTGTCAGAGGTTCAGACCGCATCGAAACCGTCGATAAGGCCATAGAGTTGCTCGGCGGCATTGAAAGATTTGTCAAGCCCGGTGAAACAGTCGCGATAAAGCCAAATGTCGCATTCGCCTCACCTCCAATGCTCGCAGCAACAACCAATCCAGAACTTGTAGCTGAGGTGGTTCGGCTCTGTTATAGCAGAGGACAGGCCAAAAAAGTTATCGTAACCGACAACCCGATTAACGACCCCGCAAGCTGTTTCACGCTGAGTGGCATCGGCAAAGCCGCCGAAGCCGCCGGCGCAAAAGTCATTCTGCCGAAACCACATCTTTTCAAACACACCACGCTGAATGGCGGCAGACTAATTAAGGATTGGCCGGTCTTTTATGAGCCGTTCGCCAAAGTCGACAAACTCATTGGCATCGCACCGGTTAAAGACCATCACAGAAGCGGCGCCTCTATGTCGATGAAAAACTGGTATGGACTTTTGGGCGGACATCGAAGCACCTTCCATCAGGATATCAATACAATAATCGCCGAGCTGGCAATGATGGTAAAACCTACCTTGGTTATACTCGACGGCACCGAAGTTATGATAACGAACGGCCCTACAGGCGGCTCAACCTCAGACCTCAAACGCGCAAATACCCTTATCGCAAGCACCGATATGGTGGCCGCTGACTCCTATGGCTGTAGCCTGTTGAACCTGAAAGTATCCGACCTGCCCTACCTGGCAAAGGCCGCCGGCACCGGCGCAGGTATAACTGATTACGAATCGCTCGAGCCGAAATTCGCTACACTAAGTTAAAAGTTCGACTATGAAAATTACAACAACAAGACGAACAAGTCAGATTTTCTTCTTCTCGCTTTTTGTCTGGTTCTGCGTCGTCAGCACCGTCGGCAGCAAACCCTGGCAGATAAGAAATTGGCCGGTCAATTTGTTCCTGCAGCTCGACCCCCTCGCAGCAATCGGCACAATACTGACCACGCATACGCTGTACGCACCGCTTCTATGGGCCTTGCCTACGGTGATACTGACAGTAGTCTTCGGACGATTTTTTTGCAGCTGGGTCTGTCCTTTCGGCTCACTGCATCATTTTACAGGCTTCTTAGGCAATCGAAACAAATCTGCGCCACAAAAAATCCAGCTTAATAAATACCGAAAGGCCCAATGCGTAAAATACTTCGTCCTGATAGTATTCCTCGCAATGGCCGCCCTTTCATCTATCGGCGCGAGCTTACAAACAGGTCTGCTCGACCCAATATCTCTGCTTAGTCGCTCGTTCAATTTGTTGCTACTGCCCATTCTTGACCGCTCCGCTAACTTTGTTTCAGCAACCGAACGCTTTTATCAGGGGGCCTGGCTGATATTCGCAATTTTCCTTTCGGCGCTTCTGCTCAACTTGGTCATCCCCCGCTTCTATTGTCGATTTATATGTCCATTGGGAGCGATGTTCGCAATCCTCGGCAGGTTTGCCATCTGGCGAATCGGCAAAAACCGCAGCGAGTGTTCCGATTGTAAATTGTGCGAGCGAAATTGCGAAGGTGGCTGCGAACCCGCCGGCAAAATACGAATAAGCGAATGCGTTCTCTGTTTTAACTGCCTCGACGGCTGCAGGGATGACGTCATCGCTTACCAGACAAAACCGTCGTTGGCGGGCGAAATCACCGGCCCGGACATCTCCCGCAGAGGTTTTGTACTTTCGCTCATCGGCGGTGTCTTTGCCGTCCCGGCCCTTCGGCTCAGCGGCAAACTAAGTAGAAACTGGAACCACAGAGTTATTCGTCCGCCCGGCGCACTGCCCGAAGAGCAGTTCCTCGAACGATGTATAAAGTGTGGCCAGTGTATGCGCATCTGTCCTACAAACGTTATCCAGCCTGCCGGCATCGACACGGGCCTGGAAAACCTCTGGACGCCTGTGCTGAACAATCGTATCGGCTCAAGCGGCTGCCAGTTGAACTGTGTAGCCTGTGGACAGGTTTGCCCGACCTCAGCCATCAGACCAATCACTCTCGATGAAAAGCTCGGAACCGGAAAATTCGCCGACGCCGGGCCAATCAGATTAGGCACTGCTTTTATTGACCGTAACCGTTGCATGCCCTGGGCTTTTGGACGACCCTGCATTGTGTGCCAGGAAAACTGCCCCGTTAGTCCAAAGGCAATTTATACGCTGGAATATTTCAATACAATCAGAAACGGCCTGATGACCGTCAGGCAGACTAAGGATAAAATAATAGAGACTGTCGAAAGCACTATGCCGCCTGACAGATTTGCTACCGGCGATTATTATTGTGTTTTTGCCGGCGAAAAACCCGTGAAAATCACGGCAAACTCCGAAAATTCAATAGAAATCTCTGAAAATCTTGCAAAAAAACCCGCCGAAGGTGATACAATAGCGATTCAGATTCGCCTCCAGAGGCCTTACATCGATGTTGAGAAATGTATCGGCTGCGGAGTTTGCGAACACGAATGCCCTGTCAGCGGTAGAAAGGCTATAAGGGTTTCTGCAGAAGGCGAGACAAGAAGTGCCGACAAAACTTTCTTGTAGTGAGCGAAGTCGAACCTGTTCGGAGGCTGATTCAATGGGAAAAAAACAAAATAAAATCAACAGAAGAAACTTCTTAAAGACAGTCGGAGTTCTGGGTATCGGCTCCGCAATTGCCTCTGTGAAAGCAAAGGCTGACACAAATGAGCCAAACACAACTCAAAAAATAAAAGAGGCAAAATTTCCCGAACTTCCTCGACGAAAACTCGGCAGGTCCGGTGTCGAGCTTCCGGTCCTGGCTAATGGCCTGATGTTCGACGTCACAGAGAACCAAACCATCTTAAGGGCTAATATCCAGCACAACGTCACCTATTGGGATACCGCCTATGGTTACGCCGGCGGAAACAGCGAAATCCCCATAGGGACATTTCTTAAGAAAAACCCCGAAATCCGACAAAAACTCTTCATCGTCACCAAGGCATCGAAAATAGAAGTGGAAAAGGACACCGTCGCAGAACAGCTCGAACAGCGACTGCAGGAATCGCTCAAAAGAATGAACATCGATTACATCGACCTGTACTATGGTGTTCACGGCTGTGACAACCCCGACTCTCAGCTCACGGAGAAAATGCAAAAATGGGCCGAGGGTGCAAAGAAACGCAAACTCATTCGTCTCTTCGGCTTCAGCACACATACAAATATGGAAAAATGTCTGATGGCTGCATCCAAGCTCAATTGGATTGATGCGATAATGACCAAATACAATGTCGCCCTGATGCAAAATCCGCAAATGCAGGAAGCCGTCCAGGCCTGTCACGAAGCCGGCGTCGGCCTTATCGCAATGAAGGTACTGCTCGGAGTCCAAAAGAGACAACCCGAGGCCGAATATAAAATGGTCACTCACTTTCTCGAAAAAGGCTACACCCGCGAGCAGGCCCTGATAAAAGCTGTCCTCGATGATAAACGCATCACCGCAGCCTGTATAAGAATGGAAAATGTTACTTTCCTTCGTTCAAACGTAGCTGCTGTGCTCGATAAAACCAGCCTTACGCAGGCAGATGCAGATGTCTTCAAAAAATACGCCGCCGCGATTTGTAGTGGTTATTGCACCGGCTGTGCGTACATCTGTGACGCGGCCCTGCCGGACACCCCCTGCGTCAGTGACGTTATGCGCTGCCTGATGTACTACAATAGCTATGGTGACCGCGACGGAGCGAGGGAGCTTTTCGCTCAAATTCCTGGCAATGTAAGAAACAGACTGCTCAGCACCGATTACAGCCCTGCAGAAGCCTGCTGCCCCCAGCATATGCCGATAGCTGAGCTTGTTGCCGAGGCGGTACACAAGTTAGCCTGACTTTGCAGCCCAAAACCAGCTCTGCGCCGCCCATAAAAAAATGCCGCCTCTCTACAGCATAAGTGCTTAGTCCCCATATACTTACGTTCCCAAAAAGATGCTTTTCTCTTGACTTTAGCCACCCTTTCTGGTACAATTTCATCATAAGAATTGCTTCGGAGGATGGTTTTTAGAAGAATGATGATGAAAAGATTTTATTACGAGTTTTGGATGCCGTTTACCTCTAACAAAAGGCGCATCCTGCTTCTGGCAATTGCAAGCTACATTGCTTTGTGTTAGAAGTACACGAAATTATTTTTTGTTTTGCTTCTCTTACACCGCCCGTTTTCGGGCGGTTTTTTTTACACGCGTCGAGTCACTTTTAGCATTTGACACGCCCGCACCGGCTAATTATCCTCTTGTCTTGGTTCAGGCACCAAGCTGTAGCCAGAAATGAACAATGAACTATGAACAAGGACACACGAATGATAATAGTCACCGGCGGAGCCGGCTTTATCGGCTCAGCAATAATCGCCGCGTTAAACTCTCGAGGCATCACCGATATTCTCGTCGTTGACCAGTCCGGTTGCGAACAGAGACCCAACCTAACGAATCTTTCCTTCGCCGACTACGTCGAAAAAGACAACTTCCTCGATATGGTCGTCGAAAATAAAATCGCACCGCCCATCGAGGCGGTTTTCCATATGGGGGCCTGCACCAGCACCACCGAAACAGACGCCTCATACCTGATAAAAAATAACTACGAATACTCCAAAACCCTGGCGAAGTTTGCGACCGACGCCGGCATCCGCTTTATCTACGCCTCAAGCGCCGCCACCTACGGCGACGGCTCAAAAGGCTTCTCCGACGACGAAGAAAAAATACACCAATTGAAACCTTTGAATATGTACGCCCATTCAAAACAGCTTTTCGACCTGTGGGCACTAAGAGCAGGGTTACTGAAAAAAATCGTCGGCTTAAAATACTTCAATGTCTTCGGCCCCAACGAATATCACAAAGCCGATATGCGAAGTTTCATCTTAAAGGCCTTCGAGCAGATAAACGCGACCGGCAAGGTTCGCCTGTTTAAATCCCACAACCCTGACTACGCCGATGGCGAATACAAGCGGGATTTCCTTTACGTAAAGGACGCCGTCGATATGACGCTCTTTTTTTATGACAACCCAAAAATAACCGGCCTGTTTAACATCGGCACCGGAAAAGCTCGTACGTGGAACGATATGGTAAAGGCCGTCTTCGCCGCGATGGGTAAATCGCCGAACCCTGTCCCGAGCAAAGTCGAGGGAATCGAATACATCGATATGCCACAAAATTTGCGCAGCCAGTATCAATATTTCACCGAAGCCGACATTACCAAACTCCGCAAAGCAGGTTACAATAAACCAACCACACCTCTCGAAGACGCCATCAGTGACTATGTCCAAAACTACCTTCAAAAGAAAGGTTATTTGACCTGTTCTTAGCTGGTCTCATTCATTTGAGCAGGATACTTTATGCCGACTACGCCGTATCATTTTGGGCCGAGTGCATTTGTCGGGCTCATTTTTAGAAAGTGGCTCGATATGCCCGTATTCGTTTTCGCTAACATCATCGTTGATATTGAGGTGCTGGTGATAAGAATACTTGGGCTCGGTCGGCCGTGGCACAGATACGCTCATACATTTCTGATTGGCGCCGCCGTAGGTATCGTCTGGGCGCTGGCTGCATACCAGGCTCGACCATTATTTGAAAGGTTGATGCAGGCATTACGCATCCCTTACAAAACCAATCTTTGGAAGATGCTCATCTCCGGCGTGCTCGGCGTCTGGCTTCACGTATTCATAGACGGAATCTATCACTTGGACACGCAAGTGTTTTGGCCCAGCAGCGCAAAGCCGCTTCTTAACATCATACCCCACGACTGGATAAAACCTATATGTGTTGCTTTCTTCCTCGCAGCGCTTGTCCCTTATGCCTTCGCCGTTAAATCGTATTCGAAGCAAATACAGGCAAAAAAATCTCCATGCAGCCCCGAATAGTAAAAGAAACTGAAATCAGCGAAGAACTCAACACCGCTATCGGAAAAACTTTAGCTGTTTGTTTTCCACACCATAAAGATACATACTCGAAAACTTATTATCTAAATGATAACAAGCCTGCATTTTCCGCGATTATTGAAGATGATGGTAACGTAATCGCCTATGTCGGCGTAATCGACAGGACCATAAGGGTCGGCGGCAGAAATCGTCGAGTTGCCGGAGTTCAAAATGTCTGCGTCCTCCCGGAATACCGTGGCCGACAATTGAGCGACTCCGTATTAAAAGCCGCAATGCAAGAGGCACTCATACGAAAATTCGATTTCGGCCTACTCTTTACACAGGAAAAAATAAAAACGGTCTATGCCCGCACCGGCTGGCGCCAGATATACAAAAGCAAATTTATACGCGCTGAAAACGGCCTCCGTATCGAAATGCCGCCCGAAAGCGTCAAAATGTACTTTCCGCTCGCTCTCAAAGACTTTCCTTCCGGCGATGTGGATTTGCTCGGCAACAAATGGTGAGCCTGTCGAACCAAAATTGTTATGCCTTGCTTAAAATCTCCTCCTTCTTTATAATTTCCCCTGCTTTGGGTATTGGTAATCTATGAAAGCAAAAATCGCAGAACAAGTTAAACTGCTGAGTCGCAGCACAGTTGAGATTTTTACCGAGCAGGAGCTGGCCGATAAACTGACCGACGCAGCCAAAAAAGACAGACAGCTTCGCATCAAGCTCGGCCTGGACCCAACCAGCCCCGACATACATCTCGGCCATACCGTCGTGCTGCGCAAGCTCCGCCAGTTTCAGGACCTCGGCCACAAGGCCGTCCTTATCATCGGCGACTACACCGCACGTATCGGTGACCCGACAGGGCAAAATACAACAAGGCCGATGCTGTCGCCCGAGCAAATAGAAAAAAATGCGAAAACATACCTCGCACAGGCTGGAAAAATTCTCGATACCTCAAAAGATAAACTTGAAATAAGACATAACAGCGAATGGCTCGAAAAAATGAGTCTTATGGAACTTATTCAGCTTGCTGCAAAAAAGACCGTTGCACAGATGCTTCAAAGAGATAGCTTCAAGTTGCGGCTGCAGAACGACATTGATGTTTATACCCACGAATTTATTTATCCCTTGATGCAGGGATATGACTCCGTGGTAATCAAAAGCGATGTTGAGCTTGGCGGAACAGACCAGACATTCAACAACCTCATCGGCCGGGACATCCAGCGCGCTTATGGCCAAACACCGCAGGTCGTAATCACTACGCCTATCCTCATCGGCCTCGACGGCAAAGAAAAAATGAGTAAATCAAAAGGCAATTACATCGGCGTAACCGATGAGCCGTCCGATATGTTCGGCAAAATTATGAGCATCTCCGACGATATGATGGAAAATTACTTTACGCTTTTAACCAGCCTGCCGACCGAAAAAATTGCAGAATTGACCGACCCCGGCAAAACACACCCCAAAGAGGCGAAGGTCCTCTTGGGTAAAACAATCGTGTCGGAATTTTACAATGACAAAACCGCTCAGCTCGCCGCCGCCGAATTCGACAGGGTCTTCGCTCAGGGCCGACTGCCTGACGACATACCGCAGGTCAAAATATCTGCTGAGCCGATTATGGCAAGCAAACTCCTGGTGCACTGCAAACTCGTATCGAGCACCAGTGAGGCAAAGCGAATGATAAAAGTGCAGTCTGCCGTCAGTATCAATGGCAATAAAATCAGCGACCCCAATGCCGAAATCACGCCTGCTGATGGTATGATTATTCAGGTCGGCAAACGAAAATTCGCAAAACTAAAAGTTTCTGTTTAGCCCCTAGGTTTATCCTGGGGGTTCTCGCCGCCTGCGTCGCAAGGCAATCAGGATACCGCCTAAGCCCAATATTAAAATGGAGGTGGGCTCCGGTATAAGCAGATACGCGTGAGTTTGACCAGCGGCGTTAATACCTTCCCCTACAATCCAGCCGTTATTGTTTATGCTATACGCGTACTGGAGTGTCCAGCCAGAAGCAGGGTTTATAAAGGTATTAAGGTCTATATTATTACCGCCACCTGTCGGGTCAAAAAGACAGGCGAGACCATTAGCTTGACCTACAATCTGGCCGTTGTCGTTGATAGAATAGGCTAAACTATCACCGCTGCCGAGGGTTTTGAGGTCTTTATTGGCACCGCCGCCTGTCGGGTCAAAGAGACAGGCACGGTAACCGCCTTGGAATATATCTTTATAAGCATAGCCCACAATCTGGTTGTTGTCGTTGATAGACCGAGCATCACTTTGGGGATAGCCGCCGAGGGTTCCGAGGTTGATATTAGCCCCATTGCCTGTAGAGTCAAAAAGACAAGCACGGTGATCGCCGATCGTTATCCAAGCATAACCCACAATCTGGTTATTGTCGTTGATGGAATAGGCCCTGCTGTGGGAGCCTCCGAGGGACCCAAGGTCTTTATCATTCCCGCCGCCAGTCGGGCCGAAAAGATAGGCATGAAAAGTGGAACCATCCTGGCCAACAATCCGGCCGTTGTTGTTGATGGAATAGGCCGCACCCGCTCTCCAAGGTACGTCGGTGCGTCCAAGGTATGTATTGGCCCCACCGCCTGTCGGATCAAAAAGACAAGCACGGACATTGCCGTAGAGGTTATAAGCCGAGCCAACAATCTGGCCATTGTCGTTGATGGACCAAGCGTAACTTTCCGTGCCGCCAAGGCTCTTATTGGCCCCGCCGCCTGTCAGGTCAAAAAGACAGGCACGGACATGGCCGGAACTGTCCCGAGCCCAGCCTACAATCTGGCCGTCGTCGTTGATGGACCAAGCCTGACTTTCGCTGCCGCCGAGGGTCTTAAGGTCTATAATGGGGCGGTACGCATAAGCAGAACCGGCGAGGATAAAAAGAATCGCCCCTGCAAAAAGAAACGCCTTTGCGACCTGCATAATCCCTCCTGCTTTATGATACCGTATAAATGGTAATCATATATGGCCGAAATGTCAAGAAAAAAACTACAATTTTTCGTATTTTCTCGGTGGTCTCTGTGGTAAAAAAATCCGTGCAAACCATATAATCCGCCGTTATAATGGCCATAACCGTTATGTTGGCAGGAAACGTAAAATGAATCAACAGAAGCAGCGTACAAAAAAACCGGCCGGAACAATCCGCTGTCTGATTTTCTTTACATTTGCCGGCGTGTTGGCCGGATTAGCTCAGCCGGCGGTTGCGAATAAGTCAAAGACTGCGGCGCTGGAATTCAATGCGTGTGATTACGGCGCAAAGGGTGATGCCAATACCGTCTGTACCCAGGCGATTCAAAAGGCGATAGATACCTGTGCAACATCAGGTGGCGGCACGATAATCTTTTCGCCCGGGATTTATATGACAGGCTCGGTCTTCTTGAAAGACAGGGTGAACCTGCGGGTTGATAAAAGGGTTGTTCTTAAGGGAGTGCAGGATGATTCAGCCTATCCGCAGGTATTCACCCGTGTGGCAGGGATTGAAACTTATTGGCCCGCCGCCCTCATTAACGCGCATAACCTGTCCGCTGTGAAGATATACGGCGAAGGTACCATTGACGGCTCCGGCGCCGTCTGGTGGAAAAAATACTGGAAGATGCGCGATGAATACAGCGCTAAAGGATTGCGGTGGATAGTGGATTATGACTGTAAAAGGCCGCGATTAATCCTCGTCTATAAATCATCGAATGTCTCGATTGAAGGGCTGACCCTTAAAGAGCCGGGCTTCTGGACCGTTCATATTTGCTTTTGCACCAATGTCATTGTGGATGGGCTGACCATCCAGGCAAATCGTGGTGACGAAGTCGGGCCAAGCTCAGACGGCATCGACATCGATTCGTCCACGAATATCCTCGTGCAAAACTGCGATATTAACTGTAACGACGACAACTTCTGCTTAAAGGCCGGTCGCGATGCGGATGGCCTGCGCGTAAATAAACCTACGGCAAATGTTATCATCCGTGACTGTATCGCCCGTGCGGGGCATGGTATGATTACCTGCGGCAGCGAGACCTCCGGTGGTATCTACAATGTCGAAGCATATAATCTTAAAGCCTATGGAACCCAGGCGGGCATTCGTTTCAAATCCACTCAGGGACGCGGCGGAACCGTACACGATATTCATATCCACGATGTGCAGATGAACAAGGTCAAGCGGGCGGTCGAGCTGGACTACGACTGGTATCCAGCTTATAATACTATTCCTGAGGCTGTGCGAAAACAAATTAAGAGCGAGGGCAAAAAACTTCCGCATCACTGGTCTGTGCTGATGCAGAAAGTTCCTGAAAAACAGGGAACTCCTTACATTCGCGATGTTACGATTAAAAACGTCAAGGCCCTTGATTCAGAGACCGCGTTCTCTGTGCGGGGACGCGAAAATCAGAAGGCCAGCAGCTTCTTCCTTGAAAATGTGTCTATTACCGCATCCAAAGCTGGTTCCGTCAAAAACGCGGAAAACTGGACGTTTAAGAATGTCCGCGTGGAAACAAAAGACAGCTCCAAAGTTAAGTTTGAAAACTGTGAAAATATGAACGGATTGTAATTTTGTGCTGTCTGTAAAGATATTCGTAAGATTCAAGCCTTTCAGAAAACCTAAATTAGATGCAGGTGTTTTGTGCGACGCAGTTGGATGCTTTGGATTGCTGCGACTGGGCTGATGTTTCTTGCTATCGGCTGCGCCTCGAGTGAACTAAACTGGCCAGCGCCTACACAGCAAAACCGCCCCTGGACACGATGGTGGTGGCTGGGCAGTGCCGTCGATAAAGCCAATCTGACGCGGCTGCTCAGTCAATATCGGGAAGCCGGCCTGGGCGGGATCGAAATCTGTCCCATCTATGGCGTAAAAGGGTACGAGAATCAGTTCATCAACTTTCTGTCGCCGAAATGGATGGATATGCTCGCACACACCACCGAAACAGCCTCCCAATTGGGACTGGGCGTCGATATGGCTACCGGCACCGGCTGGCCGTTCGGCGGACCGAGTGTCTCGGAAAAAAACGCATCAGGCCAGGTCGTACTGAAACGTTATGGCCTCGCTGGTGGCCAAAAGTTGACATCCGAACTGCCTGAAGGACAATTGCAGTGTCTGCTGGCGATTTCGGATAAAGGCCAAAGAATAGACATCACCGACCAGGTGAACCAGGGCCGGCTCAATTGGAATGCTCCGCAGGGTCAGTGGCGGCTTTACGCCGTCACACTAAAAAGTCCCATTCAAAAAGTCAAACGGGCCGCGCCGGGCGGACAAGGATATGTGCTGGACCCCTATTCGGTTTCCGCCCTGAACCTTTACCTGGCGCAGTTCGATAAAGCCTTCGCTGATTACAAGGGCAAAATGCCTCACTGTCATTTCCACGACTCTTTTGAATACTATGGCGCCACATGGACACCGGATTTCTTCAGCGAGTTCGAATCACTGCGGGGCTATGACCTGCGCACGCAGTTAGAAGCCTTGTTCGGCGAGGGTTCGCAGGAAACCGTAGCTCGTGTGCTGTGTGATTATCGGCAGACGATTTCTGATTTGCACCTGGCCTACATTCAGCACTGGACGCAATGGTGCCATACCCACGGCAGTCTCTCCCGTAATCAGGCACACGGTGCCCCGGCAAACCTGCTGGACCTGTACGCCGCTTCTGACATCCCTGAGACGGAAATCTTCGGCCAAGTGAACGAAGAGCAAATCCCTATGCTGAAATTCGCCGCCTCCGCTGCCCATTTGAAGGCAGACACCCTCATTTCTTCGGAGTCTTTTACCTGGCTCAGAGAGCATTTCCAGACCTCTCTTTCCGACGTCAAGTCCGCGACCGACCTTCTGTTCCTGGCGGGTGTAAATCATATCTCCTTTCATGGGATTCCTTATTCTCCGGCGGAAGCCCCTTGGCCGGGTTGGCAGTTTTACGCCTCGGTAAACTTCGGTCCCACAGGCGGACTCTGGAATGACTTACCAGCGTACAACGCTTATGTAACTCGCTGCCAATCCATCCTTCAATCGGGTAAAGCTGACAACGATGTCCTGTTATACCTGCCGATTTATGACTTCTGGCAAAAAACGGGGGAACTGTTTATGCCGTTTACCATGCACAATCAGGATAAATGGCTTAGGCAATCGTCATTTTACAAAGCCGCTATGACAATGTGGAACCGAGGCTACACCTTCGATGCAGTGTCCGATGGTTTTCTAACACAAACCCGCTTTGAAAAAGGCAAAGTGCTTCTGGGCGGAAATGACTATCAGGCAATTGTTGTTCCCTCGTGCCGCCTGATACCGCTGACTACAATGGAAAAGCTTATGGACCTTGCTCGTGCGGGAGCAACCATTATTTTCCAGGAGTCTCTGCCGGCTGATGTTCCCGGTATGGGCGACCTCGAAAAACGCCGGGCGGCCTTACAGAAGATTCTGAACCAGATTACGCTCAACAAAGATGCAAAAACGGAGATTCGGCAGGCTTCTCTGGGTAAGGGCAGGCTGATGGTTGGCCGGCTCGAAGCCGCTCTGCAGGAAACGGCTGTTCCCCGTGAACCCATTGTGGATTTGGGCGTTCGGCTTGTACGACGCAGCTACTCCGAGGGACGACACTATTTCCTCGCCAATCGCAGCGACCGCGCATTGAATGGCTGGATAACGCTCGGCTTGCCCGCACAGTCGGTGCTGATTATGGACCCCCTCTCTGAGAACCGCGTCGGGCTGGCCGCGATTCGCAAGCAAAAAGATGGCCGCACACAAGTATATCTGCAATTGCAGCCGGGGCAGTCTTGCATCCTGCGAACCTTTACGCAGCAGAAAATTAACGGCCCAGACTGGAAGTATTTCGAGAAAATTGATTCTGCACGAACCATCAAAGGAACCTGGGAAGTGAAGTTCGTGGACGGCGGCCCTGTATTACCTTCGGATTTCAAAACGCAGCAATTGGGCTCCTGGACAACACGCAATGACGCCGAAGCAAAACGCTTTGCCGGCACGGCTCGCTATACGATTGAATTCGACCATCCAGCGCCGGACGCCGATGACTGGCTGCTGGATTTAGGCCGAGTCTGCGAAACCGCCGCCGTTACGCTAAATGGACATTGCATCAGCACGCTTTGGTGCGAACCTTTCCAAATTCGGGTGGGCGAATTTCTGCAACCCGGCAAAAATACGCTGCAAGTGCAAGTAACCAACCTTGCTGCCAATCGCGTTCGTGACCTCGACCGCCGCAACATAAATTGGAAGTACTTCTATGACATCAATATCGTCAACCAGGCCTATAAACCGCTCGATGCTTCCAACTGGCCGATTCGTGATTCGGGTCTGCTCGGCCCGGTTCGCCTACAACCACTAAAAAGAATCGATGTGCCACAAGGTAATGGCGGAACAATGAAAAGATAAAAGCTCAGTAAATGCCTTCTGCGAACTCTATGGCGAGAAATCAGAACTCGCATAAGCCGTTTTTATCTTGCATAAGTCCGGCAGATAGTTAAAAATGTTTATCTTAAGTCTGGTTCAACTTTCCTTGCCGAATAACCTTTAGGACGGATACAATGTTTGAGTTTCTTGAAAATTTCACAAAGCTGGACGTTCACCACTTAAACGCTGTGCTGATTATCGGCTTAGCAGTATTTGCCGGCGTAAGCGGCGGAAAAATCTTCCGCAAACTTCGCATACCACAGGTAATCGGCTACGTCGCCATCGGAATCCTCCTCGGGCCGGTACTGAAATTGATTCCAGCGGATTTTACACAAGTTTCAGAACCCTTCAGCCTTTTCGCCCTGGGCATAATCGGCTTTGTAATAGGTGGTGAACTAAAAAAAGACATATTCGTCAAGTACGGCATGCAGGTCTTTTACATCCTGCTCTTTGAAGGCGTAGCAGCCTATGTATTTGCAGGAGTTTTGTGTTTTCTGGCGATGCTCGTCTTCTTCGACTGGCACATCGCGCTGGCTGCCGGCGTCGTCTTTGGTGCGATATGTTCAGCTACCGACCCCGCCGCCACTTGCAATGTGCTGTGGGAATATAAAAGCCGCGGACCGCTTACAACAATGCTCATTACCATTGTAGCGCTCGATGACGCCCTCGCGATGATACTGTACATAACCAGCGTCGGTGTCGCCGGTATACTGACAGGCCGGCATGGCCAAGGCGAATTTACAGCTATGGTACTCGGTGCGTCGTATGAAATCTTTGGCTCTCTTGTTATGGGCGTACTTATGGGGCTGCTGCTGCGGTGGATTATAGGCAGAATCAGTGACAGGGAAATGACCCTCATCTTTGCCGTCGGCACAATCATTGCCACAGTCGGTCTTGCAATGAATTTAAAGCTCGATGTCATCCTCGCATCGATGGCTTTCGGAACCACCCTCGTCAACGTTGCGCCGCGAAAAAGCGCCGCAAGTTTTGAACTTGTCCAGGCCTTTGCACCGCCGGTCTATGTCCTGTTTTTTGTTATGATTGGCGCCAGACTGAATCTTTCCGGCGTTACCACCGGCGTAATGCTTGTTATGGCTGCTTACATCATCGGTACAGTTGCTGGCAAAGCGCTCGGCTCTTACTGGGGTGCGGTCTATTCAGGGGCCGTAAAGAACATCAGAAAATATCTCGGCTTTTGCCTCTATCAGCAGGGAACGGTCGCTATCGCTCTACTGGTTATGGCCTGCACAAAGTTCACCGGCCACGTAAGAGATGTGATGTTTGCAACTGTAATTGCTGGTCTGTTTGCCTTCCAGCTTTTTGGACCGATACTCGTCAAAATAAGCATTAAAAAAGCAGGCGAAGCCGGCCTCGATGTCACCGAAGACGACCTCATCCGGCAGTATACTGTAAAGGAAGTTATGGAATCGCAGCCTGCTACAATAAAAGAAGACACAACAATTGATGAAGTCCTCAACATCTTTAGCAGAACAGATAGTCTCTATTATCCCGTCGTTGACGACCGCAACAAATTGATAGGAATCATAACTATCCCGGCAATCAAGGAAATCTTCGCAGCTCAAAGTATTGCCGACTGGCTTTTGGCTTGTGATGTCATCAGGCCGGTTATAGAAAAGGTCAACAGTGATACGCTTCTGTCGGTGGCAATCGAAAAAATGAAAGATAACGACCTCGAATGTATCTCTGTCGTCTCTGGCAAAGACGATACCCTTGTCGGCATCCTCGACCTTCGGACGGTAAATCGCAAACTCAGTGCCGAGGTCCTCAAGAAACACGAGCAGGCCGACAAAATGGCCGCAATGAACGTCTAATATCGCAAGTAAACGCCGGCCACATTCAGTACAGTAACTCTAAACTCCATAGCAAAAAATCCGTGCAAACTCACCAAACTGCGGTTAAAATAAAACTATGAAACTGCCGGAACTTAAAAATAGTGAAAAGTATGTCGGCTTGTATATCTTTGACTTCGGCGACCACTGCGGCGTCGGCTTTACAGCTGAGGAAGTCGCTGAGCTTTTCGACAGTGAGAAATACAAAAACTGCAAAGCCTACAAGATACACAAAGCATATCCCGATGGCAAACTTGAACTAAAAGGTGTGCGAGCAGAAATTTTCCAGCTCGAAGCAGGAATGTTCTTCTATTCGAGGGCCCGCGAAACCGCCAGACGGGATTTCAAAGGCCTGGTTAATTTAGCTGTCAAAACCGCGCCCCCTGCCGCGCCAAGCTGCACCTGGCAAAATACACCGAAGAAAAATTCGTCACCGCCCTGATTTACCCAGCTGAGTATGATGAGGAAATTAGCGATTGGCTTCTGGATGGCAACTACAAAACAACCGGCGCCGCAGAAGCCGGCTCAGAAGCGGTACAGAGATATTATGATTACAAGCCGCAGATTTTAGATAGACACCAGCTATTCGGCAAATCCGAATATCAAAGTCGCAGCGGCAGCGAACTATTGGCAAACCTAAAACTCGCCGTCCAGCGGTAACAGAAAATGCCCCCCTATCCAAAAAAACATTCGTTTCTTGGCCGACTCGCAGCGCTTTTTCTGTCCTTCACCAAATCCTCCGCCAAACCCACCTCTGAAAATCTGCGGCAGGCTGAATTCAAAACAAGCACCCAGCGACTGGGAATTCGGTTCACCGAGCGGATTCGCAACGTCTTTCGATTCAGATGGCTCCGAAAATCATAAATCGAAATTTATCCGCCTTTGGCGGGCTTGTCCGCCGTCCGTATGGCGGAATCGCAAATCGTAAATCGCAAATCGTAAATCGAAATCCCCTACCCCCTAATATTACCCCTTTGCCCCGCAGCATTTCTTATACTTTTTCCCGCTGCCGCACGGACAGGGGTCATTTCGGCCGACCTTGGGCTGCTCCAGTTTTATTTGCTTTACCTTCACCTCGCCCTGTGGTGCCTGCGCCGCCGCTCTTTGGCGCTCCGCCATCGCGAACTGACCTACCTCGTCGTGCGCTGCCTGGCTCACCCGCCAGATGCTTCTGGCCCTCGCACCAGCCTCTAAGTGAACCCTGAAGATGATATCTGTAACACGGTCCTCGATTGTTTCAAGTGCCTCACTGAACATCCTGAAGCCTTCACGCTTATATTCGACTTTCGGGTCCTTCTCCGCGAGGGACCGCGTCCAGATGCTGTCTTTCAAATGGTCCATCGAATAAAGATGGTCCTTCCAGGTGCTGTCATAAACCTGCAGCAGAACGTATTTCTCAAGATCGCTCAGCTCCTTGCGCAGAAACTCGCGTCCTGCTTCACAGAGCTTTTCCTTGCATTCAGCACCCTGCCCGACTTCGCTTTCGTTCAGAGAGGCCCCGAATCTTTCATTGGCCCATCTGACCAGCTCTGCGGTATCCAATCGGCCGATTCTGTCGTCGAGCTCCCGCTCCAACTGGCCGTTATTGAAACTCTCGCTTAATTCGAGCAGTTGCTTACGAAGGTTGCTCGGCTTGGTATTTGCTATCTGCTCAGCCGAAATTCCAGCGTTATATTTCTTCTTCGCCCACTCCGCCAGTGCCTCAAATGCGTACACATTAGGCCCCTGCGGCCCGTAAACCATATTCATCGCAAATTCAACAGGATATTCTATCTCCCTTTGTTTGTACTTGGCTGCGGCCCTGTCGCGAACGAGCCTGCCGATTTGTTCAGCGTTTAAGTCGGCTAACTCACTTGTTTCCAGTTTTATGTCAAACTTGGCTCGCGCCCATTCGACAAATGTCCGCAGAGCAAAATCAGCCTTTAGAAATTCAGCCAGTTGTGAACAATCCTTTTTGTCGACTTGTTCAGCCGACGCCGAAATCAATTGCTTTTCGATTTCCTCCGGCTGCTGCTGCCCGATTTTGCCGGGGCTTAAACTGACCCGAAATGCGCTCATCGCCCACTTGGATAATCCATTTACATCCCAGCTTTGCGGGTCCGAATAATCTTCCAGGTATTCCCCGATTGTAAGAGATATTTCATTCGCAACGTTGTCCTTCGACCGGCTCTTGATTAATTCCTCAATCTCACCCACGCTGCTGTCTGCGATATCGGCCGGCCTCAAATCAACACCAAAATTCACCCGCGACCACTCAACTATGCACCTGACAGGATAATCCACGCTGAGAATTGTCTTACAATTCTTCGCAATCGCGGAATCTATCATTCCTTCGATAAGCTCTTTTAACTTTTTCCCAGCCAGAATTTCACGTCTGCGCGAGTAAAAAATCTTACGCTGATAGTCCATCACCTCATCATATTCGAGCAGGCTTTTGCGTATCTCAAAGTTCCGCTCTTCGACCTTCTTTTGTACTTTCGCAATCTGCTTGCTTATCCTCGGATGGAAAATCGGTTCATTCTCCTTCCATCCGACAAGGCTCAGCAGTTTCGGTATCCTTTCGCCGCCGAAAAGCTGCATCAGCTCATCGTCGAAGCTCAGGAAGAACTGGCTCGAGCCCGCATCCCCTTGTCGGCCGCACCGACCACGGAGCTGATTGTCGATTCTTCTCGCCTCGTGACGCTCCGTGCCCAGCACATGCAGACCGCCGAGATCCGCCACCCCGGGGCCCAAAACGATATCAGTGCCCCTGCCCGCCATATTTGTCGAAATGGTAACATTGCCGCGCATTTGCTCGTCTCGGCCGCTGTGCTGCTGACCCGCCTTGGCCACAATCGCTGCTTCTCTGGCGTGATGCTTGGCATTGAGTACTTCATGTTCGATACCGAATCTCTTCGAAAGTGCCGCCGACAATGCCTCGCTTTTTTCTATGCTTATTGTGCCGACAAGTACCGGCCGGCCTGACGAGCTGATTTCGTTTATCTCTTCCGTTATCGCATTAAATTTCTCGTGCATCGATTTATATATCACATCATCTATATCACCCCTGATGCACGGCTCGTTTGTCGGTATCACGACAACATCGAGTTTATAGATATTCATAAACTCATCGGCTTCGGTCGCTGCCGTGCCCGTCATTCCCGCTATCTGCTCGTACAGCTTAAAGAAATTCTGCAGTGTAATTGTCGCAAGGGTCTGGGTTTCCTCTTTTATGGCAACAGCCTCTTTCGCCTCGACCGCCTGATGGAGTCCGTCGGACCACTGCCTGCCGTGCATCAGTCGGCCGGTAAATTCGTCCACAATTATCACCTTGCCGTCCATAACAACGTAGTCTTTTTCCTTCTCGAATACCACGTGTGCACGCAGGCTCTGCTCCAGAAGATGAGGCCATTCCATATTTGAGCCGGTGAAAAATGAGCCTACACCGGCTATATCCTGTGCAGACCCCACTCCTTCGTGAGTTAAGTGAACTGATTTCTTGTCGTATTCGACCTCGTAGTACTGTGTAATCTCCGCCAGCCTTTGCTGAGCCTTCTCAATCTCAGCCTGTTTTTGCTCTATTACCTTCTCGGCCTTTTCGATTCGTTTGTCGTCCTTGTCTTTCTTGGCCTCCGATATCTCACCCTGCGCACTGGCTATCGCCAGTTCAGCCGAATCAATTTGTCGCTTGATGCGGTCGTAGTTGCCCTGAAGACCGATTAGTTTCTTCGCAACCTCGTCTGCTTTTTTATATCGGCTCACATCATCAAATGCAGGCCCCGAAATAATCAATGGCGTCCTTGCTTCATCGATGAGAATTGAGTCTACCTCGTCAATAATCGCATATTCCAGCGGCCCCTGAACCATCTGCTCGAGCGACAGTTTCATATTGTCGCGAAGATAATCAAAGCCGAACTCATTGTTTGTCCCGTATGTTATATCGCAGCCGTACTGCCCTTTCCTCTCGTCGCCGCTCGTATCCATATCCGCCTGAATCGCCCCCACCGTCAATCCCAGCGCTTTATAAATCGGCCCCATCCATTCCGCGTCACGCTTGGCTAAGTAGTCGTTGACCGTAACTATGTGTACCTTTCTCCCCGTCAGATGTACAAGGTATGCCGCCAGCGTCGCCACTAATGTCTTGCCCTCGCCGGTAGCCATCTCGGCTATCTTGCCATCGTAGAGGACATTGCCCCCGATAAGTTGTACGTCGAAATGTCGCATATTGACATTTCGCCTCGCCGCTTCCCGGACAACCGCAAACGCCTCGGCTAAAATGTCCTCCGGCCTGCTCCCTGACTTCAACGAAGCCTTGAACTGTGCTGTTTTCCCTTTCAAGGCCTCGTCGTCGAGCTTCTTTATCTGCTCCTCGTACTCCCCTGCCCGCTGAGCAATTACAGAATATGCCTTTACCAATCGCTCATTTCGTGAGCCGAAAACTTTTAGAAGGATTTTGCCTATCTTGCCCAACGGCATAAAGTCAATCTTTCACTCGTGTTACATACTCGCCGCTGCGGGTATCAACACGCACTATGTCCCCAGTTTTAATAAAAGACGGCACCTGCACAACAATTCCAGTCTCTAATGTAGCGGGCTTACTTTGACCCGCCGCCGTTGCCCTTTTTACCTCCGGCGGAGTATCCCTCACCTCTAAGTCCACCGTATCAGGCAGATTTACGGTAATAGGTTTGCCCTTATATATCGATACACCAAGCTGCGTATTGGGCTTTAGGTACTTGGCCCCATCACCGAACACATTGTTATCGAGAGTAACCTGCTCATAGGTTGTCATATCCATCAGAACATGTTCCCGGCCTGTCGAATAAAGATATTCGTATGTGCGCTTATCTATTTCTACCTCTTCGACCCTTTCTTCTGAGCGAAGACGAACACTTTGAATTAAGCCGTCGGCCAGGCTTTTTAACTTTGTCTGATAAACCGCTCCGCCTCTTCCGCCGAGGTGGATGTGCTCATAGTCAAGAATGGTGTACAGCTTGCCATCGATGGTAATGACCTGCCCTTTTTGCATCTGCGATGCCTTCATTCTTTTCTCCAACCATTAATATTCAGCTATTCAAAAAACAAATATCGCAGAATCGTGATAAAATGTCAAGGAAACAAGAACGAAAGACGAAAGAAGAAATGAAATACAAAAACCCGAATCGTAAAAAAAAAGACTATCCTTGAAAGCAAAAAGTATAACAGTAAAATATGGGCAGCCGGAGCCGAAATTGTCTCCTAATCCAGGTTTAATTTCGTCTCATTCTTTTCTGAAGACATACACCACATATCCGGTATGAAAGAATTTTATGTTTGAAGTGAAAAATAATAGATTCGGAGTACCATGCGGTCAAAAACCCCAAATACTGGATTTTGATTATGTGGGCGCTCCCGCGGAAGTTGTCCTTGAGAAGTTTAATACTTCTGCTAAGGGTCTTTCTGAAGCAGAAGCCCAAAAACGTCTCGAAGAATATGGCTACAATGAACCTGCCAGAAAAAAGAAAAGAACTATCCTTTTCCAAATCCTTTCAAAGTTTGCCAATCCCTTGGTAATTGTGCTTCTGATTATAGCTGGGTTTTCCCTTTTCTTTGGCGAAAGAATCAGCGCGTTATTAGTTATACTGATGGCGATTATGAGTGTGTTTCTTTCTTTTATACAGGAATATCGTGCCGGCAAAGAAGCAGAGAAGCTCAGTGAAATGGTGCGTGCCACTTCAACTGTATATCGTAACGGCAGAGCGAAGGAAGTAAAAATCAGAGAGATAGTGCCTGGAGACATTGTAGATTTGTTTGCCGGAGACATGATACCCGCGGATTTGCGCATAATATCCTGCAAAGATTTGTTTATCAATCAGGCATCATTAACCGGAGAATCATTTCCTATAGAAAAAATTGCCGAGCCGATACATTCTAAAAGTAAAGCGATATCCGAGTTGACTAACATTGCTTTTATGGGGTCGAGTGTAGTGAGCGGAACGGGCTTGGGTGTGGTTATAAAATCAGGCATTGCTACCCAGTTTGGCGAACTTTCTCGCAAGCTTGCCACCACAGTGGTAGAGACCGGTTTTGATAAAGGGATACGCAGGTTTACCTGGCTTATGATTCGCCTTATGTTTCTTTTGGTAGCTTTTATCTTCGGCATAAACGCTTTACTAAAAGGTAACCTTATTGAAGCGCTTCTTTTTTCTTTGGCGGTGGCCGTAGGCCTTACTCCTGAGATGCTCCCAATGCTGGTGGCAATAAATCTTTCCAAAGGCGCTATAGCAATGTCCAAGAAACAAGTCATAGTAAAACGCCTGAATTCTATCCAGAACTTTGGTGCTATGGATGTGCTTTGCACCGATAAAACAGGGACCCTTACTTTAGACAAAATCGTTCTGGAAAGACACTGTGATGTCGTAAGAAAAGAGAATGATGATGTTTTAAGACTCGCCTATATCAATAGCTTTTACCAGACAGGCCTTAAGAATATCCTGGATAGGGCTATTTTAAAGCACGGAAAATTATTGGTAAAGCAGTACAAGAAGGTTGATGAAGTGCCTTTTGACTTTTCCAGAAGGATAATGTCGGTAGTCGTTGAGATGGACGGCAAACATACAATTATCAGTAAAGGTGCCCCGGAAGAAATTTTTAAAAGATGCACGAAATTTGAATTAGACGGCGAAATACTGGATATGGAGGATTTGATACTTACAGATTTAAAAGAGGAATATGATGACCTGAGCGCAGATGGTTTTAGAGTTCTTGCTGTCGCTTATAAGGATATGGAAAATAAAAAAGATGTGTATTCAAAAGATGACGAGCGAGGCCTGATTCTGAAAGGATACGTTGCTTTTCTGGACCCCCCTAAGCCAACAACGAGAAAAACGATTGAGGTATTAAGAAGCTTGGGAATAGAATTTAAGATTCTAACCGGCGACAACGAATTGGTGACAAAAAAAATATGTAGTGAAGTCGGACTTGATGTCAAAGGATTAGTTACCGCAGACCAGATAGAAAAAACATCTGATAAAGAGCTTCGGGAATTGGTAAAAACCACCTCTGTTTTTGCGAGACTTTCGCCTTTGCAGAAAGAGCGGATAATTCATGCGTTACACGAAAATAAGCATATTGTGGGTTATTTAGGGGACGGCATAAACGATGCACTCGCATTAAAAGCCGCAGATGTTGGTATTTCAGTTGATAATGCGGTGGACATTGCCAAGGAATCAGCAGACATAATCCTTCTAAAGAAAAGCCTGATGGTGCTTAAAGATGGCGTGATAGAGGGAAGAAGGACCTTTGGGAACATAGTCAAATACATCAAAATGGGTTCGAGCTCAAATTTTGGAAATATGTTCAGTATGACCGGTGCAAGTTTGTTTTTGCCTTTTTTGCCTATGCTGCCAATCCAGATACTATTGAATAACTTTCTTTATGATTTGTCACAGGTGGCCATCCCTTCAGATGAAGTGGATAAGGAATATCTCCTAAAGTCGAGGCCCTGGAATATAAAGTACATCAAAAAGTTTATGATTTTTATTGGTCCTATTAGCTCCATATTTGACTTTGTGACCTTCGGAGTATTGATATTTGTTTTTCATGCTTCCCAGCCTCTTTTTAATACGGGATGGTTCTTGGAATCTCTTTGCACTCAAACGCTGGTTATTCATATAATTCGCACTGGCAAAATCCCTTTTATTGAAAGTAAACCGAGCCAGTTTCTGATGTTTACCTCTATTTACATTGTAACAATAGGGTTGATAATACCATTTACTCCGTTGGGTAAATTTTTTGGATTTGTCACCCCGCCGCCAACGTATTTTATAGCCCTCTTCCTTATAGTTGTAACTTATCTTTTTTCAGTCCAGATAGGGAAAAAATGGTTTATCAAAAAGTATGGTTACGAGTAACAGCACCTGTCCGTCAGGATGTTACTGGAGTATTTATTCCGGGTCCTTCGTTTCCGATGGCGGCCGCTTACAATGAAATATTTGCCTGACCTTTCTTTTCAATTTCTCAAAGCCATTCTTGTACCTGTCCTTCAGCGCTCGGCCGAGTCTGTTTTCCAGCAAAAAACCAAACCCCACCAGTTCAAGTCCTATCAGTGCGAGCCACGAGCCAGGAGTGAAGGGGGTAAGTAGAGCCGCAAGACCCAGAACAATCAGTATGACTCCGATGGACTTCTTTAGAATTGTCTTTATCATTGGCTTCATCTGGAATTTCCCATGCGTCTTGCCTTTTTGGATTTTTTTGCTGCTTTGCCTTTCTTACCTCGCACAGACGAACCAACCAACGGCTCCACGGGAGCCACGTTTAACTGACGTGCTGCAACATTGACCGAAATTATCCGCACCTTTATAGCCCGACCCAGATAAATGCTGCATCCGCTTCGCTGACCGACGACGCAATGACTTTTCTGATTGTACTTCCAGACGTCCGACCCCAGGTCAGCCATCCGGATAAGGCCTTCAATTCCGAATTTGCGCGACTGCACAAACACACCGAAGTTCGTAAGGCCGGTAACGACACAATCTAATTCATCGCCGATATGCTTTTCCAACATCTGCAGCATCAGAACGGTTTTGAGTTCTCTTTCCGCGTCCTCAGCCCGCTCTTCAGTAAAGCTGATGTGTTTTCCAATCTCAGTTAAGTCAAGATGCTGCTCCGCAGAATCCACTCGTGGTGAGCCTGCCGAATCCAAACGCTTCTGCAGATAGCTCTCCAGAACGCGATGAACGAGCAAATCCGCATATCGCCGAATTGGGCTGGTAAAATGACAATAGTGGGTTGAAGCAAGCGCAAAGTGCCCGATATTTAATGGTGAATACTCAGCCTTTTCCAGACTTCGCAGCACCGCTAAATTCACCGCAAATGAGCAATCAGTGCCCTCAACGGCTGCCAGCAGCTCTTGTATCGCCCGCCGGTTTGCATCTTTCGCAAGACCATACCCAAACGCCCGGACAAGCATCGACAGGTCTTTCGTACTCTGACCATCCGGCTCCGGATGTATCCGCCGCATAAATGGCACACTGAATCTGTCCAAAAGACCGGCTACCGCCTCATTGGCCTCGACCATAAACATCTCAATAATCGTGTGCGGGTAACTGCTGTCGGCCGGATGGGCATCCACTACTCGACCCGCTTTATCCATTACCAATTCCGTCTCCGGCAAATCCAGATGTATCATCCCCTCCTCCGTTCGTCGTTTCTCAATCACCCGGCTCAGTGTCTCCATATCCTTTAGCAGCCCTATCACCTGCGGCTTAACACCTTTGGTATGCCCCTTCAAAACCTTATCAACCTGCTGATAGGTCAGACGTTGCGTTGAGCACATTATGGAATTCGCAAATCGCCGAGACAAAACATTTCCATCATCGTCATAGGTCATATACACGCTTTTAACAAACCGTTTTTGCCCGGGCTGCAGAGAGCATATACCGTTACTCAAAATTTCCGGCAGCATTGGTATTGTCCTGCCCGGCAGATAAACACTGTTTCCACGGGTCTTCGCCTCCGTGTCCAGTGCCGAATCAGCCGCCACAAAATTACTCACATCCGCAATATGCACTCCCAGCTCCCAGTTACCATCAGCCTCCTTCTCCAGACTTATCGCATCATCAAAGTCCTTGGCATCTGGCGGGTCAATGGTAACGATAACCTTTTCGGTAATATCCTCTCTGCCGTCGACCACTTCCGGATTAAATTCCGCCGCAGCCTGGCGCGCCTGCTCAATGCAATCCTCGCCAAATTCAACAGGCAAATGATACTGACGAATTACCGATTGTATCTCACTTTCATATTGTCCCCCTCTGCCCAGCACTTCTGTGATTACGCCGCGAGCCAGATATTTTTCCGTTGGATAGGAAAGTATCTCGACGACAACCTTATCTTTATGCCCGGCATTTTTCGCACTAACGTCGTCAACAGCAATCAACTCGAAAAAGCTCACCCCATCCGGCTGAACAATCCATCCTTCATTTGTTTTTTGTAATGTCCCGACGAATCTGTTTTGTGCGCGTTGCAGAATCTCCGTCACCTGTCCGCTGTATCGCATCTGTCTGGCAAGTTTACCTTTTTGGAGGACTTTGACAGCGACGATATCTCCGGTCATCGCCCCGCCATCTTCCCCGGCCGGTATGAACAAATCACCGTGTGAGCTTGGCTCAAGTGGTATAACAAAGCCGAACCCCTTCGGATTTGCCCGGAATGTGCCTGTGACTTTGCTGCCGATTGCAGCCAGGCTGACTAAGTTACCAGAACCTACGACCACATGTCCAGCCTGCCGCAGCTGGTCGAACGCAAGCTTAAACTGAGGATAATCTTCGTTACTTACACCCAGTGCCCTGGCAAGTTGTGCCGGCTTAAGCGGCTCGTAATCCCCACGCTTCAGGAGTCTGATTATTCGCTTCTTGAAAATTTCAGGCATTTATGGTGAGCTTGTCGAATCCATTGACGGTCAGCAAAACACAAAACTCAAAGCACAACTCTTCGGGACAAATCCCCTTACGCTTTAATCTTACAGTGCTATGCCGTTTTTGTTTTGAGGCTGTTAAGTTTCTTTGCAAGGCGTGATTTCTTTCGTGCCACAGTATTTTTATGCATTGTGCCGGAACCGACAATTTCATCCAGCTTCTTGACGATGAGCCGATACTGCTCGTTCGCCGCTTTCGCATCGCCCCCTGCCAGCGCCTTATCAAAGCGTTTGATTTGCGTCTTTATCCGGCTCTTGCGAGCGCGATTAATCCTGTTTCTCCGTTCCGTTTGCCTCACTCTTTTCTTTGCCGACAACGAATGCGCCACTTCAATCTCCTAAAACAAACTTACAGTGTTATTTCGCCTTCTGGATATTTCGCGCAGTTTTACTTTGTGCCTGGTCCATATACCACATATATAGGTGGTATAGTGGATTCACGAACCTATATTCCCCATGAGCTTCTGCGTCCCCCATAATGCCGAGCTGCTTTACCTTGCCCAAGAAATTATCCAGGTTTTTCTGTTCTTCTACCGAGACGCTCTCTTTTAGAAGGTCCTTGCGTTTGAACGTTGTTCCTATCGGCAGCTTTCTTCCCATTCGCACAAGAATCGATGAGTACGTTTTGTTTCTAAACACGCTTTCGACCTGTGTACCAATGTATTTCCTGCCTACATTTCTTGCGGCCTCGGATATCCCTGTCCTAGCGTCTTTTATATCTATCTGGTTATCCTTATCCTGCCAAAAAACCGCATCTCCCACTTCGTGCATAAGCATTGGATAGCCACCTGCCATTTTTACCATCAACGACAGTGCGTCATCAGCAACGGCTATCAGTTTTTTGCCGAAGGTCTCTGTAAAAAACTCTTTGCACTCGTGCTCATTCATCACTGGCAAGTCCACAACATCAAAAATTCTTGCTACCGATGGCTGGTGCTTCATCAAATCTTCTCTCCTCTGCTCAATACCCACGAGAATAAGCAACAGCGGCAGTGGTTTTCCCGACGTAGCTAAACCGTCTACAAAGCTCTTTAGAAAAAGAGAAAAGTCCGGCAATTCAACCGTGATACCATTCAGGTCATCCAATATGAGAAGTAACCCTTTCTTCCCATTCTCTGCAACACTATCATATATCTTGCGAAGCGCTGGTAAGAAGTTGTTTACAAGGGTGTGCAATTCAGCCTTGTTATCAGTGAACTCAACTCCTACTCCAAACAAGGTAACGCCCTTAATATATTCATTGAAAATCCCCTTCAACTTATCAAAAATACTCTTATCAACACACCCTTCGAGGAAACGCTGGAAAACCGCCTTCATAACCTCCTCAAGAGTTCTCGCTCCCCCCAACAGGCAATGAGCTCCTACAAAACCATATTCCTTTTCAGCCAAATACCGCATAAACCACGCCAAAGAACTCTTACCTATTCCCCGTTCGCCGGTGATAAAGATGTTCTCATTCCTTCCCGACGACGCCTGTCTGATGGCTCTCTCAAGTCTTTCTATCTCATTTCGCCGAGCCACGAAATACTCAACTGGAACTGGCCGGCCAGGCGTAAATGGGCTCTCTTTGACGTTTATATCTGCCATATTTAATTCCTAAGTACTCGCAGTTCCATTATAATTCCAGTCTTATTAATGGCCAAGTCCAGTTTTTCCATTTCTCAATTTATCTACTCGCTGGCTAATGTCCTTGTATGCAAAATCAAGCTGAGCAATCTTGCGGTAGATTTCCAGCGCCTTTTCTGTCTCACCTTGTTCCTCGTATGCCCGTCCCAGATTGTATCGCAGCTCCTTGGCCACATTATCATCTTTTATCTCGTACGCCTCCATCGCCCGGTTGAAAACATCAATCGCATCCGCATACCAGCCCTTCATAAAAAAGCACAGCCCTATTTTGCTCATCGCCGTAATCTTGCGCCGCGGGTCTTTTTGCGCCTCCTGGAACAGAGGTATCGCATCGTCATACCGCTTGCCCCGAACTAATCGCACGCCGTATTCGTATTTCGCCTGCAGGTCTGTCGGATAGTTGTCCACGCACAAACGGTAATGTTCCAGCTCAAATTTCTCCAATGCCGCCGACGATTCCGCCGCTCTTGCCTTCGCCTGTGAATCCTCAGGATTGGCCTCCGCAGCCGCCCTCGCTTTTCTTAATTTGCGATTGAGCTGTTTTACTTTTATCTGGCCCGCCCGCCGTTTGAAACTAAAATCGCTTTTTCTCTCGTATGCGTCTTCCAGCAGTTCTATCGCCTCATTTTCTGCCTCATCGCTTTCCATTTCCGACAAAACCTGGGCCAAACCAAATATATTTCCCAGCAGATTCGAGTTCCGTGCCAGTTTCGCTCGCGCTTCTTCCACCGCCGAAAGACGGTAATCCTCCGTCTTGACGACACCCTGCTGGGCGTGAAGTTTCTCCTGCGATTCCCTGTCCTTGATAGATTGCCTGAAATCACCTTCCTGTTCGTAATGGCCCCGCGAGAGGGTCAGTTCCGCAGACAGCCTCTTATACTCATCCGCCAATTCTCCGTTTTCCGGCTTAAGTTTGGCCGCACGCTGGCACGCCGCTACTGCTCGGTCGAACTGCCCGAGCGACGCGTATGAATCTTTTAACAGCACGTATGTTGAAACAGACGGCTTCGCCAAAGCGTTATTTGCCTGGAAAACCAAATCCGCAATCCACCTAATCGTTTTTTCGTAACCGCCTGCCGTCGCAGCCTTTAGTATCGCCTCCGCAAAAGGTAGATGCTCAGGGTTTTTTGCAAAAAGGTACTCAGCGTTAAGCATCTGTTCGAGGGCGGTTTTGCCGCCCATTCGCTTTAGTTTTTCCATCATTGTCGGCTTTTTGCCGCCCTTTTCCTGCCGGATAAGAGCCAGCTCGCGGAGTTTGATATGCCCCTCATCCAGCGCATCAGGCTCGCAACGCAGACCCTCAAGGTACATATCGATAGCGTAATCAAAACTGTTCTTCTCTGCCGCCTCACCGGCACTCGCAAAAAAGGCCGCCGACCTCCCCACCTTTTGTTCTCCGTTTTCCTGCGCCATACGCTTTTATCCGCCTACGGTGGATTAACCAATTAGGCTTGTTCCACAAATTCTTAAACCATCCATATTAAACTTTGCCTCAATTTTGTCAACAAATAAAAACTTGTACCTACCCCTCCTCTGTGCTATATAATTGATGCTGGCCCAAAACTCTTTATGGAGGACCTGATATGATATCGGCTCTCGAACTTTATGACCCACAAATCTACGAGCTTATAAGACAGGAGAACGCCCGCCAGAGCGGATGCATCCGTCTTATACCTTCGGAAAACTATGTCTCTAAAGCCGTAATGCTCGCCAGCGGTAGCTGCCTGACAAACAAATACTCTGAAGGTTATCCAGGCAAAAGGTACTACGAAGGCCAGCAGGTTACCGACCTCATTGAAAGAATGGCTCAGCAACGCGCAAAAAAATTGTTCAAGGCCGACCACGCTAACGTTCAGCCTTACTCCGGCTCCGTCGCTAACCTCGCCGCCTACGCAGCACTCATAAATCCGCACGATACCATTATGGGTATGGCTCTTACCGATGGCGGGCATCTGACGCACGGCTGGAAAGTCTCGCTCACAAGCAAATTCTTCAACTCCGTCCCTTACCCCGTAAATCCAAAAACCGGCAGACTGGACTACGACCACATCGCCGACCTCGCAAAAAAGCACCGACCAAAAATAATCATCTCCGGTGCAACCGCATATCCGAGGGAAATCGATTTTGAGATATTCGGCCAAATCGCTAAGGACGTCGGCGCATATCACGTCAGCGACATAGCCCACATTGCTGGCCTTGTCGTCGCAGGAATACATAAAAGCCCCGTACCTTACGCCGACATCGTCTCGACCACAACACACAAAACCCTGCGGGGCCCGCGAGGCGGTATGCTGCTCTGCAAAAAAGAGTACGCTGACAAGGTCGACAAAGCCGTCTTCCCTGGCCTGCAGGGAGGCCCACATATGCACACCCTGACCGCCATAGCCGTCGCACTCGCCGAGGCAGATACCCCGGAGTTCGTCTCCTATGCCAAGCAAATCGTCAAAAACGCAAAGGCACTCGCCGAAAGATTGCTCGAGCACGGCTTCAAACTTATGTCCGGCGGAACTGACAACCATTTAATCTTAATCGACCTCCGAAACAAAAACGTACCAGGCAAAAAACTCGCGAAAGCACTCGACAGGGCAAGAATCGAAACCAATTACAACACAATCCCGTCCGACCCAGCCCCGCCCGCTAATCCAAGCGGACTGCGAATCGGTACGCCTGCCATTACAACCCGCGGAATGAAGGAAGACCAGGCTCGCCTCATCGCCGACTTTATAAACAAAGTCGTTGATAACATCGATAACGAATCGGTAATCGAGGAAGTCGGAAAGGAAGTTCTGCTTCTCTGCTCGCAATTCCCGGTACCTGAGCACTTTATTATCCCAAACAAGGATAGCATTGAGGCGCTGCGACCCCTTGACCGTCTAACACCGTGGCTGTTTTAAATTCAGGAGCTCGAATTGCTCAAGGAGTAACAGCATGCCTCAGGAAGAACAGGTCCTCGTTATCGAGCGAAAAGTCCTTGTGCAGGTCGGCCTGTTCAACGGACTCGCTTTCGACGTGGACCGTTACATCGACAAAATCTTCGCCCCCGGCGTACCCCGCTTCATACCTCGGTCGAAAGCCGAAAAAAACCCTTCTTATAAGCAGCTCATTCCATACGTGATAATGGCTCACGACGGCAAATACCTCAGCTACGTAAGGGGAAGGCGGGCAGGCGAAACCCGGCTGGTCGGACTGCGCTCCATCGGCATAGGTGGCCACATAAATCCTCGTGATGATATGCCCTTATTCAATGATAATTTTTACGATGCCTATCTTTCCGCTGTTGAGCGCGAGGTCGCGGAAGAAGTATCTGTCGAAACCACCCACACCGACCGCGTTGTCGCCCTTCTCAACGATGAATCCAACGAGGTTGGAAGTGTTCATCTCGGAATAGTCCACTATTGGCTTCTGGACGCCCCAAAGGTTAACAGGCGTGAGCAGATGATTACCCAGATGTCTTTTATGACCCTCGCCGAGCTGCACCAGCTCCGCGACACTATGGAAACCTGGTCATCCTTGTGCCTTGACGGTCTCGACAAAATGACAAAATTTACCCCGCCTGCCCCGTGAGATGGTGAAAACCTATCTCACTTGGGGCTTGACTTTCCCCCTCTTTTCACCTATTTTATCTGCCAAAAGCGGAAAGCCAGAGAAAGGAGGCTTAATATGCTTTTAATGAGCACTTCGGTTTGGATAGCTATCGGTGTGGCTGCTGTGATTTTGGTTGTGTTTATTGGAACGAAAATAAAAGATAGATATTTTTAGAAAGCAGGGGGTTTTCACCGGGTTTTTAGTTTGAAAGTGTAAGGTAGACTGCCTGCCTGTTTGGACTTGGCAGGCAGGAGGTCTTGGTAACTTGAGATGTGTTGTGGGAGAGAAAGATGCCGAGATTTGAGGAGTTACGGGAGGCCTTGGGGCAAATCCTGCAGGAAAACCCGAATTGCTATTGGCTTTGTGACCAGATTCTAAATCGGTTAAGAGAGGTGTGTCCGGAGATTTTAGAAGGGTTAGAAAAAAGAGACGGCAGGGGGTACGGCGAAGGCGGTGGAGAATATTACCGGCCTGATAGCGTGATAGCGCATTGCCTCCAGGACTGGCCTGAGTGCGTAGACGTTCAGTACCTGTTGGGGCGGAACCTTCAAATTAGTGACACAAGAGCGACCGATGAGGCTATGGTAATTTACCGCTGGATTGGTTAATGGGAATTGCGGGTCACACGTCAAAAACGATTTTTCTCAGCCATTTTCTAAATTCACCTCACTAATTCACTAATCCTCTAATTAACTAATCCTCTAATCTCCTGCTCGCGAATTACCATCTAATTACTTGCTTATTTTGAGCAGACCGGATAATATCACTGTCCAAAGTAAATACTTGAAGCAGAATGAAAAATGGAAAATATCCGCACTGTGGCGGCTATTAATTGAATGCCGGCAAATCCGGCTGGAGTTTTCTCAAAAGAAAGGGAGTAAACAGTATGAACATTTATGTAGGAAATCTATTGTTTGACGTCACCGAAGACGAATTAAAAGCGCTTTTTGCGCCGTTCGGCCAGGTCACAGAGGTCCGCCTGATTATGGATAAGTTCAGCGGCAAATCAAAAGGCTTCGGATTCATTGAAATGCCATCTAAAGAGGAAGCAGAAAAAGCTATCGCAGCACTGAACGGCAAAGACATGAAGGAACGGCCAATGACTGTCAACGAGGCTAAGCCGAAGACCGACCGCGGTGGCGGCGGAGGTTATGGTGGCGGTGGCGGAGGACGAGGTGGTTATGGGGGCGGTGGTGGCGGCCGTGGTTATGGCGGAGGAGGCAATCGTGGTGGTGGCGGAGGCAATCGTGGTGGTGGCGGAGGAAGTCGCTACTGACAGCCGCTATTGCAGAAAGAGTAAATACGCAGCACCAGAGAAGTAGGCCGGGAAACTATAGAATACGAGGTAGTCTGGAAAGGATAATGTATGGCTAAAAGTCGTGATACCAAAAAAGATGTAAAGAAGAAACCACAAAAAACGTTAAAAGAGAAACGGCTTGCGAAGAGAATGAAGAGAGCAGGCCTGGCCCCATAAACAGGCTGTCACCGCGAGGCCGCTTGCCCTGAGCGACCTGTGGTGAGCAAAGTCGAACCAAGTCGAAGAGTCCTCTGTCTGGAGTCTGGTGTCTGGGGTCCGGTGTCGTCGAGCCACGAGGGCCGAGCCACGAGCGACGAATAGCGTTTCCCGTTCTATACAGACCGTATAATCATTGTTCGAGGTCATTCGAGTCGGATAAGATATGAACAGGCTCTGTATCTTCATTGGCATGGTAGTCTTTGGTTGGATTGGATGGTGGATAGGAGCCAGATTTGGATTCATGACCGGCTTCGTGGTTAGCAGCATCGCCAGCTTGGTTGGAGTTTACGTAGGCTGGCGTATCAACCGCGATTACCTAAGCTGAAACTCCGTCTGTCGTTCTATACGCTATACGCTGCCCGCTGTACGCTAACCAAGTCTTCCGTCCTCTTGTCTGGCGTCTGGTGTCTACGAGCCACGAGGGCCGAGTCACGACCGACGAATAAAGGCAGATTATGACAGAACACCAACAACAGGGACAAGGTGGGGGCATAACGCCGGAGGTGCTAAAGAGCGCGATGAAGGCGTTCAAGAAGCGGCTCAAACTCACTGCACTCGATGACGATTCGCAGCTTGGACGAGGGCCGTTTTCGGGCGGCTCTACGGGCGTTTTTGCGATACAGCCGCCCAGCCAGTTTCCTCGCGAGGTCTGGGAGGAATTGTGCCGGCTGGGCAAACTACGCGACAGCGGGCACGGTTTGTATGAATTGGTCAAAGTGTCCTAAGTCCTTGGGACTCCTTACGGAGGACTCCATAGGCCAAATGCAAGAGACTATACACAAAACGCAAGTTGGGATTTATTATTTACTAAATACGACATACGATATACTACATACGACATACTACATACGATATACGCTTGTCCGCCGTAGCCTCCCGGCCTTCGTAACCATTTCGGCGGAGTAGGCTGGCGAAGGCGGAAGCGACGAATAGTGTTTCCCGTTTTGTACAGCCTGTATAATCATTGTTGGGCAGGGAGACGATAATGGAATTCTTACCAATCACATCTGACGGAAAACAGGTGTATGCTGGGTTTTGGAAGCGTTTTTGCGCTGGATGGGCCGATGCCTTCGTGATACTGCCTCTGGGTTACCTTTTCATCTGGCTTAAGAGTTTTGACAAGAACCTGGCGATTCTAATTACAATTCCATCCACGGCATTGTTTTCCATGTACCATGTCTACTTCAATGCTCGCTTTGGGGGCACTCTCGGTAAACTGGCCGTCGGGATCAGAATCACAAGACCAGACGGGACAAGAATCGGGTGGCCAGAAGCATGGAAACGCTCTGCGGTTGATCTGGCCTTCGGATTCCTGATGCTGTGTGTAGAGGTCTGGGCGTTGACGCAAGTCAATGGCGAACAGTATTCAGCAACTGCGTTCTTCGAGCGAATGCGATTACTCCAATCGTACTATCCATCTTGGTTTTCCATAGTCACAATTTCTCAGCAGATCTGGATTTGGAGCGAGGTTGTCGTTCTCCTACTCAACAAGAGAAAGCGAGCACTACACGACTTCATCGCTGGAACAGTCGTGATACACAAGGAATTTGCAGAACAAGTTGCCGCACCCGACAAACAATAGCCTCTCGGCGGCCAACCCGGCAATACCCGTCATGGCGGTGCTGTAAACGGGTTTATGCAGACTGTATAAGCCGGAAGGGACGAAAGGACGTAATTCGTTGAAACACCAGAGATTGGACGAGGATTGAACAAGCATCGGAAACTTCTTATACTGGCAGAAACACCCTGCGTTTCCCGTTTTATATAGACTGTATAGTTATCGTTAGGCACATCCGTGAATGTGCTAAACAACTTAACAAAAGGAACACAAATGAAAGCAGAGCATATAAAAGCGTTTGTTGCCGTCACAGCTATTCTTGTCCTGCTACAGACATCATGCTCTTCGCCACCAGAGTCTATGTCCGAAAATAAAAGCAGAGGCGACACCTCGGCAAAAATCATCAATCTACAGACAGGCGAGGAGTTCCCTGTGGAACTAGAACAGTCGGGAAAGATTAGGATGCATGAAAGCGATATACGTGCATTCTCTCAAGCAATAGAGGCAACGGGCACTTTTCTGATCGCAGGCACTGTTCTGGAAGTCTCCAAAGATTTTGTGCGTGTTGAAGAAATGATGGATTCAATTTACAAGTTTCCAATTCAACAGGAGACAAATGTTGTGGACGAGCAAGGACGAAGCATCTCAATAAACCAGTTCAAGAAGGGTGATGCAGTTACACTCACAGTAAACGGTGATAAAGTCATCGAAATCAGGAAAGGCAGTTTGGAGTTCAAGGTTGAGCATTAAATTAACTGGCTGAGCACATGGCTCATGCTGATCCAGCTACAGGCGATGGCCGCGAACACAGGGAGAAACGATGTCGCCTAACAAACGGTTGCCGCAGCGTTTCAGTGAATTCTGAGCAGAAAGCCCTCAGCCCCATTCGACTCCGCCGTTAGGCCCTCGGCTTCGCCGAGAGGCGAGCGTGGCTAAGTCCACTTCGACAAGGCTCGTCTTCTGTCGTCCGTCTTCCGTCCTCCATCATCCGTCGTCCTATCCGCTATACGCTGCCCGCTGTACGCTAACCATTGTCCTCTGTCGTCCGTCTTCCGCCCTCCGTCGTCCTATCCGCTATCCGCTGCCCGCTGTACGCTAACCATTGTCCTCCGCCGTCTGCTCTCGAGTCACGTGGGCCGAGTGACGAGCCACGATTCACAACCCCCTCACTAAAAAACCCTTACGTTTATAAAATGCTCGTACGTAAAGCGCGTACGCGCTTTACGTATATGACAATTTTTATTTTCTCGCTATACGAAATACCGCCCCACAACTTCGTTTTGAATTTTGTGCTTTGGTAATTAGTATTTGTTTAGAGTTTAGGATTTAGGTATTAGGACTTCGTATTTATAAAAAGAATACCTAAGTATCTTAGGTATTACGCTTCACGAGATGCGTTTAAGCGGTGGTGGCTTGATAAGCCAAAAAAAATTCACCCCTTAAGGGGTGAGAGGATTGGATTATGACCAAATTAAGAGCTTATACAAAAATGTGCGAAAGATTATTGACAGTACCTTCCGATTTGCTATAAATAATAGGACGTGCCTGAAATATTGAAAATACGAAAAATATGAAATGCAAAAAATCAATCCTTCTTTTACTAATAGTCCTGCTTTCTTTTCCAATAATTGGACTTTTTGTAAAAAATAGAATTCGAACCCAAGCAAAAGACCTTTTTAGAATGAATAAAGTCCTTCAGGAAGAGGGCTATTACATGGGAGAATTTGAATTTAAGATGATGGGTTTTATCTATTATCTGGATAAAGGCCGTTATATAAAAGCGATTTCAACGCTCTCACGCTTTCATTCTCAATTACTGAATAAAGAGAATCTAATCAAGGTGCCTGAATTTAAGGATGACCAGGAAAAGATGAATTTTTATTTGAATCTTCAAAACCCGAAAACGGGTGCCTTTATGGATGATTCCTTTCCGTACTGCACTTTTAATGAACCCACAGAAAATGTCATCGCACATCTCGATGAATTGGCAAAAAAAATGGGCGTTCCTCTAAAACTAAAATACCCGCTAAAATATCTCGACAGGATTAATACCCCGGAGAAACTCTATGAATTCTTGGATGATGTTTCCTATATTGGATGGTTTGGGTCACGGTTTCCTGAAACAACCTTTGTTTTTGCCAGGAGCCTGGCCAGTAACTGGAATGATGAAGGCGTTATCGCTCGAAATAATCTATATAATTTTTCTGACGATTTTAAAACAGCATTGCTTAAATGGTTTTATAATAATCAGGACAGTACAACTGGATATTGGGGCCCAAAGTCCGCCAAAAACGGTCGGCTGATGAAAATTGATTTAAACAACACTGCATCAATCATTAAATTATTTGTTGATAAAAACGGAAACAATATTCACGAATCGTTCCCTCTAAAACATAAAGATAAAATTTTTGAAACTACTATCGACTATCTAAAAAAGCCTCTTCCCGCTGACGATGACCTTTCCGAATGGCACGCCTGGAATCTGGAAATGAGTAAAGGCATAAAGATGCTCTTGCGTTACCTGTGGAAAGATGCTTCGAACGAAAGCAGGCAAAACGCGAAACGACTAATAGAAGACTATGTAAAAATTTTATTTGAAAAGTTTTATATCCCGGCCGAAGGAGCTTTTAGTTACTATCCCAATTCAGAACATGCTTCATTGGACGGTACCGGCGGGTTTATTTTTAACGATATAGGAGCGTATTCTTATGAAAAGCAGAAAAAAATATGGGGCCCGGCATCTGAAAATATTAAGGACTTGGGCCGCCTTGAAAAAACCGCTCTTTCGCAGGCAGATTTGGATTTAATAACAAAAAATCCCGGTATTAATTCACTTCGCATATATCACACCATGCCCGACGACGCCGATTTGACAGATGATGTTTTTATGCTTGTTTATCCTAATAAAACGCAGGTGCTCGATGTTATGGAACTTGTTCCCAAGATAACAAGATGGCTGGATACCGTGACTCTTTCTGTTGGCAATTGGACATCACTGGAACAAATCAAAAAAGAATATTCTTCATTAAGCATCAAAGAACCGATAGTATATAGACAAATTTTTCCACTTGACAGGATGAATGAGATATTACTGGAGAAAAAGGAACTTCATATTATTGGTTTTGATATACTTCAAATTCCAAGATACAGAATAGTATATTTGTATCCACCAGAGATAAAATAAGAAACGAAATAAAGAGGTCATCCACCGTTTTTCGGCTGAGGCGACAATTGGGCAGGCCAGACGACAGTGCCAGAGGGTAACGATTTTGTAGCTATTTCGGCGGGAGGATACATGCCCTTGCCCGAGACAATTTCCCTCAGCCCCATTCGACTGAGTTTATCCTGAGTATATCGAAGGACAATCCACATCCCACAACACCGCGAGCATTAAAGCACTACATTAGTATGTATGCATATACTAATATACTTTCTGCCGCCAGGTGGTATTGCAACCCACTGAAATCTCTCCTGTGCTGGAGCTTGAATCGAAAATATCCCCCGCGAAGCGGCTCCACATTTTTTATTTTTGCATTTTGATTTTTAATTTTCTTCTCGTCGCCCTCCCCTCCTCGTTCTGCCGCCGCCTCTCTTGCCTCGAATCTTTTTATATCCATAATATCCTTAGTTTTGCTGGCTATCTGTCTTCTGCCCTCTGTCATCCGTCCTCTGCCTTCAGTCTTTATGTCCTTTTGCTCTTATGCCTTTTTGTCTGTGGTCTTGTGTCTGGCGTCTGGAGTCTGCGCGCGCTGCGCGCAAATTCGCGCAAGGGGGTACTTCAATCGCTGTCCAAAACGCACCAATTTCTTGAAATTTTTGCAAATTTTTTACAATTTTTTGCATTTTTTTCGCCCAACTTGCGCGTTTGATGCGAACTTTTATCCTGTCCACCTTGCCCATCTTGCCCAAAATGGTGAGCGTGTCGAACCTGTTTTACCCCCTAAAAATCACCCCCTTCTCACAATTCAGGACACTTCAAGTCACAAATTCTTCGCCGCCAAAAAACATTGGAGCTATTGGCGGATTTTCTCTATCATACTAAAATATGGGCGAAAATAAGTTAAAAACTGCGGTGCTCGGCCTCGATGACGATGGGCAACTTTTGCTCGATGCAGCGAGCAAAACCGGCTATTTCGAAATCGCTGCTGTCGCCGACACAGACACAACCCTCGCTGAATCAACAGCTTACAAATACAAATGTGCTTCTTACGACGATTACCGTCAGCTCATAATCCAGAACCAGTTCGATTGCCTGCTTGTCGCCGCCGGCTTGTACAGTTGCGATAAACACGTCAAAACCGCAATGAAAAAGAAATTCAACGTATTTAAGCTCCCCCCGCTGGCCAGAAATTTCGAAGAAGCCGTCGAATTTGTCCAGCTTGCTGAAAACGAAAACATAAAATTCGCCGTCGCCAACACAAGCCCCTTCGCCCGCAGCTTCATTGCCCTGCGGGAGTTCCTGCAACAGGGCCGAATCGAACAAATCTTCCTGATAACCGCTGTTTGCACCACCGGCAATTGGCCTTATCCCGCCTGGCAGAGCGACCCAAAACTGGCTGGCGGCGGCGTCCTCCTGCGAGATTGCTTCGAGTTAATCAATCAGATAACTACGACTTTTGGCGTCCCCCAGCAGGTTTACGCCCTAAACACCAACACCGCCGGCGACAAACAACAGCGACTTTACCTTACAGAAGATACCGCCGTTTTGGCGATGAAATTCACCGACTCCACCTTCGCAAACCTGATTGCCAGCAGGGCCTTCGGCCCCGAACGGAAATATCTGAAAGTTTACGGAAAAGATAAAATTCTAACGACCGACAGCACCCACTTTACCGTCAGCGATTCTCACGACAATATCACTGAGCAATCCGAATACAACGACGACCGATTTATCCTGATGACAAAATCCCTGGAAAACTTCGCTCTGAGTATACTATCGCCCGACAAAAACAAGCTCAGCAGCAGCGGCAGAGATAATCTAAGAAATATGGCTGTTATCGAGTCGGCTTATCTATCCGGCCGCACCGGCTTTCCCGAGGAACCCGCCAAGATTCTGCAAAGAGCACCCTGAGAAACCACAATGCTAAAAAGACATCTGGTCAATTTGCGCCTGAAAAAGACGTTTGACAAACAACATAACAATTGGTAAGGTACCAAACATAAAACATTGGTATGGTTTTTTAACGATTTTGGAGGCCTTAGATATGGAAGAGAGTAAGAAAAAGTCGGTTATGAGCGCCGTCATTGTGGTCTGTTTGGTTGCCGCCGCCGCGATAACCTACATGAACACCAAAGGCGGCGGAGGCACCGGCGGCGCCCCAGCCAACGCGACCATCCAGATGAAGTGCCGCAATCCGGAATGTAACGCTACGTATAAAATGAGCGAGAAAGAGTATCAGGAACTGGCGCTGGAAAAAGACTCGACGTCCAAGGGGCCGGTGCCAATCCGCTGCAAAAAGTGCGGTAAAGACACTGTTTACCGGGTAGAAGCAGCAGCGAAAAAAGTCCGCGATGAATAACAAAACGCCGGCGGTGTGGAAGCACGACCGGCTAAAATAAAAGGTTCTCAGAACCAGTTTTCTGGGGACGTGGTGTAACGGGAGCACGCCGCGGTCGCATCGCGGAAATGAGGGTTCAATTCCCTTCGTCTCCAGTATTTTTGTATTCTGCTTAAGAGCTTTCACTTCGCATCAATCCGCCTGAGGCGGATAAAAGTTCGCATCAAACGCGCAAGTTGAGTGAAAAAAATGCAAAAAATTGTAAGAAATTTGCAAAAATTCGTAAAAATTTCAAAAAATTTGCAAAAATTGTACAAAATTGGCGCGTTTTGAGCAGTGTTTGAAGTACCCCCTTGCGCGAATTTGCGCAGCAGCGCGCAGACTCCAGACGCCAGACACAAGACCACAGACAAAAAGGCATAAGAGCAAAAGGACATAAAGACTGAAGGCAGAGGACGGATGACAGAGGGCAGAAGACAGATAGCCAGCAAAACTAAGGATATTATGGATATAAAAAGATTCGAGGCAAGAGAGGCGGCGGCAGAACGAGGAGGGGAGGGCGGTGGAGGGGGGTAGGGAACGGGGGGACAGGGTTCAGGGGGAGCAGGAGAGTAGTGAATTGGGGGATTTGTGAATTGTTCGGTTGCGGTTGCGCAGCTCGTTACGTATTGCGTATATCGTATGTCGTCAGAAGAATTTGCCGGAGGCGGGTAAACCCTCCACACGGACGGCGGGTAAACTTCCCCATTCGACTGCGCTCAGGGTTAAAAGCTGCGCTACGAGGGGCGGGGGAAATTTCAGTAGGTGGCAATACCACCTAGCGCTAATAGGCTATGATATTGTGAGAGGTTGCAAAAAGTTTCTTTCCGGGGAACATTTTCATCTCTCCTCTCATAAAGAAGGTGGGCGATCTTCTCTTACCGCTTCTTTAAAAGCTACGATTTCGTAATAGTCGCTTGTCCAGACCTCAGCTTGAAGTGGACAAGCACAGAGCAATATTAGTGCCGTGATTACTATTTTGATTTTCGTTTTCATTTTCTCTCCTCCCTTCCTTGGTTACCTCCTTTTAAACTCCTCCGCTTGGGGTTTTCTCAGAATCTATAGTATTATACCACAATTTGACTTGAGTGTAAGGCAGGAAAAATCCACGAAATTTCGACAAATCCCGAAATGGGGCTGCAAATACAGCTGCCTACTCGGAAACCTTTTAAACCCTAAGTCGAGAACGCGGATTTTTCTTGAAAATCAGCTAAAAATCTGGTACAATGCAGTGTTCTGAGAAATCCCCATTCGTAACCGGAGGGTGATGTGCAAAGATACATCTGGAGAACGGTATTTTTCATAATCGCCGGCGCAGCATTGTGTCCGCATACACTTATGCCCAAAGCGCACGGCTTAGCAGAATCAACGGCGGAGGACGGCTCAAACGCCAAGGCTGTACACGAGCTCGGCGAAACAGGTGAGGGCGTCAACATCGGCCTGATTGGCGCACGCAATATCCTTACAACACACGAGGCTTTCAAGGATGCCAACGGGCAAAGCCGGGCATTCAACCATGATTTTACCGGCTATGGAGTATCCGTTTTCGACCACGATACCTGGATGGCAGGAATCGCCGCAAGCAGAGGGGGAGCCGCCCATCCGAATGATACAGGAGTCGCGCCTGGTGTTAACATCCACAGTGCGAGGGTAATCAACGACAATTGGACAATTTCGCCCGCCAATTTAATAACTGCACTTGACGAACTTATCACGGATCACAATTGTCGCGTCATCATGACCGGTTTTGTGTTTGATGGCATAGACCCAGACGGACAAAGCTACTGGACGAAGATGTACGATTACTACGCTTGTCAGTACAACGTGGTTTTTGCCAACGCTGCGGGTAACAGCGGCTCGGATGTAAATGTGCACGGCGATGCTTATAACGGCATAACAACGGGTGGACTCATCGTTACCACGCCGGAAATCTATGACAAGGTCGGCAAAAAGAGTGGCTCAGGCCCTACATCCGATGGCAGACGCAAGCCGGATGTGGTCGCTCCAGCACAAAGACAAACAGTCCCAACGACCCCCAATAACAACAGCTGGACCGACCCTAACTGGATTTACTGGGGTTCGCTCAACGGCGAAACAAGCCTGTCGGTACCACATACGGCGGGTGTAGCAGCGCTTCTACTGGGTCTGGCTGACGACAGCAACGACCCCAATGACGGGCACAATGAAGTCATAAGAGCCGTCATCGTCAACTCAACGTTTCCGAATATCAAAGACAAATCCGGCAACTCAACCAATCCTGCAGACCCCAACAATACGTGGCACCACGACCGCGGCTACGGCAGACTCGATGCGCTAAGAGCATATCAAACACTGAACACAGATGCTATTACCAAAGGCGAAGAGACAACACAGGAAAAAGGCTGGGCATATGTCACTATGACCGACTCGAACGAGGAAGATTCTTATCGAATCTACGGTAAAAAAAACGAGCGTCTTGTGCTGACGGTAACATGGAACCGACTTATAGACAGCAATTACACCGAGGAAACCCCGAAATTCTATCTCGACCTGACAATCAAAGACCCCAACGACCAAACCATATTCAGCGAAACCGATGCCAATAATAATCTGGAAAAGGTTGATTTGCTTTTGCCCAGCGACGGCGTATACAAAGCGGTCGTGAAAAATACCACAACTAAAAATAACCGAAGCTATGCTCTTGCCTTTGAGCGGCTTTCGCCGATTGCCGGCGACTTCGAGCCGATAGATTACATAGTCGATTATAATGACATGGCGATATTCACAGAACAATGGCTGTTGGAAGAGGAGGGTTTAGAAGCCGATTTATACAATGACGGCATTGTAAACCTGTCTGATTTTGCTGAATTTGCCAGTCACTGGCTGGAGACCGACGGCCGCTATTACCAAAGCCAATAGGAACAAATCGATTTATTATTTACTATTTACTCCTTCGACTCTACTCAGTATAAATCCGCTCAAGATAAATGTTCACCATTTGGCAGTGGCTGGTCGTTTACACTGCCGGCTCTGTTTTTGTGTGACACAGGCTTTTCAATAACAGGTAAAGCCGGTAACTAAACAAGCTATTTCGGCACCACTAATAGCGCCAATCGTCTGTGTGCCATTTTGCCCTGGCTTTCAACCTTTGCTATGTCTGCCAGCGATTCAGTAATACGGTTGAGTATTTCATAACCCCTATCCTGGTGCAACATTTGACGGCCGCGGAAAACCACAGTGAATTGCACCTTGTGCCCTTTTCCGACGAATTCGCGGGCGTGATTGAGCTTTATATCGAGGTCATGGGGGTCGATTTCCGGCGTGAGCCTGATTTCCTTTAAGCTGGCGTGGTGGTGGCTTTTCTTATGCGACTCGCGAATCTTGCGTTTTTGCTGATAGAGCCACTTGCCATAATCCATTATGCGGCAAACGGGCGGGTCGCTCGTCGGAGCAACCTCCACAAGGTCCAAACCTGCTTCGCGAGCAAGATTAATCGCCTCTGTTTTATTTATAACTCCTACTTGAGTATTGGATTCGTCAATCAGCCGAACCAAACCGGCTCGAATCTTTTCATTTATCCTTAAACCTTTTTTGTCGATTGTACACCACCTTACCTTTCTAAATTGGTTATAGAGTATTAACCTCCCAGCCTAAAAATCCAAATCTATTTTTTTACCAGCAATTTTTTGTTCTGCAACAGTTAAAAACTGGTCGAGGTCGATTGATTTGGTTTGTCCAACACCGCGGATTCTGAGATTGACGGTATTTGACTGAGCCTCTTTGGGGCCAAGAACCAACATCAAAGGAACCTTTTCGCTGTGGGCTCTTGCGATTTTGGCATTTACTTTTTCGTCGGACAAATCACAACTGCAGCGAAGTCGAGCATCCTTTAATTTCTTTTCAACCGCCAGTGCGTAATCGTTGCTTTTCTCGCTAATGGTAAGAATCCTGACCTGCTCAGGCGAAAGCCACAACGGGAAACTGCCGCCATAATGTTCGGTCAATATTCCAAAAAACCTTTCAAAAGAACCCAATACTGCACGGTGAATCATAACCGGTGTTTTTTCAGTATTGTCTTTGTCAGTGTACACGAGTCCAAAACGTTCAGGCATCGAAAAATCCAATTGAATAGTCCCAAGCTGCCAGGATCTCTTCAAACAATCCTTTATGTGAAAGTCTATCTTTGGTCCGTAAAACGCACCTTCGCCTTCATTAATCTTGTAATCAATATTCTTTGACCTCAAAGCCTTCTTGAGAACCTCAGTTGAAACTTCCCATATCTCATCTGAGCCAATGTGATTTTCCGGTTTTGTCGAAAGCTCAATACGAACATCCTCAAACCCGAAGGTTTTATAGATTTCAAAAATCAAATTAATCACACCTACCACCTCAGATTCTATCTGTTCAGGAGTACAAAAGATATGAGCATCATCCTGAGTGAACTGCCTTACTCTGAAAAGGCCGTGCATAACACCGCTGGCTTCGTGTCGATGTACAAGGCCAAGCTCGGCAATCCGCATCGGGAACTCACGATAGGAGTGCTGCCGAGAGTTATAAACGAGGCAGCCTCCGGGACAGTTCATCGGCTTGACAGCATATTCAATATCATCAATCTCACTAAAATACATATTTTCTTTATAATGCTCCCAGTGGCCGCTTCTGAGCCAGAGCTGTTTGTTTAAGATTATCGGCGTTTTAATTTCCTGATACTCATATCTATCGTGGACGCTCCGCCAATAATCCACGATTGCATTCCATACAATCATCCCATTAGGATGAATGAACGCAAAACCAGGCCCAGCCTCGTTGAAACCAAATAAATCCAATTGCCTGCCAAGAACGCGATGGTCTCGTCTTTGTGCCTCTTCCAGTATCTGCAGATACTCATCAAGGTCTTTTTTAGTCGGCCAGGCAGTGCCGTAAACCCGCTGAAGCATCTTTTGCGTGGGGTCACCGTGCCAATATGCGCCAGCTACAGACATAATCTTAAAGGCTGGAACCCTGCCGGTGCTGGGCAGATGCGGGCCACGGCACAAATCTTCGAAACCGTCCCCGTGAGAATAAAAACTAATGACGGCGCTATCGGTGCGGTTTATATTGTCGGTCTTATACTTGTCAGAGGCCAATTTTGCCAAGGCTTCCTGGCGGGTGAACTGCCTGCGGATGAAGGGTTTGTCGGCCTTGATGATTTGGCGCATTTTTTCTTCGATTCGTTCAAAATCAGTCGGCCGAATCGGCTCATCGAGGTCAATATCATAGTAGAACCCGTCTTCGACGGTTGGGCCATAGACCAGCTTTGCGGGCGGCCAGATACTGCAAATTGCCTCGGCCATTATGTGCGCACAACTATGGCGCAATACCTCGAGCCCTTCTTTGTCCTTTAGCGTGATGATTTGAACGGCGACATCACCGTTCAAAGGCGTGGATAAGTCCATCAACTGCCCATTTAGCTTTGCCGCCACAGCAGCCTTTGCCAGCGCCGGCCCTATCCGTTGAGCCACCTGCGCTGCAGTTGTGCCGTCGGCAGTTTGCAATATGCTGCCATCGGGCAGTATTATTTTGGCCATATATCCTTCCGCTACTATTGGTTCTCCATATCCTACCGCTAATATAGCTGTCCAATCGAGGTTGTCAAGTTATCCCTCAACCAGATGGCAAAAACAGCGGTTGACAAATGCCGCAGGTATACGCTAAATGGTATCTGTCATATAGCAAACCGTTTATAATTTTCGCTAACCCTTGTGTCAACGGGAGGTTGTGTAAACTTGCCCCATCCGCTTTTTGACTTGCAAATAACGGATAAATAGATTAACCTGAAACATTATGACGTTTAATCTTTTGTATTTGCAGCAAGGATAGTTTTATGCAAATATTGACCTTTATAAATTTCCTTTCAACCTTGCCCCGTCCGGAGCTATCCTCGCCGCTGCAGGCGGTAATGCTTCCTTTTAATCCGGTCAAACTCATATTGCTTATAGGATGGGTATACCTGTGTCTATACCTTGTTCAACGGGTCCAGTTCAGCCTGTTAGTGCCCAAGAACTATAAAGGGATAGCTAATCTGGCGACGCTCATCGCAGGGCCTGTAGTTTTAGGCGGACTAATAATAATTGACTCGGTAAGAAAATCAGCTGCCAGCGGCCTAACTTTTGCTGAAACGTTAAAGACACAGATAGAAACCCTAATAGAAAAGCTGAGAGCGGTACATTTTGTCAAGGCCAAAGAGGACTCAACTATAATGCTGCTCGATTCCTCAGGCAGAAACATTTACGAGATATACAGCCACGACAGAAGTAAAAGCCACGACAGCAAAATTTTAGACCTGACCAAGCGAGTTATCTTTGACGCCCTTAGGAACGACGCCAGCGACATACTTATCGACCCAAAGGATATTTCCACATACACAATCAGACTGCGGGTCGACGGAGTATTAAGAATAGTCGATAAGGTGGAAGCCAACACCTGCCAAGCAGTTATAAACAGCATCAAGGCCGTTTCCGGTATGGATATCTCCGAGAGACGAAGACCTCAGGATGGCGCATTTACGGCAAAAACAGCCGAGGGCACCGCCTCATTCCGGGTGGCAAGCGCCGGCGCGGTCAGCGGCGAAAAACTGTCGGTCAGGATATTAAACCGAAAAGCGGGAACATACACCCTGGCAAGCATCGGATTCACACAAAAGCAGCAGAAGATTATCGCAGAGGCAATAAGCAAACCGTCGGGGATGCTGCTTTTGTGCGGGCCCACCGGCAGCGGCAAGACCAGCACCCTGTATGCCACGCTGAACGAAATCGACTTCTTTACCCGCAATGTCATCACGGTAGAAGACCCCATCGAATGCGTGCTGCCAAACTGCAGCCAAATTGAAATCAATCCCAAAGCAGACATCACCTTTGCAAATTCGCTCCGCAGTATCCTCAGACAGGACCCCGACGTTATCTGCGTGGGCGAGATACGCGATGAAGAAACGGCAAGCATCGCTCTTCGGGCCTCTCAGACAGGTCATCTGGTTATGGCCACGATACACAGCAACAGCAATGCTTCGGCCCTGGTGCGACTGATGGATTTGGGGGTATCGACTCTGCTTATATCATCGGGACTAAGACTGCTCCTTTCGCAACGACTTCTTCGCAAACTCTGCGATAAGTGTAAGGTACGGGCGCAACTGACTCCAAGCCAAATCCACGAGTTCCAAAAACAACAAATAAACTATACAAACATTTTCCAGGCCCAGGGCTGCGATGCATGCTCTGGAACAGGGTATCGGGGAAGAATGGCAATTTGTGATATCTGGCTGTTCGATGACAAACTAAAAGCCGCCGTAGCCAATAATGAATCGCTGATAGCCGAGATGCGAACTGAGGGTGACAAAAAAGGCAGGTCAAGCCTGCAAAAAGAGGGATTAAAAAAGGTCGTCGACGGCATAACAAGCCTTGAAGAGCTAAAAAGAGTAGCAGGATAAAGATGGTGTTCTGGATGAGCATATTGTTCAGTGGGCTGTTTGCATGCTTTGCAATCAAAAAGGGCTTTTATGAGATATGGACTCTTGGTTTCAACATCATAATTTCCGTCTATTTAGCTGTTCTATTAGGCCCGGTGGTTTCAGATATTATTCCCACTGGCAGTGCAGCGTACAGCAAGACACTAACGGTATTAGCTACTGCGGTAGCGTGCTTTTTGATTTTGCACGGGGTATCATACACATTCATCACCGGCCAATTCAGCATTCCATTCCCCAAAATAGTTGATGTTGTCGGAGCCGGGCTTTTCGGGTTTTTGGCGGGCTTTCTTGTCTGGAGCTTCGCCAGTCTCCTGCTTATGACCACACCAATCACAAAAAACACCTTTGCAAAAGAGATTGGTTTTGACACTGAGGTTCAGCAGACCAACATTTCCTATGTATCCTGGTGGTGCAACATGGTCAACAAGTTAGTATCCTCCGAAGACAGTAAGCAAACCCCACAACAAGCTATCGGCTGGCTTCTGGAGAGCAGCAAAGCAAAGGCTCCTGTGGCCGAAACCTCTGAGCCGAACAAACCAGCTGAACCTAACGAATCAGAACTGAACACGACCGAAAAATAATAAACAGGAAAAAACTTTCACACCTGCGGACAGCAGCCGCCTACCCCATTTTAGGCGCAGTCGGGTCAAACAATAATCGGCCCAGCCACTATATGGAATCCCAGAAAAGACCGTCGAAACCGTTAAAAATTCAGCATAAAATGTTCGTTTCAGTAACATTTGGGCACTATTATTCACAAAACTCCCCTGGCTTTGCTTGAACTGCCTCCATCTTATCCACATAATACCACAAAATTACGGCAAAAAATACTGATGCTATCGTGTAACATTGGGCTTACTTAAGTAGATGAGGGTAAGGGCTTCTTAGCCGATACAAAGTGGAGTGTCAGAGTCGGGACAAAAAATAAGGCATTTCTCTCGGCGCCAGGAAGTGTTGTGCAAGATTCCGAAACCCATATAAAAACTGTTTAAGGAGAAAATATTATGAAAATGAAAAAAGGAGTTTCAGTAATTATTGTCCTGGTACTCAGCACAGCCGGTTTTGCCGGAACATCGGAAAGTAACTCCCCGGAAAAAAAGTTGGGGTTTACCTACGATATAACTTACATGAGTAAGTATATGACCAAGGGCTTTGAAAGCTACGGCCAACAAGGAGGTTTGTTTAACTCCATCGACGTCGACCTTTACGGCACCGGCTTTGGCATAAATGTTACGCACCGCAACGCCATCGGCAGCGGGTATGTCGACAAGCAGAGATTCGATTACACGCCCTATTACAAAACCAAGCTTTTTGAAGATACGCCGTTCGCTATGAATACCGACATCAGCATGACGTATAAGCATTACTACGGGTTAGCGAGAGATAAATCAAAAACCCTGTACGAGTGGATATTTGCCTTTTCATGGCCTAAAATTATGCCAGGCGGTCTTTACCCGTATTACATTGTACATTACGAATATCCGGCGATGCATGACTTCAAATACAGTTACATTACCGGCTGGGTCCATCGGTTCGGACTCGGTTACGACCTGAAAGTAAATGAGCTTCCAAACCCATTGCAATTGACATCGGAAATTGCCTACACGGATGGAATTGAAGGTGCCGCACATGACTGGTCATACGCCACTTTTGGTATGGCGACAAAATTCAATGTCACCAAAAATCTCACCTTTGCCCCCGGAATTTATGAGCAGATAACAATGGATGACTCTGTCAGCAGAAGACATGAGATAACGTATTGCAAATTAAGCATGAAGTATAAATTCTGATTTTTTTACATCAAAACCGCAGAAACAGAAAATATCAATAACTTTCGACAAAAAAGAGCACTATGGGAAAAGAACAGAAGAGCATTGATTCTCTTATGACAGAGAAGCGGACGTTTCCGCCACCGGCGTCGGTCAAGAAAAACGCTTATATAACCAGCGTGAAGAAATACCAGCAGATGTGGGAAAGGTCGATTAACGACCCCGACGGCTTCTGGTTAGAACAGGCAAAGACCATTAGCTGGTTCAAAAAACCAACCAAGAGTCTCGAGTATACGTGGGACACGAAGAGCCGAAAGATTGAGCATAGCTGGTTTGCCGACGGCGAACTGAATGTTTCATATAACTGCCTGGACCGCCATCTCGGAACACCAACTGCGAAGAAAACCGCACTTGTTTGGCAAGGCGAGGCGGATAGTGCGGTCAGGAAATTTACATACGAAGAGCTCCATAAGGAAGTCTGCAAATTTGCAAACGTGCTGAAGTCGAAAGGTATAAAGAAGGGAGACCGCGTGGCCATTTATCTGCCGATGGTCCCCGAACTTCCAATAGCAATGCTTGCCTGTGCCCGTATCGGTGCGATTCACTCAGTTGTCTTTGGCGGCTTCAGCGCTGATTCGCTGCAGGGGCGCATCAACGACTCTGAGTGTAAAATGCTTATCACTTCCAATGTTTCATTTCGCGGCGGCAAGCATATTATGCTCAAAACCACTGCTGATGAAGCATTAAAAAAGACGCCGACGATAGAGAATGTCATCGTCGTCAAGACCAGCGACGACCCGTGCGATATGAAAGCCGGCAGGGACGTATGGTATCACGATGTAATGGCAAAGGCCGACAGCAAATGCGAACCAGAGCGTATGAAGGCGGAGGAGCCGTTATTTATTCTTTACACCTCCGGTTCGACCGGCAAGCCCAAGGGGGTTGTCCATACTGCGGGCGGGTACTTAGTGGAGGTTACTTTCAGCCACAAAGTCATTTTCAATATTCACGATGATGACATTTACTGGTGCACCGCCGACATCGGCTGGGTAACCGGACACAGCTACATTGTCTATGGCCCGCTTGCAAACGGCGCAACATCCCTTATGTTTGAAGGGATTCCCACTTATCCCGACGGCGGACGGTTCTGGCAGATTTGCGACAAGTTCGGCGTCACGGTTTTTTATACAGCACCGACGGCTATTCGCGCTCTGATGCGGCTCGGCGATGAATTGCCCGCCAAATACAAGCTCAATTCGCTGAGAGTTCTCGGAACTGTCGGTGAGCCGATAAATCCTGAAGCGTGGATATGGTACTATGAAAAGATTGGCCGTAATCGGTGTCCGATAGTTGATACCTGGTGGCAAACTGAGACCGGCGGCATTTTAATCACGCCGTTGCCGGGAGCTCATACATTAAAGCCAGGCAGTGCGAACCGGCCATTCTTCGGCGTTGACCCCGTTGTTCTGCGAGATGACGGAACCAAATGCGGTGTAAATGAAGGCGGCAAGCTGTGCATATGCCGGCCGTGGCCAGGAATAATGAAGACGATGTGGGGAGACCACGAAAGATTTATAGATACATATTTTACATTGTTTGACAACGTTTACTTCACTGGTGACGGCTGTCGAATCGATGAGGACAGCGACTACTGGTTAATGGGCAGAATCGACGATGTGGTCAATGTTTCCGGCCACCGCATCGGGACCGCTGAGGTCGAAAGCGCCCTTGTCAGCCATCCCAAAGTTGCCGAGGCCGCGGTCACGCCGATGCCTCACGAAATCAAGGGACAATCGCTTTACGCCTTCGTTACGCTTAAAGACGGCGTCCACGAAAGTGATGAGTTGAAGAAGGAACTCATTATGCACGTGCGAAAGGAAATCGGACCTATTGCTATGCCCGAAGTAATCCAGTTTGCTCCTTCGCTTCCGAAAACACGCTCAGGCAAGATTATGCGGCGAATCCTCCGTAAGATTGCCGAGGGCGATATCTCGAATCTCGGCGACATCACCACCCTGGCCGACCCGAGCGTGGTTGCGGTTCTTGTGAAGGGCCGCGGCAAGTAAGTCCGAATGCCTAAGGGCCAAACGTACATCGACAGATTCTTAATCCGGCCTGTTTTTTAATGAAGGGAGTTACTATGGAAAAGCCGATATCAGAGGACGTGATAAAGATAAAGGACACCACAGCCAACCCCGCACCGCTTGGTTTGATGGGATTCGGTATGACAACAGTACTGCTGAATCTGCATAATGCCGGCTTTTTTAAATTGGGGACAATGATTTTAGCGATGGGGATTTTCTATGGCGGCATCGCTCAAATTATCGCAGGGGTAATGGAATGGAAGAAAAACAATACGTTCGGCACAACCGCATTTACCTCCTATGGCCTTTTCTGGCTCTCTTTGGTCTGGCTAATAGTCGCACAAAAAATCGGCTGGGGAGACGCTAACGAATCCTGCGCTATGGCGGCATATCTGTTTATGTGGGGTTTATTTACCGCTGTTATGTTCGTCGGCACATTGAAGCTTAACAAGGCGCTGCAACTTGTATTCGGGACATTAGCTTTACTGTTCTTTCTCCTGGCTGTTGGGGACTATACGGGCAGCACTACAATAAAACACATCGCCGGCTATGAAGGAATCATCTGCGGGCTTTCAGCAATATATACGGGTCTGGCACAGGTGCTAAATGAAGTATACGGCAAAACCGTAGCCCCTGTATGGCCTGTGAAATGAAGTGTCCCGCAATTGATGGTCACAGCCCGTGAATCGGAAAGACGTTCGCTTTAATGGCCTCTATCGTTGCTTCTATTGCGGGCATCACTGCATCCCGCTGTTGACTACTTACCGCAAGCGTTCTATCGCGCAGGCCCCCTTGCCAATCGGTACTCTCAAGCATAACGCCGCCGAGAGCAGGACTATTACCATTGCCAATGTCAGCACCACACAAGACACTCCAGGCGAGCGCCCAGGCTCTGACAGTATTTTCAATATTGTAACCGCCGCCACCTGTCATAAGGATAGGCTTTTCAAAACTCAATAAGTGCCTGACAACCTCAGCATAAACATTGTTAGTCAATCGCAAATTCGCAAGCGGGTCACCGGCGAGGGCATCGGCACCAAGCTCAAAAACAATTATGTCCGGCTTATATGCAGAGGCCAACGGCGGTACAATCGCTTCAAATGCTTTCATATAAGCCTGGTCATAAGTGCCGATTGGAAGAGGAACGTTAACACAATAACCTTTTCCGGCTCCTGTTCCGATTTCATCTACGAAACCCGTTCCGGGAAAGAGTGTCCTCGGGTCCTGATGAAACGATATTGTCATTACATCACTGCGGTCATAAAACGCGTATGCAACGCCATCGCCGTGATGAACATCCACATCAAGATATAAGACTTTTTTTCCGGCCTCTGCAAGCACCGTACATGCAAGGGCCACATCATTGATATAGCAAAAGCCGCTGGCTTTCTCAGGGCCTGCGTGATGATAGCCACCGGATGGATTGAACGCTGCGTCAACTTCACCCGCCAGTATGAGCTTTGCGGCCACCAGTGTAGCACCACAGGCGAGCACCGCATATTCATACAAGCCCTCGAAGACCGGACAATCCGACGTGCCTATGCCCATATAAAATGCCTCGTTGTCCCAGTGCCCATCAGAAGCTCTTTTCAGGGCATACAAATACCGGGCGGAGTGGAACTTTTTTAGAACAACTCGCTCAACGGGAATAGGTGCAACTTCCCTTCGTCCGTCACCGGAAAGCAGACCCATAGAATTCAGAATCTCCCGAGTCCTGCGGGCCCGGATAGTATTAAACGGATGTTCAGGCGGATAGTGATACTTCTCCAGCTCAGACGAATAAATAAAAGCAGCTTTCCTCATCGCTGAAGTCTTTCCTACGCTTGTTTTCCGGTCAAATCGTACGTTATATTATAAACTTCGCCGTCAAACTCGGTGTTCACTTTATAGCCGGAGTTGTAAAAAATCGTAAGCATCGGCTTGTTGGCAGGCAATACCTTCGCATAGAAACGCCTGACGCCTCGCTTTTTAGCAATTTGGGTAACGTAATCCAGAAGAAAAGTCCCCATTCCCTTTTGCTGCCACTCGTCCTGAACGATAAAGGCGACCTCCGCAGCCTGTGTCTTAGGGTCGAGGAAATACTGCGCTATGGCAACAATCTGCTCGCCAGAGACTGAAGGGACCACACCAATAATAGAGATGTCATGGCGGTAATCAATATTGGTCAACTGCTGGACATCCTTGTGCGGAAAGGTCATCGTATGGGTAAAGTAGCGAGTCTGAACACTCTTTTCGCTCAGGGAATACAACATTTCCGAAAGTGCCGGCTCATCGGTAGGTTTAACAGGCCGGAAGAATATCTCTGTGCCGTCACGCAATGTGTCGTAGCGTTCGAGGTCTTCGGGGTAAGCCACCTGGTCCCACGCCAGCTCTATCTGGTCTTCGTAAATATATTTCTGGGTTTTCGCAAATTGAATAAGCTGTTTTCTGAACTTCGGATGCGCAATGTTAATCAGCTCGAGGACTCTTTCCCTGATGCTTTTGCCGTGCAGATAAGCAATTCCGTATTCGGTAACCACGTAATGGACATCGCCGCGTGTTGTAACAACGCCTGCGCCCTCAGTCAAATGTGGTACAATCCTGCTGACCTGGTCATCCTTGGCCGTAGAAGGCATCGCAATTATAGCTTTGCCGCCTCTGCTCCTGGCTGCGCCGCGAATGAAATCGACCTGGCCACCGATGCCACTATAAAACTGGTAACCCAATGAGTCGGCACAAACCTGGCCGGTCAAATCAATTTCAAGTCCGACATTAATTCCGACCATTTTCTCATGCTGGCTGATTATGTATGGGTCGTTGACATATTCGGAGGGATAAAACTCAAAAAATGGATTGTTGTTGATGTAATCGTAAAGCCGGCGCGAGCCCATACAGAAACTTGCTACAACTTTACCGCGATTGAGAGACTTCTTCGCACAGGTAACGGCACCACATTCTATCAGCTCTATAATCCAGTCGCTGAACATTTCGGTATGAACGCCGAGGTCCTTTTTGTCCTTTAGAAATTCCGCCAATGCCTGAGGTATACGTCCTATGCCACACTCAATGGTGCTGCCGTCTTCGACAAGTCTGGCGATATTTTCCCCAATCCGACGTAATGTTTCGTTGGACTGCGGCACCGGAAGGTCGATGATATCCTCATCAAACGGCACCAGCATATCGATGGTGTTGACGTGGATGAAACTGTCGCCATACGTTCGCGGCATACGGCTGTTGACCTGTGCTATAACGTACCTTGTGTTGGCAACCGCGGATTTGACAATATCAACAGAGACGCCCAGACTGCAAAGACCATTCACATCAGGCGGCGTCACACTAACTAAAGCCACGTCGATTGGAATCCTTCCGGTCTCGAATTCAAGAGGTATCTCCGACAAAAATATCGGAGTGTAATCTCCGATACCCTTTTTCAAGGCATCGCGAACATTGTCAGCAATAAAAAAGCTGTTCATCTTGAACTTTTCACGAAACTTCTCGTCGGCATAGGGCGCAGCACCCATTGTCAAAAGATGAATGATATGAGCGTCATGAATATGGCTGGAATGTTGAACGAGCGCTTCCACAAGATGCTGCGGCTGGCCACAGCCCGTACCTATGAAGATGCTGTTGCCCGGCTTAATCAACTTCATCGCCGCTACAGCGGTGCCGAGCTTGCTCTTATACACCTGTTTCCAGTTAAATTCCGGCATACTGCTATCGCTTTATTCCTTCTCCACCGATATTCTCGCATCAACTGCAACCGGCGTCACTCCCTTGGGTCCGACCATATATGGATTTATATCCATTTCCTTAATCTGCGGAAACTCCGTAACCAATTGCGAAAGTCTCTGCAGTCCTTCAGCTATAGCATCAATATCAACCCCCTCTTCGCCGCGCACACCTTTGAGCATCTTATACGTCCTGGTATTAATCAACATTTGTCTGGCTTCATCTTCCGTCAAAGGCGCAAGGTAAAAAGACACGTCCCTGAGCACCTCCACCATCGTTCCGCCCATTCCGAACATCATCAAAGGACCGAAGTGAGGGTCACGGCTCATTCCAAGAATTACTTCTTTGCCTGAACCACAGGTTTCCTGGACAAGTACACCAAGAATGTTCACACCGGGCAGCTTCTTCGGTATTCGGTACATCATCAGGTCAAACGCATCCATCACATCCTGAGCGTTTCCAAGCCCCATCTTAACGCCGCCAACGTCCGATTTGTGCACAATATCGGGAGACCAGATTTTTAATACGACCGGATATCCGAGCTGCTCCGCTATACTTGCCGCCTGTTCAGAGGTGGTGGCGACAGAACCTTGGGGTACTGCAAAGCCATACGCCTCAAGTATCTCCTTCGATTCAGCTTCGCCGATTTCGCGAATTCCCTGGCGAAGATGCCTCTCGACTATTGTCTCAACCTTCCTGCGGTTGACAGGAAATAGCTTCACCACGCGTTTCGGCCTCGAACACCACCGAACGTAATCAACCACCTTCCTGATGGTCAATACCGCGCTTTCAGGACAGTCATACTGCGGTATTTTGCCTGCCTGCAGGACCTCCACAGCTTCTTTAATCTTCGCAGCCCCGAGAAAACAAGCAAGGATGGGCTTTTTAGGCTCTGCAGCAGCTGTTTTCACAATTGCTTCCGCAGTAACTTTAGGCTGCGTCATCGCCTGCGGCGTCAACAGCACCAAAACTATATCGACGTCCGGGTCATCAAGTACCAAACGCAGTGCAAACTCGTATCGGTCAGCAAGGGCGTCACCAAGAACATCCACGGGGTTGTAAACATTGGCAGCATCCGGCAAATTCCGGGACAATTTTTTGATGGTCTGGTCCGATAATTTCGCAAACCCCAAACCAAGCTTTTCAACCGCATCAGCGGCCATAATTCCAGCACCGCCGGCATTGGTTATCACAGCTACCCTGTCACCGGCAGGCAAAGGCTGATACGCAAACGCCTGAACAAAGTCAAACTGAGTCTTTACCGAAAAGCAACGGATAATCCCCGCACGCTCGAACACCGCTTCATACGCTATCTCGCTACCTGCCAAACTGCCTGTATGCGAGGATGCAGCCCGCGCACCGGCACTCGTGCCGCCGGATTTCACCAATAATATCGGCTTATCGTGCGATATTCGCTCGGCCTCGCGGGCAAAGGCGTTGCCATTACTTATACTTTCAAGATAGCCGGCGATAACCTTTGTATCGGGGTCCTCGCCCATCGCTTTTATCATATCCAGCTCATCGATGTCCGCCTTGTTGCCTATACTGATGAGCTTACTGAAACCGACGCCGATGGTATTCGCCATATCCAAAACAGCAGATAGCAATGCTCCCGACTGAGAAATATATCCTATTGTGCCTGATGGAGGCAGCTCTCCGCCAAAACTGGCGTTTAATTTATTCGCCGGCACCATCACACCCAAGCAGTTCGGGCCGATGACCCTGATGCCGGCTTGTTTGGCGATTCGAACAATCTGCTCCTCCAAGGCCTTTCCTTCTTCACCAATTTCTTTGAAGCCTGCGGTAATGATAATTACCGACTTCACCCCAATCTTTGCGCACTGCCGCATCAGGTCCGGAACAACTTTTGCCGGCACGACAATAATAACAAGCTCCGGAATTTCTCCGATAGATGCAAGGTCAGGATAGCACCGCAGGTGCTCGATTTCGCCGGCGTTAGGATTAACAGGAAATATCCTGCCTGTGTATCCGGAAAGAATCAGACTTGTCAGGATTTCGTGCCCGACCTTGCCTTTTTCCCGGGAGGCACCAACTATGGCAACTGATTGTGGATTGAAGAAACCTGTAAAATCCATAATAATAGATGTCCCTTCCGGCACCCCTGTTCTGCAGCAGTAATCCTACCTGCAAAATAGCGACTATCCATAACCATCCCTGAGTTCGCTATTTTAGTCGGGTCCGCTACAGATTGCAAGATTTTTAGCTATTTCCAAAAGATGTATTAACAATCCTGACATCAGTAAACAGCAGCTGCCGTGAAAATCCGAAGCATCAGAAAATTCGTTTACAAAAACCCCACAACAAAATCACAACTGTCCCTAAACTTTATCTTCTCTGCCGCTTCTCATCTGCGGGATGTCGGGCTCGATATGAACGGTGATATTAACGGGGCGTGTTAGCTGCTCGTGCAGTGCTTTTTCTAAACTATCGGCTATTTCGTGGGCGGCAGCTATGTGCAAATGCGGGTCGACGAGGATATGCACGTCGAGAGAGACCTGCCTTCCTATGGTGCGAGTACGGAGGTGATGATACTGACGGATTTGTCCGTTGGCCTTAATAATATCTTTAATCTGCTCGATGGTCGCCTGGTCAACAGCTTTTTCGATTAGTTCCCCGAGGCAGTCCCCGACAAGCTTGGTGGCAACTATCACGACCATAACGCCGATGCCGATAGCTGCAACCTGGTCGCCGTGGTTAAATCCGAATTTCTGCGAAATCACCCCGGCAATAACTGCGACCGAGCTTAAAGCGTCGGCTCGGTCATGCCAGGCGTTTGCAAGTGCTGCCGGACTGTGATATTTCAGTGCCACTGCTTTTGTGACGCGATAGACCATTTCTTTAACGGCGATAGCGCCAACTGCTGCTATCAGAACTAAGTTCCGAGGACGAGTAACATTGTCTTTTGCAATGTCAAGAGCTGCATAGTATATCATTCCAAGTCCGACGCCTAACAGGCCCAGTGCAATCGCAACAGCCGCAAGTGTCTCCAGCTTGCCGTGCCCGTATGGGTGACTCGAATCGGGCTTTTTTGAGCCAAAATAAAGACCCAGCAGTACCGCCATATCGGTAAGCATATCCGATACCGAATGAATGGCATCAGCAAGGATGGATAACGAACCGGTTATTAAACCTACGATGAACTTCCCGGTAATCAGAAAAACGTTGGCTGCTATACTAAGATATGTAACAAGCCGAAGTTGCCTTGAGGCTAACTGTTGTTTGTCCTCGTCCATATATACCTCCAACTCGTTTTGCTATCGTGCCATTCTAAGGATGGTGTCGACATATTTCTGAACGGCGTCTTTACTCTTGGCCTCCGCAATAACTCGAACAACCGGTTCGGTATTGCTGGCTCTAAGGTGCAGCCAGCCATCATCGAAATCGAATCGGCAGCCGTCCAAGGTATTCAGCCTTGCATTTGCAAAAACCCGCTTTGCAGAATCCATAATCCTTCGGGCCTGATTGGAATCAGCCTTGAATTTATCTTTTACCATATAGTATCGGCCTATCTCCTCTGCCAGTTGACTTATTGATTTGCCGGTTTCAGCCATTAACTGCAGCACAAGGGCAATACCAACAAGGCTGTCGCGAATAGGACCCACTCGCAAATCAATCACTCCGCCGTTGCCTTCCCCGCCGATGACGCAGTTGTGTTCGAGCATTGCGGCGGCGACATAAGCCTCGCCGACGGGTGTGCGAAAGACCCGTCCGCCGGCCTTTTCGGCGATATCGTCGAGCATTCTCGACGTCGAAAGGTTTGTCGCGGCATCACCGCTTCTCTTGCTGAAGATATATTTAGCTGCCAGAGCAAGCGTATACTCCTCGCCGATGTAGATCCCGTTTTCATCGACAACGGCTAATCGGTCGGCGTCCGGGTCCTGCGCAAAACCGATATGGGCCTTTTCACCTTTCACCATCTCACAAAAGCCGGTCAAGTTCTCGGCTGTCGGCTCCGGCGGGTGCGCGAACAAACCTGTGGGTTCATCGTTTATCGCGACGACCTTACAACCAAGCTCAATAAGCAGTTTTTTCGTTATCCGCCCCCCTGCTCCATTAACGCTGTCCAAAACAACTCTGAATTTTTTCGAAGCTATCATCCTTTTATCTACTATTGATAAAACTTTGGATACGTGAACTGCGTCGGTCTGCTCATCGGATATCAGCTTTCCACGATTACGCGAATCGGCTAAACTGAATTTTCTACCGAGAAACAACCGTTTAATCTGCTCAGCTTCCTGCGGCGGAGGCGCAATACTATTAGCCAGCAATAGTTTTATGCCGTTGTATCGAATCGGGTTGTGTGAGGCGGTAATAACAACCCCCCCACTACAGCCGAGCTGTCGCACCATAACACCTACCGAGGGCGTGGTCGCTATCGCGAGGTCCACGACGTCGAGACCTGTATCACACAAGCCCGATGCAACGGCCGATTCCAACATTGGGCCGCTGGCCCTTGAATCCCGGCCGATGCACACCGACAACCTTTCCGTCCTGCCGGCGCAATTATTCTTTAGAAATGTGCCGAAGGCACAGCCGTAATCGTGAGCGATTGAATCAGTGAGGTTTTCCCCGACAATACCCCTCATTCCGCTGATGGAGATTATTAACTGCTCCGCCATATCACCACTATATTTTTCTGGATTTCTCCAACATGTGTTTTAGTCTGCTGACGACGGTATCAACCTGCTTCTGCCTCAGTGTCAGGATGTCCTGCAGAGCTTCGCCTATATAGGGCAGGTAGGTTTCAATATACCGACGTTTGTCCATTTCCTGCTGAACGCGCTTTTTCTTCCGCAGGTACATTGCAAGTTTTCTGCCGCAATCCTGAATAGCCAACTGAATCTCCCTGATGATTTCCGGATAATGCGCAATTGCTTCTTTACTTTCGCTGGTAAACGGTACCCAGACAGAAGCCATATGCACCATCAATGTCATCGGCCCGGTCGGCAAAGCGCCCCTGCTCTGGCTCAGGCCGTAATTTCGCCAGTTTACATCGAGCACTGAGTTATAAATCGCACAGGCTGACTGCTGATACAACAAAGGCACGCGGTTAGCGATACGAATCAGCCGCATCAACGGCTCCTCCTTAGGCTCACCATCGCCAGTGCGGGTTTTATCGCCATACGCCAGGGCCGCCTCAATCAAAAAAGGGTTGCCGCGATAAACGGCTGGGCTGCGCGAGCAGGCGGTATAAAAATTCGCATCAACTATGCGTTTGAGGCCATCTTCCAACTGCTCAAGACCAATCGGGCTGATACAATCCGTCGAAGGTGCCATAATCTTGGTTTCGTTTATTGCGGCGTGAAGCGCCTCTGCCTGCCTTAGAGTTATTCTTGAAGGTCTGAGCGTTCTTCGAAGCTTTGCCTTTTCACAAATCTGGTTTGCCACTCGCAGACTCACCCTCGAAAATTCGTTTTGCAGAAAAGCGGAAAGCTGCTTTGCGGAACTGTACCTCGCCATTTTGTACAGCAGCCCCAGCTCCACGCCGTACGGGTGAGGCTTGATTTCCCTCGGCGGAATCGGCAACTCATCGGTTTGCCGTTGATACTCATAATTATTACCATCGGGAGCATGATAAACAATCGCTGCGTGGGGATTAGCCATAGCAGTCTGGGCAATGTACTCATCGACCGACTGGCGGCCCTTTTGATATTTGCCTTCAAGCGTCATTGTGACCTTCGTGCCGGTCGCCAGTTCAAAATCGCATTCCTCATCCAGAATGACTTCAGGCCTGTTTCTTGCCGTATCAATCTGCACGTGATAATGGTGCGCCTTTTTCTTAGGTGTTGTCCGCGAGACAATCTGCACCGGCTCGCCGGTCGTCAGCAAACCATACATTCCCGCTGCCGATATGCCGATACCCTGCTGGCCTCGACTCATCCTAAGGCTGTGAAATTTACTGCCATATAACAGTCGGGCGAATATGTTCGGAATCTGCTGCTTGACGATACCCGGACCGTTGTCACGAACCATCAGCACAAATTTGCTTTCAGTAATAGGCTTTATACTAATCAAAAGTTCCGGCAAAATGCGAGCCTCATCGCAGGCGTCGAGTGAGTTATCGACTGCTTCTTTAACCGCCGTCAATAAAGCCTTGCGAGGATTGTCAAATCCCAGCAGGTGCCTGTTCTTGGCGAAGAATTCGCTGACACTTATCGCCCGCTGCCTGGCAGCCATCGACTCAGCCGTAGCTGCGACGACCGTCTTTATGCGTTTTTTGGAAGTTCTACTCTCTGTTTTAGCAGCAGATTTTGCCCGCTTTGCTTTGGCTTTCTTTGCCTTGGTCTTGTTTGTCTTTGACATACAGGGGAAATCCAGATCGAACACTTTTTTGCGTCTCTGCCGTTTTACGCAATACACATACCCCACGACACACGATGAATCAATCCAGCTTACAGATGAAAAACTCATTCACAAAATCAAGCCCGCCAAGTTCAGCCATCACTTTTGCATCCGGCTCCTTATCGAGGCTGACAGCCAGCACAGCTTTTCCTTCCGCCGCCTTTTGTCCGACACCCATCGTGCAGATATTGATGCCGTGCTTGCCGCAAAGCGTTCCGACCGCGCCGATAACACCCGGCCTGTCATCGTTAAAAATAATCAATACCGAACCCTGCGGAGTCATCTCAACATTGAAGCCGTCGATTTCAATAATCCGCAGGAGCCTGCCGCCAAATACCGAGCCGGTCACGGTGCGTGTAACCTTATCGGTTACAACCTTGGCGCTGAAACTTGCCGTCAAATCACCGGCCTCGGGATTCTTCGTCTCATCGATACTTACCCCGCGCTCTTTCGCCAGTACCGGAGTATTGACCATATTCAACGTCATATCGAAATGCTTCTGCAAAAGCCCAATTGCGAAGCTGAGCGTAATAGGCTCGACCGCCATTTCCGCGATTGCACCGCGATACTGCACGCCGACCTTTTTAATATGGCCCGGCGCAATCGTACTGACAAGCGTGCCAATCCGCCGAGCGAGCTCAGCATACTGTTTCACCGCCACCGGCATTGCCCCAACAGTAGACGGTGCGTTAACAGCGTTTCTGACCAGACCGCCCCTGATTGCATCGACAAGAATCTGCGCTGCTTCCACAGCCACCTCAATCTGCGCCTCCTCGGTGCTGGCGCCAAGGTGCGGAGTAACGACGCAATTTTCAAACTCAGCGAACCGCGTATTCTCCGGCGGCTCATTCGGAAATACGTCAAGGGCGGCACCGGCGATTGCTTTCTTCGAAAGCGCATCGTACAGCGCATCCTCATTAATAATCCCGCCGCGCGCACAATTAATCAGCCGAACCGTAGGCTTCATCATCTTTATCTGCTCGGCTCCAATCATATTCAGCGTCTGCTCATTCTTCGGCACATGGACGCTGATGTAATCCGATTCTTTGAATATTCGTTCAAGGTCATCAGTTATTTCAACACCAAGTTTCTCGGCGTCAGCCGGTGCCGCGAATGGGTCGTAGCCGAGGATTTTCATATTAAATCCTGACGCCAATTTCGCCACCGCCATACCGATTCTGCCGAGGCCGATTAGACCGAGCACCTTGCCGCCAAGTTGATTTCCCATATACTTTTTGCGGTCCCATGCACCGCCTTTCAGGCTATCGCAGGCCGGCACAACGTTTCGGCTCATCGCAAGCATCAAAGCCATCGTGTGCTCGGCGGCACTTAGGGTATTGCCGCCCGGGGTATTCATAACGAGGATACCCTTTCTGGTGGCTTCGTGGACGTCCACGTTATCAACGCCGACACCAGCTCGTGCAACCGCCTTTAATTTGCCCGGATTGGCCAAAACCTTAGCTGTAACCTTTGTGCCGCTTCGAATTATCAGTCCGTCATATTCACCGATAATCCTGGCTAATTCATCCTCGCTTATGCCTGCCTTAATAACAGCCTGGACACCATCCATCGAATTCAACAGGTCAATCCCTTCCTTGGCTAATTTGTCTGTAATCAGAACCTTAATCATCCTTCGGCTCCTTCTGTCCTCTGTTTTCTGCCTTTGGGCGTAATTCTACCTGCTGCTGCGAAAATTGCAAGAGTTGTAATTACGCACATCCAGCAGCTTTAACTGTACCTTGCAGCCTAAGACGATACTTAATATACTACCAGCGTACGAACCGCCGTCTAACCGGCGGCCAAAACAGCATTGTTATGGAAAGGAGATAAAATGCAGTGCTCCGGCTTTAATCCTGAACAAATATCTAACATAATTGGTCCCGGCATTGGCGTGATGATTGCGCTGTTTGTTTTGGGAATAATTACAGCGGTAACCATTATCAAGGCAATTGTCTTCTGCATGATATTTGCCAAGGCCGGCTACCATTGGGCACTGGGATTGCTTATGCTCGTCCCCATCGCCTGTATAATTATGCTCTTTGTTCTCGCCTTCGGTAAATGGCCTATTCAGAGAGAACTCGAGCAGCTCCGCCAGGAGCTGAAGAAAAAACCCGCCTGACACCTGTGGTGTCGTTACCGCGTGTCCGGAGCCCGAAGTCGTCTCGGAAAACGGCTGCCGGAAAAAACAAAAAGAAGGCCCAGTACTGCCTGAACTGTCCGCTTTGCAGATATGCAAGAAAAAGACAAAAAGGAAGATTTTGCTAAAGGGCATAGTTCATGGTGATGAGAATAAGATAATGAAAGCCTTTGAAAGGAAACAACGCGATACGGGTGATCTGAATTGAAGATGATTCGATAATGCTGCGGAGCTATTTATGAAAAACAAATACGATTTAGGATTCCGGTCGGTAATGGTTTTACTGAGCATCTTGTTGTCTTCTTCGAATACGGCTCTGTCACAAGAAGACAACACTTCCAAGTTATGTACACCTACCGAATGCAAAATACCTGCGGACAATCAAAAATCCCCAAATACTCTAAAGTCCCACTCAAACAACAAACTTAACTTTCACTCGCCGGATGTATACGGCCGTATAGTAGATTCACAGGATTATGCAAACGTTCCTGTGCTAATAATGTCCGGCTCCTGCTGGTGTGGCGGTTGCCAGCAGGATGCAGAGCCACTTAGAAAAATCGCAGCTGAGTATGCAAATAAAGGTCTTGCAACAATTCGGACGGTTGTCGGTGACAACGAATTAGCTGCTATGGATTTTCAAAAGCACTACAGGCTGCCATTTATACAGATGCTCGACACAAACCGCTCATTCGAAAAACAATACAACAAGGAGGGCTGGACGTTTCTGATGCTGGCAGACTGTGAAGGCAAGATAGTTTATAAGGTAAACAAACCTAGTGAAAACGATTGGCATGAGCTCAAAAACATATTAAACAAGATACTTTCGTCCCCTGTAGCAAGCAAAAAAATAACACGTGACGGTACTGAGTATATGCCTGAAACTCTCAAGAGAACCGCAGAAACAGAAAAACTGCACATTTGCGAGCGATTCCCATCGATAGCCTGTGGTCCTGATGGCAAGGTATATGTAGTCTTCACTTCCAACCGTAATGGTTCTCAGGATATTTTTATACGATTTTACGATGGCCAAAAATGGTCTGATGATATTCCTATAGCAGCCACCTCTGCAGATGAATATGACGCCACAGTATCGGTAGACAAAAAAGGACAAATATGCGTTTGCTGGACAAGCAACGCTTATGGCAAAACCTACGAAATATTTTTAGCTCATTTACGAATCCTCTTCAGCAGAGGACACCAATAAAAGTAACCGATTCAGACGATGACGCAATGCATGCACGTATGGCCTGCGATGAGAAAAACGTTATATGGATATGCTATTATAAATGGCACAAAATAGGGGACTACTCCAGAGATAAAGAAGTTTATCTCCGCAGATTGGAAAATGGCCGGCTTTCCGGGGAATTACAAATTAGCCCCAAAGATGTTCCATGGTACGAGGACCATACAGAGCCAGCCATTTCTGCCTCTAACGATGGTGTTGTTGTCGTCTGGAACTGGGACTTTCATCCTGCCAGCAAAGCCTATTCTAATCAGGCTAGCGGGCCGACCATCTTCATAAGGCAAATCAATAATGATATGAAATTAGGTGAAATATCCTCAATAAGCTGCAAAAATATTGATGTAACCCCCTCGGTATCCGTTCTACGTAACGGCCAAATATGGTGCTGCTGGGATAGCTTGGGGGCAAACTGGCGTAAAAATGTTTGCGTAAGTGATGCTTATCCTGGCCGTAATAACCCGCCAAATAAAATCCAAGCTTTAAGTAAACTGGTCGCCAATATTTGTACGCCGACCCTCGTTGCTGGCTCAAAAAATTGTCTTACATTATTGTGGAGCGAGTCTGATGATAACACAAATTGGGCACTTAAGTATGCCAAGCTGGATGCGCAAAATAAAGTTTGGACAGATATCAAGGTAATCGAATCGAATGGCAATCCAAGATACTGCTCTGGAGCTTATGATTCTCAAAACCAGTTATGGCTTGCGTATTCTATTGAAACAAAAAATGGCAGAGAAATAACAGCCAAAAAGCTGGAAACAGGGTCAATCGAATCTGGCATCATCAACAGTAATGAAACATCCCTAAACCCCAATAAGAACTCAGAAGCGATACGAAAGCTGCGTGAGGCAATAGATGAAAAATATTCTTACCGTGATTTAAGAAATGTTGACTGGAACAGGTTGTTTGAAATATATACTCCTCGGTTGGAGCTCGCCAAAACATCACAGGAATTCGCTGAAATAGCAGCCGATATGTTATTAAATGCTAAGGATATGCACTTATGGGTAAAAATCAACGGCGAAACTGTAAACGGCTTTAAACGCAACATTAATCGTAATTACAATATTGAACTGCTCAAAAAAGAAGTCCCCGACTGGAAAGATTTAAGCCAATATGTAAGTACAGGTTGCTTTGCGGACGGCATTGGCTATATCCTGATAAAAAGTTGGAAAAAAGATGAAAATCAGGTCATGGAACCAGCATTGAACGCCTTCAAAAGTTTATCAAATACTCGTGCGTTAATCATTGATGTAAGGCCTAATAGCGGTGGTTCTGAACCTTTTGCCCAAAAGTTTGCAGGTTGCTTTACAGACCAGCCTGTTGTTTATGCTAAACACATCTACCGCGATGTTAATGGATTGGGTGGTTGGGGACAAATCCAGGAAAGGATACTAAAGCCTAATTCAGAACAACCTGCATATCGAAGAAAAATCGTTGTCCTTATGGGCGGGACAAATTTAAGCAGCTGTGAATCTTTTCTTTTAATGATGAAACAAGTGTCCAACTGTAAGCTTATAGGTGAAAAATCCTATGGCGGCTCAGGAAATCCGAAACCTTATGACCTTGGCAATGGTGTGACGGTCTGGCTGCCTTCTTGGAAAGACCTCTGGCCGGACGGAACTTGCTTTGAGGGCCAAGGCATAGAACCGGATATCGTCGTTAGAATAACCGAAAACCAGCTGAGAAAAAAAGACCCTGTTCTCGAATCTGCTCTCGGATATCTCAGAAATAGTCTTTAAAAAACATTTAATAAAATGGAAACTGTCTATCAAATTTGACAATTTCATTTTATATGCTTTCTAATATACTATAATAATAGTTTCCTATTAGAGCTATAACACACAACGTAAGATTTGCTGAACAATGAAAAGGATTATCTCAGTATCACGAAGGACCGACATTCCGGCTTTCTATGGCGACTGGTTTATGATGCGGCAGTGAGTTCCAATACCAGCTTTTCTATCGCGACCTGGGCCTTTGTCTGGCCGGTCTTTATCTCGTAATCGATTTGGGCTAACGCGCCAATTGTATCGCCGATCTGCTGCAGCGACAATCGCCGAAGCTGAGCAAAAAAACCTTCTTTGTTGCTCCATATTCGCAGCTTGGCCGCCACTTCGGCAGGCTGAACGCCTTTGTCGAAGAGGACCTTAGCGTTAAAAAGCCTGCGAAAATGAAATGCAAAAGCCCCGACAACGGTATACTCAGCGGATTTGTCCTCGGCGAACATATTCCTGAGCCTGTGGACGGTCTGTGCGGAGCCGCCGGCCAAACAGGCGTCAATAACCGCAAAAGCGCCGAATATACGGTTATGGCCGATTAGCTGCTCTACGTGCTGGAGCGTTATAATTTTTTCGCTGTCTGCAAAAAGGGCCAGCTTATCCACTTCGCTGTAGAGTCGGCCCAGCTCGTCGCCGGCCAGTTCAACCAAAAGTTCAGCCGCCTCTGACGTAAGTTCCTTGCTGTGGGCATCAGAAGCATACCTGATTAAACGGCCGGGGAGCTGCCAGGGTTTAGGTTGCTCTACGCTGATTAGTTTGCCGACCTTCGGCAGCATCTTAGCCAGCCTGGTACCGGCCGGCCAACTTTCCACCGTCAGTACAAGTACACCCGTTGGGCAAGGGTTATCGAAATAGCTCTCAAGCACCTGACGGTTCTTCGAGATAAATTCATCGGCGCCTCTGACAACAACAACTCTTTTTTCGACAAGGAAAGGAAGCGTTCGCAGCTCATCCAATATATCCGCCACAGCCACTATCTGGGGGTCCGCGATGAAGAGGCCGACCGACCTTTGCTCCGGCTCGACCAATTGCTCCAGCAGCCTGTCGCACTCGGCGCTGACGAGAGAGTATTCTTTGCCGGCGATTACGCAGATTAGCCACGCCCCCGCGTCTCCCGACGCGAGTCGGGGCGGCGGGTCGGCTTTTCTTTTTGATTTCAGCGTGCTTTTGCTCATCCTTAGCCCTTCGACTTCGCTCAGGGTGGTGAGCCTGTCGAACCACTAACCGTTTTCGTCGGTCGCCTGTTGTTGGTCGTCTGTCGTCGGCTGTTGCTCATCCTGTTGCATATCACTCTCGTCTTCAGGGGCTATTTTTGCAGCAGCGACGAGTTTATCACCTTCGCTTATCTTGATTAGACGAACGCCCTGCGTATTTCTGCCGATTTCCCGCACCTCATCGAGGCCGGTGCGAATAATCATTCCCTCAGCGGTTATCATCATTAATTCGTCGTCCTCCCCTATAGCTTTTAGGGCCACCACCTTGCCGTTCCGCTCGGTCGTTTTAATATTTATCAGGCCCAGGCCGCCCCGGCCCTGCGGTCGATAATCATCAAAACTGGTGCGCTTGCCGTAACCATTCTCACAAACCGTCAGCAGTGAGGCTCCTTCCTGAGCAATCACCATACCCACAACTGTGTCCTTGAGACGCAGTTTTATGCCTCGAACGCCTCGTGAGACCCGACCCATCGAGCGTACCCGCTTTTCGTCGAACCGTATTGCCATACCATCCCGCGTACCGAGCACAATATTGTCGGCTCCTGTTGTCAGTGCGACGCCGATAACATCATCGTTGGGGTCGAGCTTGATTGCAACGACACCGGTTGAGCGAGGGTTGCTGTAAGCGGAGAGACTGGTCTTTTTAACAAGGCCGTTCTTCGTAGACATAACAAGCTGACGCTTGAGGTCTTCCGGAGTTGCTTCATCGTCGAACTTACGCACGTTGATTATCGACGCTATACTCTGGTCGCCGAGCTTCAGGAGGTTTACAACATTTCTTCCTTTGCTTTGGCGCGACATACTGGGAATATCATAGACCTTTAACCAGTAGCACCTGCCGCGATTAGTGAAAACAAGCAGATAATCGTGTGTCGAAGCGGTAAACAGATGCTCTATAAAATCGCCTTCCTTGGTATCTGAGCCGATGATGCCTTTGCCGCCCCTGCCCTGCTTACGATATGTGTCTATGGGCATGCGCTTAACATATCCACCGTGGCTTACTGTTACTATGACCTCCTCTTCTGTTATCAAATCCTCCACATCAAGCTGCCTGACTCCGGCGGTGATTTGCGTCCGTCTTTTGTCACCATACTTTTCCTTTATCTCGTAAATGTCCTCACGAATGATATCCAAAAGGACCTGGTCACTGGCAAGTATCGCTTCGAAGCCTTCTATCTGCTCAGTCAGCTCCGAGTAATCCTTTGCGAGCTTTTTCATTTCCAGCCCCGTTAATCTTTGAAGCTGCATCGACAGAATTGCGTCGGCCTGCGGACCCGTCAGAAACTGTTCAGATTTACTCTTTTCGTTGACGAACGCCTCCGGCAGGATTTCCCGAAGCTGCGCCGACTCAGCCAGCCGCAACGGCTTTTTCATCAGGTTGAGCTTCGCCGTCGGCGGGTCCGGCGACTTCTTTATCAGCTCAATTATCTCGTCAATGTCACTGACCGCCAGTATAAGACCTTCGAGAATATGGGCCCTGTTTTGGCATCTTTTCAACAGGAAATTGCTCCGGCGGCGCACAACGCCCCTGCGATGGTCGATGAAGCAGTTGAGCATCTCCTTGATGTTGAGGGTCTCAGGTCTGTTGTTGACCAGCGCGATATTGGCAACAGCAAATGTGCTCTGCAAAGGGCTGTAACGGTAGAGCTTATTAAGCGCGACCTCATCCTCGGCATCTTTCTTCAGGTCCACAACAATCCGCAGGCCCCGGCGGTCCGATTCGTCCCTGACATCCGCAATTTCGGCAATCTGGCCGCTGTGGACACAATCAGCAATCCTGGAAACTATCGCGGTCTTGATGACCATATAAGGTATCTCGGTTATTACTATCGAGGTCCTGCCTTTCTTGGTTGTCTCTATCTCTGCTTTGCCCCGAACAGTTAAATGACCGCGACCGGTTGTGTAGGCGTCGACAATACCTTTTTTGCCGCAGATTACCCCACCTGTTGGGAAGTCCGGCCCGGGCAGACGGGCCATAATATCTTTGAAGCCGCAATTGGGGTCTTTAATCACCAAAAGCAAGGCATCACAGACCTCGGAGACATTGTGCGGCGGAATGTTCGTCGCCATACCAACGGCAATACCCGTCGAGCCGTTAACCAGAAAGTTCGGAAACCTCGACGGCAAAACGGTCGGCTCGGTGCGGGTCTCATCGTAGTTCGGCACAAAATCAACGGTGTCGTAATCGATGTCTTCGAGCATTTCCATTGCCGGCGCGGCCATTCTGGCTTCGGTGTATCTCATCGCAGCAGGCGGGTCGGCATCGATGCTGCCGAAATTGCCCTGCGGGTCAATAAGCGGATAACGCATATTCCAAACCTGGCCCATCCGAACCAAAGTGCCATAGGTGGCCTGGTCACCGTGTGGATGATAGTTGCCGCCGGTATCGCCGACAATTTTGGCGCACTTGCGATGCTTGCTGCGGGGGCCAAGATTCAAATCGTTCATCGCGACCAGTACCCGCCTCTGCGAGGGCTTTAATCCATCCCGGACGTCCGGCAGAGCACGCGAAACAATGACACTCATCGCGTAGTTAAGATATGAATTCTTGAGCTCATCGAGGATACGCATATCCTCAAAGCGCTCTTGGGCTGGTTTGGCCTCTTTCATAGATTCTCTACCGAACCTAAAATTAAAGTTTGCCGTCCAATAGAATAGCTGCAGAGGGGTGAAAAGTCAACAAATACAGGGCAGATTAAATCCAGCTGAAAACAGACAGCAGATGCGTGCAGATTACTTTAGCCACAGAGAGCACAGAAGATTGAAGAGTCGAGTCCCTTCGGGATACCGGCAGTCTCATTACAATCATCCCCCAGCCAAAATCCAGGAAAGTCATCTAAGGTATGCGATACAGTTTACCGCTCGGACCGCTCGGAATCAACTGCTTGCTGATACTCGGGCCTTCCCAGCTGACCTCAAGACCTTCGCTGCCGGTTCTATCAAACATAGTCACCTTGATTGCATGCTTCCCTGCCTTTAGAAGAATTTGCCCGGATGCCTCCTGCATTTCATGCGTGCCATCATTATCCACCACTTCGGTTGAACCGATATACAATTTACTGCCGTCATCAGAGCTGGTGTAGAAAGTGTATAGTCCATCCGAAGGCACATCCAAATAGCCTTCGAAGACAAAACCGAACCCATCAGTACTTGGTGGGCTGCTGATGTCAAAATTCGCGGCCGTTCCTCCCCCGACCGATGTTAAGGAATCGAAATCAGGCGTAAAGCTATAATCTCCCTCGTAATACTTGTAGTCCAGCCCGTTGACCGTACCCGAAGGATTCTCAGGACTTCTCGCGGGATGGATGTCCACAAAGCATACAGCCGAATCGTCGCCACCCGGAGCCTGCGAAATAGTGAGATTGCCGTCGGTAACATTTACAACAGCGTAGTATTCGTCATAGTCGGAATTGAGTGCGCCGTCGGGGTCAGTGACGATTGTGCCTTCAATATTCATAGTATTGTTTCTCAGGACATTTGCACTGGGGTCGTAGAGGTTTCGAGGGTCCCCAGGCTCGCCGCACATAAGATGAACGTAATACATACCATTATCAAGACCTATCTCCCAGTATCTGGCGCCGTCGGCTGTTGTGATAATCGAATTGCGACGATAGTCCGTATCTACCGGCACAAGCGATGTCTCGTCTTTAGTGCTGATAGTTAGCCGCCAAAAAGCATTGCTGGAATTGTCTTCGTTCCAGCCGTAAGAGTAACCATTGCCGCGGTCTCCGTACACATACCCATAGTCAGGCAGATAGCCGTATACGCCCCAGCTGGTGTTGGGTTCGAAGTCAACGAATATGACCGGACTCGCAGCAGTGTTTAGATACCCCCCGGGACCTGCACCTGCCATGACTATCGCAGGGACATTGGGAGTATTGTCAAGCTTATAGGCGTAAGGAGGAACAAGGTCAGTGCCATTGGCTATAGCTACGCCTGTCGTGCCGTCCAGAATGCACCAGTCGGCCTGTATCTCACCACCGTCTATCGGGTAATAGGGGTCATTACTTTGTTTGAAGTACATGTTTTGCAGGAGTATACGCGTTTCTACCCTGGCGTTCATACAGTAACTTTGCACCCCGGTATGATAGCAGTTAAAAGCGTGGATATCCGCATATGAAGCAGAGACATTTCTTTGGTTGGTGTTAGTGAACCAGCAGTGGTCAAACGTGTACTGGGCTATGCTGCCTGCCTCCCCATCGGAGAGGGTAGCCTTGTTGTTATGACTGTAGATGGTCCATGAGACGGTGACGTAGCCTGTTGCGTGGCTCAAATCACACAGGCCGTCGCCGGCGCGCTGAAGATGGCAGTGGTCTATCCAGACGTGATGCGTATTTCTCAGAGCGATATCATCCTTATCGTTCTCCGGGAGCTTGCCGGGCCAGTCGCCCATAATATAGTTGTCTTTAATGGTGAGGTTCTTGATAATGATGTTGTTGACGTCTTTCATGTCCAAACCATGCCCGACAATAGCAGCATCATTGCCGATACCGATGATGGTCTTGTTGCTTTGAACGTTTACATCGCCGAGCGTAGGTGAAACAATAGCTCCTCGAACCTGAATTATATAAGGTTCTGTTTGGCCGGCATAGTAGATTAAACCATTTATGTCTGTAACCGTTACAACCGTCCCGCCTGCACCGCCGATCGTGCCGCCAGGCAGGTATTGAAAGCATTTTCCATCCATCGCCGCATAACCGGTGGGACCACCGGCAGAGGCAGAGGGCAATGGCTCAACAGCGACCTCGAGCCAATGGCTGGCAAACTCGCAAAGGTCCTTGAAATCTACCTCCCCGTCGGTAGTGCAGTCAGCTCCGCCGCATCCACCGAGACCATCTTGGCGCCAGCACGAAGCAAAAAAAGCAAAGTCGGTAAAGTCTATATCTCCATCGTCATCAAAATCGGGACAGATAGCAATACCAATGTCATACCGCAACACCTCGCTATGGTATTTGCTGCCATTATGGTACGGGACAAAGTAGATGTATTTGCCGGCTCGGACCGCTCCATAGTAGCCATCAGGGTCATTACCAAGACCTTGACTGCCGGGGTCAAATCTGCTCCAGGAACCAGGGGCAGTAAACGCGGCGCTGGTATCATAACGTAACACCTCGCCGTCAGCTGCCCAGCCGTCATGAACCGGCGCAAAGTAAATATACTGGCCGTCGAAAACACCACCGGCATACGCAAAACCTGCGACAGGGTCGTATGCCTGCCAAGAAGAAGCATTGGAAAAGTTCGCAGAGGTATCGTACCGCAGCACCTCGCCATTGTAATAAGGCACAAAATATACGTATCGGCCATCGAAAACCGCGTCGAAATACTCATAGGATTTGGTTACCACCGACTGCCCATTGGGGTCAAATGTTGTCCATGAAGATGGGGTGTTAAAAGTCTCGTTTGTATCATAACGCAGCACCTTGCCATTGCGCGAGGCGGGGGCAAAGTAAATGTATTGGCCGTCGTAAACACCACCATCATATCTATCACCCGTTCCGGGGCTGTAAGCGGCCCATGAAGACGCACTGGTGAAGTTCGCATCAGTGTCGTACCGCAGCACTTTGCCGTCATATCCAGGGACGAAATACACATATCGGCCGTCAAATATGGCCCCGGCATACCCATCACCTAATCCACTGTCATACGCAGCCCAAGATGAAATGTCGTAGAAAACTCCATGCGTATCGTAACGCATTACTTCGCCATGATAGTTGCTGCCATTGTAGTACGGCGCAAAGTAAACGTACCGTCCATCAAAGACACCCCCACAGTATCCATCGAGGTCATTGCCCAGGCCGAAGGCGTTGGGGTCATACGCAATCCAGGAAGAAACACTGTTAAAATCTCTCTCCGTGTCGTAACGCAGCACTTCCCCGTGATGTTCGTCGCCGTTGAAGTAAGGCACAAAGTAAATATATCGCCCGTCGAAAACAGCACGGTCATAACCGGCAGGCTTTTTACCGACATAAGAATCGGGGTCATATGTGCTCCACGACGAGATATCAGAAAAACCTCCCGCGGCCACACTTACCAACCCCAAAACAATAACGAAAACCAAGCTAACTCTGTGGCGACTAATCAATTCTGCCGCTCCTCCTTACCCTTTCTGTGCAGTCCCTGCGCAGTAAAATACGGCGTTCAAACCCCCCTTTTCCCGAGAGGGTTTGCAAATCGGTCATTATACTCGTCAGGCAGGAAGCCGATAAAAGCCTTTCCCACCATCCTTTTACAACCTCTTTATAGTTTATCCAATTGCCTGCAAAAAGTCAAGAAAATCATGGAACCCTGACCCGAAAAGCGATGTAAATCACCTCCTTGCCACTAAGGCTGATAAAATACACCGACCAGAGGACTATAGGGGTATCACAGTTTTTTGTCTGAGCCGCCGTAAATAAACCGCATTCGGCCGACATTGGGAATAGCGGCTATGGGGAATTTGGCGAACGGCCTAAAACCGCCGGGCCAATAAACAAGCATGGCTTCGCCGACAAGATAGTCGCGAGGAACTATTCCCTTGCGATAAAAGATATTATTATTGCCTCTTCCGGCCTGTTCCCACCACCTGCTGTCCTCACTGTTAGGACTGTTGTCACCGAGCATGAAGAACTCATCCTTTCCCAAAGTCAGAGGATTACCCTCAATCGCCCTACCGGAATCACCACTGTCGGCAAATTTCTTTGCTGTGTAATGAACATCCCTGAAAACGCCTATATGCGACAGCGTCAATTGACCGCAGCCGAAAATTTTCACCTGCGATTCGATGTTTGTTTCCCGCAGGCCGGCATCATCCGGCGAGCACCCCAAATCATACACCAATTTTTCGCCGCCGAATTCAAAAATCAACTGATGGTCAACGTTGGCAAACTTCACCAAAACAGGCTGGCCTAAAGCCAACCTCTCAATCGTCTTACTGCCTAATACTGTTTCCATGCCCTGCGAAACTTTTGCGATGACCATTTCACCGCTGTAATCAACCCAGGCCTTGTAATGAGTTTGATATTTGCTTAGGCTTATCCCGATGATGCCGGCTAATTCACTCGAGGCGGCATAGAAACGCACCATCAGGTCGCTACAATACGGCAGATAGCCGTATCCTCCAACATCGTTGTACGCATAGGCGGCTCTGAAATCGTTTCCGATTGTGCTATCATAAATCAGTGTGTGGATTTCCCCCGTTGGGCTGGCTAAACGGAACCGCGCGGCGCTGCCCTTGTCGGTTTCCCATCTTGAGTTCGCTACGTTTTTGAAGGGCTGTTGCCAGGAATGGCCGTTAAACAACCCTTCCCGTGGCCTGGCGGGCTGGTAGTCATTATCGTACACCGGCATCCACATTTCGTTTTGCACCCTCGGAGGTTTTCGGCTTATCCTGCCATCGATATAAACATCACCATCGATTATTTCCACCGTTTCTCCCGGCCGGCCAACGAGCCGCTTGATAAGGTTTATTGCAGGGTCACGCGGGTCCTTGAAAACCACTATGTCCCATTGCTTAGGTTCAAAAAACTGATAGACACACTTTAGCACAAGTATCCGGTCACCGTTCGCTATCGGCATCGTCCCGCCCACAAGTTGGTAATGTCCACAATTCGGACAGCGAGAGGTCACTTCCCTGACGCTGCGGCGAGGGATGACGTCCTGCGGCAATCCGTATCTTTCAGGCACAAAGCCGTAGTCATACTTGTAACCGCACTGAGAACAGCACAGATAAAAATGCGCCCCCATCAACGTCTCAGCCATACTGCCGGTAGGAATCCGGTACGCCTCCATCACAAATGCGCGCCAAGTCAGAACCAGAGCAAAGGTAACTATCAGCGACTCAAGCGTGCCCGCGATTTCCGCAGCCCTGCTCTTTTGAGCCGGATTGTCCGAAGCAGTTTTTTCGGCTTTGACTTTAGACATACCTGCAAAAACACCGTTCAGTGACGTTTAATACTAACATTGCTCCGCCGAACCAACACAGAAGCAGTGATTATCCGGAGATTGCCTCAGCCGGTCAACAAACTATTTTGTATTGAACCGGTTTTTGCATAAAATAACAAAGCAACTCAGGCCAACAAGCTGTAAATGGATACCTAATAAACGCTTATCTTCTGCGCTGCATAGATAAAGCTTTAGCAACACAGCCGAGATACTCTTTCCAAAATCCGGAGGATTCGGACAGGTAGATGTGTAAGGTCTTGCAAACAAAAGACTTACACTTGTCCAATTTCACATAAAAGGCCTTTTTGCACCATCGTCGTGCCTTCCAGTTTCCCCGCTAAGCCTGTGTATGCGGAACGGCTTCGCCAACGCAGCCTAAGGCAGCCCTGCCTTTCCCTTTCCGCTGGCGGGAGCCGTTAATTTTTTTAAAGGTCGAAAAATTTTATCCAAAAATTACTTGCCGGATAGAAGTCTTTGTTGTATAGTAACTTGCGACTTTCAAAAGGATGTTATTAAATGACGAAAATCGACAACCGCCTCTATGAGAAACTATGCTGTCCTGCTTGTAAAGGAAAGTTACAATACGAGGATAAACCGTCATTTCTATGTGCGGCTTGCGGAAGAAGCTTCCCCATAATAGCCAATATTCCAGAACTATTATACTACCCTGATGGAGAAAATGAACAGTCAAACTTCAACAACAGCCAAGCACAATACGAACGTGACATCCACGAGCGGGATGCTGAGATTTATGAAGACCGCATAGTGAAGGTATGGGGTGACAAAACCGAGTTGATAGCCACAGAATGGGCGAAGATGTTTCCAGGACCGGTCCTCGACTACGGTTGTGGAACAGGCCAACTTAGCCGCGTTCTAAAGCAATGTCATTCTCCCGTATACGCATTTGATATCTCTTCGGTGAGCCTGTGTAAAAATATAAAAGATAACAATGTCTTAGCTGTTATTGCAAATGCTTTTCACTTGCCATTCGGGAACAGAAGTTTTGAGACCGTCTGCTGCAATGGGGTACTTCATCACATTATTGATTTAAGAGCTGTTATTACTGAAATGGCTAGGATTGCTAACAGATTCATCCTAATTTCCGAGCCGTGTACAGTTGTTCACTATCGATTTCCTTTATTAAGAAGGACTGCCAAGGTGATACTTCAGGCTACTGGTCTCTTAGGGTTCGCTCGTCAACTTAGGCAATATCTCAGACTGTCGGATGATTCTGGAAGCAGTAAGTCGCGTGACTCTGGGGGCAGCAAGAGCAAGTATGAGCGGGGGCTCGAACCTCATGAGGTTATTGAGCTTCTGGAGGGGGTCGGTTTTGGGGTTAGGTTGCTTCGCTTCTGGACAAATTTGAATTGGAGACGGCGATCCCGCATAAAACGGGTTCTAATGAGAATGCTGGTATCCAATAAAACCGGAACTCACTTTGAGATTCGTGCTGAGCGTTGTAGGCATGATGATGGCTAAGATTGATAAAGACATACAGGTGTTCCAAAAGGAAAGGTAAGTCGTAGAACCGAAAGGGCGGCAGGGATCCATCTTACAGAAACTTTTTAACTTATATGAAAGATTTTGCTATCTTAAGTGAGGTACCCATGTCAACTGTTACAAAGAAAGAACTTATCGACCGCATTGCGGAACGTACACAGGCAAAAAGAGTTTCGGTCAAACGCATTGTTCAGGCATTCCTTGACGAGATAACATCAGAATTGTGCAAGGGTAATCGGCTGGAATTCCGGGACTTTGGCGTCTTTGAGACCAGAACGAGAGCAGCGAGAATCGCCCAGAATCCTAAAACCCTTGAGCGCGTTGATGTCCCTGTGAAGCGCACGGTTAAGTTCAAGATGGGCAGACAACTGAGAGAAAATCTTTGCGCCCCCATCACGAAAAAGGCCGAAACAAAGTAACCAAAATCTAATAGATATGCGCTCTATAACAAAAGGCGGTATTTGTTTCGGCTGCCGAATGTGAAGGGCGTAAACAAAAGTTTGTATCGGTAAGATGTTCAAAAAGGAGCGTTCTATGGCAGAAGGGACAGTTAAGTGGTTCAACCCAAGGAAGGGCTACGGCTTTATCGCTGACAAAGACGGCCGCGATATTTTCGTCCACTACGCAAGTATTTCAGGCGAAGGTTACAAAACTCTTAACGAAGGCGATACGGTTAGTTTCGACGTTGTCGAGGGAGAGAAAGGCTTAAGAGCTGAAAATGTAATTCCCAAGGCAGCTGCTGCACACGGCAAAAAAACCAAAGCAGCCTCGGAAAACAACGCTGCTTCAGAAAGCAGCGAAGCCGAAGAGAAAGAGGCAACCTCGTAAAACGCAAAAGCATTGTAAAATCTTTTCGTCCTGGATGTGTGGGGTTCCATCGATATCCCAGATTGGCTGATTGAGCAGCTATCATCGGTAGCTAAAGTCCGCTTGCTCGCCAGTGTCACTGCTACGGACCATCCAACCGAAAACCCCCCGCCACACGAAACGCATAAGCCATCCTCGTTTTTGGACGCTGCTGCGATACCCCTATCCCCAAGACTCACCGGCGGTGAAAGTCTCCGTTTTTTTTCTTGCCAAACCCGACGTTTTCTGCTATTAAGATTCTGGCAGCTACAATAATCTTAAGGGTAATTTAGCGACCTGAAGCTATGATTTCTGCGGGTTACCAATGCGGCTTGGATTGTAACGTCCTCGTGCTAAACAAGCACTATATGGCTATCCGGATTGTGGGAGCCAAACGGGCATTTTCCCTGCTCTTTCGCCAGCTTGCTGAAGTCGTCTCTTTCGAAGATAACGGATATTCGAACTACGATTTCCAGAGCTGGTGCGAGGTCAGCCAATTCAAAAGAAATTTAGAGCCTGATGGTTACGACTGGGTCTCGACTGTGAACTTCTATATTGCAGTGCCGCGGATAATCCGGCTTTTGTTTTATGACCGGCTGCCTCGAAGCGAAGTAAAATTCAACCGCCGAAACATCTTTGCCCGCGACAAAAACAGATGTCAGTACTGCGGCAAACGATATCCCACCAGCGAACTATCTCTCGACCATATTATTCCGAGAAGTGCGGGCGGAAAATCGGTCTGGGAAAATGTGGTTTGCTCCTGCACGCAGTGCAATGTGAAAAAAGGCGGCAAAACACCCAAACTGGCCAACATGACCCTTATCCAAAAACCCGTCAGGCCAAAACGCAATCCGCTCGTCCACGTCCACTTAGGCCACCAGCGCTACCACAGCTGGAAGCAGTTCCTCGACCATGCTTACTGGTCCGTCGAGCTAAAATAACGCGCAGCATTTAACAGTACGATATCGGTGATGGTGTTAACACAAAAAAACGCCCTGCTGCGTCCGCACACGAATGCAGCAGGGCATTGTTAATCTGAACTGGACTCTATTATTACATCCTTTTTTTCTTGCCTGGTGTGCAAAGCAATGTCAAACCGCCGAACACCAGCAGCCCTATAGTAGCCGGTTCGGGAACCTGGGGAATGCCGGCTGGAACCGCAACGAGGATATCCTGCCTACCGTCATAAACCAGAGCCCGCAGCTGGGCTTTAGGACCCAGCCCATCAAGGGCATGCAGCCAGTTGTTGGCGGTGACTGCGTCAACCTGTGTACTACGAAAACCCAGAGCACCATATGGTGTGCCATCTACCGTAACATCCCATAGTGAAGGCGTCTCTGGCAGGGCCTCGTAAATTATCTCCCACACGGACGCAGCAAAGGCCTCAGCCTTCCCTTTTTGGTTAGCGGTAAACGGCCCGCTTCCTACCCACGCCGGGTCAAAATGCTCATACCACAACTCGCTCAGATAATCAGCCTTTTCAGCACCCATTGGCCCTGACAAAAAGGATGTAGGCACCGGCCCTTCTTCGGGCATAACCACATCATAAGTCAGTGTACCGCTTGACAGATCTTCCGGCAGGTCCATGCAAAAACCGCCGATTGGCCCATCAGGCCAATAATCTCCCTGACCTGTACCGGCGGTCTTATTGAACATATAGACGCCGGCATACCCATACACTCCAGTCCTGCCGCCACCCCAAATCCGAATCACATCCACCGCACCAAAACCGCTGTGGGTTATATCCACGGTGTCTAATGGAGTAGCCTGCACCGAGCAGGCCAGAGCAAAAACAATCGCTGTACAAAAAGCCAAAATCGTTTTCTTTACCATGACTGCCCACCCCAAAGGTCTTTCAGGATATGTTTTCTTCGTACTCGTTTTTGTATCAAAAACAAAAAACGCTTTTACCGCGATTGCGCCCCCTCAGACAACAAGGGCTGCTTTGCACGCTTGAAAACAGCGGATATACTTTCTACCCCCCTGTTTATCCTTAAATACAGCTTCCACCTTATTAAATATGCAAAACATTCAGCCAACTGCCAAATATTCGATACAAAAAGGCCGATGGTTATGCCCTTGACGAAAAATTAAAAACCGCATAGTATTCAATGGGTTTTCAGCCAACTTGTACGCCTCCGGCGTATTTTTGCGGATGTGGCGGAATTGGCAGACGCGCAGGTTTCAGGTACCTGTGGGCTTAGCCCGTGGAGGTTCGACTCCTCTCATCCGCACTGGATTTCGCATCCGCAATGAGATAACGGCAACCCCCTGCTGGCTGAAAATCAGCTTTTTGCCGTCATATTCGTAAGGCAGACCCAACCATTTAACGAAAAACACCACATCGGCCGATAATATAGTCAGAGGTCATCAGTATTCTTATTCAGAGGTATGGCAATCGAGATTCTATTTCTGTACAAAGGGATGATGCCGGTAAAATCAGAATCCATAGTCCAATAAGAAAAGAGGAAAAACAATGGAGCTAATGACAATCTTGGCCGTGACAGCACAAACCAGCACTAAGCTTGCTGCTGAAACCGAACTGATTCCGCTCGATAAGATATGGGAACAAATGACGGCCTTGTCATGGCTTCAAGCGGTTATGGCTATATCCTTTGGCATGGTCTATATGTTCTATGGCTGGCGAATTTTTAAGGTACTCGTTGTCATCTGTTTCGGGCTGGTCGGTATGTTTGCCGGTATCAATATAGGCCAACGGTTCGACTCACAAATCGCAGGTGCAATAGCGGGACTTATTCTCTTAGCTGCGATTTCGGTTCCTCTGATGCGCTGGGCAGTAAGCCTGTTAGGCGCCATCACCGGCGGAATACTCGCCGGCGGGCTTTGGTACGCTTTTGAGCTGCCGGGAAAATATTTGCCTGCCGGTGCCGGCATAGGCCTTGTCGCAGGAGGTATGATTTCATTTATCGTCTTCAAAATCGCGGTAATGCTCTTTACCAGTTTCGGCGGAGGAGCGTTGATAGTTGGGGGACTGGTAGCTCTGCTACATCAATATGAGAGCATGCAGGAGCCGCCCACTGAGCGGATAAGAGATTTGTTCATGAATCATAACTGGTTTCTGCCGGCATTGCTGCTGGCTACCACCGTCATCGGCATAATCATACAAAACAGATTCATCAAGGACTCCCAAGGCTGGAAGGTTTGAACTTTTACGCCACAGGCGTATAAATCTGCCGCAAGGCATACTGCGTACTAAGATTACAAAAAACAACATTTTCACATCAAACGCGCAAGCGAAATAAAGAGATTCTCGCATCGAATGCGCAAGTCGAAGTGAAAAATTGCAAGAAATTGTAAAAAATTTGCAAAAATTTCAAGAAATTTCAAGAAATTAGCAAAAATTGGAAGAAATTGGTGCGTTTTGGACAGTGATTGCGCGACCCCCCTGCGCGAATTTGCGCAGCATCGCGCAGACTCCAGACACCAGACTCAAGACGCCAGACGCAAAACTCAGGGCTATTTTTTAGTCTGATGGATGGGGGGATTCTTCGACCCTTCGACTCTTTCGACTACGCTCAAGACAAGTTTGCTCAGGGCAGGCAAGCTCAGGATGCTCGTAAAGAGACTCGCATTTTTTATCCTTCAAAAGACGCTGGTTCTATGATATTATGTGGCGGGAAAGTATTATGAATACAAATAAAATATTTGTCGGTAGAAAAGAAGAACTTGAACAGTTCAAAGAGGTTCTGGAGAACCTGCAAGGACAGGCTGTTTTGGTTGTGGGACAAGCGGGGATGGGAAAGACATGGCTTATAAATAAGATGGCTGAGATAGCAGAGAATCATCCAGAACTAAAATGCGGTTCTGTTCGTTATGAGGTAACACCAACAGATAGTGTTGACTCCACGATGGCACTTATGATGGATAATGCGTTTGAAGCAGCACAGGTTACAGAAAAATCATTTAATGGGACGACTCGACGATTGGAACAATGGAGAAGCTTGCTGAATGTAATCAATATCGGGGATTTGGCAATGAGCTTGCGGCGAGACCCGCAGCAGAACACGCGTGACCAATTCTTAAAAAGACTGGAACTAATTTCTGGGAGAATAAAAAAGAATCAGCGGGTGATATTTATTATTGACCCGGAAAAGTATATGCAAAAGGAAAGCGACCAATCGTGGGCGATTGTGGTTAAAGATTTGCCGGAGAAGATAAAGTTTGTTTTCGCACAGAGGCCGGAGGACGTGCTGGTTGAGAGTGAGACATTTGATAGGCTGGATAACGTAGTAACGATTCCAGAAAAGCGATTGGATGTTCTGAAAGAAGCGGATGTTGATGAACTGGTGAAATGTCGAAGAGCGAAGTTGCCGGTTTCGATACCAGAGTTGCGAAAGATTTTGAAGCGTTACAATGGACATCCGTATGCTATTGGGGCGGCACTGGATTTGATAGAGGCGGGGACAAAATTGGAGGAGTTGCCGGAAAGGCCGGAGCCGACGAAGTTCGCAGAAGTGCAATGGAAAGAATTAAGCAAGAGGGGAAAGGATGCAATTCGCCTCTTAAAGGGATATGCGATTCTCGAAGTAGGGGTGCCTGATGATGTAGTGGAATCGGTAAGTGAGGTCGACTCGGATACACGGCAGCATTTGTTGGCAGATAAATTTCTTGGCGGACTGTTGCGGGATGAAGGAGAGGGCAGGCGGATATATCATGCGATACTGGCGGATTATATTTTGGGACAAATTGGGGAGGCTGAAAAGAAAGAATATCACTCGCGGGCGGCGGGGATTTACAGGGAGCGGCTGCATAAGGATATTAAGCCGAATTTATTGGCGGCGGTAAGACTGCCTGAGCATATTTTAGAAACGCAAGGGCAGGAGGATTTTGTGGGTGTATTTATAAATGAATGCTTCGAACCTCTACGTATTCTTGGTGTTTTAGATACCTGCATTAGCCTGTCCGAGCGAACATTGAAGATGGTTAAGAAAGGTTCGGAAAGACAGGCAATCCTTTTAGGCAATTTAGGGCTGATTTATCAAAAAAAGGGTGATTTGGATAAGGCGGAACAAATGCATAAAAAGGCGCTAGGGATAGATGAAAAGCTCAGGCGCCTTGAGGGGATGGCGAATCAGTACGGCAATTTAGGGCTGATTTACCAGACACGTGGGGATCTGGATAGGGCTGAGAAGATGTATCATAGGGTTTTGGAGATTGAGGAAAAACTGGGACGCCCGCATAGCATTGCAAATGCTTATGGCAATCTCGGCGTGATTTACTGGAAACGGCGTGATTTGGATAAGGCCGAGGAGATGCATAAAAAATCGTTAGAGATTGAAAAGAAGCTTGGGCGGTTAGAGGGAATTGCCGGCACGTATGCCGCTCTTGGGTTAGTTTATGATGCGAGAGGAGACTTTGGGAAAGCTGAGGAGTGGCACCGGAAAAGCTTAGATATCGAGGAGAAACTCGGGCATCTGGAGGGAATGGCCAGACAGTATAGCAATCTCGGCTTGATTTATAAGCGGCGGGGTGATATTGGCAAGGCTAAAGAGTACTTGGAGAAGGCCCTGGGGCTTTATAAGAAAATCGGGATGCAGCATATGGTAAAAGAAGTGCAGGGGTGGATTGATAGGGAAGTTAAAAGTTAAAAGTTGAAAGTTAGGGGACGGACGACGGATGACAGAGGGCAGAGGACAGAAGACGGACAACGGATGACAAAGGGCGGAAGACGGAGGACAGACAATGAAGCTTTGAGTTTTGAGCTAGAAAAAGAGAGAGAATAAACAATGCGGATTGGGCTGGGACAAATAAACGCGGTTGTGGGGGATTTGGCGGGAAACGCTGAAAAGATGCGAAAGGCCTACGCCGACGCGATTAGCAACGGCGTAGATTTATTGGTCTTTCCGGAATTGGCTATATGCGGGTATCCGCCAGAAGATTTGATATACAAAAAACAATTCCTGCAAGATAACCGTCAAATGGTAGAAAAACTGGCGGCTGACTGCCCGCAGATAACGATAATAGCCGGCTTTGCCGAAAGCCTAAGCGATAAATGCTACAATTCGGCGGCTATTTTGCAGGATGGGCGGCTATCCAAAACCTACCGGAAGGCACAGCTACCCAATTACGGCGTGTTCGATGAGGCGAGATATTTCGAGGCAGGCAACGAAGTTGTTACCCTCGATATAAAAGGAGTGAAAGTCGCTATTACTGTCTGCCGGGATGTCTGGGACATCAAATGGCTCAGCAGTTTCCTTAAAAGCACAGGAAAAATCCAGTTGATTGTCAATATATCGGCGTCGCCATTTCATACAGGTAAGACGGAACAGCGAAAAACGATGCTCGGGGGGTGCGCAAGACAGTTCAATTGTGCCGTGGCGTACTGCAATCTTGTCGGGGGGCAGGATGAGATAGTTTTCGACGGGCGAAGTATGATTGCGGACTCGAACGGCGAAATTGGGGCGACAGCAAAGGCATTCGATGAAGATTTGCTGATTGCGGACATCACCGTCACTCCCTCGACTCTGCTCGGGACAGGCGACAAAGGCATACGAATAGTACCAATAACGCCGCAGAGGCCGCAGCCGAGCGATTTGCTTGATGAGATTTATCAGGCACTTATTCTGGGGACAAGAGACTACACACGAAAGAATAGCTTTGAGAAGGTTCTGCTGGGGCTTAGCGGGGGCGTAGATTCTTCCGTTACCGCTGCCATTGCCGCTATCGCGCTTGGGGCGGAGAACGTGATGGGCGTTACAATGCCTTCGAGATTCAACAGTCCCGAAACAAAAGCTGACGCTGAGAAGGTGGCAAAGAATCTGGGCATCAAATTTTTAAGTATTCCGATTGAGCCGATACTTGAACAATTCAATCGGTCCTTAGGGTCTGCGCCGGGCTGGGACAGCAAAGGCATTGCATACGAGAATCTGCAGGCGAGGATACGCGGGACTATACTGATGTCGCTGAGCAACCAAAGCGGCGCCCTGGTACTTACAAGCGGCAACAAAAGCGAAACTGCGGTCGGGTACGCTACACTTTACGGCGATACGGCGGGCGGCTTTGCAGTGATAAAAGACGTTCCGAAAACGATTGTCTATAAGTTAGCCGGGCACATAAACAAAATAATGGGACGAGAGGTCATACCGGCCAGTGTGCTGAGCCGAGCGCCCAGTGCCGAATTAAAGGCGAACCAGAAAGACAGCGATTCGCTGCCGGATTATGATTTGCTCGATGAAATTCTGAAAGGCTACGTCGAAGAGGACAAATCGGCCGGCGAACTTATCGAGGCGGGTCTTCCGGCAGAAGAGGTACATCGGGTTATTCGTATGGTTGACCGCAACGAATACAAGCGAAGACTGTCGCCGCCTGGCATAAAAATCACGCCGAAGGCGTTCGGCAAAGACCGGCGGCTGCCGATTACAAACCGCTACGGCGATCAAGCTACTCTGTAAAGCCTGGGGGTTAAATAAACCCCCAGGATAAACCTGGGGGCTAAATAACTTAGGCTATTTTCCTGCGAGGGCGTCAACAGCGGGGTAACCGACAGGTATGATATAAAAAGGCTCAAACTCCGTAGTGGCAAGCCCGCAAAGCCGCTGGACTGTATTTGCATCGAAAGCACCTATAGGCACGGACCCCAGCCCCATGCTCACCGCCTGAAGATGAATATTCTGGGCGATGTGGCCTGCTTCGAGCAGAGCAAACGCCCTGGCCTTCTGGCCATACCGAACAGCGAGTTTCTGCACTGAGCCGACGATGATTATATCGCACGGCGCCTGGGCAATATACTGCTGACCGAATGCCGCCTTGGCAAACCCCTGACGGAGGTCAAGGTCTCCGGTATGAAGCAGTTCGAGGGTATGTCCGGCCGGCTGATAAACAAATAAAGCCTCACCCGTTACAAAATAGATTTGCATCGGATAGATTGCTCCCGCCGACGGAGCGGTTCTCAAACCTCTCTTTGGCTCGGTAATACCCTGAGCGGCCCAAGCCAACTGACCTATCTGAGTATAATCGAGTTTCTGCCCGGTAAAACTTCGAATGCTGCGCCTTTTGGCAAGCGACTCTTCAAGGCTCATCGAGCCGGTAAGCTTAGGTTCAGGCAGCTGAATCACTTTCAGATTCGCTGACTGCGCCTGCGGCCCAGCAAAGGCAATTGTCTCCAGGCTGACAAGCACAATCAAAAACAGTACAACGCGTTTCATTTTTGAATCCTCCAAACTAATCCTCGGCTTTTTCGATTACCGTTACCGTGCCTTTTCTGGCGTGTTTATAAATCAGATGAATGTTGCGGAGATATATAAGGGTATTCAACGAAAAGCCCAACATAAAGACCGGGTTTTTTATGTGAATGGAGTAACTGAGCAGAATGAAACTGCCGACCACCGATATGAACCAGAAAGAGGTCGGCACGTGAGACCTCTTTTTGTATTCGCTGACTATCCACTGGAGCACAAATCGGCCGCCGAATACCACCTGTCCCACGAGGGCCACGGTCGCCCAAACGGGGTCGGCCACTATCTGCTCAGCTATCGCACTTTTTACAAATTCAATTATTGAACCGAACATTGTATTTCTCCAATTTTGAGTAAAGTGTCAATTCCATTGTAAATCAATATCGGGTAAAATTAAAGAGTGAAGCCATAAAAATCGATAATCAACTGCGAAGCTAAACACAATACGCCCCCCCGCCTATATGCCACAGGCGTACAAGCGGCGGGTAAAAGGCGTACAAGTTGGAGATATGATGAGCTTGTCGCTACGACGGAAACTGATTATAATTTCGCTACTACTCTACTGGCCTACACTTTTTGTTCTTACGCACATACCAATCCCCCAATTAGTTTACAAAGCCCAAGTGTCGGATAAAACGCTTCATCTGGTTGTGTACCTGATTCTGGTCTTCCTGCTGTGGTTTGTGGTCAGTCCCGACAGAAAAGTAAACTGGGGCAAGGCTGCGGTATGGTTGGTATTACTGATAACGGCTGGATATGGAGGCCTCGACGAGATACTTCAGGGCTACGTTGGGCGCAGCTGCGATATCAACGATTTTCTTGCGGACCTTGTGGGTGTGGCTGGGGGCTTAATTTTGTTTTCATTTCTGGGATTTCAGGCGGCGCTACTTACGGTGACAGGGATTGTTATCTTTTGCCTGACGAATACGGCTCGGGCAAATTTGGCAGAACTGGTACCAGTAACAAATGCGGTGTTTCATTTGTTCGCCTATGCAATTTTCACTATTCTGTGGATTCGACAGATACAGCCACTGGCGTCAAAAACATCCAGGCCGAGACAACTGATAATTGCCTTAACGGTGCCTGCAGGCCTGCTAATAGCAGTAAAATTGTTTTCTACAATTTCCGGCAGGTACTTCACATTATTCGACGTAATCACCTCCATCGCAGGGATTGCGGTCGCTGTCGCCGGTTATGTTTTTATTTGCCCAAAATGCTCGTGTCGGATACATTAAGATACCAAAGCCGGCGGTAAAACCAACTAAATAACAGCGATAGTAAAAAATGAACGTTATAAGAACGAGCAATAAAGGGCTTCAGCTCACTGATATAAATTTGGGAATTGTATGCCCGATGGCAAACGAGCGGCCAACCGCGGTGGAGTTTGTCAAGGCAGTGCTGAAGCAGTGCAAAGGTTTTAAATCTGTGAAGTTCTTTGTGATATTAGACAACATGTGCAAAGACGGGACGTATGATTTACTCAAGGGCTGGCAGGACAAGCCGGCGCAACTGCAAGCGGTCTGGGCTCCGGAAGATAAATGCGTTGTAGATGCATACGTCAGAGGGTATCGTGAAGCTTTAGACGGGGGCTGCGATTGGGTTTTGGAGATTGATGCCGGGTTCAGCCACCAGCCAGCGGAGATACCGCGGTTTTTTGAAAAGATGGCTGAGGGGTATGACTGTGTGTTCGGCAGCCGATTCTGCAAAGGCGGTGGATTCTCCGAAAGGCCCCTGAGCCGATATATAATCAGTCGTGGCGGAAGTATCCTGACAAACCTGTTGCTCGGGACGAAACTCAAAGATATGACGAGCGGCTTCGAGATGTTCAGCAGCGGCGCTCTGCGAAAGGTTTTGGATAAGGGAATCAGGTCTCGCGGACATTTTTTTCAAACGGAGATAAAGGCTTACTGCCGGGATATGCGAATAGCGGAGGTGCCCATACATTACCGCGCACCCAGTCAAAACGTAACGACGGCGATTATAATAGACGCCTTCAAGAATTTATTTTGGTTGTTTGGAAAACGTCTTGGCGGTAATTTATAGTTTTTGAAAAAAACTTCTGTTATGAATGACAAAGTGTCCATCGTGGTAACATCCGTGAGCGGGCCCAACAAGGCCTTGCGGGATTTGGCGGCGGGCTGCAAAGAAAAGGGGTATCATTTTATCGTTATAGGCGACGAGGCCAGTCCGGACGATTTTCGGCTTGACGGCTGCGATTTTTACAGTCTGCGAAGACAAAGGAAACTTGACCTGAAGTTCGCGGAGAATTGTCCGACAAAACACTATGCCCGCAAGAACATCGGCTACCTTATAGCAATTCGCAACAAAACTTCTGTCATCATTGAAACCGACGATGATAATATCCCCTGCGAGGGGTTTTGGTCTGAGCGGCAGCGGAGCTGCAGAGCGGCGGTTGTTGAAAACGGCGGGTGGGTAAATGTCTATCGATATTTTACGGACGAAGATATTTGGCCACGTGGTTTTCCACTTGAGCAGCTTCAAAAAAAGACGGCTGATTACAAGAGGCTAAATAAAGCCGATGTGGACTGCCCAATTCAAGAGGGTCTGGCGGACGACAATCCTGACGTTGACGCGATATATCGGCTGACTCTGCCGCTGCCACAGAGTTTCAGAAAAGACCGGCGAATTGCGCTGGCCAACGGCTCGTGGTGTCCATTCAACAGTCAGAATACGACGTGGTGGCCGGAAGTGTTCGAACTGCTCTATCTGCCAGCATACTGCTCTTTCCGAATGACAGACATCTGGCGGAGCCTTGTTGCACAGAAAATCGCCTGGCTTAACGGCTGGGCAGTTCTATTCCACGAACCCAATATGAGACAGGAACGCAACGAGCATAATCTGCTGCGTGATTTCGAAGATGAGATACCGGGCTATCTGCACAATGCGGAAATTTGCGAAGCCTTAGGGACCCTGCGGCTAAAGCCGGGGAGTGAGAATATCGGTGAGAATCTAAAGGTCTACTACGAAAAACTGGTGAATATGAAGCTTGTCGGTGCGGAAGAATTAGATTTGCTTAACGCATGGCTTGGTGATATTAAGCAGAGCCGCAAATAGGATGCGCCGAATGCGGTGCTAATGTTTTTTGAAGGGGGTGTAGAGGGGGTCGCCAATCAGAAGCAGTCGCCAGGAATTAAACGGCACTGAATGATAGTACGCCTCGACGAGGCATTGTCCATCCAACAGTTCGGAAAAAAACTCGTCAGGCTTTGGAAATGAGTGAAGATAAGGCTCAGCCACAGCGCCCAACGTTGCAGATATTCCATCAACGAGCATAGCGGGACACCACTGGGTGCTGTTGGGGTCACGAAGGTCGACCGCCTCGAGACTTGAGATGTGATAGCCTATCGCGCCGTCAACAAAATCAAAGGCGTCGACATATTTTTCCAAGCTGTACCAGCCACAATAAATGGCTGCTCGCGGACAGGCACCAGGCGCAAAAAGCCCCTTCGTGGATTCCTCGACGACCTTCATCGTTGTCCGCTGGCGTAATATATTGGCGGTTTCGCGCAGTGACTTATCAAATTCGGCGTACAGCGATTTTGCGTTCATAGTTTCGGAATAGCCCGAGTCTATATAAGCAACGCCGTTCAGGCCCTTCCGCTCGGCTGTTAGCGCCTTATCGATAAGGCCAAGAGCGATATTCTCGCCGGGGCCATCAAGACGACAGACCATAAGCGTTCCGAAATCAAAAAGCAGTCCGCCTTTTTTTAGTTTATTCGACTGCCAGAGATGAAGCTCGTAGTCATCGAACAGCACCATCGACAGCTCGCTGTCAACAGAAGCATCAGTTTGGGTTCCGAGGATGCGGTCGATTTCCAACTGCAAACCAGTAAGCTCCCGCTCGAGATATTCTTTAGCTCTGGCTGCGTCGGCGGTGCCACCCTGCTGTAATCGCTCGAGGGTTTCCTTCACCTGCTGCCTGCGTTTTTCCAATTGTTTCAGTTCGAACTGCTTGGCCTCTAAGGGGCCTCTTTTCCCCACCTTGACCGGCACACCGTAAGTTGTCAGCAGACACTTTACCCTACCAACAAATTCACGAGTATATAACTTTGCGCGAATGGGTTTGACAAGGTATTTTTCATAACCGTCTCTGGATATTTCGTATCGAAGGTTACCACCCAAAGGCAAGGTTAGAATATTACCAGCAGGTACCGCTCGCTTTTGGCAATAATAATGAGCAATCCGGACCGATGCCTCACTGTCACTATTCGCTATCACGAGAATTTCGCTCGGCTCAAGTGCAAAAACCGGAGCACAGTACAGGGCGTGGGCCCAAAACCATCCCAAGATTAGCAGGCGCAAAACGCTGCTCATTGGGAGGTTAAATATCCCGGCCTCGGTACTTTTTACCCGCTTCTCCCCGAGTATACTCGGCTTGTGAATATTTTTTCTCGTATATATTCTTTCGCCCAAAGACGAGGGCAATAGTTGTGAGAATTATCTTTAAGTCAAGCCAGAAACCGGCTGTTTCAACGTATTTTACGTCAAGTTCGAGCTTTCCTTCACGTGTAAGGCCTCCTCTACCGGAAATCTGCGCTAAGCCTGTAAGGCCAGGCTTGACGAGCAACCTCTTTTTTTGCCTTTCGTCCCACTCGGCCATTTGCGAGATATACAACGGGCGAGGTCCGATAATACTCATATCCCCTTTCAATACGTTAAACAACTGAGGTAGTTCGTCAAGTGAATACTCGCGAAGGAATCTTCCTACTTTTGTCAGGCGTGGGTCATCACTGGTTTTCGGACTCGGCCCAAAGGGGTCGACGTCGGTCTTCATAGTCCGGAACTTGTAGAACATAAACGGTTTGCCATTTTTGCCTGCCCTTTGCTGCCTAAAAATAACCGGGCTTCTGCTACCTAATTTAATCGCTGTGATGATAACAGCAAAAACCGGTGACAAAACCATTATTGCAGACAGTGAAATCAACAAATCAAAAAGTCGTTTAAGCGGTTTTTTCATCGGGCCGTTTTTCCCATCTTAGCCACATAAACATTACTGAGCACGCCGTGATTTTCGAGCTGGCCAACAGGCTCAAAACCACATTTTAGGTAGAGCTTATTTGCTGATTTTTTTTGCACAGCGACAAGAACTTTTACTTCCTTTATTTTCCTGCGTACGCACTCTTCAAAGCCTTTGCGTATCATAGCTGAGGCGATACCTTCACCCCGCTGCTCTTCGGCAACGACTATCGAAAGAAGCTCTGGTTTGGGCAAATGCATTTTTCTTATCCTGACTGGATAAAGCAACGTTTCAAATACTCTTTTAATGCGCTGCTGGGAAAACATTCTGCCTGCCAGCAAAAACCCGAAGCGCAGCCCTTTTCTCAGAACAATGGACACGTAAAGATTATTGATATTTACAGTAAATGCCACGAACCCGACAATTTTATTGGCTTCCTGCGCTACAAAGCCGAAGCTGGACTTGCTCTGTGCAATTGCTTCATACAAAGCGGTAACAAAGTCGATGCCGAGCGAGCCGATAAATCCGGTGCTTATACTTTCAATATGCAGTCTGGCGACCTGTTCAGCATGTTCGCTTTGAAGCTGTTTGAATTCCATTACAAACTCATTTTATTCTCTGTTGCGATTTTGAAAGGAAGTTCAACAGTTGTTGCCCGCCCCTCATTCCTGCCGTCGAACATTTGTTCGATTATTTCTTTGCTCTTGTTTACTATTATCCGTCAAACACGGATTATTTTTCTGTTAATTTCCTTAAATCGTCCGGTTTTCTTCAACAGGCTTCGACGGTGTTCAACTATCGCCTTCCAAAGCTGCTTCTGCTCATAATATTCCTGGACTCTCTGCCGAGCAGCGACACCAAGGCGGCGAGCAAAATCAGGCTCGTCAAGCAACCTTTTCATTGCTTTAACAAGAGGCTCAACCACTCTGGCCGGCACCAGCAGACCGGTCTCTCCGTTAATTATAGACTCCTGTGGACCAGGGACATCGGCAGATATGACCGGCAGCTGCATTGCAGATGCTTCAATGTTGACAACCCCAAATCCTTCGCGGTATGTAGGCAGGACAAAGATGTCCATTGCGGCAAGATACTTTTCAGGTTCCTTTTGCCAACCAACATTCCGAATTCTGGGGTGATTCTTTATGATTTCGAGGGTGGCAGGTTCTACGGGGTCCTTATCTGTAGTCTGCCCAACAATAAGCAGATAGGTATCAGGGTACTGCTCAGCAATTTTGACAAAAGCCGCAACCATTTCATTGACGCCTTTGTCACCAACAATGGGAGTTACAGAGCCAAGCACTTTTGCTCCCCGAGGCAAATTCAGCTCACTGCGGATTTTCATACCTGTCTTCGCAAGTTTTTGAGGGTCGAACCTTTCCGTGTCGACGCCGTTAGCGGAGCCGTGATAGACAACAGCGATTTTTTCTGCTTTGCAAAAACCCTCTTCGACGATAATTCGATAATTGCCTTTACTATCGGGGGCAATATCTGTGCTGAGGCGACAGGCAATTTTCTCCAAAAACTTAAATATCCTTTTCTTCATTCCATGTTGGGTCACATAGTATAATCCCCACATAAGATAGAGCCGAACAGGAACGCCGACCAACCACGACGCAATCGAGCCAAGAAGAGCTGCTTTGGGCGTAACATATTGAACGATATCGAACCTGCTTTGTCTTAGGACAGCCAATATTCTAAAAAGCGCCTTCAGGTCCTCAATCGGCCTAATGGTCCTGCCCATTTGTACGGTTTCGAAAGCGATGTCCCCAGGCAAGCCATTACCAAAACTTTCATCCTGGGCGGTCATAGGAGAAGTAATAACGGTTACACTAAAACCGTTCTGCTGCAGAAAGGACAATTGTTTGCCAAAAAACGCTTTTATCGTAGTCGGCACAGTTGCAATTAAGCAAAGTCGTATCGTATTATTTTCTTCTTCCATTCTATAAGAGGCGCAGCTTTAACGAGCAAGCACCCCCCGAGCCATAAAAGAGCGCTAAATCAGCCCTTGCGACTTATACCATTTTATCGTTCTAACTATTCCGGAATAAACGCCATATCTGAAATCACCTGATAACCGCTCCTTTAGTTTATCAGCACAATAGCAGACATCCCTAGTCATAGCTTTTACCCTGGCCACCGATAAAGGCATCGGCCGGTGAAGCAGTTTGGAAATAACATCAAAGCCGAATCCCGCAGTCATTCCCACCGGTTTGGGAATGTGAAATTTGGATGGCGGCAACCCAAGTTCCTTCTTAATACAATTCGTAAGTTCCATCAAGGTAATCGGGGTATCAGCAACAATATAAACCTGATTTGCCATCGCGGGCACGGTACCAGCCTTGATAAGAACATCCACAAGGTCTTTAACATACAAAAAATTCACCTGATTGCGACCGTCACCGATTATGGCGTATTTCCTCTGATTTATAGCCTTGACCATCTCAAAAATACTGCCCAAATGGTTTTCTCCAAAAAGTGCCACAGGTCGAAGAACAACAAACTTCATGCGGTCGCCGGCGATTTCCTTTACCGCCTGCTCACTTTTCAACTTGCTATGGCCATAACTGGTTATGGGCTTTCCAGTTTCTTCCGTAATAATCTTCTGACTGGAACCCTCACAGGCGGCTATACTGCTTACATGTATAAAATTTTGGACGCCCGAAGATACGGCTGCCCTCGCCACATTTCTTGTTCCATCAACATTGAGTTTGCAAAGTTCACTCAAAATCTGCTCGGAATTGCCCGGTAGAAATTTGGCAGCCAAGTGATATACCGTATCAATTCCAGCCAAATATTCTGATAAGTCATCGGTTATCAAGTTGGCCTGAACCCAACATACTCTCTTACCGTATCCATCCAACAGCTTTCGATCAGGTTCAGCTATATCAACTACTGTTATTTGTGCGTTAGTTTCCAACAAAGAGCTGATCAGATGTCCTCCAACAAAGCCAGCTGCGCCGGTAATAAAAACTCTCTGATTCATACGCCACCTTATAATATATGACTTATATTTTCAGTCAGTAGTGATTATAACATCATTGCAATAATGCACTATGTATTCAAACCAGACTCTCAAAAAGATATTTCCTTACAGCTGCGGCGATTGGTTTCTTCCATCAGCTTTTTATAGAAATCGATGCGACGGCGACTAAGTATATCAATACAATATTTCCTTGCGACTTCCACATTCCGCTGTGACATTCGCTCAAGCCAGTCTTTATCACGAATTACCAATTCTATCTTTTCTGATAGTACTTTTGAGCTGCCCGGAGCAATCATCTGCTCTGAGTCAAGTAGTTCCGGTATACCACCGACACGAGTACTTATGCAGGGCAGACCTCTTGCCATTGCCTCTACCAACACTCTCGGCAAACCTTCCGTAGTAGATGGCAAAACAAATATATCTGCCAAATCAAGCTGGTTCAGCACGGGTTCACCAGATGGCAGCATTCCAAGAAACTTTACGTTTTGATAAATTCCGCACTGTTTGGCCTTATCAACAAAATACCGAAAATACCTGCCATCACCCAACAATGTCAGCTCAATACGAAGGCCGTTATTGCAACACATTGAAACTGCTTCTATAAGGACATCCTGCGCCTTATATAAAGCATCCATAGTACCTGCGTGGCAAATCCTGAATGGCCTTCGGCCGCTTACCGCATCATCCAACGACACAAAGCGTTCAGAAAGTCTTTGTTCATCAACTATCGCTTCAACTGGTAAATCGATGTCGGAAAAATGAGTGGACCAGCCACCCGGTGGATATTGTTCCTGCAAGATATATTCTGTATTATACGCAGCAGCGTTTGCGAGGTGACACTGGCGACGCATATTCGACCGCCATTTCCGCCTGAGTATCGGTCCAAAAATGCTTCTCACATTGCGGTGAGATAACGTACTCCACGGATCACCTCTTACCTCCACTCCATAAGGCATCTTATTTTTGATTAGCTGTTTCCATAAAAGCGTGGCCATTGTGCCGGGAATCCGCAGTATAAACGCATCGGCATAAGCCAGAGCCTGCTTGGCCAAAACACCAAGTTTGCGGCGATGCGCCAAGTATTGCCAAGGACCGATATACATTGGAAGAGGAAAAAAACTCACATTAGGCCCGTTTGCCTGAGGTTTGTCGAGTTGTTCCTGGTCTACTTCAGACAGACGTGCAAAGACGACCACCTCGCTAAATACCTGCAAGTATCTACTCAAAAAGGCATAATCAACCAAGTCAGAATACACATTCCCGTTTTGTATCTTAATGAATCGGTCCTCTAAAGCCACCATAACACGCATTGCTTATTTTACTCCTTAACACCGCAACCATAAATGGACATTAGTTCTCGAAGGGAATAATCCACCGAAAAATGGCTCTCTTTGACTTGTTTGTACGAATACTCACGTGGCATCGGGCCCTTCTTGATTGCATCCACAACCGCAACAGCCCATTCCTTTGCCGGCAGGTCCAGTGACAATCGCGTAAATAAATCAGGCAATACATCAGTTGCCTCTGATGTAATGACATCGGAACAGACAGTACGTATTCCTGCCGAGGCTGCTTCTACAAGCACAAGCGGCAGACCCTCATAAAATGAGGGAAAAAGAAGAACATCGAATAAGTGCATCAACAGTTGCGGCACATCGTCACGAACGCCTGCAAAAATTACCCGGCTACTAAGGCCAAGAGACTTGGCCTTTTCCTCCATTTTCTGCCTTAGTTCGCCAGCACCGGCAAAGAAAAAGTGCGCTCGCGGCTGAATCTTAACCAGCTCGGCTGCTATGTCCAGAAAGAAAGTGTGGTTCTTTATCAACCGAAAATCGCCGATATGTCCTACCACAATGGAATCATCAGCAAGACCAAAATCTGATTTGCCAATCCTGCGCAACTGGCCTGGACGGTATGAATCAACATCAATAGAACAATACAGCACCCGAGCATTTTTCATATTCTGCCACTTATCGCCAAATAGCGCTACCATTGCTTCACTGGCACATCCGAGCCGATGTGTAGCATATTTACTTATAAGACGTCTCATATACCAACTGTACAGGGTGCGATACAGCGAAGGTGGCTTAATGCGTGTACTATGGGAGTAAGCAATACGGACAGGAATATTGCAACGATAGGCAACCTTGAGAACCAATCCACTAAAAAACCACAAATGGGAATGTATCACGCCATAGTCCCCATCTCGTATTATCTGCGCCAAACGCTTTGGGAAAGTAAGCACAGGCTTTAGCTCACAATGTATCAGCTTCCTGCCCAGCGCTATAATCTCATCATCATGGGCCTGTTTTTCTTTCGTTGTGGTACAAATGTCCATCTCTAAGATGTCACTGTTGGCCTTGCGCAAGAGGCTCATAACCCAGTTTTCAGCCCCACCTCTGACCATACCTCCGATAATATGCAAGACGCGGCAAGGCCTTTGCTCAGGATTCAACATACCAGACACTGCTCAAGCTCCCATGATAATAAATTTGCCGGCGTTGGCAGCCAGGCAGCCACCTTTAATCCAGATTTACTAAAAACTGATATGCGTGATACAGATAAACTCATTGTTGTCTATTCTGCAGAAATGCCACCGGACGTCTGCCGGTGAAACTCCCCATACGGAGATAACACATATAGCCGGGAATTCCGCTTAGTTTAGCCACAAGCATATTAAGCGAAGCATCGTTTGGGACCTCAATCGCTTTTAACCTATAGGGGTCGGTATTCGCACTGTTCCAACCAACATCAGTAGTCCTGGCGGATAGAAAACCTGCCTTTTTGACTAACTCAATTTCCCTTGCTGTGTAACCGCCATCTGGGTAACAAAAGTGCTTGCAGTCAATATCCAAAAGTGTTTTTAAATCGCTTTTGCATTGAAAGATTTCCTGTTTGCATTCATTATCGCTGCAGGTAGTTAATATGGGATGAAAACAGGTGTGTGCCTGAAAATCAACAAAGTCCTGCATAGACCTTATCTCATCCACGTTTAGCGACTGCCTTTGCTGCTCTGGGTATTCCTTCGTAGGGGTAAATCCGAAGTCTTCCTCTAAACGACGGAGTCTTTCGCTGTTAGCGCATTTCTTCAAGGGTCCTGATTGCACACCAGGCGACATAAACCAGAAATGTCGATTCGTGTTTATCAGCCCACTGGTAAGATATATAGTTGGTCGAACCTTATATCTCCTGAACACCCCCAGCAGTTCAAAATTGCCCTTATGTCCATCATCCAAAGTAATAATCATACTCCTGGGCGGAATACGCGCCCAATCTTTAGAACGAATTGCGTCAACGAGCACTTGTAAAGTAATTATGTTACATCGCCTCGACAGGTAGCTTAGGTGTTTGTCCAAAACATTGGGGGTTGGGTTATGATACAGCAAAATACAGCATTTATTTCTTGCGTAGATATTTCTAATAAGAAACGGAACACCACTGTATCTAATCAAAAATGCGGCTACCTCTTTTTTAATCCATATATTTTTATTCTTTAATGGCATCTTTCAGCTTAGCAACTATACTAATTCCTCCACAAGGTACTCATCGGTTATACCCTGCTGATAGTCCCCGAGGAATCTTCTAAAACCTTGATGATGCCGCGATAGTCTGTGTTGAAAAATTGCCGAAGGGTTAGAATTGCAACCAGTTGAGCCCGAGTAAAATCGTGTCGAGAACGCAGAACCGAGTAAGCCGGCAGTTGTTTTTGGGCTACGAGCAGGGCTTGTTTGGCCAGGACGATAGGCGATTTGGTAATGGACGGACGTTTTGCATAATGGAGTCCTTTCTGTTTTGGGCTGGAAATTTCCATGCTATCGTGGATTATCATCATGATCTACCCTAATGATTCAGTCTTTTCTACAGAGCAAATTCAAATATGAATCTGCGTATTGCTCCATTTTACCCATCTCTTCATACAAGAAACTGTATCATATCTAAAAGCTTGATTTATATTTCTTTATAAAACGAAGAGTTTTACATACAAACAACAGCAAGTTTTTAGGGGCACACGCAAGGACTTTCATTATCTTTCCTGAATAGCCCAAATCGAACCAATCAAAATCCCTTAATAGTTGCTTCGCAAAGTCTTTTCTGCCGATAGCCAATGCATCTTTAACGCCTTCGAGAATAATTCTTCGGGCGAACTGAACAAGCAGTGTAGCACGAGAATTATCAACCTGTCCAATCAAGGATATTATACGGCGTGCTGAATTATTACGGTACTTGTCATATTGCTGATAAGCAACGGTCATAAGCGCACCCTCTAAGCCTCCATAATATTTTGCCAGAGGTTTTCGAATATAAAGGATTTTAGGATACTTCAATGCCAACTTGAGCCACAAATTCAACTCCTCTCCGATGCGGAGGGAACGGTCAAATCCTCCGAATTCTAAAAGCACATCGCATCTGACCATAACGGTTACCACCCAAAAAAACCGTCCAGCTGCTAACGGCAAAAGTGCATCAGTTATCAAATAATCATCTTCAAACCATTCATCCAAGAAATCCTCCTGCGGCAGTTCCATTCCCTTGTCGTTAGCCCGTATATATCCACTGGCAACCCAAGTAGCATCAGGATAAGAACTGATTGCCTGCATCTGTAATTCAAGTTTTTCTGGCATCCATTCGTCATCGGCATCCAAAAAGGCGATCCATTCTCCCTTTGTTGCTTTTATACCTGCATTTCGTGCAGCGGAAACACCAGCGTTTTCCTGATGAAACAATCGAACCCTGTTGTCGCCGATGCTCTCAACGATCTTACTACCACCATCAGTGGAACCATCATCGACCACTATAACTTCGAAATCGCTGAATGTTTGCGCCAAAACCGATCGTAAAGCTCGCTTTATATACGGCGCTTTATTATAAAGTGGAATGACTACCGAAACTTTTTCCATAATTCTTCTTTATCGATGAACCAAGTACAAAGACCACGAAAGATTCGGCCCGAAATACCAGGCTATTCTATTTGCGTACCGTAGCCACCACCCATATACTAACTGGAAAGCGCTCGTCGCATTCTTTCAAGGACAGTTTCAAACCACGCTTGATGGCTTCTTCAGCAAACATATACATATCTTCCAGCAAAAGCCCAGCAGCTTTAAGATTACCCCACATGCGTACCTGAGCATCAAAACCACAACGTTTCAAACTTACCTCTATCCCCTGCGGCGTCCAGCGATAGTAGTCGCCGAAATCCTGACCCATATGCACTGGAACCAAAAACGGAAGAGTAATTATGGCAACTCCTCCTGGCTTCAGTATTCGATGTACCTCGATTAAGCCTCTCTCCGGTGCCATGACATGTTCGAGGACCTGATCCAATATCGCAACATCAAATTGATTATCGTCTACTTTAGCCAGGTTTTGAATATCACATTCTGGATATGCAAGCACTGTATATTCGGCACCAGCCGTAAACCTGTGTAGCAGTTTATTAGAGGCACCGAACTCCACCACCCTTTTGCCCGACCAATTGTGTTGATTCAACCAGTTACCCAAGTCCTCATACATGACCCAGCGGTTGGCAAAATTCGTTTTGGGATCTGCCATATCTGACCAGCGTAACTTCATTGCCCCAGAAGAGCCTACTTCTTGATAGCTCAATTTAACAAGTGGCCGGTGCAGTGTAACACAGCGCGAAGCGGCAAGAATAAAGATTACCGGAATACCAACGAGCGCCAGGCAAGCCGCGACAATTGGCGAAAGAACTCCTAATCCCAGCAACAGCAGGCCGGCCATCGCCAGCAGCCAACCAGCAGCTCCGAAAACTGTCAGTTTAATCAGCCTGCCCTTTGCTACATGACACCGCAAGTTTCCTTTACACCCCATTTTGAAGAACCTCTGAAACTTGATTTATAATCAAAACCGTGAACCACAATTTGTTCCTGCACATTGCCGGCGAATCCAGCTGCAAAACCAAAAAAGATCGTCACATTCTTTCAGAAATAAGTCTACCCCTACACTTAATGGCTTCTTCAGCAAGCATATACACATCCTCCGGCAAAAACCCATTAGCAACTATACTAATTCCTCCACAAGGTACTCATCGGTTATACCCTGCTGATAGTCCGAAGCAGGGAGTTCCGTTTCACCGAAAAATGTTTTCAACAGCCAACCCATCACCATCGCCTGCGCCAACGGCGCAAACAAAATATTTGTAGTATTCCTCGTCACCGCCATAAAGGCTCCGAGCGAAATGAAAAACACCAGCGATTTGCTGGGACTTAAGGAGTATACGAACCAGATATATATTCGTCGCAAAAGCCACCCTATAAACGCCATATGAAAAAACACTCCAACAAGACCAAAATTAACATAACCTTCCGCAGGGATGGCAAACCCCAAACCCGCCGCTCCCGGTCCAGCAAACGTACGCTGCATCAAATCATTTGCACCGATGGCCCAGAAAGGCCACATGCGAGCTACCACTCCCTGTAAGTAAGGTATTATATGAATTGTAGATGATACGTAAGTCCTGCCATACAAATAAGAATATTCACTTGGCACGATAGCCACCGTCAAATTTATAGTTCTCACCGATGAGCCGGTTTCAACGAACGTGTCATACCAATGAGTCAGGCCTGTTTCCTTGGCATACCTCACTTCTTCTACGATCCTCGTTACACTAAACGCAGTTACATCTCTAAATGTTCTCATCATACCAAATAAAAACATAGAACCAACCATAATAGCTATTATCCACCTGCCTTTTACGGGCTTTATAAGATAGTGACGGACCAAAAGAAGAACCAGCCCAACAGTTACCAAAGAGGTCCTACCCCCTTGTAGAACTAACGAAGCAAAAAAAACAACAAAGAGAGTTATACCCAATTTGCCTTTAAAGAGCCTCCCGTGCCTCAAAGCAACTGATACTATGTAAATTCCAAGGCCCAGAGCGAATATTTGTGCCCGTAACACCCATAGTCGTACATTCGCAACATATCTCTCCATATGTACAACGACTTCACTACCTTTAGCTATAAAGGTCAAAATTCCAACTCTCATAACGTATGCAAATGTAATACCTATTGCGAACAGCATCAGCAGCAAACCTACAAATATCCAGCCGGTTGTGGGCAACTTGATTGTGTTAACACCATCGTTCTCCCTCTTTGGTGTAGCTAATACATATCCAAACAGAAATCCGACAATACCGAGATTTGTGATAAACATCGTCTTGGGGTATAAAGCTGGGAAGTAAAATACGTACGAATTTGCCGGTATAATCCCTAAAGCCCAGAGCGTCAAATAACCAAAATGAAACATCACATATGCAACCAAGAAAAGCAGGTCGGGCGACAGGTAGTTTACAGGCTTTATGCGTGCCACACATAAGAAGTGAACAACACACAAAAAAAGACCAAAAAAAGTGGCAACTTTGGTTGAAAATTCCCAACTTGCACAGATGATCCAACATATATCCCAAGCGAAATAAGACCAGCTATGACCAGCCAGCACATATATGAGATGCGATATGTACTTGAATATGCGCCTCTGCCCACCCAGATATCCAGCGATGCTTCATCGCCTGCCTCATCGATTTCCCAATAATCGTCCATTTTATAAACCTTTCTGCTATAAGACTGCTTTTGATTCATCAAGGCCGAATTTCATATATGATACATCTGGCTTCAGTGACTTTGACAAACTCAGTTATTTTAGCAACTCTGCAATTATAATTTGCAAAGGTTTTCTCATTAAAAGTATATCTATGTTCAGATAGATTTATCAATTTTTCAGAAAGATGTTTCTGGCTATAATATGGAGCGCTGATGATTAGTGACTGCCTGACATATTTTAGACATTTATCTACAACAGCGAATGGATTATCAAAATGCTCCAGTGTTTCTATCATCGTAATGTAATCGTATTTTTCAGGTATAGGACGCTTCAAGATATCCAAGACAAAATATTGTACGCTTTTGGTTTTTTCCCTTGCTTTTTTTATTCCCACCTCACTTATATCAACACCGGTTATCTTTGCTTTTGGGAATTTTTCCTGCAACAATTCACATCCATCTCCGATGGCACAACCAATGTCAAGAAGTGAGAATTCTTTATCCTGTGGAAGTAAATCTAAGATATGATAATAGTTCTCGTTTCTCCAAAAATTGTCATACATAGATAATCTCTTGTCCCAATATCCCCTGGAGTTTGGATTGAAAGAAAAGTTCCCGTATTCAATAATATTGTTAAGAAGTGTACGAACCTGTTCATATATTTTGTTCCACTTCCAAGGATTTATTATTGCCAGCAGTATTTTTTTCAGCATCATCTGTTTCTACACCTCATAGGGATGGGAATGCCTTTTCTATCCAAGTTCGTGTCTTTCACTTGTGATCAAATGCCAGTAAGCCCTATCATACTTTTCAAGTGTAAAGTCCTGCCGTGCGCGGAGCATTCCTGCCTGGCCCATTCGCTCCGCCAGCTTACAGTCACTCGCCAGCTTCAAAATAGCATTAGCCAAACTCACGTCATCGCCAACCGGCACTATAATACCTGTTTGGCCATCAGTAACAGAATCTCTAACACCACCGGAATCGGTAGTCACCACCGGCTTGCCAGTGGCCATTGCCTCCAAAACAATTACACCAAGCCCCTCGAATGGACTGGTAAGAACAAGCATGTCAATGGCATTTAAAAAGTTCGGCATATTCATATCATCAATTCGACCGACAAACTTAAAACAATCATCTATTTCGAGCTGTTTGGCCAACATTTTTAATTCTGTTTCCAAAGAACCACTGCCGGCAACCACGAAAAGTACTTTACTGCCACTTTGCTCCTTAACTCGCACTGCCGCACGCATCGATGTTGGGATGTCCTTAAACTCCTCCAGCTGAACCCCCATTCCCACAACAAATGTATCCGGCCCGATAGAATCCAAACCCAAAGCTGGAGCACGCAACAACGGTTCTAACGGCTTTGGAGAAAATTTTGTGGTATCAACGCCATTCCAGATAATGCTAACCTGCTCCGGCTTCCTGCCTAAATAACGAATTTCATGCTCTCTTAGGGCGCTGCTGATACAGATGATTTTGTCAAAACAAAGGCCTGCGACTTTCGCTCCAAGTTTTGCCCACCGGTAATGCCATCCACGGTAATGTACAAAAGCACGTATAGTCAGAATAGCCTTTCGAATTCCGGACAGCCCCCTAACAATCGCAACCGGAAGTTCGACGCCAACCGTATGGACTTGCAAAATATCGGCTTTCTGCTTTGTGCATATCCGCCAGAGGGGGAAAATCAAGTTCATCATTCCCAGTCCACGGCGAAGGTTCAAATCGATAACACTAATACCCTCAGATTTAAGTTTTTCTGCTGTGCATCCAGCGCCAAACAAACAAACAACCGTAACATCACATCCTCGCTGCTTTTGGTCTGACGCAAGTTTTGCAGCCGAGCCTTCAATTCCACCCAGCCCCATTCTAAGAACTAAATGGACGATGGATGGTTTTCCCATTAGATTCGCCTTTTACTATTACAGAATTTCGCTCTAAAACTTAAAAATTATAATCTGATAATGTTGCCATAATTTTGAGCGCTACTTTAGACCGATAATCACTATCATCGTCAGCACAACTTTAAACGGCAAAATATTCGAGATTTTGCTCATCAAAGAAAAAGGCAGCAAATTAACAATTTTCTCACAATACCTAATCAGAAATAATGGGCATTTCAAATAGATTCCCTTGCCACCGATATACGCTTGTACCTTTGAAAACCCCACCTTTCGTAAGAGACTATCCAGCTCATTAAAAGTATATTCCTTCAAATGAAAGCCTGTTGCGACTTTATCAAAATACTTCGAGATGTCATGCGGTCCTGCAAGTCGGTTAGGCGTTACACATATGTAGACGCCGCCCCGAGCCAACGCCTTATAAATATTTTGAAGCTGCTCAAAAGCGTCGTCAGGATGCAGGTGCTCCATTAACTGATTGCTGTATGCGATATCAATACTTCCCTCCGGAACCGGAATGCTGCAACCGTCAGATATAATCAGTGTAAAATTTTCTGGATAAGCCGAATGCTGCGTAATCTCGGCAGAAACATCAACCGCGTATACATTTTTCACATACTTAGCCACTTCAAACGACAAACTGCAATCTCCGGGTCCTAATTCCAAAAACGTTGATTTAAGCCTTAAATATTTTCTCAATAAACGCATCTGGCGTGCTACTGCTACCGCCGTGGCCCTGGCATCGACCCTGCGGATTAGTTGAGGATGGTAAGGTACCCGCTCATAGAGCTCATCATAAACAGAACTGTACAACTCTCGCCGCTGCTTTTTTGTAGAATTTCGCAACTTCTCAGCCAGCTCTTTTTCAACCTCATAATGCTCTTTGAGCTGTTCATAAGTCCTCTTCTCATGTTTCGGTATCTTCACAGACATATGGACTCACCTTAACCATTGATAGTCACATCTCTTTGGAGTAGAACACGCCACAACTAATAAGGAACACAAAATTGGACTTTTTCTATGAATCATTTTGCGTCTCTACTTAGTACAGGGTTTCTCAAGTTATTCGGACAGGCTTTTGGGAGAACAACAGTAGTCAACCACTTCCTCAATTCTTGGAGCTATCTCGCGCCATACATATTTCTGCTGCAACAATTTCCAGCCATCGCCAGAAACCAACCTGCTGCTCCGAAAACCGTCAGTTTAATCAACCTGCCCTTTGCCACACGATACCGCACGTTTCCTTTATACCCCATCTTGAACAACCTCCGAGACTTGATTTATAATCAAAACCGGGAACCACGATTTGTTCCCCATATTGCCGACGGCTCCCACTACAAAATCGAAAAGAGACCATCGTACTCTTTTACAAAAAGTCCCAAGCCCCAAATTATCTGACCTTGTCCCAATCAACTACCTCTCGAATATATTTTGCGGCATTCTTAGCTCTCTGCTGGTAAGCAGGCATTACATCCGCTAAATGTTTCTTCACCTTGGATTGTGAGTTGAGAAGATCGGCCAATATATCACACAAAATATTGTCCCGCAACTTTTCAAAAGACACGCACCAATCCAAATGCCCAAAAATGTCTTTATTGATTCCCCGGGCTTTCACACTGTAAGCTATCGAAATTGTAGGTACCTGACTGGACAGTGCCGCAATGACCGAATGACCCCTAGTCCCAATGAAGGCTGCCAAATGCGAAATGATCCATTTAATTTCCTGACAATTGTACTTGGTATCTAGTAATACCAGCCTGTTGCTAAAAGGCCCGAGTTGTTCCATGATTTTTTTCATAAAAACCTGGTCACCTCTCCCCGGCACAACTACATGGGGAATAAACAAAATTGGCATATCTATGCGTTCAAGAACGGTTTTTAGATTCTTCAAGACACAATTGAACCATGAGTCTTCTCCTTTCCAGTATCTTTCGATCAATAAAGATAAGTTTACTCCAATACATGGTTTCGTTATAATATCCAACCCACCCTCATTTATATCTATCTGGCGCGGCTCCAAAACAAAAGCGGGGTCGGACATAAGCCGAACATTTTCACTAATACCCAGTTCTTTCAGGTAAGAGACCGTCTCCGACTCACGGGCACAAATTAAGGTGACCTTCTTCAATTCGCGGGCCGCAAATTTTTCAAATTTTGGGTTCTTACTGAATGGTCCGACTGATGCCCCCCAAATGATAACGGGTTTTCGATGTCGCAGTATAATCCTATTATCGGCGAAAGCCTGAACAGGTATTCCATAATCCAAGGAGTAAGCATCCCCTCCAACTGCAAGTGCCGCCGCAGCTTCAGACAAGTAAGGTTCAAACACCTCGCTACCTGTTCTGAAAATGCGTTTTCGAAGCTGATAGAAGAACCAGTTTTTGCCCCAACGGTCCCGTTTAGGAGGAATTAGATGTTCAACATTAGGGCCAATGTCAGAAAACTCATCGTGTGGAAACCAACGCCCCGGCGTATGAATAATACGACACGATCCAAATTCCTCGGTGAGAATTGAAACGGTTGACCGTGCAATCGCTTCACACCCACGGTTCAAAAAATGTGAATTACCATAGAGTACAAACAGAGGGTTATGCATACGCCGACCCCTTAAGCATAATCTAGTGGTCTGTCACACCTCAAATGATAGGTGTCATTCCTGCGGAAGCAGGAACCCAGAGCCCTTAATTGTCTGGATTCCGCATCCCCGGCCTACGGATTGTCGGGGCAGGCAAGTGCGGAATGACAACCCCGTGAATCATCTGTGACAGAACACTAGCCCTGCTATGAAAACATATCAATGCTTTATAAATTTACGAATCAGTTGCTTCGTCCACCATAGAAGGATAATTACAATCTTTGCCAAATAATCATACCACCGATGCTGGAACATAATTCTCCGGAATACTGCCAAGCCTGTTCCCCTCCTCAGCTGGGCAAGAAAGGCAGCTTTGCTCCAGATAGTAGCACGCCACATTGCCGAGACCAAGTACCGTTCACGGAAGTTCAGCGTAGGCGCTGGTCTTTCACGTTTCGGCGGCACCTGCTGGCCTCGCTCCAGCGCCCAGGCCAGCCGTTGTGATAACTTCTCTCGTTTGAAACGCACCCCATCTTGCTGGCTTTCAATCACCTTGTCTATTGCAATCTTGTCCAGTTGCAGCTCCTGATTGCGGACCCCTTTGTCAAATAGTTCCTGCAAAACCGGATCTCGAACAATTAATAGATTCGTTCCCCCAACGTCATTTATATATTCTTTCAACCAAGCATCCATGAATACAGCATCCGCGAGCTCGGCAAATGTGTCGTCGCAATAGTTGCAGGCACTGGGGGTAAAAAAACGCTCACAATACGCACGTCCCATCCCTTCCGACCAGTAAACGATCCCTTCATGCATTCTCTCGGCGCCTCCATCACTGATGAATTTCATCCCGTAATCTGAAGCTGGCCGCTGCGGATCCTTCATCCGAAAAACTACCCTATTCAATCTATTTGGATTGCCACCTCCCAGAGCACAGACATATTCCGCGAAGAACTTGCTTTTAGCTTGTCCGCACACCAAGCCCAGCAGAAACTTCACCCTCTGACGCAGCTTCGGAACCACCTGCATCGCCAACCGAAACGCCTTGATATAACATGGCAAGGCGATAATCGCATACTGCCCCTTATTAGAGAGTATGTACCGAATAACTTCGCTTGTCTCAACCGGGTAATAGCACGAGCGGGAGCAGTCCCTAACTTCTTGTGATGAATTGCATACAACAAACTCAAATAGCTTTCCCGGTTTACCCACGGGCCGGACACAACAGACCTTCTCAACCAGTTTCTCCGCCAAAAGTCCCTCAAGCATCCACGTAGCCAGCCCTCCCGAGGCTCCTTTTATTCGATGATCATCAACTTTAGAATATCCTACATATGCTTCCAGATAATAACCTACTTCTCTCCGATACTTAATCCCTGGTACATCACCAAACCGTGTAGCTCCAAGTGAATCCTCATCCTCCACATAATCAGAAAATGGACATACACTCAAACATAAATTACATTTATCACAGCATACTCCTCGGACATCTTTTGCAATATACTCACCATATTCATTAAAGCCAATTTCAAGGGTTTCTTTCGGGCATACCCCTGCGCACACCCCGCAGCCTATACATACTTTGTTAGCAACTATCTCGCTACATACGTTCTTATCTTTTGTGCAGGACTTGCTGCTCAATGCAAATTCCTTTTTCTAACGTTTCACAATGCCTAGAACACACCTATGTAATAGTTGTACAATGTCTCTTCTCAAGGGCCAATCCAAGACGCCTGTGAGCGCAAATATGGCAAATGGTATCAGGGCCACAACAAACTCTATCACCCAATAAACCAAGTTTGCTGGTGGAAACAGATTAACCAAAAATGACCCCAAGACCACCGAAGGCACAGAGCACAAAATCGGCCTGGTATAACTGCCACTTATATATCGCCATAAATTCAAACCCACCTGTTTGCACGTATACCAAGGCAGAAACAAATTTGTCGAAATGAATCTGGGAATAACAATAGCCATGCCCGCGCCGATCAATCCCAAATTAGTGTATCCTACAAGATATATGCTTAAAGCTATAGTTGCGATGCCAGTAAGAAGATAAAACACCGCCATCGGCCGGATATTACCTCCTCCCAGCATAAGAAAAAAAGAAACACTCTGCGATATCGAACCGAAAAAAGCAATCATCAAAATACCATATATGACCCAACTGTCCTCATATCCTGCCGGCAGCCAGACTCTAAACAGATTCTTGCACATAACAAGCAGCACACCACCAAGGGGAAATACCAACATTGAAGCAACGTAAGTTCCCTTGCGCAAAAGTTGTCGCATGAGGTTGATATCTCCAGTGGCCAGCGTTGATGAAGCCAGTGGTATCAACGTGCCGGATAACCCCGTAACGCCATCTTGCAATCCCACTATCAACATGAAGGGTATCGAGTAATAAGGAACCATCTTCAGCCCCATATATCTTCCAATGATTAAAGGATTGGTATATAGAATGAAGAAACCAGCCAGTTGAAGCAGCATATTCCATAAACTGAAACCCATCAATTCTTTAAAAATGGCTAATCGCACATGCCGTAACCCGACAGACAACCCTTCTTGGAGACGAAATACTACAACAACTAAGTATAATAATCCAAGAGAGGCTGAAAGGACTATCGCCAAGGCCCAGCCTGCCAAGGCAACCCAGCCAATGGAAAAAAACAACACTACAAGAAGAGCGTTGCCGACATTGTTAATAATTAATCGCAAATTAATCAGGTCATATCTTTGATGACCAACAAGAACACCGGCAAAACTGTAACTCAAGAAAGAGACGACACTATTAAAACCCAGTGCCGCAAATACATAAAGCGCCCCCCGCTCATATTGTTTGGAAATATTAAAAAAATGAGGTGATAGCAATCCCAAGACCACGCTTATAAGCACAATTACAAATCCTATAGCCAGGAAGATGAAAAACGCAGTAGAAATAACACTATTAAGTGATTTTATATCTTCTGAGGCGATGTATTTAGTAGCAAAACGGCTAACAGAGCCTCGTAGGCCAAGCTCTAATAATACTAAATATTGAATCACAGGAACCACAATCTGATAAATACCATACCGTTCATTACCAAGGTTCCTAAGCAGATAAGGAGTTAAAAGAACAAGAATTATGGTATTAATAAGCATCCCTACCCAATTAGACAAGGTATTTTTCAAAATTCTTGTGGCAATATTCATGCAATTACCAATTCCACCCCAGATCGATGAGCATTTTCAGTCGTAATATTCTGGCGGCATTGTTCAGACCACTGGTTATCACCTTCAGTATCAATCGTAATTATCAATTTCATAAACAAGCTGTTCTCTCTAAAGCATCTCCAATTATCATTTGAACTGCTTTCAATAGTTTTCTAAGCTGCGCTAATGTACTAACGCTCTGATTTTTTCGTTGTCTGATACGCCTGTTTCAACTTTTCAAGCTGTTCCAAGTGATACAAATACTCGGGGTCCAGCTTGATCGGCCAGACATATTTGTTTCCTGGCGGAGGCTCCCTGGTTACAATAAAGCCTCCCCAGCTTTTCCTGCCGTTCATCTTTATCGTTGCATCTACAATATCTTTGTACGTAATTGAATTCGGATGACGTCCGGCTTCCCATAGTGCAATTGTATTTGATATTCCATATTTTCGAACCTGGTACCTGACATAAGGGTCGTCCACTGATTCAAAAGCAATTCCTTCACCATTCACTGTCGCATCGCAATACACATCAACGTTCGGCACAGTTGCCACAGGACTGCCAAGATGGGTTCCATGATAGACTATAACGCCATCCGAACCGAACAACTGACGAAAACGCCTGACCATCTCCCAGTTTACTATTTTGTTATCTATCTTACCCCCACCACCATCAAATGTAAGTCCGTCGATATAAACTCCATCTATACCAAACTTGTCACGTAAAGCCCTGATTTGCTCATAAAACGCTTCGTAATCCTTATGCTTAAGGGCATAATAAAAAAGTGAACAGTACACCACCACCTTCATATTGACTTCGTGGGAGGTATGCAAAAGTCTTTTAAATTCCGGCTCGTTGACAACGATATACGGACCGCTTGGATTTTCTACTCCATTAATGTATGCGTTTTCGTAAAAGCCATAAAAAAACATTGTTATAATATCGAAGTTTATCGACCATCGCCTTATCGTGAAGTCGGATGGCATCTGCCCATAAGGATTACCCCTACCTAAACCCATGCTGCCACAGGTAGATACGATGTTGCATTTGAAGGATTTTTCCCAATCGAATTCTCTGCCCGGAAAAGCAGCTATCATGAGCCGCTCACCAGCTTCTAATGTGTATTCTGCAACCCAGTTTTCCTTTCCAAGCTCAATCTTTTTAACTTTATAGCCAGTCTCGTATCGCTGGGGATAAATTTCCATACCGCCCAAATCATCAATTAAGAGCAGTTCTCCTTTATATCTTCCCTCATAATCCGGCTTGAAACTTCCCGTGCACTTGATATCCAGACTTACCTTCGGTATAATTATACACGTTGAATCCCCATAAATGCCTATATTCACTTTTTCAGACCAAAAAAGAACATGATCACCATTCGATTCGACCTTCTCAAATCCATTTACATCCCCAATTGTCATCGTTGCAAGCAGGCGTCTGTCAATATCACTACCAAGACCTTGATAAATCTTCAACTTGCCAGCAGCATATTCAAACCGTGCGCCGGTTGTAATAACGAGAAACGCCCCCTCAGCCTGGTAAGACCTTTCTACCTTCATCCCAAAGCACGTGCAATCCCCCAAGAACAAAACAGAAGATACATCATAACTTGCTGAACATTTTCCCCACAATATCAAACTGAAAATCAGCGATGTCTTCAGTAAATTCATAAAGCCCTTCAATTACAAAAGGCCATAAAGTGTGAAGTGGAAACTCTGCAGCTTTAGAGTAAACTGAATCTACACCACCCTCGCTATATTCGACTGTCTGCCATTACCGGCTTCGCTAACGGTGATTTTAGAAAATTTCGGCATCTTTAACGTTGATTACACTAACTTTGCAGAAAATAACCTTAGCAGAAGTTACATGGCTCAAGCTGAAACTACAACTTCATTCACCCTTATATCAGCAAAGTTATTCGACAGCTCCTATCCAAGAAATGACAGGATAGTCTCGACAACATAATCCTTCATTTCATCGGTGAGTTCTGGATACACAGGGATAGCCACAACTTCGTCTGCTGCTTTCTCCGCCTGCGGAAAATCACCCCTTTTATATCCCAGATACGCAAAACACTGCTGCAAATGCATAGGCAAAGGATAATATATCTCACAACCGACACTATTTTCCCTCAGATGCGCGACAAGCTCATCACGCCTGGGGACACGAATCACATATTGGTAGTAGATACTGGCGCAATCACCGCTGATATATGGTGTCTGGACAACGGTCCCCTTAAACTTCTTGTTGTAGTAGACGGCATTTCTTCTCCTGGCCTGTGACCATTGGTCCAAATAAGGAAGCTTCACCAGAAGAGCTGCTGCTTGTATCGGGTCAAGACGAAAATTGCCGCCGATATACTTATAATAATATTTCGGATTTTGGCCGTGATTGCGCATCATAACCAGACGCTCATAAAGTCTCTCATCATTCGTAACTACTATGCCTCCGTCACCAATACCGCCGAGGTTCTTACTGGGGAAGAAACTAATGCAGCCAGCATAGCCGATACTGCCGGCCTTTTTACCTTTATAGGTGCTCGTAATCGACTGGGCTGCATCCTCTATGACCACAAGATTATGTTTATCTGCGATTTTCATAATCGGGTCCATATCAGCCATCTGTCCAAACAAATGGACCGGTATAATCGCTTTTGTCTTATCGGTTACCACTGCCTCCATCTGCGCCGGGTTGATATTGTAAGTTCGGGGGTCGATATCAACGAATACCGGCTTTGCACCGGTGCGTGTGATACAACCTGCCGTAGCAAAAAACGTAAAGACAGTTGTAATAACCTCATCACCTGCACCAATATCCAAGCTCATCAGTGTGTTCAAAATAGCATCGGAGCCGCTGGATGTGCCTACAGCGAATTTACAATCGCTTATGGCGGCTATTTTTTCTTCCAGTTCACTGACTTTTGGCCCGCCTATGCATATTTGGGTTTCGAGAACCTCCGAGACCGCGGCCAAAATTTCACTCTTAATTGTTGCGTACTGCGCTTTCAAATCCAGCAGAGGTACCTGCATTACTCATCTCCGGTATCAGCTATTTATTCTGTTTGTTTTTTGAAATCATCGTATAGTATTTGCCAACAGTCTCATCAGCCGGCAGCGGCAAAATTGCGAACCAGGTTCTTGCCCCAATATCCGGTGCCGAGCACCACGCCATTCAAAACATTCTGAGCCATACTCTCATATCCCAGCATTCAATCAAGGAGACAATTTACGCAGCGGGACACAACTATTTACCATTCTGTGGCCGCACGTCAAGTGCAATTTACTTTCTCTCGACCACTCTCCACAAAACGCCTGCTTGAACAAAGTCATAGTTATCAAGAAGAAACGCCGGGCAATAGCCTCTAACCGTCGAAGAAACATACACAGCCGAATCATTCATTAGTTGAGTAATCGTCTCCTGATTAAAGGCTGGGGCGCCTTCACTGCTGTCATAGTCGGAGACTATTTTAACATCCGAGCGTTTGCCTTTGACCTCCTGGACATACAAAAGCGTATGCACATCAGTTGTATAAGCATAAATTACTGCTTTTTCCTCAACCATATCCAGAGCCTCATTGGCGAATCGCTCCGCGCCCCGATACCCCGTCTTCCACGGCTGAAGGAAGTATTTGTATTCGTCGCGATAGGGTCTTTGCCGCCTCTGGCCAAGGGCTTTATATGTTTTTTTCGCAAAAGCTGGCGCTATAGCATAAGCTGGTATCGGCAACAGCGCAAAGACCAGCACAGCAACCACCGCTATCCTTCGATTGCTACGATTGAAAAACGTATGCGCTCCCAACCCGATAAGCACCGCTGCAAGACAATAAAACGGCAAAAAGAATACGTATCTATCCGGCACAGTATAACGGAATGCAAACACAAAGTGCGATATCAACATCGCGATTATAATGTTTGCAAAACTCCGGTTTGGAGCCACTTTTCGCAAAACCCATAACCCGATGAAGAAAAACACTATATTCGGCGTTGGAAAGTCCAACAGAATAAATATTATGTTCTCCAATGCTATCCTTACTGAAATCGACGTATTAAGCACCGAGCGCTGCCAACCACAGCCGAATAACGCCGAGGCCAATGTCCCTCCCACATCGCCAGTGACAATAAGGTTCTTTATTACCAAGTATTCGTACGGCGCAGCACCGATCAGCCACAGCAAAACAACAATCCCAAAGTGCCTCAGTTTAATTTGCCCGCGTGCCAACAGAACAATCGCCAATATCGTATAGCAGGCAAAACCGAACACCCCCCAGAGGTGGTTCGCAATCGTCAGACCACTGAGCAGTCCTAATAAATACAAATATCCGATTCGTTTAGTGCGTGTATACTGTAACAGAACTATCAATTCAGCAAACATTTGCGCCGCGTACAAAGTATAAACCTCGGCAATCGCTGCATTAGACCAGAACGTCCAGCTAAGGCCTAAAGTAATTGCGGCGACTACGGCCGGCACACTTTTGCCGAGCCAGAGCCGAACCAATAGAAACAGGTTCGCCACCGCTACTGCGCCAAAGAGCGCTGAGAGGAGATTGACTCTGTAGGCAAAATCGCCGAACGGCACGCACTTTACCATCATACCTATCAGGATATAAAGTGGATGCGCGAGCGCAAGTCCAAGATTGCCCTGGATATCGTTGTGCCAGATTCGATAAACAAACAGGCCGCTATCCTGCCACAATACAGCCGGTGCGCAACTAAACCCATAAAACCCCAAAGCGGCCAATAACACAATCAGGTACCCTATTGTCGCTCTTTTGACTGTCACGATTTTGTATCAGCCTCGGCAGATTCGCCGCGTTTGAGAAAAAACAGTCCTCCGCCGTTGCTTGACTGTTCAGTAGTTTCATCTATAATTGAAGGCGATTTAGGCTTGTCAGCCAAACAACTAACTTCCTATGAGGTTACGATGGCAGACGAAAAACCAGAAAATAAGGATGTGTCAACCCAACAAACACCTGGAAATATCCCCCCCGCCGGTGGCAAGAAATCTTCGCGAGCGCTGTTGATACTTTTTCTGGCTTTCTTCGGCCTTGTAACAATTGTATTTCTGACTCAACGCAGGAACACAATCGCCTGGGTCAAAGATTACAACACCGGGGTGGAAATGGCCAAGGAACAAAACAAACCCATCCTACTCGCCTTCTACAAACAATTTACTCCCATGAGCACCAACGCCTGGCTTCATACCTATACCGACCGCAAGGTCATAAAATATGTTGAGGCCAATTTCATCCCCATTATAATCAACGTTGACGAACAGCCCGAAATAGCCCGCCACTATCGTATTGGCTATTATCCGACTCATTACATCAAACGCGCCGACAGCAATGAGCTTTTCGGTCCTATACTTGGATATGACCCTCCTGAGCTGTTCATCTCAAAACTCAAAGGCTTGCATGAGAAAATGAATGCAAGTAACAAGCAGAAATAATTTCCGCACTTAGCAGGTCCCCATTTGGGTTTTCTTATGTATCCAGTTGCGATTTTTTCTATACCAGTCGATTGTCGCCCTTAGTCCCACGTCAAAAGACGTTTTGGCTTCAAAGCCAAAATATATTTTTGCCTTTGAAACATCCAGACGCCGTCTGGGCTGACCGTCCGGTTTGGAACTGTCCCAGCGGATTTGGCCATTGAAACCTGTCAACGCGGCGATTTTCTCGACAAGGTCTTTTATGGTTATTTCAAATCCTGAGCCTATATTGACAGGTTCTGCTCCATTGTAACGTTCGGTCGCCAACAGTATGCCCTCGGCGGCATCGGCGACATAAATAAACTCGCGCGAAGGCGTTCCTGTCCCCCAGCAGCCAATATAGGCTGCGCCCGATTCGACTGCATCGACACATTTCTTTATCAGCGCCGGTATCACGTGGCTGCTTTTAGGGTCAAAGTTGTCACCGGGGCCATAAAGATTAACCGGCAATAAAAATATCGAATTAAAACCATATTCAGTCCGGTAAGATTGCGACTGCACCAACAGCATCTTTTTAGCCAATCCGTATGGGGCGTTAGTCTCCTCGGGGTATCCGTTCCAGATGTTCTCTTCCTTAAACGGCACCGGCGTAAACTTTGGATATGCACAAACCGTACCGATTGCCACGAATTTCTCGATGCTGCGTAATCTGCCCTGCTCTATCAGCTGAACACCCATCATTAAATTTTTGTAAAAAAATTCGCCTGGATGCTCACGATTTGCGCCGATTCCGCCGACAACTGCCGCGAGGTGAATAACGATGTCCGGCTTCATATCGTCATACATCCGAACGATGTTGGCCATATTGACGAGGTCATAATCCTCAATCTTAGGCACCAAAATATTCTTACACTGCCGTTTTTGCAGTCCTTCAACAATGCAGCTGCCGAGAAAGCCTGCCCCACCTGTAACAACAACTCTCCTGTCCTCAAAAAACCCACTCATCTTAATCACCGGCCATGGTCCATCAGAATTTTCTCACTTTCTGCGAGCTTCATATCCGCATCGGTCATCAATTTCGCAAGCTCCCTGAAGGTCACCTTTGGCTGCCAGCCAAGCATCTTTTTCGCCTTGCTCGGGTCACCCTGGAGGCAATCGACCTCAGCCGGTCTGTAATATCGCGGGTCTATCTCGACATACTTGTGCCAATCGAGACCAAGATAGCCGAAGACTTCGTCGAGAAATTCGCGGACCGAATGACTTTCACCGGTCGCGATGACATAATCATCGGGTTTCTCCTGCTGAAGCATCAGCCACATCGATTCAACAAAATCCTTTGCATAGCCCCAGTCTCGCTTGGCGTCCAGATTACCCAGATAGAGCTTATCCTGCAGGCCAAGTTTAATTCGCGTGGCTGCACGTGTAATTTTCCTCGTAACAAACGTTTCGCCTCGCCTCGGCGATTCATGATTAAACAAAACCCCGTTACATGCAAACATACCATAAGCCTCACGATAGTTTACCGTCTGCCAAAAGCTGTAAACTTTCGCACAGCCATAAGGACTTCGAGGATAGAACGGCGTTTTTTCCGTCTGCGGTATCTGTACGACCTTGCCGTACATTTCACTGCTCGAGGCCTGATAGAACTTCATGGGCTTATTGCTCGAACGAACCGCCTCAAGAAGCCGGAGTGTACCAAGGGCATCGGTGTTAACGGTGTAAATGGGCGTATCAAAGCTCACCCGAACGTGACTTTGAGCGCCGAGATTGTAGACCTCAGCCGGCTGGACATCGTTTATAATCGACGAGAGATTGCCCCCATCAGTCAAATCACCGTAAAGCAATTTCAGCCGCGGTTTCTCGTGTGGGTCCTTATACAGATGGTCGATTCTGCCGGTGTGAAATGAGGAGCTTCGCCGAATAATACCCCAGACCTGGTAGCCTTTTTGCAGAAGCAGTTCCACAAGATAGGAGCCGTCCTGTCCTGTAATACCGGTAATCAACGCTTTCTTCATAGTCCTGTCCTTTTTAGCAAACGGTTACTGTCAATCCTTCATCGTCCAAAACCGCTCGGCCGTGCTCGTATCCTAAGCAGATTGACTTTATCTTTTAGCTTTTTCAAAGCTGTCGATAATCAACCGCAACGATTCGGTCAGACTCCTTCGCGGCACCCAGCCGACCGTTTCTTTTATCCGCTCAAGGCTCGGCACACGCCGCATCATATCCTCAATAGGCCTTCCATACGCCTGTTCATAGGATATAAATTCCTTTTTGCTTCTGCTACCAGTCATCTCAATGATTTTGTCGGCGAGCGATTCAATGGTAATCTCTTCATCGGAGCCAACATTATACACTTTCCCTGCTGCTTCTTCGCGGTTCATCAGGCTGATTGTTGCCTCGACGACGTCCTCAACATAACAAAAGCAGCGGCTCTGCTGGCCGGTGCCGTATATAACGACGGGCTTATTCTTCAAGGCCCTTTCAATAAAACGAGGCACAACCATGCCGTAGCGGCCAGTTTGCCTCGGTCCAATCGTATTAAAAAACCTGGCAATTACCACTTTCAAGCCGAACTGCTGGTAAAAAGCCAAGCCCAAAAATTCATCTACCGCCTTGCTGCACGCATAGGACCATCGCGACAAGGTTGTGCTGCCCAATACTATGTCATCATCTTCACAAAAAGGAGCGGCCTCACTTTTGCCGTAGACCTCGCTGCTCGAAGCAATCAGGATTTTTTTGCCGAACTTATTGGCGACATTCAGCACCACCTCCGTGCCGCCGATATTCGTTTCTATCGTGTGAACCGGGTCCTTCACTATCAGGTTAACACCAACAGCGGCAGCGAGATGAAATATCATGTCGCATTGTTTGACCGGAGCCTCCATTAACTCAGCATCACAGATATCACCTTCAATAAAATCAAACCCGGGCTCTGACCTGAATCTCTCGATATTTCGTAGACTGCCGGTGCTCAGATTATCAATAACCATAACCCTGTGGCCATCTTTGAGCAGTTGCTCTGCGAGATGTGAACCGATAAACCCCGCGCCTCCTGTAACCAGAGCTCTCATATATCCCGACTCGATTTTTTTCTACCTAACGAACGATATAAGCCTGATATTTCTCCGCAGCAACCGGCCCCACTGCAAAGGGCATAGGCCCCCATACATCCGCGTAGAAAGCCGCGCCAAGCGATAGATTCATCGTTGCCAGCCAACGAGGCGGTTCAACCTGGAAAGTCTGGGACAACAGAAAATCTTTCTGTGGCAAATTCCACGAGAAGCAATTGTTTGATGGAACAATAATTATATCACCCGACGCCGGTTTCGAATGCTTGAAATCGAGTGCCTTATGCCCATTAGATTCCATATAGTATTGGAATCCCCAGTGTCCCTGAAACCATATATTGCCCTTATAGTTCTCAAAACTCTTGCTGATAGTTTCTGCTGCACCGCGTGCCGTATTCGCCCAAGCGTAGTCGGCCCAGCCAACTGACAGAGCCACGACCGCTGCTGGAACCAGCGGCCAAGCCACTCGCCACATCCTCGCCTCACGCTTGGTCTTGCTAAGCCTTTCGACTTGTCGCACCAACAGAATCCCTGCTGCAGGGACCATCGGAAGAATACTGCGAGCATTAACCGTCCAGTTTATAAAACTCGCAAAGAAAAAAATCCCAACTACCCAAAGCAGCAGCAACAGCGAATCAGCGTCTCTACATTGCCTGATATCCACACCGGCAAGTGCCACAAGGCTCACCCCGCCCGCTGCCATTAAAGCGACCTGGATAAGAAAGCCCCACTTAACGCCATCGATGTGGCGTGTTGGCGTGCTACCAATTTTCTCCGTGGAAGCGAGGATAAGTATAAACAAAATCGTCAAGATGGCGCCCACAATCATAACTCTTCTCGACCAAAGCAGCGGAACATAGAAAAGCCCGGTCATTATGCACCCACCGGCAAAGGCCAATCCGGTCAATCCTTTTTGGAATAACGCTGCCTTTTCCTTCCACCTGAAACGAACCGCAAAGGATGCCGCCTCCGACAGTAATCCTCTGCCATAAAGTGACTGTGCCGCCCACAGGTAACCAGCTAAAATCACAGGCGGAATCAACAGATACAGAACCCAGACTCCCAGCTTGCGCTTTTGCACAAGTGAATAAACAAAAAGCAGCCCCAGCAGTGCTATCCCGAAGTATTTTGTCAAAGCACAAATCGCAATCAGCACTGCTGCAAAGAATAACCTTGACTTCTTATTTGTCTTTAGCCCCTCCACCCAGAACACCACGGCCCATACCCAAAATGCCAGCATCATTGTGTCGCACATCACGTTGGTGCTCGAAACAAAAAAAGCCGGTGTTGATACAGCCACCAGTGTTGCCAATACCGGCTGCGAACAAAACTGCTTTGCCAGATAATACATCCCCAACGCCGCTACTGCTGCTGGCATAAGAAAGGCTGTATGTAGAACAATCTCGCTCCAACCAAACAGTTTTCCCACCATCGCAATATAATAACAGGCCCCCGGTGGATTCTCAGTTACTTCCGCCATTGGCATCTCTGTACCATACCAGTTAACTTTGAAACCGTAAAAATCAACCGGATTGATTTGAATCCGCTTTGCCGACCATATAAACAAGGGGTCATCTATATGAAACGCCTTGTTTACAAATGGGATAAGACATGCTACGGTTACAATGACAGGAAGTATCGCTGGATTGCCTATCGCGCGCTTGACGGCTAAAAAAGTCATTCAATAAGCCTCATAGCCTAATCAGCTGGTATTTTACGTATAACGGCATAAAAATTAGAGAATAATAAATAATTAATCAGACTCCGTCCCCATCGGCTGCGCAAAAATAGAGACAGCCTCCCTACTACCATCCTTTTCTATCTATTATTAGCGGTCGGATATTGCAGGGCCGACCGCCGACATTCTAATAACATAAGTATCGGCAAATAAAGAAGATAGCTTTAGCAAAGACGGACTACAAACAGACCGTCTCAGCCGATTTTGCGGCAAAAATTATACGTGCTTAACACCTTACAAGTTCACACCTGCTGCCAGCAGGCAAAAAGCCGCGGACAACCCTGCTCAACGTCAAAAAGGCTTTTTTTATCGGTCCTTACCTTGAAATCTACTTCTCATCCGCCTGCTCGATTTCCGAATTCGACCAGAGGGGTTTTCGCAACGAAAACGCAATCGCAAAGGAGAGATTTTCGCATCAAATGCGCAAGTTGGGTGAAAAAAATGGAAAAAATTGTAAAAAAATTGCAAAAATTCGTAAAAATTTCAAAAAATTAGCAAAAAATGCACAAAATTGGTGCGTTTTGGACAGTGATTGAAGTACCCCCTTGCGCGAATTGTTCGAATTGAACAATTCGCGAAATTTTGAGTTTTGAATTTTGAGTTTTAAGTCTGCGCAGCGGCACACCGAGGACAGGGGTCAGAAGTCAGGGGTCGGACGACGAAAGACGGATGACAGATGCTGGATGCGAAATGCCCGGTGCACGTGGCCTATGACTTGACGACGGAAAACAGAGGACAGAGAACGGATGATGGGATTCTGAGTTTTTAGTGTTGAGTTTTGAGTTGGTTGTTTGGTTGGCTTGGGTAGCTGGTGCTGCCGAAGGCCACGATGGTGTTTCGTATTGCGAGAAAATAAAAACTGCCGCATACGTAAAGCGCGTATGCGCTTTACGTACGAGCGTCTTTCTTGTGATTGGGGTTTTTTGATTTTTTGGTTCTCCCCTCCTACGGCGGGCAGGCTTCGCTACTTGGCTTCGCAGGGCTACCCGGCTACGGCTCTGGCCTACGCCAAGACGAGCGCCGAGGCAAGCGGAAGACGGAAGTGGGATCAGGAGATTAGCGAATTAGCAATTTGTGCGTAAATGAGTAGACGGGCGGATAAACGATGTTCGATGCTTGACATAATGCAGTGGATGTTGTGGATAGAAAAAGATTCGAGGCAAGAGAGGCGGCGGAAGGTAGAGGGGGAAAGGGTGAGCAACGGAGAGGTAAAGGTAGCGGACAGTATAGAGCGTTTAGCATAGGACGAGTGGAAGCGTCTATGAGTTGACGAGGGTAACAGGGGGCAGGGGATGAGAGGCAAAAGTCAAAGGTAAAAAGGCAAAAGGTGGATACTCGATACTGGATACTCGATACTGGATACTCGATACTGGATACTCGATACTGGATACTCGATACAAGTCAGTGGATATTGTGGATAGAAAAAGATTCAAGACAAGAGAGCAAGGCAGAATCGATTGATTATTGGATATTTGGGGCGGCGACCTGTTTTTCACAGCGGTCGTCTTCAAACTGAAAATGAGTCCGGGAGATTTTGTTTTGTTAGGGCCGCAGCAGTATCTGAAGAAGCAGACGACATTAGGGGGATATTTTTCAGCGGGGCCGGGTGGAGAGCAACAGTCAAGAGCTATATGTTGGTTTGCACAGATATAATTGATAAACTTTACTTCAAGCCGAAGTGTTCCGGATACTGGTATCTTACCAGATACAACACTGTCAGTGCCAGAAGCGTGTCGTGTTGATTACTTGGTGGGATGGCAAAATCAAACACCGACCTCCTCCCTAAAATGAAATAAAACCACTTGTTATTCCAGCCGCCGTCCGGCAACTGACTGGCAACTACCCTCTCAGCCATCGCCTGTTAATTTTCTCCGGGAAACCAGCCCTTAGAACAAACGCGACCTGCCCAATATCTATCTTCAATACATCAAAAAAAGCTCGTTGCTTACCCGATTGCAGAGGTGCTCGATAAACTTATCCAGCTGTTCAGTCGCACCTTTGGTTTTCCTTAGAGCAATCAAAGCATCGAGCTGATGTGCAAGTTCCCGCCCCCGCCAGCGCTGCGGCTCAAACAAATGCATCTCTCCAGGAGTAATTTCCGCAATACCCTGCGCCATCGCATACAAAACCCATTTATTGTCAAGATATTCTTTTTTAATAGTCATGTTTAATTCCAACTTATCTATCGGCCAGTTTGGGTCTATCAGCCGTTTCCAACAGTTTGGCTGCTTCGGTGCAGCCATAAATCCACTGATAATATCTGAAAATAAAGGAGTTGGTCTTAGTGTTTGAATTTCTTTAAGCATCTTTATAAGCCCAATATTCCCTTTTCTTATGATTTCGCCCTTATGCACCTTCGACCAATCCAGACTTTTTTCAATTGCCACATCCACCTGCTCAGCAAAAGCCTCATTACTGGTAAAAGATACATTATTATAAACCAACGCTCCTATACTAAAGACAACTATTAGAACGGCTGAAACAAGAACAGCGATAACCACTTTACGAAGAGCCGGATGCTCCTTTACGGCATCATTTCTTTTGTTAGATAGTTTGTGTGCTTTTGCCATTTGACTCTCTCAAACTCATTCAGACAAATCGCTGAATAGTGTTAGTGGGCTAGACCTTGTTATTTTTATTTTTACAAACTCTCCCGCTAACGACACCGGCCCATTAAAGACCACCCCAACATAGCACAGGAGGTTCCATGCGGCTGGCTGCTTTTGGTTACAGCCAAAACTGATGGAGCAGCAGTTTACGACCACCATACCCGCACTCCCGACAAGCTTGCCATTATTATTTTCCTCCGCGGATTTTAGAATAATTGTCCCAATTGAGCTTGTATATCTCCATCGGGCCGTAATAAGGGTCGTAGAATCCGTCTATTTTGGTGCCGAACAAACGGCATATATGGTCATCGAGGCAGTTATCCCGGAACATCGGCATTGCATCAGGTAGCCGACCAAACCCCAAGGGTGGAGCAACCAACCAAGAAGTTCTTACCACGTAGTCAAAATTATGCTTGCGGACCATATCAATCGCTTGCTTTAGCGGCGTCAGTCTGCCCATAACTATGAGGTGAGGACCGTACTTATATCTGTCATGACCGACCCAGAAAATCGGGTCGCCGTAAACGCGACTGTCAGGACCGACCACCGACGCCACGTGATTTATTACCCTTGTAAAATCAGCTCCCCGGAGATAATAAAAAAATAGCGAAATAGCTGCAACACACGTTGACAAATAGATAACTGCCGTACCGATGCCAATGGCAAAACGAGTTTTATACCAATCCTTCCAAATTGCGCTCTTACTTATAATAATTCGCCAGAGCAGGCGGACCATCAGAGCACTGAAGAAAGGAGTAACTGCTGCAAGATACCTTGCGGTACAACTGACAGTAGCAAAGGGCAGAATCAGTATAAACAGAGCAATGATAGCAGCGATAGCTTTCTCGGCGGCAGATGACCGATACCACGCCACAACCCAGGAAATGAGCATAATGGCGGCAAGCGGAGCCCCTTTGGGCCACTGTAGAAAACTCTTCCAACGAATGATTTCAGTGTGAAGAATTGATTCACATAACATACCGCTTTGCATTTGCTCTGTGAAACTAACCCGTGGGTCCTGTACAGCCCAAAGAACATAGATGACATACGGCAGAACAGTTATCATGAAGCCCACAGCTGCCCAGGGAATCAGACGGCTGAGCAGCTTGCCTCTCTGCCAAACAATTACCGTACAGCCAATCGCAAAAACCAGGATTAGGCCAGTTGGATGCGTCAAGCCGGACAAACCGGCAAAGACTCCAGCAAAGAAAGCTGCCCGGCGCGAACCGGAATCAAAAAAAACTGTCATCAGCCACAAAACAACCAAGCCTAATCCGATATAGTAAATTTCAGGCCTGGCACGCCTGCTCACTTCGAAAAACCACGGATGAATAATGGTTGCCAATCCGATGAAGAGTCCCTGTTTCTCACCAAACCAGCGACGCATCACAGCGTAAAGGCTAACAACAGCCAATACGCCGAACAGCACCGAGCCAACGCGACTGGCTGCGATGCTGTAGCCAGCCACCTTGAAAATTGCAGCACAAACCAGCGGCAAAACCACTATATTCTGCACAACATGAATATCCACACCGCCAAAGCCTTCAACAAAGGGGTGCTTAAGCGACCCGGTATTCGCTAAGGTATAACCAAGTGAGGAGAACCACACCTCGTCTACATAGATACGCGGGACCGTTTTCAGATAGGCGAGTCCCAACACAAGTTGCAGCACCACCAGAAGAGCCATATCTCGCTTCCAACCCAACATTGATAGTTCCTATATTTGCTCTTTAAGCATATTAGTTATCTTAAACGCCGAAGGCTTTGCAGTCACCATAGTAAGAGCAGGAGGTTTTGTCGGTTTCCCAGACAGTAACACAATGCAGTTTGGCCCGGCTGAACTTACCAACAAGTTTATCCCAGGCAAAAGACGCTATATTTTCGACGGTCGGATTGACACTGCTCAACTCAGAGACGTCTACATTGAGATTTTTGTGGTCAACCCGCTTTATAAACTTATCGTCCACAATTTTTTCAAAATCGCCGATGCAAAAGTCGCTTCTATCTGCAGTGATTTCAATCGTAACTTCGATGACATAATTGTGGCCGTGGCCGGCTGGGTTTGCACATTTGCCGAACAGGGCGAAATTGCGCTCATCTGGAAGTTCATCATTCCAGAGCCTGTGCATCGCAGCAAACTCAAACTTTTCGCCAAAATAAATCATTTTGCAATCCTCCGCCGCCCCGCTACAATTGAGGCTCAGTTTTCTAAAAGGATTCAACTTGAGGGTCAGCTCACTCAACACGGCCCTATCGAATCCGCCTTCGCTAAAGCTACGGCGGACAAGTTTACCGGCTAATCCGCCACACGAATGGCGGACAAGTTTTTCGCGGGCTGACTTCAAAAGCTCGGCCAATTCATAAAGGCCTATGTGCCTGCCCTTTTTGAAATCGGCCCTGATTCGCTTCGCGAATAAAGGGACAACAATCGCGCGAACAGTTTCATCAATATCAAGCACGTTCATAACGAATCCGGTAGAGCGGTCAAGGTCGCCCGTCAAGCCAACGGATAATTCGAAAAAGATTGACAATCCCTGGCCAGCAGGCTGTGAAGCGTAGGGATTGGCTCCCTCGACCTGTACCTGCAAAAATGGATTAATCGAAAACCGAACCTGCCTTGTCAGTTTGTGCACAAAATCACCTTATGGATTTGACGGACTCACCATACTATTTGCTACCCTTATGGATGAGGCTCATAATCTCTTCGCGGCTTTTCGGGTCTCTTTTGAAGATGCCGCGGAGTGCGGAAGTCACCATAATCGAGCCTGGCTTTTTTACGCCGCGAATGGTCATACAACTGTGTGATGCTTCGAGCACCACCGCAACGCCCTGTGGTTTGAGGCCGCTCATCAGGAAATCAGCAATCTGGTCGGTAAGTCGCTCCTGGACCTGCAGTCGCCGCGAAAAGCAATCAACAATGCGAGCCAGCTTGCTGACGCCAAGAACCATACCCACAGGCAGGTATGCGACGTGGGCTGAGCCGATAAACGGCATCAGATGATGCTCACAAATACTGTAGAAAGGAATGTCACGAAGCAGAACTATTTCATCATACTTTTCAGTAAAGATGCTCTGAATATGTTCGCCGGGGTCTTCCTGCATCCCCGCCAACAGTTCTGTGTACATAGCAGCCACACGCTGCGGTGTATGTTTTAGCCCCTCGCGCTTAACGTCTTCACCAACAGCTAAAAGTAATTCTCTGACCGCCCTTTCAATTCTCTCGATGTCCACCGTTTTGCTGTCTTTGCTCATATCGTTCGCTCTATAAAACCTAATTCATAATTTTTAATTTTTAATTCTTAATCAGAGATTCATAAGGAATGTTGTCAACAGCCTTACGCCGAAACCGCTTGAGCCTTCGGCGGAGGAATCCGTGGGCTTTTCGATTATATCGACGCCAGCGATATCGAGATGCGCCCATTTCGCATCCCCCACGAACTGGCCCAAAAAAGCAGCCGCATCGCAGGCATCACCATATTTGTTGATATGGGCTAAATTTTTCAAATCAGCGGTCTTGCTTTTCATTTCGGCTAAGTACTCTTCTCCACTTGGCATGTACCAAACCTTTTCACCGCTGTCCTCTGCTGCTCCTTGCAGTTGTTTTATCAGTTTCTCATCATTGCCCATTAGGCCAGCCTTATGCCTACCCAAAGCAACTAAGCACGCACCCGTCAAGGTTGCAATATCGATAATCGGGTTGCATTTTTGCTTAGCTGCGTAGGCGAGCCCGTCGCAGAGTACCATCCTGCCTTCGGCATCGGTATCCAACACCTCAACGGTTTTTCTGCTAAAAGTCGTGATAATATCACCAGGTCGATAGCTTGTTCCGCTCGGCATATTCTCCGCCGCTGGAATTATCCCACAAACATTTACTGGCAGTTTTAATTCTGCTACCGCCTTCAATGTCACCAACACTGCGACACCGCCGGTTTTATCTAATTTCATCTGGTCCATTCTAGCTGATGGTTTTATGCTTATCCCACCAGAATCGAAAGTTATTGCCTTGCCGACCAGGCCTACAGTCGGTTTGGTGCTCGCGGTTTTACCGGCAGAGCTATATTTCAAAACAATAAATCTCGGTTTATTTGCCGAGCCAGACCCGACAGCAAGCACACCGCCCATACCCATTTGGGCCAACTGCTTTTCATCGAAAACTGTACAGGTAAGCCCTCTCGTACTTGCTGCCAATCTTTTTGCCTCTGCGGCAAGTGCCGGCGGATTTATCACGTTGCCGGGCCGATTCGCCAACGTCCGCGCGTAACTTTGCGCTTTACCAATCAAACTACCGCTCGAAAGGCCTTTGTTTAACTTTCTTATTACGGCTGAATCGGAATCAACCAACCCAACGCTGAGCGAATCCAACCGACCGTTCTCACTATCGGTCACAAACTCATCATAGCGATAACTGCCAAAAAACACGCCCTCTGCACAAGCCTGCCCCATCACAGCCAAATCGAACCGCCCCCCAAACGCCTTGTGCAACGCCAGGGAGATATTCCGAGCTTTCATTTCTACCGCTTTATTGGCTGCGTTAGCGGCTGCCCTGCGAAGAGTATCCAGAGTCGCTTTTTTCTTTTCACCGAGGCCAACCAATAACAACCTCTCGGCGGCGATTTTGCCGTCGCCATATACTATCGCGCTGGTGCCCTCTTTGCCTTTGAAGTCACCCAACTTAATCAGTTGGGTGACAGCACCGCCGAGCCTGCGGTCAAAATCGGCGGATAATTTATCCAGCCCTTTTGCGTCGCTGAAAACCCCCAACCCAAGTATCTCGGTTTTGCACTGCTTAAAATCAACCTTCTGCGTTTTTACCTCGACATCAATGATATTTTTCATCTTGCTGACCTTTATCCTTTCTTGTGACTATTATCTTCTAATTCGTCCCTGCCGAATCCGGTGAAGACGGATTTTTGTTCTTCACCCTATATCGCAAACAGGTTTCGATAAAACCGTCAAGGTCTCCATCCAACACCGCCGTCACATTGCCCGTTTGAAAATCTGTTCGGTGGTCTTTTACCATCTGGTAAGGCTGCAGCACATAGCTTCGAATCTGATTTCCCCATGCTATTTCACCTTTGCTGCTGTAGAGCCTTGTCAGTTCTGCTTGGCGTTTTTGCTGCTCGAGCATATACAGGCGAGCCTTTAATACCTTCATCGCCTGAGATTTGTTTTTGTGCTGGCTCCTCTCCTTCTGACACTGCACGACGATACCCGTAGGTGTATGGGTAATGCGAACGGCGGAGCTGACTTTGTTCACATGCTGACCGCCTGCGCCGCCTGCGCGGTAGAAATCTATCCGCAAATCATCTTCATTAATTTCGATATCAATGTCCTCATCAAATTCCGGAACACAGTCCACCGCTGCAAAGCTTGTATGGCGCCTCTTGTTGGCATCGAACGGACTTATCCGGACAAGCCGATGCACACCCGTTTCGCACGAGAGTTTGCCGAACGCGAAAAGCCCGCTGACCCGAAGCGTTACGGAGCGTATGCCAGCCTCTTCACCCGGCGTAATATCAAGCTCCTCAAAAGCGTATTTGTTCCTCTCAAAATACCTGGTGTACATCCTGAGAAGCATACTGACCCAATCGCAGCTTTCAGTTCCGCCCGCGCCGGCATGAATACTGAAAAAGCAGTTTCTCATATCGTTCGGGCTACTCAGCAGTCCCTGAAGCTCAATCTGCTCGCATATTTTGACAAGCTCAGCCAAATCTTTTTCTAAATGTCGGAGAATTTCTTCATTCGATTCGGCAACCGCCAAATCGAAAAGTTCCGCGAGGTCGTTGGCGTTCCGCTGAATCTGCTCCGCCGGCTCAACCAACGATTTAAGTGTGCTTAGCTGGGAAACTATGGACTGAGCCGCCTCGGTGTTGTCCCAAAATCCCGGCTGCGATACCTTCTTTTCGAGCTGCGACATCCGGGCTTTTTTGCCGGCAAGGTCAAAGCCAGTCCCGGACATTATCGAGCCGGGCCAACAATTTTGCAATCGCCGCTTTTAATTGCGCAACTTCCATATCCGTTTCCAATCATTCGCTGTGTATAGGAACTGTTTATATCACATCCTGCCGCAATATGCAACCGACCGTTTGTCCGACAGATGCGTGAGGAATTGCGGCGAAGAAATCAAGATGATAGAAAAGCCGAAACTTCCCCTAATTTTCTTGCAATATCAGCCGGCGGCAGGTAAAGTAAGCATAAATTCGCAGAGGCTGTTTTTCGGTAGCCTACTCAGCCATAGCAGTTATGGCTGCGAAGGCGGGATTTGATTTTGCGTCGTATATACGCAGTATGCCTTACGGCAAAAGCGTCAGGGTCGGTGCCCGAGTGGTCAAAGGGGATGGGCTGTAAACCCATTGGCGTAAGCCTACGTTGGTTCGACTCCAACCCGGCCCAGTTAGTTCAGGAATCCAGAAACTTTCTCAGCACAGCGGCGGTGTGCATCGCGAGAAACATCAGATAATCGAGGTCGCTCAAACTGTAGTGCTCATGAATCATGGCGTTGTCCACGTATAAGATGCCGTAACAGCCGTTTGGACGCATTACAGATGCTATCAGAGCCGAGCGAATTCTCTCCTTCTCCTCCGTTTTTGCTGAGACGCTCGGCATGACCATAGACAGGCCCCTTTCGACCGCATCGTTGATTTTTTCATTGAGCTGGAGTTCGCTTAGCTCAACCGGGCGGCCATCTCGTCTTCTGCCGGAGTGGTACGTCATCGGGCCGCCAGGCTGGTCCCTCAACGCACACCAGCAGCGAAATGCGCTGAACTGCTTTAAGGTTATATCGAGTAAAGTTGTCAGCAATTTATCTAAGCTGTCAGCTTCACAGATGGCCTCGGTAGCATGGGAAAAATCGCTCAATCTCTTCGCCGCTAACCTCATAGCCGGTGCGTGGGCAGCGTCGGGCTTTCGCACGATGGTTTCGTGACGCGGAGTTGTCAACGCAGCCTCCAGATGAAGTGTATCTTCCATCTGCCCTTCACTGTCGGCTTCAATATCTTCCTCAATATCGATTTCGACAGTGAATTCAGTTATGCGCAAAATGTCGCCGGTCTTGATTTCAGCTTTGTTGACAGCCTTATCATTTAGATATGTCTTGTTTGCCGAGCCGAGGTCCTCCACCATCCATTTGCCATCCTCGGCAACAGTGATTACCGCATGTTGTTTCGAGACGGCTTTGTCCGGCAAAAAAACCTGGTTACTGCTCTGCCTGCCGATGGAAACAGGCCCTTCGCTGAACTGAAATTCTTTCGTCGTACCATCGCCTGCTCTTAAAATCAGCCGCATTTTCTCCCTCGCTGCACAGGGATTTTCCGATTCACATCATATTCATATTATACACAATCTGGCAGTTTTCTCAAGGAAATAATCCGCCGGTCGAGACCGCCGACTGGTAATGTTGTTTTGGCTGCCAAAAGACTTGACAGTAGTGGCGAAAAGGCGTTAATATTGAATAATCTGTAACCTGCGGGCAGGTAGCTCAGCCGGTAGAGCAACGGACTGAAAATCCGTGTGTCGGCGGTTCAACTCCGCCCCTGCCCATTTTAATCCAGCCTAAAGCGAGAAAACACACTCTCAACCCGCCAACGCTGTCGATACTTTCTTCAGGAAAAGTGCCGTTTCATCAGTTTGCGGAAGTAGCTCTCCTCATCGGACCATTTTTGTGATTTCGATCATTTACTGCGACCACCAGCACAAAAATATCATACCCAATAAGTTGCGTGAGGATTATAATCCAGACCCACCTGTTACTTGCCTGTCAGCCACCTGTAACTGTCATCTCTGGCTCGAAAAAGCATTGTAAGTCTTGGTTGATGCAGGACTTACAAGCCAGCGGTTGGTCTGCCAATTTGAAGAGTGAGGGTTTGAGGCTCTTTGGCTCTATTGATTGTAACTTCTGTGTTGAAAAGGACTTATACTTACCAACTCTCTTTTATTTATTATGCTTCCCTACAGAAGATGGTGCAACAAGTACACAATATGAACCTGAGCGAGGGGTTAAGATTGTCGTAACTGTAATGAAATTCTCTGTTTAGGCCTTTTTAGAGTGGACTTGGTGGGCATAATGGGGTATAATACCTATTTTGGCATAGAGTCGGTTCAGCTACAGAGTGTCATCCATAGGCTATTGCCAAGGATGAAGGAGAAGGGTGCTGATGCGCCTGCGAGAAGCGGTTTTAATAGTTTTATTATTAATCAGTCTAACGGGCTGCTTTTCATCCCGCCCCGAAGATATAAGAGCATACCTGAAGCCGGCAGATGTTACGGTAAGTGCGGAGAGTTACATTTTGCACCCGCCCGACGAAGTTGAAATACATTGTTCGAAAGTGCCTGCAATTCACCTACAACGCCAACAAATTCGCCCCGACGGCAAGATAACCTTCGAGGACGTGGGCACTGTAGAAGCTGCCGGCAAAACTCCAGAACAGCTTGCGGAAATCCTTCGGACAAAAGTCTCAGTACTTTATGCGTTGCCTGGAGACAGCCCGATAGATGTTCGAATTGTTGCGTACCGAAGCAAGATGTTTTACGTTTTGGGCGAAGTGTATTATCCCGGGCCGAAAGTTTATACGGGAAGGGATACGGTTTTATCAGCTATCACTGCGGCTAGACTTACAGTTTTAGCGTGGGAAGAGCGTACTCAAGTGATAAGACCATCGAGTAACAAAAATGAGAAGCCCAAGATCTTTGAATTGAATTTTCGAGATCTGATGATTCATGGAGATGCCAGCAAAAATGTTTTATTGCAAGAGGGTGATATAATATACATGCCACCAACTATATTGGCGGGTATAGCACAAGTTGTGGAGGAATTCGTGCGTCCAATTGGTACTGCTTTCTCGACGGTAAATATCGTACAAGAAGCGGGTGCTATTAGCCCATAGGTATAACTATAATTTGATTTATGTCTATGCGCCGTACATTGAGATTAATTCATCTTGCGAGCACAGTGTGGTTTGTCATGTGCATTGGTTACGTTCTGGTTCTAACGTTGCGGCAGGCAGGCGTCCGCTGGCTGGTTATATTTTCCCTGTCGGGGTATTCAGCGGTAATAATACTGCTGTTAATCAGTTTATATTTGTTTGCGATTTTTAGAGGCGTGAGCAAGGAGCTACCGGTAGAGGAGCATCCGCTGACGACCACTAATTATTATGCATTTTTCTATGTTATAAGTCCTTATTTGGGTGCACTGGCGGGTTGCTTAGGAACAATAGGGGTAGCCAGAATCAGCCAATTTCTGCTGGGAATCGCGTTAGGAACTTTTGGGGCAACTTTTCTGGTCTGGGTGATTGTCGATCCCCTAACAGGGCTGCTGGAGGTGCTGTTGCCTATGAGCCGAAAACATCGCGATGAACGAATAGCCAAGGCAAAAGCACTGCGAGAAGAAAGACAAAGATGCCGTGAACAATTGCTGACAGAGGTGTTGGCAAAAGAATATTTAGATAAAAATCGCTGGCAAAAAGTTCTAATGCCATACGCAGAAAAGCTCGCTTTGCTGCTGACAAATGAGACACCTGACTTTCAAATAGAATGCAAGGCGGTCGACATCGGCGTCTACGCATGGCAAATTGGCGGATTGAGCTGTATGAGACAACTGCATGATATGGCTATTGATATTTGTCGTAAAAGGGGCCGAAACAACACTGCCGACTACATTCCTACGTGGTGGGACGGAATCGGCAAGTGGCAAACGCCTTCCATTTACGAGGTAGGAAATTCCTGACAGGGTAAAAAGGGGCTTTTTGCTTTGTTGGAGGGGTAAGAGTGGTAAAGGAGACATTCCTGAGTGTTTTAGTTTGTGTCCTGCTACTGTGCTATATAGCAAGTGCTTCAGGGGTAATCTTTGTTGATGCCAATAGTCCTAACGAGCCCGGTAGCGGCACCTATACAGACCCATTTCGAAGAATTCAAGACGCTATTAATGATGCCAACAACGGTGATATTATAGAGATACGCCCCGGAATCTACAGTGGCGCTGGTAATTATGACCTTGACCCGAACGGCCTGGCAATCACCATTCGGAGTGTGAATCCGGAAGAGCCAAATATTGTAGCAAATACAATTATCGACCCAAACGGTGCCGGACGTGGTTTCTACCTTCAGCGCGGCGAAAGCGCAGACTGCATTATTTCAGGGTTGACTATCAGAAACGCTTGTGCCATATCTGGCTACGAGAAGGGGGCAGGCATTTACTGCTACAACAGCAGCCCCACGATACGCAATTGCGTCATTCAAGATGGAACTGCCGAAGACTCCGGAGGCGGGCTTTGCTGCGATTACAGCAATGCAACCATTGTTAATTGCACTATAACGGGCAATACAGCAGATTATTACGGCGGTGGCATTAGTTGCAGCTTTTCCGCCCCCACAATAACAGGTTGCACTATAAGCGGCAACACCGCCGGCTTTTGGGGTGGTGGTCTTGATAGCGGGAAGAGTGACCCCAACGTCTTTAATTGCGTAATCATCGGCAACAGTGCCCCCAGCGGCGGCGGCATAAATTGCTACTACCCGGGCGTCGCCAATGTGGTTAATTGTACACTTGTCGCAAACTCAGCCGGCAATTTCGGTGGTGCTGTGTACTGCCAAGCTGAAGGCAATGCAATCATCGAAGACAGTATCTTTTGGGCAAATTCAGCAGGTGCCGGCACACAACTCGGGCTGCTGGATGGAGGTACAGCGTCCGTTGCCTACTGTGATGTACAAGGTGGGCAAACAGATGTTTTCGACCCGTGCGAGCGATTAGTCTGGAACAGCGGCAACATAGATAGTGACCCGTGTTTTGTATTTTTTGATTCGGATGCCGACCCCAATTTGTGGGACTTTCACCTGCAAAGTGCGTATGGCAGGTGGGAGCCAAACAGTCAAAGTTGGGTAACAGATTCAAATACGAGTCTTTGCATTGATGCTGGAGACCCTAATTCAGACTGGACGAATGAGCCGTGGCCAAATGGCAAGCGCATAAATATGGGGGCTTACGGCGGAACAAGCCAAGCAAGCATGTACGGAAATATAGCTGATTTTGACATTGATGGGTTGGTTAATTTTGCAGATTTCGCTGAATTGGCGTCCAAATGGCTCAGCGGGGAAAGTAGCATCATGAATTTAGATGGGATTGGGCTAGTAGACTATCCAGACCTTGGTATTTTTTCTGACAACTGGCTCTGGGAAAAGCAATAAAAAACTTTCTTCTTCGTCGATGTGCCAATGTTTATATTGTTCTGCGTCTTCGAAGCCAGCCGACAAGGGCAACGCCGATGCCGCCTAAAAAGACAGCATTAGGTGCCGGAATGGGTACATTGCCCGGTGGTGCAGTGCACAATGTGATTTCAGTGAAACAGTTCGGGTATTCGGGCAAGTAGCAACTTGTGTAGTAACAATCCGGGTCCAGGCCTATGCCGAAGACGCCATCTTTTGCAATGTAGCTGTTGAGCGAAGCAACCTCAGACGGCTTGAACGTGTAGGTAAAGTCTTCCGGCGGATTTACCCATTCCGTTACCGTTACCAACTTATGCTTCCAGTTCCAATACGTGTACGTGTACGACTGCTCGTTCTTGTCTTCATAATAACCGCCGGGGATATCCAGTGACTGACCATAGACGCTAAGGTCATCACCGGCAGCCTCATAGTCGGTCCCTCTGTAGATGTCTTTCCACCAGCCGCTAACGTTCGACATATTGAGGTTAGATTTGGCATTAGCGATGTCGGACGCACTCAGCAGGCGAATATACATTTTGTCATCTGGTTCTATCCGCCAGTCATTGATGCCCTTGAAGGTGATACTCGCCTGTGTAATAATCTCACCGCTGGGAATCGGCAGTTTTGGTGTTACCTTCCAGATGTAAAAATACTTATGCTGAAGGTCAAACAGGTCGGCATCGCTCGGATATATCGTGTAATTGGCCTTCGCACAGGTCGAGAATGCGGTCAGCAACAGAAACACAAAAAAGAAGCCGGTTTTCTTCATAAACAAACTTACTTTCCTTGAGCATTTTAAGGACGGGGCAGTACTCCCGTCCCGGCCTTAATTGCTTCTTTCGTTCACTTACAGCGTCCTTCTTCCTCGAAGCCAGCCGACAAGGCCTAAACCAATACCCGCAAGCAGGAGTGCACCCGGAGCAGGGATAGTGGTGGTACCCACAGGTGGGCCAAGAGGACCAATCCCGCCTGGCATTTGGCCTAACCCCAGCACCTGTCCGATGTAAACATCAGAGTATCCGTAGAAATTCTGGAGATACCACAGGCCTCCGTTGAATTTGACTTCATAGTATCGCAGCCTGTCCGGTGGAGTAAGGCTACCCTTATCGTCATCAGAATCGGTGACCCAGATACCATAGTATTCACCTGGATTGGCGGGGTTGTAATCGAAACCCCAGCAGGTAATCGCATGAGCGATGGTCGGTGAGAAGACGGTGAGACTGGTGCCATATCCACTGCGCTGAAACTGGTCGATAGCGGGCAAGGCGTTTGCAACATTCGCTGAGGAACGGAAGTAGTTGTTGAAATTCTCTGTAGGATAAAATCCTCCACCGGGGACATCTACCTGTGCCCAGCCGGCGTTTGCATAATAGCCACCCTGACTATTGTTTGTTCCATCAAACCACCATTCCCAACCGAAGTAGGCAGAACCACCCTGGTCTGTCCAGTGGTTCTGGTAATAAGCAAAGATGCTGTCGGCATTTTTCATGCCGTTGACTTTACCCCAGCCAGTCCACTGTAGTACGTTCGACGCTGATGCTGCCCAGCACATCATATCGTCCTGAGAGTTGGTCGGGCTTTTTTCGGCGTCAGACCAAGTGCCTCCCCAATTGTCAAAGACCTTATAAGTCATGGCTGCATAGCTGACGTCGGTTACACAAAGGGTAAGCGCTACTGCCAAAACCGAAATTAGTAACTTTTTATTCATTTGTTTCCACCTCCAATGTTTCCACATATCCAAACACACCTTCCGCCCTCCCCCCACATCCCGTTTGTAAGGGGAGGGTTTTTTAGCCTGCAAAAAGGTCTCTGGTAGAGTTACAGGATTCTGCTGCTGGACCTTCTTAACTTTTTAAGTTTTATAAACTCCTTTTTCTTCTAAGCCAGCCGACAAGGCCTACACCAATACCAGCAAGCACAATAGCACCGGGAGCTGGGATTATCTGCCCAGTAGGACCACTTAGCACCAACTGGTCCTGGACGCAATATTTTGTATCACCCGGGTGGTACTGGGTCCACAGGGTCATGACCTTCACGTTGAAATTGCCGTTGAGGGTGTTATCCCGCTTAGCAATAGCCACGCTGCCGAACGTGCCTATGAGCAAGTTTGTGTACGCCGTAGTCAGTGAACCGCCACTTTCATCTTCAAGGGACCAGATCGCCTTCTGGAGATCCCCGGCACTATTACTACGGCCAGTCCCCGAAGTATAGTTATAACCCGTGAGTGTTCCCGCTGCAAACTCTTGGTAGAGCCAAGCCGTGCCTTGAGAAAGTGGGTCCGCTGAACCCACACCGCCCATAATTGCACTATCATCAGGCACCACGTCGTACGTGGTATTTTGGTAGAAGTACTCACTTTCTTCCACGCAGAATGTCTGGAAGGAAGGGTCATAGCTGCCAATGTCTTTAGTATCGCCAAGGTAGTATTGCCGAGGGTCGTCCCAACCTGAAATAAGCTTTGCAGTGAACTCGCCGCCGTTGCTATAGGAATACCCCGCTTGCTGCCATAGTCGGACGGTTGGAGTAGCAAAAACAGATGCTGCCATCAAGGCGCACACTATGAGCCCGAATATTCCTTTTTTCAACATAATCATAATGTCTCCTTCTTTCTAAGTTAAAGTTCGCAGTTTCAAAGCGTACGGCGTCTTCTTAGCCAGCCGACAAGGCCTACACCAATACCAGCAAGCAGAATCGCACCCGGAGCGGGAATGGTTGCCACGGTGAAGTCGTCCATAATCCAATAACCTTTGGCAGAATTGGAGGATAGCTCAACCTTGTCAATACCAACAAAATTGGCCGTAAGCCAATTAAAACCCGTACTTGAGAGGTTCATGCTTGCAGTTCCAACTAGCGTAGCACCATTGTATCCCTTGGCAGTTATGGACGTAGCCGAAGAATACCCGCCCGCGAAACCCACAAAGGCATTATTTTGTGCCCACGTAGAAAAGTCAGCACCGACAAAATTAAAGGTTGTGCCATCTACTGTAGCCACTGCAAGCCCGGAGTTACTTGCAAAGTTATCTGCGCTTACTGCGCCATAAGAGTTTCCGTAAGCACTCTTATATGTGGTCCCACTATTAACATTCCAACCAGCATCCCCATTAGGGGTCCATTGGAAACCTTGATAGGTCAATGGGATAACACCGTATTTCATGGTCCCATACGGCCCAGCGAACGATATATTTGTCGATAAGTCGTCGAAACCGATAGTGATATTCGCCTGGCTTTGTGCTGCAGTTGCCAAAAGAACTACCACGCAAATTGTTATTAACTTTTTCATAATTATTATCCTTTAATATTTTCCCTGAAAAAACAGGAAGTTTTCTAACACAAACAACTCAAACTAAGAAGTGTTTCGCGAATACACTTCCAAGTTTGAAAGACTTCTCTTAGGTCAGGATAGGCGGGCCACGGGGTATGATGTCAAAAATAAATGCTGGATTAAAACAAACCGGCTGCTCGATTACAGAAGCCAAGCAGCGCAGTGAAAGTTTTAGGTTATACAAACTTTGGATAATTGCAGAAGGAAATGCGGTTGGATTTTTTTCTGCAGTCGTCTGCTTATACGCACGCCACAACGCATTTATCCGCCCCCCTTGATTTGTAGCTGTAATAGCGGTTTCGGCGTTGGGTATTCCCCCTAAATGATGAAGCAGGCCTATGTACTGCGTGCCTTCAGCATCACTGCGCAAGCGGTAAGAATTATCAAGCTCATATACATAGCTTCCTTTGGGAGAAGATAACTGTTTGATTTGCTGCTTAGTGTAGATATGTAGCATCAGTTTGGGAACGGCGTCGATTCCTACCTGACCAACGTATAACAGTGCTGCCAAAGCTGCCAGCCAAGCCTTTCGGTCTTTGACCAGCGTAACACAGAAGAAACCAGTCAAGGCCAAAAGAAAAGCTGCTGGCACGGCAGGCAAGGATTTACCGCAGTTTGAAAGGGCAGTTCCAGAGTTTGTAAAAGCGATAGGTGGTTTTAAGAACTCTTTGCTAACGCTGATAAAAGGAGAATCACAAGTTCGAGTAAATTGAATTGTGTCAGGCGCACTGGGTATCGCTGATTCCAAAGCCGGTGACGCTGTGCCGACAAGCAGAAGCCTATCACAATTACTGCTTGTTGGCGCAGCACTTGTAGACACTGTTATAACAAGAAGTGCCACCAAGGCAAAAGAGTACCGACTAATTTCACCCGGCACAATAATTCCTTGCACGCTGGTACGCATACATACAGACCCTGCACTCCAAATACGCGGAGATACCCTCTTCTCCTTTAGATATTCTCCTGATTTACTGAAGCCCCTCCTCCTTTGGGGGGCCAAAAAGATGTGTTTTTTATACCAATTAAGATTTTGGGTGTCAAGAAAAATTCCGTCTATTTTGAAAATATTTGGTAAATAAGGTAAGTTAGACAGCCTAAGCTACTACTTTTGGGTTACTACCAAAGGAGTAGAACAGAGATATTATGACATCTTTTAGGTCTTTTTTATTTGCTAAGGATTGCTAAGAATAAAGGATAAGAGTGAGGAAACAAAAAGGAAGGCACTCAGGGTAAACTGAGCCTTTAAATTTCTTTTTCTGGTGTGTTTGAAAAGGAGGGAGTTACATTGGTCTGTTTACCCAATTCCGCGATGGGGATTGGGGATACAGTCCCTTGTTGAACAGCAATTGTTTCTGCATCTATTACAAATTTCAAGAGCATCGCGATTTTGCTTCTGACACTGGTTTTTCGATAAATGTTTCTTATGTGTGTTTTTATAGTACCAACCGTTATGCGCAAGTCTGCGGCTATGTCACCGTTTCTGAAGCCTCGGCAAATGAGCTCTGCTATTTGACGCTCACGTGGGGTCAAGCTGTACTTTTGTTGTACGTACGACCACTGCTTGCTACCGAGCAGTATAGCTTCAGGTCGCCCGCACGGATGGACATTCCTTTCGATATTTCCATTTGCTGAATTTGGCAGCTGGGACATAGTTAATTTACCTTTGGTAATGTTTTGAGCAGGTCGCGTGCCTCGGCCAAGTCCACGGTCGACAAACCACCAAGCCGGCTTTCTAATTCCAAGGCTCGCGTTAAATATTCAGTTGCTTTGTTTTTTTCTCCACACTCGGCGAGCGCTCTTGCTAAATGAAAATGTGATGCAACAAGTGATGGTGCGATGATTGGATAGAGGTCGAGACAGGTGGTGAAATCCTTAATAGCTTTATTAAATTCTCCAAGTCGATAATACGCAACACCACGAGTGTCTATAAGGTCAATATACTGGGGTGCTATCTTTAGACCCTTTTGGGCGAGTTCCAGCGCCTGCCGAAACTTTTTCTGGTTTTCGCACAAAATCCAAGCAAGATTATTGATAGCAATTAAATCGTCAGGTTTGATTTCAAGAATTCGCTGATAGATTTCGGCTGCTTCTGAATCACGTTGAGCCGCCTGCAGCAGAATAGCAAGAGCTCTCATAGCTTCGGTCTGGTTAGGCGTTTTGTCTAAAATCATCCGAAGGATGTCTTCTGCTGTTTTCACTGCTGCGGGGCTTTTGTCTGTCATTTTCATTAAGTTCTCAGCAATACTGATGCCTGTGCGGATATCGTCGGGGTGCCTTTCATACCAGTTAGTTACTTTGGCTAAGACAACCGACCACTGACGGTCTTCGCCAAGTAAGCTGGTTTGAGTTAACGCTATCGAAGGGTCATCGGGTTCAGCTTCAGAGAGCAAATCAAACAATTTCTCTGCTTCATCTTTATTACCATCTTTATATAACGCTACGGCTATACCGATATTACACCTTCGACGAGTTGAGTCATCTCTGGAAATGTCTACCTGGTTTTTCAGCAGTTTTACAGCCTCTTTGTACTCCTGTGCTGCAATATATGTGTTTGCCAAGTGCATAGTAATCTCGGGGTCATCTGGGGCTAATTCTCGCAGAAGTTTAAGAGTGGGAACCGCCAGAATTGGTGATTGTCCAGCTTCTACGTGAGCCTTCAGCAGCAGGAGCATCCTATCATTGGGATTATGAGCAAGACCCCGCAGGGTGACATCCATAGCTTTTCCGGATTGCCCTTGCTGCAGTAAGAGTTCTCCGAGGAGCGCCCAAGCCTCCCCGATTTTAGGCTGATTTTCGGCTATCCTTTGAAGAATTGCAGCGGCATTTCCAACAGCTGGGGCTGTTCCTTCAGCCATCAGCAAACGTGACTTCTGTAACTGCAATCCAATGTCATCGGGATGTAATTCGAGGGCTTTTTCGAGAATAAATCTTCCCTGCTCGACTATGGCTGGGTCACCGGAAGTTAGAAGTAGTGGAATGGCTAATTTTTGAACCTGGATGTTGTTGGGGTCCAGAGACAATGCCTGTTGTATATCAGCAGATGCTTTGTCTGAACGGCCAATGGAACGATAGAAGTTGCTTTTAACAAACCAAGCTCCAACATCGTTAGGCTCAATAGTAACGGCTCGCTCAAGGTCCTCAACAACCCGGTCATTTTGTCCTACTAAAGCGTACGTTCTGGCACGAAGGACATAGGCCGATGCGTTGTTAAAGTCATTTATTATTTTTTCACAGAGTTTTAAAGCTTCTTCGTATCTGCCTTGATAAGTGTTTAACTGAACTTCTGCAGCAGCCACTGTTTGTGAGTTGGGGTCTTGAGCTTTTAGCTTTGTCAATAATTCTTCAGCCTCATCGAACTTTTTTTGTCGAATCTTGAGAAGTGCGAGAGACAGGGCGACGGTCCTGTCATTAGGGTCGCTGGTTAGAAACTCGTGCATAATATTGGAGGCTGATTCCAATTGTCCGTGTCTAAGATAGTTCTGCAATTGCATCTTCGATAGATCTGGGTGGTACAATTTTTTCTCAGCGGCGAGGTTCAGGATATCATCAGCCCGGTCGTATTCGCCTGCTTTGTATAGTGTCGCAACCATCGGAATGATTATACGGACATCGTCAGGTGAGCGGTCCAATGCCTCGCGATAAGTTGAAATAGCTAATTGAAGGTTTTCTGCTCGTTTGTAGGTTGCGGCGAGCAACACACGGCTCGTCTGATCGTCCGGATTAGCTAAGAGATTATCCTGTAAAAGTGAAACGATATGAGGATAGTGGTTTTCAAAGTCACTGGCAGCAAACCAGACCTTCGCTTGCTCATACCGCCATTGCCAACCCTCATCGCCTTCGAGTGATTTGATATCATCGATAAGTTGTTGGGCTTTTTCCGGGTTTTTGATAACCTGCTCACTTGCTAAAAGCCGACGTTTTATAGGGACATCATTTGGAAATTTCGAAGCGAGTGTATCGAGCAAATCGTATGCCTTACCTTGTTGCCCCCAGCCGGTGTATAACTCAACAAGCAGTAAACCCAATCTGCGATAGGCAAGAGGACTCTCGATGTGAGCTAATGCACCATTAATAACTGCTTCGCATTTCTCTTGATTGCCCTGCCAAGCCAATAACACTGCGAGATATCCCACTGGCTCGGTAGACTGGGGGAATTCCTCAACGATATTATTCAGCGTTGATACCGCTCTGCCTATCTCATTCCTGGCAACAAGCAACTCGGCTTCGGCCATAGCCACTTTTGTCTCGGTGGGATGAGTTTTCTTTAATTCGGTTATCAGTGTTTCAGCTTCTGTAAATTTTTTCTGGTGCATTGCGAGCTGTAACTGCAGGAGTTTTATTCTAAGGGTATCATTGACAGCTTTTTCGAGCGTGGATAGCTGGTTTTCTATATTCTGCAGCGACGAAGCACCTTCAGCTGCTGAGTCTGTTGGCAGTAATTGTATTTGGGTTTGCAGGTACAGTAAGACAGCTTCAAGATTTTCCGGCCAGAGTTGAGCCGCTTTTCGGGCATGCTCAGCCGCCCGAGCCCAGTTTCCAGTCTGGGCTAACAAGCTGGCGATCGCCAAATGTGCATCAAAAAGGTCAGGTTGTTCAGAGACTACATCACTTAACTGTCTTAATGCTGATTGCGTATCGCCTGAACGAGATAAAACCGATGCCAACAATAACCGGACTCGGGGGTGTTTGTTGCCCAATTGCAGCGCCCGGCGCCAACATTTGACTGCCTCATAACTATTTCCTTTCTGGTCGGCTAAAAAGCCTTCCAAAAAAGCAACATTTGCAGGTTCAATATCTTTTTGGCGCAGCTTAGCGATGCAGTCGGCAGCCTGTTCAAGCTGATTGCATCGAACAAATAACTCTGCGGCGATGGGCATAAAATCCCAGGGCTGAGACGAAAGCTCTTTTAATCCAGATTCAGCTATTTCCAACATTTTTGGCTGCGACCCGGACTCCAACGCTAATTGCGCCTGTATCTGCCAGAGAGTTTGATCTGCTGGCGCAAGAGTCTGCACAATTGCGAGATGTTCTTCTGCTTTGTCCAAAATACCTGCATCGACAAACACTTTTGCGAGCTGCAAACGCACAGAGGGGTCAGACAAATCCTGCTTTTCAGCTTTTTCCAAGTCAGCTAAGGCATTAAGTCTGTCTTTATGAATTAAATAGAAGTTGGCACGGAGTATGTAAGCTAAGGGGGATGATAGATTGTTCTTTACTGCTTCGTCAAACCAATAAGCGGGCGGCTGTAAAAAGTTTTCCGGTTTTTGCTCCGCAAGTTTGCCCAATATTTCATAGGCTAATACGTGGTCGGGATGCTCAGCTATAATTGTCTTCAATTCTGTTGCTGCCTCATCGAATTTTCGCTGTTCGATGAGAGCCAAGGCCAACATCCTGCGAACTTCAGGGTCAGGATTTATCTCAAGACACTTTCTTGCAGTCAGCTCAGCCTCTCCAGGTACACCTACTTCCAGATATATTTTAGCGAGTTGTATAGTGGCCTCAGAATTATTTTTTTCTACCATCAAGATAATTCGATAAGCCCCTATGGCCTGCTGAACGTTGTTGTGTTTGAGCGGTCTGATATTAAGTTGGGCATCGGCGTACTTGAACAATATGGGTATATTATGGGGAGCAACGGCAAGGTATCGTCCAAGGTTTTCTGCTGCTTGCTGCCACTTGTGTTCATCGTATGCTCTGTTGCCGAGTTCGATCGCACGTTCACCTCTGTACCTTCTCTGCCATTGCCGCAGGCCGAAGGCAGTTACCCCTAAAACAACCAACCCCATCACCAAAGTAACCGCTAATTTCCAGTTAAAATATCTTCGTGGCATTTTTACCTCCTCACTTATTCATATGTTGTGTTTATTAAAATTGGCTAATGAAGCTCCCAACTATTTTTCTAACTGTTTGCCAACATATCCATAGGTCAATTTTCAGAGATAGGTTTTTGACGTATTTGATGTCATAGTAGATCCATTCCTGAAAATCTTTCATTGGTTGACGTGTTCTGCAAACCTGCCAAAGACCGGTGATACCCGGTCTAACCGATAAACGAGCATCCCTCCAGGCGGGGCACAATGTATTTTCCTGTTTAGGAGAAGGCCGGGGGCCAATAACGCTCATCTGCCCTATCAGGACATTGAAGAACTGAGGTATTTCGTCAATATAGGTATCCCGTAAAAATCTTCCAACATCGCTGGTTCGTGGGTCATCTTCTATTTTGAATTGCGGGCCATCTGTCTGGTTAACGGCTCTGAGTTTATCCTGAATGTTATCAGCTCCTGTAATCATAGTTCTAAATTTTAGGCAGTAAAATTCTCTGCCAGCCAGTCCCTGCCGTTTGTCTTTGAAGAATACAGGACCACGTGAGTTTAGTTTTATAGCTATCACAATGAAGGGTATAATCGGAACAAATAGTATCAGAACAATTACTGCTGCAATAACATCGGTAATTCGTTTGAAACACCGCGCGTAAGAAAACGTTGGCCAAACTCGAAAAGTATCATTGTTACAGGATAGATGCTTAAAATGCATTGGTGAAATTTGCTTCGGGCTATAGCTTCTGTGTTGAGATAGATGTTTCCAATTGCACTGGGATTCGGTTATTATCCGGTTTTGCACAAGTTGATTTGGTGGTACGCGAACTTTTGGGCCGATGATTGCTGAAGCTATAACAGTATCTGGTCCAATCCTGACGTCATCTCCAATGATGGTTGGCCCCACAACGATAACATTCGGGTCGATGTGGATATTATTTCCCAAGAGAACTTTCCCGATAAATCTTGAATCGCGGGATATCTTGTTGTTATGACCGGTGGGTACGCCTCTATATCTCTCTGTGATTTTTCTGTAGGAACGGGGCAGCGTTGAATCGCTAACCTTTGTCTTACAAAAACTCAGAAGTTCATCTTCCATTTCCAAATCTAATGCGGTCCCACCAACATTAATTGCGCATAGGCTCAAGGCGTTTGACTGACACTTTTCTAAAAAAGTGGAAAAAGATTGAGGCAAAGTACGGTCCGCCAAAACCTGGTCCAGAACATCGGTTTTAATGAAGATATGATGAGGCCAGTTGGTAGGAAGGGGTGCGGGCTCAGCAGAATCAGAGTACAACCGACGGAAACCCGCCACGTTGCCTTGGGCTGTAAATCGCACCTTTTCACGATATGCCGGCAAGTCGGCTGTCGCATTAATCAGTATCATATCTGCGGGTGTCACAGCTAATACCTTACAGAGTAATTCACCACTAATTTGTGTGGCAAATCGCCCATTAGAAATCACAAGCCATGAGTTCTTTTTGGTTTTTCGCAGCGATTCCCAATCGACAGGCACATCTTCCCTATAGTGCGTTATTTTTGGGGTAGCTCTTTGAGACTTAATATTCCATTCTTCTGGTACGGCAATTACAACGTTCGTATTATTTCTTGACGAAAAATTCCTGCTTAAGCCATCTAAAACAATGCTGGCAATCGGCTCATTGGAAATAGCGAACCGAAGCAGACCGTTGTGGGTATTAGCTCTGAAGTTACTATCTTTATGTACGACAATCAACTGAATATATCGATTCAAACCTGTCATCTAATAAACAGTGTTTAGGAGGTTAACTTACCCCTGGAAATCAAATCATTGTTCTTGCATCGGAGCCTGCAGGAGGAAAGACTCATTTGTGTCTGCCTGCTTGGTCTTTGCTCGGGTATGGTCTCGATGGTTTCGTTTGTAATAATTGCGGGCGTAGCGATAGTAACTATGGCTGAGATGGACGTTACTCAGAACAATACCCAAGATATTGACGTTCATCTGGCTCAGACGTTCTTTTACTTCCTTCAAAGCCGGGGCGGTAGTTTGACCTGCGAAACCGGTCAGTATAACCGCACCAACGATTCTGGCCCATATAAGTGCATCTGGGAAGACCAGCGCAGGAGGGGTGTCGATAATTATGTGGTCATATTTTGGGCTGATAATATCGATATACCGCGCTTTATGGAGAGCTACTAATAGCTCATAAGCTTGAGAAGCATTGTTGGAATGGGCTGCTAACACATCCGGTCCGGTTGACAGCATATGATAAACATACCTCTCAAATTCCCCTCCAAGAAGCACATCCTGTAAGCCCTTTGAGCCTTCCGGAAGATTAAGCATATATGCAATATCAGGTTTTCTCAGGTCGCCATCTATCAACAAAACTTTTTTCCCCGACCTGGATATACTTGTGGCTAAGTTAATGGCAAAAGTAGTTTTACCTTCTCGTTGTCTTGGGCTTGTAACAATCAGTTTCTTCGGTATCTCTTCACCGTTATCGCTAAGTAACCTCAAGTTTTCGCGAATAATCTGGTAATCTTCAGCTAACTGTTTGGAAAGAAGAGCCTTTTTAATATGACGAAAGTCAGCGGTGGTTCCGAGTACCCGGATGTTAATACTTTTAGCAACGTCATCGGGTGTCTGCAACCTTTGGTCCACCCTGGCCAGCAGAAAAGCTGTCGACACTCCACACGCCATTGCACCGAATATGAGAGCCAAGGTAAGCTTAACACGTTTATCATTGATAGAAGCCACATCGGCGTTATAAGCTATAGAAATTCTTGCAGGACGTTTTAGCTCCATTTCCAATTCTTTTATACGCCGGTCAATGTTATTATATGTTTCTTTGGTTAAAGCGAGTTCATCTTCCAAATCCTGGATAGTCACCTGAGTGCGGCCGACTCCAATGGTTTCGGTGTCTTCCTTGGCCAGCAGGTCGCGGAAACGCTGTTCGTAGGTTCGGACTTGTTCCAGTTCGGTTCGTGCCTTAATTAACTTTTCTTTACCAGTCTTGGCGGTTTTTTCAGCTATCAGTTTATCAAAGGCTTCACCTGCTTCTTCTTTAAGCTGTGTAACGCGTGCCTTCAATGACTCCACCAGTTGGACTTTGTCCTTAAGCTCTGGATTCGCACCAGTTAATCTCTGACGCGCAACGATAAGGTCCTGTTCTAACTGCGTGATGTTTGTTGCAAATGCAGTTATTACGGGGTCGGTATTAATGTATCCGTTGCGCATTTGTAACAATTCTTCCGGCCCGATAGTCTGTTCCTCAGTTGTTTTCTCGAGCAACTCCACAGTGGCCTCAAGATGAATTCTGCGTGCTTCGTATTCGGTGACCTGAGCCAACAGCTTAGCGACGCGTTCTAACTTCATATCTCGGCGGTCTTTTAAATCCTTGGCTCCGTACTCTAGCGCCAACTGGCTGATTGTTTTGCGCTGCTCCTGTATCTTCTGGAAATAAACCTGACGCTCGTTTTCCAGGAGATTAAGTTTTTGATTTTCAGCCTCGGCAAAACTGGAAACTTCGACAGCCATATAGTTGCGGATAAAAGCATCCACGATTTGCTTGGCTTCATCCGGGTTTTCGCTGTTCATCGTTACTCTTATCAGTTCGGAACGACGGTCTGCAGCGGCTGTGATGACCCCTTCAGCTATTGCTTGTTTTAATATAACTATCGGTTCAGATGCTGTTGTCGTGCCTTTTAACATTTGTTTTAACTTTTTGACAGGGCCAGCTGCACCGTCTTTAAAAAACTCGAGGTTTTTGTTTGTCAAATCATCAGCTACCCTTTGTACCACCTGACTGCTGGCGATCATTACTGCCTGGGTATTCGTAAAGCTCTCGTAGTTTGATATTTCCCCCTTATCTGCTTTGCCCGAAAGAACATCTGTCAAAATAGGAGCGACTCTTATTGCGCCGGTCACTCCATACACAGGTTTTCTCAAAAACCACACTGCAGGGATGCCTATGAAGCACATTACCAAGAATATTGACAGAACAATATACCAGCGGCGAATTATATCCCTAATTAAGCTGGATATTGGAGGAGTACCGGAATCAGGTTGAACTCCAAAATCAACAAGCTTTTGTTCTACTATCTGTTTTTGACATTTATCTAAATTGTTCATTCTATGATTCTCCTTTGGTCAAAGGTTTATGACAATCATCTCCCTCTCTGCCTAATTATTATTGCCTCTTTTTTCGTAGGAGGAGTTGTAAGTTTCGTTAAAAGCCACAGTTCAGCAACCGCAATGGCAAGGGCTAATGGCATCATGGCGTACCCGCCGAAATCGTGGAATATTTTTTCCCACAGATCACCTTGCAATATCGTGAAAGCGATTGCAGTGATTGCCAGTCGAGCTGTGTTACACAGGAAGGCGATTGGGAGGCACGAGGCAAGAAGAAACAGTTTTTCCCACCACGCTTTCCTGACCAACAAGATAACCAAACCAATAATTACAAAAAAGGCAGTGATCATTCTTAAGCCGTTGCAAGCCTCAGCTACTGCAACAGTCGCTTGACCAATATGGATAATGTTACCTTCTTGGACGATTTCATAGCCAATCATCTCCAGACAAAAGACTGCTGAGGTAGTGGCCCAGCTTTGTAAAGGCAGTGACACAGCAGCCTGAACTCGAGTTGGCCAAGGAAGCATTAAGAATAAGAAAAGCAGAACTGTGGATACCTTTCGCAGAAACTGCCAACCAAAAAAAAGAAACACCAATGCGGCAATACTCAGAACAATCGATAATCTTTCTGCAGAGCCATACATAAAGAATAATCCGAAGAACCTAAAGGCTTGAACAGCCGCGAAGACAAATAAGCCCCATATAGATGGCTCTATACGGACCTCTGAGATTTTAGTACGCCTTGACCATAAAATATAAACAGCCAGAAAAGGAACTAAAAGGCCGGATGAGTATTCGTCACTGCTCCGCCAGATATTCCAAACATCAATGAGACCCGGCCAATAAGACCAAAGAAAAGCAATCAGGAGCAGTCCACCCACAAGATAAGGACCAATCCTTGACTTGTGCGGTTGCAGGAAATCCGGTAATTTTTCATTTATCTTGTCAAGCCGAGGTTGTAGTGAAGACCACAACCTATGGGCATGGTTTCCCACAGTTATCAGAGCTTTATTAACTGATGTCACCATAGTTTTTTCTGGCTTGTGACCAACAAGTTTTTTTTCCAGAACGCTATTGCTTTGTATGACTGTATGATAGTCAACTACACATTGTTGAATTTCGCAATTGTGCCCTACTCTCGCGTTGTCCCAAAGAACGCTATGCGTCACAATACTATTCTGGCCAACATTAACATTACGCCCGAGTAAAGTTGGGCCTAAAATGACAGCACCTTTCTCAACGCAAGCGTTACGCATAATGGCAACCGGCCCATAAAGTCGCGCATCAGGATCAACCGCTACATTCGGGCCAGCCCAGATAGTTCGTAAGTGGTCCTTTTTCAAAAGCTGTAACTCATCACTTGTTTTGTCACCATCGACAAGATAGTTGGCAATGGCACATAGATACCCTTCCCGATTTCGAAAATTCCCCACATGATTTGATAGTGTTGTTGCGTGAACGGTTTTGCCGGCGCGGAGTATCTCTGGGATTAAGCCTTCTTTGATGTCGAAATAACCTTCTTCTGGAATATGCTCTAAAATATCGGCGCCACAGATATAAATTTCGGCGGTTTTACTTATTTGAGAAGCGTTTTCATAGCTGGGGTTAAATACGACTGTCAAATCAGATTTACTTTCATGATGTGTTTTTATCAGTGCATTGATATCCGGTAAACATACTATATTAGCACTAAGCACCAAGAGTATGTTATCTGACCGGACGTTAACGGCCTCACGTATACATCCTGCTGAGCCGACGGGCAACGGCTCGTCCAAAAACTCCAACTGTATTTGCTCGTCGATGTCAATTGATCGTTGCAGCAGAGAACCCTTGTCATTAGCACAGACTACAGCCTGCTTTATCCCTTGGTTGGCTAAAGAGATTAACAGCCGTGTAATTACAGGTTTTCCTGCTATCGGCCATAAAGCCATCGGTAAACGCCTTTCCAATGGGCAACTCCATAGACCATAACTACCGGCAAGTATAATAGTTTTTATATCCCCCTTGGGATAAAGTTGTTTATGTGGCATATTTCTCCTGCAAAAGCAGGTCCTTTTCCTATGTTCGTTCTGAATCTATTTTATGAAGAAATTTAGCAATCCTTGTTGCCACCTCTTTTGCCTGATTTTTTCTAGGCTGCGGAACGAATGATTTCAGTTTTTCAATCTTTTCAGACAGCTCATCTTGTGTGTACGCCACTAATATATGCCCGAATTCCTCAAACTTTCTTGCAATAGCGACCTGATGGTCATTTACTACTTCGCCATATTTTTTTGACCTTGGCATAACAAGTAATGGCTTTTCATTATCCAAAGCCATCGTTATTGTACCCATCCCAGCATGACTTATTAAATATTCGGCGGCGAATACTTTTTCGTCAAAACTGCTTTTGGTAAGGGTTTCCGCGTACTCCATATATTTAGGTTTCAAGCATGTTTTACCAATCTGCCCAAAAACCGGCTGTTTAATAATTCCCTCTGCCACGGCATTGTCTATAGCTTTTACTAAGCGGTCAAAAGGAAATAGCGTACCCACTGTCAGAAAAATCATATCACGGCGCCTACATATTCCAGCTTCCGATACTTACCGGCCAATTCTGGCCATTGTGTCAGGATTAAGTCCGCAAATGGTCTTATTATCCGTCCGCTCAATGACAAACGCTCCACATTCGCTATACTGTCTACCCAGATGATTTTTGCACGAGCTAACTTGCCTACGAAGCACAATAGGCATGGAGGTGCTGCACCAGTACTTATGATCACATCCGGCTTTTCCTTCAATATGATTTTGATACAGTTCTTCAACACCTGCACTGCTCGAAAGGGATGTTGCCGGTTGCACTCTCCGGTAATATAAAAACGACCTATCTTTTGGAGTTTTTGTATGACTGACTCCAGGGTTGAAACATAAAATACGTCATATTTCTCCCAACTTTCAGATAGCTTGAGCAGTTGTGATAAATGTCCACCCGCTGAAGCAGCCAAGCAAATCCGCATTTTTTTTCGTTGCTTGGTCATCAGTTGTACCTTCGAGTATTTTGTTGTTGTTTAAAGAGCTGCTGGAGAACTAATTCTGCCTTGCTTTCCCAGGAAGCTGCCTGAACCTTTTTTCTTCGTGCAGCAACTCGCTCAGGATTATCTTCTGCCAGAGCCTGCTTTATACATTCAGCAAATTCTTCAGGTGTTCTTGTTTGATAAACTACATCGAGACACTTCTGCAATTCGGTAAACGGCGTGCTAACTATAGGTTTTCCAAGTGCCAAATACTCTTTAAGCTTTATCGGATTGCATGCGGCAATCCATCGGTTCTGCCTCCACGGCATAATAGCTACGTCAAAGCATTTGCCGTAATGGGGAATCTGCTCATATGATTTTTGACCTAGCATCCAAACATTGTCTCTCGATGCTAATCTCGAGCAGTCAGATGATGCTTGGCCAACAAATACAAAAAACATCTCAGGCAGCAGATCAACCACTTTCTCGATAAACTTAATATCTAAAGTATGACTATCAATCCCACCGAAAAATCCCACAATAGGCTTTTTTATATCCATCATGTCTCGGGGTACATCTTCATTTTTTTCAGCATTCGCGAACATGTCAAAATCTACACCATGGTCGAGATAAATCGCTTTTTTGCACTGACCTGACTCTTCACCATATAAAGTGCTGCTAACAAATATTGTCAGGTCAGCATTAATTTTTAATTTCTGGTCGTATTGCCTTATCGTTTTGGTATCTACGTTAGGATATTCTTCAAACCGATCTGTCCTTTGGTAAACTAACTTTGTGTGTTTCATATTTACTGCAATATCACACGCTGCGGGACATGCAACCCATACTACCGGGCTACGCATTTTCAGTTTCCGCATTACAAGCCACAGTTGTAATCGCAGAATAATCTCGTTAAGCTTCCTTAAGCACCCGATATGATGCACAGGCAATGAAAATGGACTGTAGACCCAGAAACCGGCGTCGCTCTTACGCAAACCGCGAAAAATACTCATCGACTTGCGGGCAAACTTGTGCATAAAACTCTTGCCACCACCTGTCCACCTTGTCAATTTGGGCTTCTGCATTACAATCGAGTTAACATATAAGGTGGTGCCGACGCGTGCAAACCGCCGCATTAACTGCATATCAATGTGCCCCCGATTATGATACCACCAGTCTTCACCACCAAAGCAAACAATTTCGTATTTGTAGTGGTGTGATGTAGAGATGCTATTTTTTGTGTTGCACATTAAAAAACCTAATCCTTCTAAGCTAATAATGCTTTATCTTTTTATTTATTCTCTATTAAGCGGACGTTTTTGTTCCTGACACAGTCCCAAATAGACCGTTACTCTTTACTTAAGAAAACGCACAGGTTCGTATCCAGGTTTTCCATAAAGGACATGGTTTTAGCGGCAGTTTAGGGGTAATCTTAGAATACCATATTCTATAATAACACAGATTTAGAAGCCTCGCACAACTCCCAAAAAGCCAGACTCGCATCCGCACGTTAATCTTCCTGGGAATGACATAAAGGCCCATGATATCAAAAAGTTTGCCACCTAGGCGCAACTTGTGCTCGAATTTGCCGCGTCCTGTATCTACACATCTGATATTTTCTGCGAATGCCTTTTTTAGCTGTTCGCTAAATAGAATCTCACCTAAACCTATATGTGCCAGTTTTTCTGATTCTGAGCGCGAATTCAAAATGGCAAAGTATTTGTCACCAAATTTATAAGCGTACTCATAGCCAAGGCAATGGTTGCCCCAGTTACTTACCATTAAGCGTAGCCTGTTGTGCGCCAGTTGCGTTTTTGCCATTTCGCTATGAAACTCAAAGGCGGCAGGCCATTGTCTAAAACATCCCGGCTTGCCTAACTTTTGCCAGTAAGACTGGTGCATCTGGACGAAGCCCGTGAACACCTCGTCAAAATCTTCATTCGTGGCAAAATGCGAAACCAAATTTCCTGGTTCATCGTGCAAGGTTCTACCCAGGGCACTATAGTTTCGTATGATATTCCTTCGTCCATTTTTGCTGAGGCTGGCCAGCTGGGCCTCCCAACTGTCAGCCAACGGAAAATATGTCTGAACACCCTTGTTCGCAGCTTGTACATAATAAGAATTGTTTAATGATTTTTTCAAGGTCTCTGTGAGCTTATCATAGTTATCGTACATGCCAACAACTGGCCCTACATGCATAACGTCCCATTTTTCCTCAGAAAGCAATTCGAAAAAAAGCTTATGGATAACCTGCTTGATGTACTTACTGTGTATAGGTACGCTAAACTGAGCCAAGGTAAAGTCTGAGCCTACGATTCTTATCGCTCGCACAAATACCGGCCCCAGCCACAGCCTTTCGAAAAACAAGGGGATTATCCCCACTAGTTCATTATTTCCGCGAAAGATAAAAACTCTTAAATCACGGTTTCTCCCGTAATATTTCCACCATATTCTGCACCAATCATAAGTTAGGAATATCTCACTTCCCACTGATTCTATAAAATCGTCCCATTCCTGTTGAATGGTTTCTAATTCCTCAAAATTATTATAGACTTCGACCTGCATATCCTTTCTGGCATCTGCATCTGTCACAACTGTTCTTATGTCTTGTGTGTTATCCATTGCTTAAGGGTTCATCTCCTAAACAGATGTAAAGCCTCTCAGATGTGCGCCAGATAATTCTGGTAAGCAAACTACTGCAGGCCTCGAAAGCCCCAACGTGAAAAGTTTCTTTGCTCAACCTTCGTAATTCAAAGTGGTTAACATAGTGCTTCCGTGGGTGGGAGTATCAACACCTATCCATACAGGCGATCCATTCGCCTTTCTGAGGGCTATCCAACTCATAAAGCAAACACACCTTTTAGATTTAGAACCTCTGACATCCCTTTGGGCAACCGAAGATATTATTAACTCAAGCAAACATCTGAGTTCGTATCCAGATTTTCCATAGAGGACGACGTTTTATGGGTAGTTTAGGGGCAATTCTACAGTACCAGATTTTATAGTAACATATGTCGAGAAATCTCGATAAAGCCCTGAATAAAAACACGCGAGCCAGCACAGAAAACCTCTTGCGAACGATGTATATGCTCCCAATCGGAAAAAGTTCGCCACCCAAACGCAATTTGTGCTCATATTTGCCTCGCATACTGTCTATGCACGTGACATTTTCGCTTAATGCCTTCCTGAGTTGCTCGCTAAAAACCACCTTCCCCACACTTATCTTTGCGAATTCTTTCAAGCCCGAACGTGCATTTAAGAACTCAAAATACCGGTTTCCAAATCTATAGTCATATTCATACCCAAGGTATCTGGAACCGGATTTCACTTCAAGTAACCGCAGCCTATTTTGCCTGAGCTGAGCTGTGGCGACCTCGCGATGAAACTCCTCAGCTGCTGGCCAATCGGTGAAATGTCCAAGCTTACCCAAGTTTCTCCAATACGACTGATGCATATTGACAAAGTTGTCAAATACCTGCTCGAAATTGTCCGTTGAGGCAAAGGTTGAAACCAAGGGGGTAGTGTTAGAAGATAAGGCTTTGTAGCTTCGCATAATATCCCAACGTTGTCCCTTTTTAAGGCGAGCCAATTGTTCCTCCCAATTTGCAGCCAAACAGAAATATGTCTGAACACCAGAACTTTTAGTCTCAACATAATATGAACTTAGTAGAAGTTCATAGCAGGCCTTTGAAAGATTTTCGAAGTTATCATACAGTCCCGCAATAGGCCCAACATAGATGATGTCTAATGGATATTCGTCAAGTAGTCTCCGAAGTTGCTGTATGACATCAGCAAGAAACGCTGGCTCCACTGCAATGCTTACTGCGGCAATAGTAAAATCCGTCCCAACAATTTTAGCAGCCCGCACAAAAACAGGCCCAAGCCAAAGCTTTTCGAAGAACAAGGGAATTATCCCCACTAAGTTGCCATTGATGCGAAAAATAAAGATTCTTAATTCACGATTCTTCCCGTAATATTTCCACCATATTCTACACCAATCGTAAGTCAGAAATATTTCGCCTCCCACTGATTCTATAAAATCGTCCCATTCCTGTTGAATGGTTTTTAATTCCTCAAAATTATTATAGACTTCGACCTGCATATCCTTTCTGGCATCTGCATCTGTCACAACTGTTCTTATGTCTTGTGTGTTATCCATTGCTTAAGGGTTCATCTCCTAAACAGATTGTAAAGCCTCTCAGATGTGCGCCAGATAATTCTGGCGAGCATACTACTACAGGCCTCGAAAGCCCCAACGTGAAAAGTTTCCCGCCCTCCCATTCGTGACTTAAATTGATAAACGTTTGGATTATTATCGGGGTCAATTCCACCAAGATCATACCACTTCATTCCTGCATTCAGGGCAGAGACGGCACCTCTATACCATGTAAGGTACGATGAACCACACGACAGGCCACGTTCGTTGCTTGCAGCAAGTAAAACAATAGCTGTATCACCTAAATTACTTGCCAAATGCGCTGAAACCGGCTCACCTTCGCAATACGCAACAATAATATTCATTTTTTCGGTGGAAGAAAGCATCCGCTGAGGCTCGATAAATTCCGGTACATCAAGGCCCTTAAATCCTTTTCGCTTCAGAGAAGCGAGATATAGGTCTTTAAGGATTTCACATAATTCCTCATCATGGCCTTCACATATCTCAATTCCAGAATTTTCGGCCTTTTTCAGGTCTCTACGGAAGCTTTTGCGTAGTCTCTTTCGGATTCCTTCCTTACTGTCTTCTATGTTCAACACCAACGTGCGATAGGGAGGAAATGATCGAATATGTTGAAATCCAGCGGATGTGAACGTCTCCATCACTTTGCTTTTTTCGTCGGCACAAATATTAGGTACAAGCCTCAGGATATTTACTTTACTTCCAATGTAGGCCTCATACAGAACTTTGAGAACTTGGGCTGAACATTTTATTGCTCCATCTTTTCCTCGCATCAAAGGACCCCATTGGACATAACCTATTTTAAGGGCAAGTGGTTTAATGTGCTTAATACGTACCTGGCACATCGTCGCAACTGTCCCATTTTCACCTTTGATTACCGTCCGACTGACTTCCTGGCCATCCATTTCGGCTCGAACTTGCTGGTATGGCCAAGTCTGATATATGCTGTAATCAGCGAAATTAGTTGCATATCCCTCCCATTCTTCCCTACTAATATTGTCCACAATTGCCTCGTATGTCATATATCCGAATTCCTCACTGCCTACGCAGGGACAAGCATTTTTTCAGCGTTCGCAGATATTTCACAACTTGATATGCTCCACTAACCTTCAGCCTGAATTTTATCAAACCGTCTTTTGGTGACACGCTGACGCGGCCTATCTCCAGACAATCAGTTGCGCTGTCGACGATACTTGGCTCTATTGTAAAGCCCAACCTATAACCGGCTTTTTGGGCGGCCTCGCGAACTCTGGTGTCATAAGCTCCATGAGGATAGCTGACTCCTGAAATCTCATGACCAACTATTTTTTCCAAGGCATGTTTCGAGCTGGCAAGTTCAGATTCTAGACTGTTATCTTCAATTTCTGTGAGCGCAGGGTGCGAGAGAGTATGGGAAAATATCTCAAAACCATCCCTATCCAGCTTTTCAATCTGCTCTTTGCTTATGATAATCTCGTTTTTGTCAAGACATCCATCTCGCATACTCCAACGAGGCGGTTTTCCCAAATTGCCGACAGGAACAAAAATTCCAGCGGGGAACCCATGCTCTTTTAATACTGGCACTGCATTTTCTATTATGTTTGTAAAGGCATCATCAAATGTTATAGCAACCACATTGTCAGTTCCATTTGCCTTGGCGGTCTTTATCTTGGAAGGTTTAACCACAAAACAGTTTTTAGCTAAATAGGCCATCTGTCTCCTGAAACCCACGGAATTGGCTTTGTTTATACCATGAAAATATATAACAACACGGCGAGGCTGCCTGCTTGATAGATTAAGAAACAAGGCATAGAATGCTGCAAAGACAAATTCTCTTATCTCTTTAAGATGCTCCAAGACAACATTCACGATAAATCAATATCCCTTATGCTCAGGTTCAGGTCCAATATAACCGAATCTGAGAATCGAGCATTCTTGCAGATTGCTGCCAATTACACAAAGTGAGTTATTTATTTTCTTCGCCATTAACGATATAGCCCAAATACGTATACAAACACGTAGATCCAAACCAGTAAGAACAGCAGTTTCGATACTCGATACGATTCACAATACCGATGAGCCTTGTCCTATCAATTTGGCTAACTTCCACATAGTTCTGCCAATGAACCGGATATGACATTCATGCATACCCTGGTGAACCGGTAGAACCAAGAGATTGTCTTTCAAATATTGGGCGTCTGGGTATTCGTCCCACTGCAAACCACAATGGTAGCCTTCCCAGAATGGAAACGCTGCGATCCCGCAGGCGTTCAAAGCCTTTGCCCAGCGCGAGCGTTTGGGAACAATCAACGGCAATCCAAACGGGCAGACACCGTCCGGTAAATGGTCAAAAAGTGGTGAGACACCTGGGATTTCCCGCACAGCCTTGTAAAGCTGCGTGTAGTTCTTGCGCCGCTGATCAATCACTACAGCGGGGTCAATTTGACTGAGGATTCCCATTGAGAGACAGGAGATAGACCAATTCTGGATAGCTTTGTCGAAGTAGTAGTCGCTTGGCATGTCAGACAGCGGACCCAAATTGCCTTTTAAATCAGTATTGCTCCTCAGGCAAAGCCAGAGTCTTCTGGCGGGCGCATATAGACCAAGCTTCTCCAGATCACGGATTAAATGTCTCTTGAGTAGCGGTAGTGTGTTTCGGACGGTTCGCCACGCTGGTGGTAGCCGAAGTGGCTTAACGCGAGCAGCAGAGCCACTGCGCAAGACGAGAGGTCCACCGTCGGGAACGGGAAGGAATTTTCGCAAGCTGAAGATGGTAGCATCGCCAATTGTGCCCAAGGGTCCGTCTTTTCCAGACGAGAACAATGCCAACGCACAGTCTTCTACGAGCCGAATATTGCGTTCACGGCACCAGTTGAGCAAGTCGTTCAAATCCTGCGGCCAGCCGAAATAATGGGTAACGTAAATCAATCGTGTACGGCGGGTCGTACGATGGCAAATATCTTCGAAATCAATGTGGGTTTTCGTATCGACGCGGTAGAGAATAACCTTTACACCGTAGCAAAGAAATGGATCAATCTCCGTACCACAATTATAAGCAGGAAGGAGGACTTCATCCTCGGGGGCAAGTTTCCATAGCTGACAAAGCAGCCAGAGAGCAACGCGTCCTTGATACGTGGGGAATATGGTGCCGTTCGCGAACTGCGGCCATGAGGGCAGGTCGCGCGCGGCGTTAGCCTCACTTCTGATTATATCAAGCAGGCTACACCCCATCCCAGAACAATATACCGCTTGCTCTCTTATATCCATAACCTTACCTAACACTCTTAAAACAAACGTCTATTCAACGTCCCGTGAACAATCTTCGGATCTTTCGATAAGAAGATTCGACAAGGAGATAGAGTCTTGATAGCGACTGGCCTGGCATGATATCGAACTGACCAGGGTACTGAACCACTGTCCCATTCATACGTCTCTTGAACCTTGCGATATCGGGATTATCATCATTGAATCCCCCTGCATCATACCAGCGCCTTCCCATTTCTTTTGCCTTCTGGATATTAAGCCACTGCAACAGATAGCCTGGCTTACAATTTCTGCGCAGGAATGGCGAGGTAGCTCCAAGAAAGTAAAGCACGGTATTTCCAATCGACGCGCAAACTGTCGCACCAACATCTTCCTGCCCGTCGCGAACAAGTGTGATTAGAAACCGCTCGCTTGGAAGAAGGCACTTTTGCAATTGTTGGATGATGGGAACGCGAACTCCTGTTGGGAATCTCTTCTCTGCCCACATGTTCCTATATATCGCGTAAAAGCGATCGAAGTACTCGCAACTATTGCCAAATTCAGCTGTCAGTTCGGACCTCTCAGCTTTGTTTAGCTGATTCCTCCATTTCTGATGTAGGTTCTTTCGTAGAACATCAAGTGAGCAACTTAAGTCGAGAATGCACGTAAGATATTGCCGGACGTTAATATTTCTGTGAAAGCCTTGGTCCTCAAGAATCTGGATGAGCCTGGCGTCACCATCCGCAGCCATAGTGCTGCGTGGCTTCAGCCTGACTTCCAGTTTTCGCTTGTCACAATACTCAATCCGAAGACCTTCGAGAAAAGCACAGAGGGCCGGCTCGCTCTGAGTAGGATTCTCAGAATGCCAGAGCGGTCCCCACTCGATTTCGGCAACACCGATATTACAAAGGGGTATAGTCTTTATGCGAAGTTGCGCCATTACCTGAATACAACTGTTGACAAACACAGCGGCGCGACTAACGCTCCGAAAAGGTCCCCTGCTATGTAGGGCACCATAATGCCAAGTCTGATAGATGTTCATGCCGGAGAAACCTGAGGCAAGGCTCTGCCATTTTTCTACTGTCCACTGATCAGTAACGAACCTATATTTCATGTTATATCATTCTCTGTAGCTAAAAGGGTTAGCTGGAGTTCAACGCCAAACCGGCCATAGCAGTCCAGTAATGTGAAACACGATGATTTTTAACTGTGCGCCAGTGAAGCAAGCCAGTCCCGTCGTCGAAATGCATTTAAGATATCTGCAATGAGCCACAATGGTATCCTGAGCACAACCCCAATGACCATTATGGCATTTGCCAGCCAAGCGTATCTCATCCCATATGCTTTGTGCAAAAAAAGAAGTTGCCCACGTCGTTTATTGATTTTTGTCTCTTCCAGTGCCTTCGCTGAACTTGCTCCAAAGAGATGAATTATTTTAGCACCTGGAAAATACCGGACAATCCATCCCCCCCTCCGAATACGATAACACCAATCCACCTCTTCGCCGTACATGAAATAATCCTCATCCATTAAACCGACTTGGTCTAAGACCTCATGACGCACAAGAAGGAAGCACGCAGCCACAATGTCAACGTCTAACTCACGATTGAAATCATGATAACGATATCTTTCCGAATGCAGGAAAGCAAAATTAATACCAGGTAGTTGCCGTACGACCATAATGGCTGCTAGGGTTATATTGGGCAAACTTGGAAAACGAAAACAAGAAAACTGGTGTCTTCCATCGGGCCAAAGAACACGACAACCAAGAACACCCACGTCATGATGAGCATCGGCATAAAGTATTGATTTCTGTATGGCACCGTTACATATAATCGTATCACTATTTAACAATAAGATATATCTTCCCGCAGCGGTCTTCATTCCTTGATTATTCGCTGCTGCAAAACCCTTGTTCCAAGAATTCTCGATTAATTTCACCTGAGGAAAGGTGGCCTTTAACATTTTAGCAGACCCGTCACTTGAGCCATTGTCAACGACGATAATCTCATACTGAATCTCATGGGTCTGTTCGTAAATAGACTTCACACAATCCCTCAAGATATCTTTCGTGTTCCAATTTACAATGACTATCGATACGTCCATTAAATCCGTTGTGTTAGGTGTTAGTGTTGAGGCAGAACCGGCATAAAAACAAAAATTACTTCCCGTCTTATTGCGAGGTTGACTTCTCTGCTCATGTGCAGGCCTCAAAACCGATGATCAGATAAAACTGCTTTATCTTCTTTTTTTTCGGCCACCACGAATAAACTGTTCGCAAGCAGAGCAATCCGGCCAATATACTTCTGAGAAATTATATGAAAACCTCTTTTTTGCAAAACACGACGTAAACTTTTTAGAGTATAGAATCTTAAATGTGGAAATTCAGGATCAAAATGTTTCTCAAAATTAGAGAGACAAATGATCAAGTTTTTGAGTTTACTATGCATTGGTGTGGTTAGGATAAACAAACCACCGATTTTCAATACCCTATTGATTTCATTAACGAAAGTATCTGTATAATGGATGTGCTCAATTATGTCACCTGCCCATACGACATCAAAATATTTGTCCTCGAAAGGAATTTCCTTCTCGCAATCTCCCAATTCAAACTTGATTTGAGGATATTTAATTCGAGCGTCGGCTATCAATTCCTCTGCGATGTCCATGCCATATGGTTCGTGGCCACGTTGCATAAGTTCGTGGCACAAAATACCACTCTGGCAACCAACTTCTAACACTTTGCACCTTTCTTTGTCCTCTATAAAATCAAGAAACATTTGCATTCTCCTCTTTTGGATTTCGATTGCAGAGGACATTATTGTTTTCCCTTTTATTTCATACGTAATAATTCTGAAACGGTTACAATGGACATGCCTTCTTCTTTAGCCATCACCAGAGTTTCAGTGAGGCTTTTAAGCACCTTATCATCAATATCCTTGTTCGGCCGATCGAAATCGTGAGCTAAGATCACTGCGCCTCCAACTTTTTTGGCAAGTAACGCTGCCCTTTTTATACTCCACTTATTCGGCGGGTATATGTCACCTAAAATAAGCGACCAGTAAACAACCGGAACCCTATGTATCCACAGATAAAACAGACATATAAGATTTAGCTTGCCATAAGGCGGTCGGAACAAGTAGACACCTCTGCAAGTGCCCAAAGCCGTATCAATGGCATTCCAGCCGCGCTTTACATCCATTACTGTACGAAAGGGCGATGCCTTCCAGTAATGCAAATGGTCGTAACCATGTGAACATATTTCGTGGCCTTGCTTAGCTATTTGTCTCACAATTCCTTCCCGACCTACAATATTTCTACCCAGTAGAAAAAAAGTCGCCTTTGCATTATACTGCTCCAATATATTTAGAATTGCAGGCGTCATCCTGCCTCCAGGCCCATCATCAAAGGTTAGCACAACAGCTTTTGATTTGACAGCTTTACGTCTCAGTAGTAATCTAGATGTTCTCCCATAAATCCAGGGGATACCTACATATACAAAAACAATTATGCAAAGGCTTATCGAAGCCCATGTAATGAAAATTTTAAGATTATCTCCTAACATTGCCTTTTTTCTTGCGGTCTCCAGCTTTGCAGCGAATCCCGCCATCGCCGTTTGATTTTGTCGGTAAAGTCTAATTTATGCACAAGGAAAACAGCACCCAAAGAGAGACCTCTTATCGCCGAGTCAATTAGATTCAGCAGTATAGGATATAATCTGAGGGCAGAAATGTAGACAGAAGCTTCGGGCCATTTTTTATCTGCATAGTACTGTTTATATTCAGCATCACCAAAGCCAAAATCAATAAATTTGATGTCTGAGTCGGCGCAGATGTCTTCTAATACACTAAGAAACAGAACTGTTCCGACATCAAACTTGGCCCATTTCGGGTCAAATCCGATTTTTTCCAAAAAATATCTTTTGCGATAACGTAGTCCTATTTGAAAGGCACTGGGTTCATCACCTATAAACAATACTGACATCCGAAGCCAACCGAGTCTTGCTGCTGTTGTCAATATAGTACGGGTTTGTGAGTTATCGGCAAAACCGCGCCCCAACCCACATTGATAGGTATTGCTGGAAATCTGCGATGCGGCTTTTATTGCGCTATTTAATTCATTTTCCTGGCAGCAAGTAACTATTTTAACCTGATTTGGGTACTCTTTTTCCAGTTTTCTTGTGCATCGTCGAAGATTGGCCCTGTGTTTCTTGGAACGAGCTTGGTAGAATAGGTCAATGTTCTCGGGAATCGACATCGTCCAATGTGGGTCAATCCTTGGAAAATGATTCCTGCAAAGGAAGTTTGGTTTTGTTCTTATCAACGGATATATTGGCATATCTATTCTTAAGTTATTCAGCCATATCATATCTGCTTCACCACGACGTAAAACAGAAAGTAACTCTTCAACAATTGTAGAACATACTTTTTCACCATCTTGTCCTAAAATACCACCGTAGACGACTGTCAAACAACGTACTAATGGGCTTAATATCACCTTGTACCCCACTTTACACTCAAGTTTATGCTTTTCAAGGCGTGCTATTACCATAGCTATAGGTTCATTTTGGTGCCGAAACAATATCACATAAGGTTGCGTTTGAACTTCCATCGCCTTTATGACCGCAAGATATCTGTCAATATCTGCATTGAGTACGGGATAAGACTGATTACGTTGCATTTCTTCCCATATAGGACGAATGGCCTCCACTTCTTCGATACTTTTAATAGTTACTATTTCCAGATTGTTCTCAGCTTTTCGTTTGTCTTTTTTCACGTTTTTTGTCACAATTCTTGTCAATCATGTACGGCCTGCGAACTTTTCGCAACACTAATCTCCGCCGATATTTTCGTACCAAGCGGAAATGATAAAGTACAGACACTGGAGCCAGTAGGATTCGAACCTACGACCTCTTGCGTGCACTTTTTATGCACTGCGAGCGCTCTCCCAACTGAGCTACGGCCCCGAAGCATAACGATTCGCCTTTTGCCAATAAAATTATCCTTTATAGTCATGCAACAGGTAGTTATTTTTTCAAACTGTTGGCCTGTATGACAGCAACCGCTCATTGCAAAATTAGGGGTAATTAAATGTCTCCAACCCCGCTTGTATTCAGAATAAATTTGGATGAAGAGCCAATTATTCCTAAAGCGCAGTAAAACAAGCTTACGATCTGCCCGAAAAAACTGACCGACATCCAAGTTATTATTACAGAAACCAGGATAGTGCCCAAAGCCCAGCACAAAGATTTTAGTTCGGGATCTGTAGTTTCTTTGTACGTACGTACGACGCCATGGAGAGCTGTTATAAGCACTCCCGAAAGGACTACTATGCCCAGAATTCCGTATCTAACTCCCGCCAGGACAAACTCATTTGTCACATCTGTAAAGGCCATGCCGAGGTCGCGACCCCAGTCGGGGTCCTCGGTGCCGTAACCAGCTAGCCACCATTCATCGAAGTGTTTTATGGCGGAATCAATAAGCGCCGCTCGGTGCCAACCAGCACCGCCAAGAGTGTCCGCGTAAGAAACTATGACATGATAGAATGGTCTATTGCTTGCAATTCCAATGAACACACATGATAACAGGAAGAATATAAGAAGCGGCTTGACCCAGTGTTTATGCTTTTCCAGTGCTAGGCAGAAAACCACTGCTATTACCATTACCCATGGGCCACTGGACATACTGCTTAGGGTACCAAGTAGGGCAAGTCCTGAAAGCACATAAGCTAAAATGCGCCAGTAATTTCTGCTATGCCGCAAGTAATAAATGAGAGGTAAAAAGGTGGCGAAAGTGCAGCCAAATAGAATAGGGTGGTTAAACGGTCCAATAGCGCGGTTCAAGCCCCAACGTTGTTCGAAAACGGGAGCCTCAAGATACCAGGGGCAGAAACGCCACAATGGGAGAAATGGCTGCCAGCCCGTTGCTGACTCAACCACACCCAAAACTGCCAAGGGAACCAAAGCACAACTAACACACTTTATGACCGATAGCAGTGTCGCTTTATCAATTACGATGAAACGAACCACCATATAAGCAAACCATGTATCCATTAAGAAACCGCCTCTATTTTCCACGGCATCTGGTAAAGGTCGCGTAGCGCAGAACATTCCTACGTAAACTACCATACTTAGTGTCACCAATGTGTCCAGTCGGCTCCAGGTAAACTTACGGTGAATCTGCCCGTCAGACAAACATCGCAAAAGTAGTAGTGCAGCTGCAAAACGGCCCACTGAGATGTCTATAGTACCTAAGCTTACTACCAGATAATTGGGATACCATAACAAGCTTATGATATACACGGCCAAGGCGTAACCTGGGCGTAATGTTACAGCTAAAATAGAGACAATAATTGCAATTGTTAAAGTTACGCCTTGCATGGTGACTCAAACTTCGCCAGAACTCCTCAGGCACTTGTCTGCACTATTGGTTTGTTGTACTGCTTTACCTGCACCGAATGATTCCAAAGGCCTTGTCCATCCACGCGACGCGGCCCGTTTTAAGGTTCCTCCAAACGAACGCAATTTCTCTATTATTGATAATCCCAACCAATTTCTGAATAGAGAAAATCCTGTGTAATGGGGGACAGGCACCAGCATCATTCACATCGATAGTAATCGCCCACAGAGATGACGTCTTTCGTTTGAGAAGAGCCTTCTCACCTTGCACTACTTTAGTAATCATCGGTAGGGTTTGCTAAAGCTTTTTAGTACTCACTATGCATTCTCTTTGGAAAGCGGCTGGCATTTGGTCTTTAAGCGGATAGGGTAAGGTTTTCTCAGTTTCGTAATTAACATTGTAATTACTGACATGATTACACACTCTCTTAGCGTCTCACTCCAGCGGACGGATGAATTCCTCCAAATTACCTTGTAATTCATCAATGTCTTTATTCCACCATTTGGATTACTTTATCTTGCGCTGCACACTTTCTGAGAATCGATATTTAATCACCCTTTGCGGGATTGCCCGCCATAACTGCGAAATCAGGCACGTCCTTGGCAGCTACAGTGCCTGCACCAATGACTGCACCATCACCAATTCTTTTAACGTTGGGTAATACGATTGCATTACCACCAATCCATACATCATTTCCGATACTCGGACCCTGCCTGGATATCTTCAATTCATCAACATATCCAAAAATGGGGTTAAAAAAGAAGGGATGCGTGGATTTAAACTTCAGGGGATGATTTGCGTTGAAAATGCGGACTCCACTTGCAAAGGAGCAGTATATTCCAATTTCTGTAAAGCTTCCTATCAGTTGAGTATTAAAGCAACCTCCATGACTATACATCCCAATCTTTATGTGGTGATAATCTGCAAATACCTGTCTAAGGGTTTTTGATCGAGGTTCTCCTCCCTCAAGCTTAGGGACGATAGCCAAAATAAACCTCCGCAGTCTTGCAATTTTAAGTGCATAGAGTTTATACAGCAGTTTTGCAGTCAGCGTGGCTATGAACATTTCAAACCTTCAAATATGTTCAGTATATTTTTTTTCACCTGAGGAATAACAGAAACCAGGTGTTTGCGAACCTGGTCTTTATTTTCAAATACTGTTTTAATCTTCTTGAGGATTTCTCTCTCGTCGCAACTGCGGGCATTAGCAACGTTATCACCCAAATCAAGACTTTCAAAGACACCTTGAAATTTCCTGCTGTAGGCTACTCCAACTGTTGGGATACACTGTGACATAGCTGCAATGCAGGAATGCATACGTGAGCCGATAAAAAAGTCACATAAACCTATTATGTACTTAACTTCATTATGGCTAAATTCGCCTTGTGGCAGAAATATCCTGTTTTTGTATTTTCCCTTAATTGACTCATACACTTTGACACAAGCTATAGAATCACTTTCAACTTCATAGCCTATCGGTGGAAACACATGGGGGATTAAAATAACTACCACGTTTTCGTGCTGAATAAATAAATCAATAATCTCATAAACCAAGCTACTGTAACTGATTTTAAGACCAAACATATTGTCTCGAGTGTAGCCCCCGTTAAAAAGAAGACCGCTTATGTTGAAACCGACAACAACGGTTTCTTTTGTTCGCCTTTCAATGAGCGAATCTATCTTGAGATGCTCCGGCTTGCGAGCATCCAAGACAAAAGCAACATCCGGGACAAATCTAACCTTCCCATTGTCCGTATGATTATTAAGCAGATTTTTTATGTATTCTACCCCTGTTCGATCTCTTGAATAAACTAAATCTGCATGAGTCACTATATATCTGGCCATCATTTTAGTTATTGGTCTTTTAAACGGTCCGTATGTTTGCGGCAGCAGTATTAATTTTTTCCTTAAGAAGATGATAAGCCACTTACACAAAAATCCTAAAAAGAACCTTCGAAAACCATAAATATCACTGAAACTGTCACCACCGGTAATATCTACCACAAGATCTATCCCGAACAGTTCCTTGAAATATGGATTACGCTTCATTAATGTATCTTTAAACCCTGAGCTTGGCAAAATTCTCGCAAGCAGCCCATAAAACGTAAACCTCAGAAAATGATAAGGCAAAAAAATGTTTTTTGACACACTCAGAGGGAAATTTCTGATACATATCTCTTTCCCCGCAAGGGATAAGCAATGCTGCTGGGATTTGTAATCTCCCGGAAGCACAATCTCAGCATCAGGCCAGCGATTAAGAATAATCTTTATACTTGACTCAGCTAAGGCGCTGACCCCCATATTACCCGTGTCGAACGAAGCACCGAGCAAACATATTTTCATGTTTTTATTTTCTAAGCTGTCTTTTTCAGGCATCATTAACACTATTCGCAGACAGACAATCCAATTTGTCCATATACTCTTTCTTGGTTATGGATGGTTCGTTAGGGTGATTTAAAACAAATATACCTCCTATAGATATTGCACTGAACGCAATGGCGCCGGCAATTAAAACCGGTATAGGAGAGTTTATTCCTGACAGTCGTAACAAACCAACAATCACTACTACCGGCAATGCCAGTAATAGACCAGGGACATAACAACGCATATACCTGCTGAAATCAAGTTCAATGACTCTTCGGCACCAGAAAATTTGCATAAACAAAGCAGCAAAATTAGCCAGGACGACAATACCAGCAGCACCCAACAGTCCAAAATAAACAGCTGCTGGATAAATGAGACTAACGATAATCAAGGCTCGCACTGAAACAAAACGCCGCTGTAAGTGGGGTTTCCCCACTGCCAAATACAGCGAGGATGGGATTACTCCTTCAACTCGGGCCAAAATTATTAAACATAAAATGGCAAATGGAAAAGTCACAGCAACATATTTTGGCCCATAAGCCAAGAGCAGTATTCCACTTGCACAACTGGTCATGAACGCCACCAAAGGTAGTATAAAAATAGCTGTCCCTCGGGTTACCTCGAGGACCACTCGGCAAAGAGCATTTCTATCATCTTGCTTCTGAGCAAAGCCAGGAAGTAAAACAGGGCTTATTATTTGAGAAAACAGATCGATTGGTAAATAAGAAAGTATGACTGCCAAACTGTACATACCCAACTGTTCGTCGGTTGCAACCTTGCCCAGCACCAGAACATCTGTTTGGAAACCGATCCAAGCTAAAAAGGGTAGACCAAACATGCCGCGGGCAAATTTCATTAGTTCTCTTAAGCATTCTCTATCTATTTTAAGACTTGGCAGGAAAGGAACGAATATGTAAGACAGGAAGCACAATATAGCTGCTTCTGCAACAAAACCTATAACCAGTGCCCAGATACCTCTTATCATGAAAGCAGCTGCGATTGTTACAATTGTAGCCAGGATACTGCTGCCTTGGCTGAGGACCACGGCCCAGCCAAATTTATATTCTTTCTCCAGTACGTAAGCACGTGGGCTGATAAAACCTCTAAAAAGAATCGAAACAAAGGAAACCTGAAACAGTCTCAAAAGCTGCGGTTTGTCGTAGAAAGAGCTTATCCATGGAGCAGCGAGTGTTGCCAATATAAAAAGGCCTAATCCTCGAATCGCCTGAATCCACCAAGTGACATTGAGATACTCAGAGGTGGCTCCACGTTTATTCTGGATGACCGATTGTTTCAAGCCGACTTCTGTAAAAGCCTCAAAGGCCATTGCCGCAACCATAACGATTGCCATTAGTCCAAATTCATTCGGTGCCAACAGTCTGGCCAGAATCATGTAGCGTACCATTCTTAATCCTCGGCCAGCAACTGTCCCAACACCTAATGCGATTACGGCACGGGCACTTTTTGCCTTAAGATTGGTACCTCGCAGCAATCTAATTGTATCCGATATGCCGTTCAACACGCTCAAAACAAATACTTCCTATTTTCCGAACCGCTCACCGTCTCTTACTCAAAGCCTCCTTACTCGCGTCGGCTTTCGAGACGATCGTTTGTTGGATGACTTCTATTGCATGTAGCCCATAGTCTACGCTGTTTTTTCCCACCCCTTCTGTTCGCTGAGCAATTTGGTATACATGTAGTAATTCTTGTTTTGGGCTGTCCTTATAAATCCCAATCTTTCGTGAAGTCGGATGGAACCTCTGTTTTTTCTTTTAATGCAGAATTTTATTGAATCACATCCCAACTCACGGGCCCTTTGCTCACAAAAATTCATCATACGGGTGCCCAGCCCCCTATTTCGCATTTTCGGTAGTACAGCACTAGACTCGGGCCATAAAGGCTTATGGGCCAAGCTCTTGACATCATTAAGAGCAACATACGTGTCATTGATGGAGAAAGCTCTTTCCACAATTCTTGTAACAAGAAGCCAGGGATGCATGGCAAAAGTACAAAGAAGAGTCGCTGGGCTTGGACGTAGCTTACTCTTTTCCTTTTTATGTTGCTTTGGATCGGTTGTCAGCATGATGAAACCTACGACTTGACCCTTGTACTGACAAACCCACGTCTCACTAAATTGTGCGGCGATCATATACTTCCACCATTTTCGTGCTTGGCACTTAGGCCCACTCCATCGCAATGAATCAGGAAAACTTAGGCGACTTATATTCATTAGTGCTTCTATATCATCTTTAGTAGTACGGCGAATAAGCATATCGGTGTTTATGAAGTTATTTTTGTATACTGCATCCTCACTCATTCATTGTCCCTTTTAACCGAATTGATTTGGACTTTCTGGCATCCTGTTTGAATGTTTCGCCATTTTTTGAAGCGGCGATACAATGAAAACAACCGTTCATGCTTTGCGAGCCACCACATAACCCCGTAACACAAAACAGCCATGTACCCCAAGCCTTGCCCTACAACAACACTCTCGACATTGTGGTTATCTGTACCCCAAAAACGTTTCCATTCACAATCTCCGAAGCCAAGGCCAACCGATAGCATCCCTTCCTGACAAGCATCACGAACTATCTGCATCATCAGTATTTTACCGATGGACAACGTGGATTCATATTTTAGTTTGAATGCGATCCACTTAAGATCAAGTCCCCTGTGTGCTACAAAGGCACAGCCAAAGGCAGCATCGTCCGTATCTATTGTCATGATCCAAACACGAGCCAGCCCTGCCTTGGCCATCTCTAACAAAAGTTTCTGGTAGAAGGGCTTGTTCAGTAAGGCCGCGCCGCGTCTCTTCATCCAGCTTTCCTGCTGAGTGGTGGCGATGCGGGCGATAACTTCGGCTGTAATATCTTTGCCAATATAACGAACAACCATCACGTTGCCGGCCCTAAAGACTCGCCTTTCCTCATAAAGCAACCTTTTGCGTCGCCTGATACTTTTTGCATTTTCAAGATACGCATCAAAAGAGCATCCTAAGCCTATCCATGGAGAAACACGTCGGTATCCACGCTTAAAAGCAAAACCACGGCGGCGCAGCTCTGCTATTAGTTCATTTGTAACTTCGTCCAGAGAAGATAAGTGCTTATCGTAAAAAGCTTGGGCTACTTTCTCCCGCTCCCAAACATCGGCTACGGTCTGGATGGCTCCCGGGTAGTTCGGATCCACCAGAAGTCCGAGATAAGAAACTTCGGTTGTGCCGATAGGCTCGGCTATGCTAATGCCACAAAAACTCCTGATACCGAGAGGCAACAGGGCCACGAGCTTAGAACCGCACCAGACCAGAATCAGCAAAGGTGTTCCTCTGATGCGTTTCTCGCTTATGAATGTCTGTACCCAAGCACTGGAGAGGTATACTGATGCCTCCTGCGCACGGCCAAACAGGTCATCCCAGTCTTTGGCGAGCTTCGCGATATTGATTAATCCATCGAGGACTTCCCCACGTAACCGTAGTCCCCCCGCCATTGTTTCCCTTTCCATATTGTTACCGAAATATCCTCATATCAACCCAGCGATTCTTTCTTAGACTCCGTCCCCTTTGGTTGCATCGAAAAAAGCAACTTAACTTCCTGTAATAACGTCACTTATACAACTATTTCCAATTCCGGCTTTTGTCGGTACGATTTCAATCTACTTCGGACTACCACGCGCGGTGTTGGCGTACTCGGCTGCTTTAACTTTGCCGTTTTCATCGGGGAAAAAATCCAGTATTAGTTCTGTCATATCCTTCGCTACACATAGTGCCGAATTTTCCAACACTGAGCTTATCTGGATCTGAGCCACATAGCGCGCGGGATTACCCGCAATATTCGGGGTGCGTATGCCTACGCCTGAAAAGCCGTTCTCGTCAGCGGTAATTTGGCCGTTGAGAATATAGAAGTTAAGCACTACTATCTCATCATTACGAGGTGCTGGCATATGGAATCGGTGAATCAGACACGGTATGTGCCTGCCGAAATAGGAGATGAATTTCGACTGTTCCGTGCTATCGAGTATCCAACCGCCGCCAACATAACAAATCTCAGGTCGATGGCCCAACATAGTTCTTGGCCGAGCAGTATAGGCGATGTAAACATTGGCCCACTGGTTGCTTGATTTGTTTATATACAGACGGTTCAGAAAAGCATCATTTCCCGCCACACGCTGAATATTTTCAGGGATTGGCACATCTTTACCCACCCAATTACCTATCCGCAGAGGAAATCCGCTCAAAGAAACAGATAGTTTAATGGGAGTATCCGCGATGAGCTTAAGATGAGCGGCCAAAATACGGTATGTCATGCCGGACGATATCAATAATACAACTGCCAACAGGCATATAAGCCACATTGGCAGATTACCTGTTGTTTGCGTAAGATGAAAATCACCCGATGTTTTTCTCAGGCAGTTAGGCCTAATAGAATACATCAAACGAGATAATCCCAAAGCAGTACTCTAAAGTTAAAAACATAAGCCCTCTCAGCTTTAGAACGGCACGCCGTCCCTGGGAAAAATTCAGAACCTCCTCCTTAAGCATGGTTCTAAAAAGAATGCAAGACTGGTATGTTACTTGCTAATCCCCCCTTTTGTCAAGCATATAATCACCCTAAAACGAAATTTTTTGGGACGTTGTTTTCAGACCGGAGCAATCTCAAGATGCTTTCATCAAACAGGATTAGGGTAAGTAGGTAGCTACCAAACTTTTTATAGGCTCTTATTATACAAGGAGATAGGTGCTTCTACAGCGGCAGTTAAGTTCACAATCAGGGTCATCTTGCCCCGTTTTCTTGATAAGTTGTATGAATCCTGCTGTTGCGTGCTGTTATCCATGAAAATCGTCGAGCTCGCTGATGGTCATTGGGTGTGTATTACTGTCGGTTCAGTAGCGCGTTGATATACGAGAGGGTTGCTTGCGAAGTTAGCACATTTTTCCCAATTTATACACCATATGATATAAAAAGGCTTACAACAAAAATTACCGTGTTTGAGAAACTTTTGGCTTGACAGAGGTAACATTCTGTGTTTAGATATTGTGCGACATACGGAGGAGAAGGAATATTTTGCTTTTGGGAGGCAGGGGGGATGGAGAAATCCTTGAGTAATTTTTCTCCAAACATGGTGTGTAAGAATCGGCATCCATATGTATTTTTGCTGTCTGGTATAGCATTCTTTTTTGCAACACTTCCTATTTTCAATGGCATCGTAATTGCCGCTACTTATTATCTTGACGCAGTCAACGGTAACGACGCCAATCTGGGTACGAGTGATTTGCCGTGGCAACACATTCAGAGAGCACTGCCGAATATTTGTGCAGGCCGAGCGGTTACTCCGGGCGGCTATGTACTGCAAGCGAAAGATGATATAGTCGCCCAGGGTGATACGGTGATAATCCGCTCCGGCAGCTACGGCCGATTCAAATACAGAATAAATGGTGACGCCGGAAGAAGTGATTATATAACATACAGAGGACAGGATGGTAACAACCGTCCTATATTTACAAACCTTTATATAGATGTTACCCCCAACGCATATTTGAGATTTGATAATATAGAATGTCGAAGCACTTATGATTTGGGATATACAGAAGCTGTGGTGGTTTATGGCTGGACAGGTCCAAATCAAACTACTTCTCATGTTCAGGTTCTAAATTCCTATATAAATTCACAGCCCGGTGACACCGGTGACTATTCCGGAAAAGGCGTGGATATACAATATTCGACCAATGTTTTGATTAGCAACTGCAAGATTGAAAAAAATAGTGGTGGCATCAATGTCTTCCGTGCGAGTAACATAACTGTCTCTAACTGTGATATCCACGATTCGTTTACCGATGCAGTTCACATTACAGATTCAACCAACCTGCTCTTTGAGGATAATCTCATACATAATGTAGAGTGGACTATGCAGTCTGGGAGTGTTCACAGGGACGGTATTCAAGTAATAGCAAATAGTCCTGGTTCCGCAGACAACATTATCTTTCGGAGAAATAAGGTTTATAACAACAATAGTCAAGGCCTCCATTGTTATTCAGGTGAAGATTATTTAGGCAGTATTACGTTTGAGAACAATCTCTTTTACGGAAGGTTCGGTGAGCCACCATATACAGATGGGACTGTTGCGGTCGTTAATGGCAGCAAGGCGGTGATTGGAACAGGCACTGCTTGGACTTCCGACAGTAACGGAAGTAATATACTAATCGATAAAACCTATTACACGATTGATACGGTTGGTGGTCCTAACAAACTTACTCTGACAGTAAACTACTATGGTTCGACCGCTTCAGGGCTTTCGTATGCAATAGGCACGACATTCACAATATTTCAGTTTCAGGGTGTTAATGGTCTTGTTCTTAAAAATAACACCTTTGCGCCCACATTTTCTGGGAGTGGTGTAATAGCGGGTCTTTCTTCAGATTGCCAGATATATAACAATCTTTTTGTTGGAAATACAGTGAGCTTTGACTGGTGTAGTAGTCCTGAAGTCTATAGCACCGACTGGGGTAGCGGCTATAACAATAATAATATATACTCTAAATATGTGGGTACTTGGAACATCAATGATTTACACAAAGTAAATGACGGACTTGCTACACATAATATAGTATTAGGTAAAAACGGTGTACCCGTGTCTATTGGCTTCGTCAATGCTGGTGGGGCCGATTTCCGACTTATTAATGGCTCGATCGCAGTAGGTTTTGGCGACCCAAATAATGCAACTTCAACAGATATCATTGGCAAGCAACGGGATGCAACACCTGATGCGGGCTGCTACGAATACATTCCCATCAATCGCCCGCCGATATTTGAACCTATAGGCAACAAGACAGTTTATGAAAATATCTTGTTAACTTTTGCGGTGAATGCCACCGATGCCGATGGTGATGTCCTGCAATATTGGGCAGAAAATTTGCCTACTGGAGCAACATTCTCAAATAAAACTTTCAGCTGGACGCCGACGTATGAGCAGGCGGGAACTTACCTTATAACATTTATTGCAAGTGATGGACAAGCACAGGACCGCAAAACAATAACCATAACGGTAAATAATGTTCCGGTAACAATTTCTGTCCGAACCGATGCAAATTCAATACAGGCGGCGATAGATTCTGCTTCGGATGGCGACACGATTGTTGTAGAGCAGGGCCGTTATTATGAAAACATTAACTTAAAAGGTAAAAATATCACGCTCAAAAGCACAGACCCAAACGACCCAAACATCGTTGCCTCTACTATAATCGACGGTAATGAGCTGGCAAGTGTCGTTACATTTAATTCCTCGGAGGACGCCAACTGCCTAATCACCGGCTTTACAATCACTTCTGGAAGTGCAGCCTCCGGCGGCGGCATTTATATCGGGTCTGCCTGCCCAATTATCGAGAAGAACGTAATAATACTCAACCATGCCACAGAGGGTGGTGGCATTTACTGCAAGGATGATTCGGCAACAATCAGACTTAACGAGATTATTAGAAATGACGCCACGGCTGATTCAGCTACGAATGGTTCGGGGGGGGCGATTTTTTGCGCTAACAGTCTTGCAACTGTTAAGAATAATCTTATCGCCGGCAACAGCGCCTCGTACGGCTGCGGTATCGTATGGGTTGGCGGCGCACCTAAAATTATAAATAATACGATTGCCAACAATTCTTCACAGTACGAATCGTACTGCTGCGCTGTTTCAATTGATTCAAATGCGCCTTCATCACCGATAATCAAGAATAATATAATCGCATTTAATAGCGGCGGCGCAGGAATCTACGGCCGGGGAAACCTTGACGCCAATGTACTAAGATACAACAACATATTTGGCAACCTGCCGCAAGAGTATGGCGGCCAGTTGACCGACCAAACTGGCTACAACGGCAATATCTCCACTGACCCATTTTTTTTTGACCCCAATAACTACGATTATCATTTGTGCTCCCGAGCCGGCCGATGGGAGCCGTACAGTCAAAGCCGGGTCCAAGATGCACTGACGAGTCCGTGTATTGATGCAGGAGATCCCAACGATGACTACAGCGGCGAACCCCAGCCGAATGGAATGCTAATCAATATGGGAGCCTATGGCGGAACCGACCAAGCCAGTTTGTCTCCATCACAGGCTGGTGGTGGTTGTGTCGCTGACTTGAACCATGACGGCGTCGTGGATTTCAATGACTTCGCTGTGTTAGCCCACTATTGGATGAACTCTACTTGTTCAGAGCCTGACTGGTGTCAGGGTACCGACTACGATAAGAATGGAGTTGTTAACTACGCTGACCTGCTTGCTATTTTTGCCGATTATTGGCCATCTGGATTAGGTGAGACTTTAAGCATTGATTTAAGGATAAACAATTTATGGATGTATCAGAATCTGCCGCATGGGACGGCTTCCAAATTGACTGCGAGCGTTTCAATCATTAACGACCCGCTAAGTAACAGCAGTTATACATACCGGTGGGAATTTGTGTTGCCTGCCGATGTGAATATCGCACCTGCAACCATAAATGGTGGCTCAACGAATGACGCATTTTGCACTTTTGCTGCCCCTGGCTGTGACCAACCAGAAGGGCTATCGGACGCAGGCCTGCCTTACAAAATTAGAGTAACTGTTACCGGTAACAACTACGGCAATACAGCCACGGCCGAAGCGGAGTTTGGCATAGCACTTCTCGGCGATATTAACAACGATGCCGTGGTTGATGTGGCAGACCGCTCAATAGTAAATGCCTTTTGTAAGGTTGGCTTTGCCGGCTCTTATTCATTGCGGGATTGCGACGTGAATCGTGATGGTGTAGTGGATGTAGCTGACCGTTCTATTACTAATGCTGTATGTATGGGTAAGCTCGGCCGGACCTCCACAGTGGCTCCCTGTCGCTTAAGGCAACGTTGAATGCTTACGTTCCACGCCTTTTAAGCAGAACCGCACTATACCCCAAAGCAAAAATAATCAGCGTACAGGGCTCAGGTATATTGACAGTGAAACTGTTGCTGCTGCCCTGATAAGATCCCGGATTGAATTCCAGTGGTTCTTTTTCGAAAGTTTCGTCTTGGATGTAGCTATATGCAGTGTTAAGGTTAAGAACGAATGTGTAATCGCCTACAGTACCGCCCCATTTGAAAGCGTATCTTGCCATAATATTAACATCGGCGACCAAAGGCTCAGGGTCTCCACTTAATGTATCATCGCTGAAGCCAAAAATACGATTAACATCATCAACCTTAAAGACCACTCCTCCGGAGTTTTCGTGCGCCCAGTAACTAACGTCATTGACTACCATGTTGCTGTTGTTTACATCAAACGTTAATGTGCCGGGCCCACTAACACTTATGGTAGCTCCGAAGCCCATGGCATTGATTGCATTCGCGTCAACCACGAAGTCAAAACTGAAAATATCGCCCACAAAGTCTGGCAGGTTCACATTGGACGGCGTTATTACAACAAAACCCTGAGCCTGCGCAGAGAAAATCAGACAGCCCAACATAAATAATACAGCAATCGCAGTTTTCCTGACTCGCATAATAGTCTGTAACAGCTAAACTCTATATTTAGGAATTAAGAATAGCACAATAGCACATTTGAGTTTTCTCCCCCCAAAGTTGTCTCCCCGTTAAGACAGATATATTATACTAACAAGTTTATTTAGAAAAGTCAAGCTTTTTTTTAGATTTTTGGGATATCCAAAGTATTCGGTGCATGCAAAAAACGGTTTTTGCGGGCATAAGTACTTTAACCACAGATAGTTACAAACATTGAGCTCGGACGTCGCAGTAAAACTGATGTCAAAAAAGTGTCAGTCGCCAGTGGTTCGCCACCGCAGAATTATGTGTTGAAATAATGGTTGAGCTTAACTACTCAGACGTGAATATTTCTATCGTCTCGGGTGGAGTTTGGAAGTCGATAGTATCAATAATAAGCACATTCTATGGTGCCTTCTTTATAATCCGCTGGATGCAGTTTTCGGAAGCTCTTTGCAAATAATAGTTATATATTCGTCAAACCTGTCGGTAAGTACTTTACTCAGTTCGCCGCCGAGCTTAACAACTTGAGGTTCGATACCGAAGATTATTATCTCAGCAGGACACTGGCCGAGTTGTCCTGCCATGTCTATTATTTTAATTAAGTCAGCTTCGTGGAGTGATTGGTGCGTGAGCACCTTGGTGCTTTTAAGCTCCTGGGGCGTAAATTTTTTTATGACCCCCGGCTCCTCCCCCATTCTCGCACAGTCAATAAAAATTGCTCTATCTTTGCCTCTGATAAGATGCAGGATAGACATTCCCCCTGTCCCTGCATCTACGAAATCACCCAGAGGAAACCTGCCGGCAAAATCCAAAAGCCGTTGCACGACCCGCACGCCTACGCCCTCATCCGACATAAGCGTATTACCGAGGCCGATTACAATCACAGTTTTTTTCATTGGCGGCTTACTTGACGAACCTCACCTCCAGCAGGTGAGTTGAGCAGGAAATACACGGGTCATAAGCCCTAACGAGCATTTCCAGTTTTTGCCTGACGGCATTCCGGCCCTCGTGAATTATCTCGGGCACAAACTTTTCGAAGTCCTTTTGAATGTTGGCATGGTTCTGGTTGGTCGGAATGCAAATATCTGCTGCGATACAGTTGCCTTTCTTGTCGAATTCGTACTCGTGGAACAGTATTCCTCGCGGCGCCTCGACACAGCCGGCTCCTCTGCCTGCTTTTGCTGAGCTTGTTACCTTTTCCTCTTTCAGCCCTTTGGTCAGTATTTCATCGATAAGAGCGATGCTTGTCTCAACAATGTGGAAGCATTCCACAAGCTGTGCGACTGTATTTATAAAGGGGTTGCAGCAGCCCTTTTTCAGGCCGAACATCTTTGCTGCCTCTTTGCCCATCGGCGAAAGAAGCTCGCCATTATTGTTAAAGCGGGCCAGCGCTCCCACGGCGTAAGAATCCCGATGCCACTTCGTCCATTTGGCCGTGGATTGTTCGCAGACGTATTCGTTGGTCACATCGTGCCATTTTTCTATCGGAACGACCTTGCTGCCATTGTCGGTGGACGTGATGCCGCCATGATAGAACGTATATGTCGGCGGTTTGGTCTGTTTGAGCGATACGTATTCTGTCTGGCGCTCGAATTTTGGTATATTTCCGACCACGCTTAAAACCGCATCTGCAATTACTTTCAGGTCGGGTATTGTGTTTTTCAGCGTTTTCTGTAACTGCCGCAGTTGTTTCTCAGTGGGTATCCGTGTGAGTCCTCCGGGTATGAGCGTAACAGGGTGGGTTGTTCTGCCTGCGAGCAGGTCGGACCATCCGTTCGCGATTCCATGGGTCCTGACCACAGTCTTGACTACATCTGCCGCCCTGGCAACTAACGGCACTACTGAAGGCACACCGAAGAAATCAGGCGCTGCAAGATACCCGACGTGAAGTATATGGCTCTGGAGCTGCTCGGAATAATGCATCAATATTCGGAGCTTGTCGGTCTGCTCCGAGACTTTCAGGCCGAGTGCGTTTTCGACTGCCTTGGTCGAGGCCAGCGAATGTGTAATCGAGCAAATTCCGCAGATTCTGCTGACGATTGTTTGAATATCCTCGTAGCTACGGCCACGAACCATAGCCTCAAAGAAACGAGGTGCTTCAGGAATCTGCCACTGGAGTTTTTCGATTTTGCCGTCAGTGACGTTGACGACGATGTTGCCGTGTCCTTCAACACGGGTTATATGATGAACATTTATATCGAGGTTTTTATGCATTTGTTGGCTCATAACCACTTCCAAAAAGAATCATTTTGGCTTTTAATTGCTCCATGTTGAGTCCGTATCTGTTGATAACGTCTTTGGCGGCATTAACATTGGGGTCATCTACATAGCCGCGACAGCCGAAGCATCTAAAACCCGACGATGGGCATCTTGCACCGCAGCCAGCCCTTATAATCGGTCCCAGGCAAATCTGCCCGTAATCCCACAGGCAGGGATTACCTTTGGCCTTGCATTCAACGCAAACCGGGTACTCGGGTATCTCGGGTTTTTTCCCAATAAGCAGACATCGAATAATGTATGTGAATTCCTTCCTGTCTATAGGGCAGCCGTGGACTTTATGATCCACCTTTACAACTTCATCGACGGCTTTCGTCGGTGCGGTATCAAGATGAGGCATACTTGCCGACTTGCCGTAAACACACCGTTTAACATCTTCCATCTCAAAATTGTTCTTGAGTTTGTTTACACCTCCTATTGTGGCACAGGCGCCTAAAGCTATCAGTTTCTTGGCTCTTGTTCTTATGATCTGCAGATGCTTCTCGTCCTCCGGCCTCGTGATAGAACCCTCAACAATGGCTATATCATATTCGTGGCTGCTTTCGCTCATCGCCTCACGCCATTCCACAACATTCACTACATCAATTAAATCGAGGAGCTCTTCCTCAAGATTGACAATCTGCAACTGGCATCCCTCACAGCACGCAAAATCAAAAATAGCCACTTTTAACCTATCCATTTTATATTGCCTCCGGAGCAACGCTCAAGTCTGAGTAACGAAACACCGGTCCATCAACGCATACATACAGGTTGTTTATCTGACAGTGCCCACACTTGCCTACGCCGCACTTCATTTTTCGCTCCAGGTTGAGAAAAATGTTCTCGTGGGGTATTTTTGCCTCGTCCAGAGCGAACAAGACGAACTTGTACATTACCGGCGGACCACAGACGAATACAAGCGCCGAAGCCAGTTCCACCTCAATCTTGGGAATCAGCGTTGTCACGACCCCGACATTTCCCAGCCAGCAGTCGTCCACCTCATCCACGGTCTCCATAAAATGGATGTCCTTTCTGTGCGACCAGCTGTCCAATTCGGATTGAAAAAACCGCTGAGCCATACATTTTGTGCCCAGAAGGACTGTGATTTCGCCGTAATCATCTCGGTTATCGAGAACGTAGTTAACAAAAGACCTTTGTGGAACCAGTCCGATCCCGCCGCATATGAAGACAAGGTTCCTGCCTTTCGCTTCTTCTACTGGATAAGTGCCATTGCCGTAAGGGCCGCGGATGCCGATTTTGTCGCCGGTCCTTAACCTATGAATGGCATTTGTAACATTGCCAATCCTGCGAACCACAAGCTCAAAATACTTTTGCTGAGTCGGCGACGAAGAAATCGTGATAGGTACTTCGCCGATGCCTGGGACGGAAACCTCGACAAACTGACCCGGAACATAGTCGATAGGTCCCTCGTCCATCGTCAGACGCAGATACATCTCCGTTACATTCATAAGCCGCCTCTTTTCTATCGTAGCTAACTGCGGCAAATAAATGTCCTTTTGCACTCCAGAACACTTATGCATAAACTATTCTCCAACTATAAAACACAAACCTTCCGGCCTGTTTTACAAATTAGTCCCAAAGTCTTCTATTAACCTATTGTATACATTGACAGGATTTGCGATATCAGGCAGACACGCATGTACGCATCGTCCGCATCCGACACAGGCTGGTATTGCACTGTCTATCTTCTCTGGCACGTATTTTCCCTTTCGATAAAGCCGGTGTCTGAAGCGGTCTTCACGTTTTTTTCTGAACTCGTGTTCGTCTGCCACTTTGGTAAACCCATCAAGCAGACACCCGTCCCACGCACGTTGTCTCTTACCCTTTACGAAGTCCCAGTTCACGTCATCCTGGACGTTAAAACAGTAACAGGTGGGACATACCTGGTTGCACGAGCCGCAGGCAAAGCAGGTTCGGGCCTTTTCTTCCCAGACCGGGTGGCTGTATGCCCTTTCAAGCAGCTTGGGCAGATAAGAGTAGTCGCAGTTCAGCTTGTGTTTATTAAGCCGGTTCTGGTTTTCGTTCCAGACCTTCTGCCTTTTTTCGAGGTCTTTGGTTGTGGCGTCAACTGTGCCTTTGGCCTTTGCCAGAAGTTTGTCGCCTTTAGGCGAGCCACTTTCCATAAGATATGAATCGCCGATGTCCGTAAGCAGAACATCGAATCCGCTCTTGACAGTAGCTGTGCCCATCGATGCGGCAAAAACATCCCTCGAAGGCGAAGCAACGTCGCAGGCGACTATCGTGGCGTTGTGTCGCCTTTTCATATAGTGGCTGTCGTAATTGTCCTGTTCGAAAATTTGGTCCATCTGGTTTAACGCCACTAAATCATAAGGATGAATGCCTAAAAGGATAAATTCGGCGTCATCGTAGACCGACTGATAGCCGCCGCCGACCTCGTAGGTAAGAAGCGTTTCAACCGGTGGCAGAAAGTACTTTCTGTTAGGCGGTCGAAGAGTCACGTCATAATCCAGCCGCAGCTGGTCTGCCGACTCAAGCTGCTCGAATTCGAAACGGTCGCCTTTGGCGCAGGGGCCTAAGACTTTCTGCTGTTTTATCAGGTTGTTCACAAACTGCTTGAAAGCGTCTTTGTTGATTTTTTTGACTGTCATTTTTGCCTCGGTCAAAATTTTCTTTTAACGTTCTTCGCCGGAATCTGCATCGCCTGCTATCCTCAGCTTGAGGGCATATAATACGGCAGGCGGGCAAGGTCCATTGCAATATCAATAGTTATCACTTTGACTTTCTTGGGCACTGTTATATAGCAGGGAGAAAAATTCAGGATGCCCTTTATGTTTGCTTTGACCAGTGCGTCAGCCGTTTCCTGAGCTGCGTCTCGCGGAACAGTAATAATCCCAATATTAATCTTTCTTTTTTTCAAGATCCGAAGATTCGAAACATCTTCAATCGTGATATTATTTATTTTTTTGCCGATTTTTTTGGAATCGATGTCAAATGCGGCAGCAATGTCAAAACCATATATTTTAAAGCCCTGATACACCAGAACTATCGAGCCCAGATTACCAACGCCAACTAAAGCTGCCTTCTGAGCGACATCGAGTTTAAGGATTCTCTTAATTTGCTTCGCGAGCTTTTCAACCTTGTAGCCGACTCCCGGTGTACCAAAGTCGCCAAAGTAGGAAAAGTCCTTTCTTATCTGCCAAGGGTTAACCCCCAGGAAATCCGCTAATTCGCAGCTGGATACGCTCTGCCGTCCCTCCTCTGATAAAAACAGCAGCCCCTTGAGATAAACCGGCAACCTCCGGACAGTCTCATCTGGAATTTTATGGTACCTCATAAACAATCGTTATTCAATACTTGAGTTCACATTCACAAGTTAAATAGTATAGTTTAGAGGATGTTTGCCGTGCTTGTCAAGAAGATTCACACTATTTCTATTTCTCGGGATGGGAAAGGAACATCGCATCCCCCTAATTAGGATAAGGTTATGACGGATAGATGCTGGTAGAAGACGAAGAAGATATGACAGTGGCCAGCCTATCGTTGTGAAGTTTTTTAGGAGTGATAAACTACTCTTCTAACAGCCAGTCCTGAGCGATATAAAACAAATCAGCAATTGATATCACGTCATCATCATTAAAATCATACTTTCTATCGTAGAGAGGGCTGCCGACAGAACTGGGATAATGCAAGGCAAATTCCGAGAAATCGTAAAAATCAACTATATCATCACAATTAAGGTCTGCCCTTGACGGCATAGGCTCTTGCGAGGGCAGCCAGTTGAGGTATTCCTCGACGTTGGTATAGCCATCGCCGTCGCGGTCAGCGCTACAGTCGTTTGGATCGCAGGGGTCGAGACAAAGTGCAAATTCCCAATCGTCGGGCATACCATCGTGGTCGGTATCGAGCGGCGGCGTGCCGGATGCCAGTACAGGCCAGCCGCCGACCTGGTCCTCGTCGTCGATAATACCACCTGTGCCATTTATCACATTATTTATAACATTCGTATCCGCCGTATCCCGAACAGGAAATGTTACGCCGGCATCGGCCAGAACCATCGCGTAAGCTATATTAGCATCATCAGTAGTTACCGGTGCGACCGGAATCGGACTCGATAGCTTGAATGCGGTTTTTTGTGCGTCGGTCCAGGTGCCATAAAACTGAACCAGAGTCCAGGGGTCTGCCGGATAACCGCCGACACCACTGTGCCAATTGCCGCTGAAATATGCCCTGTCGTATTTGCAATTCTCCCGGAAAGCATAATTGCCTGTGGAATTAGTACCTCTTTTATAATAATTACCAATAAAGTTCATCCTGGTAACACTGTCTGTGTCTTCATTATTTCCGGCGTAGCCACCGCCATAGTTATAAACCACATTATTGCGGAAATCAAAAATCAATCCACAGGGGTCGGCAGTATAGCTATTATAGTTACCCGGGCGAGGGTTTCGGCCTTTGTGATGAGCATAAAGATTATGATGAAAACTATATTTATTGTTAAACCCGCCACGGACCAAGGAACCATAACCGTGACAGCCTTTGGAATGAACCGAACAATTCAGGCTTTCGGTTATCATACACCACTGGACTGTAAGATTGTTCGCATAATGGCCTGACTGGCAATTGGTCGAAAGCACTTCATCCACCGACCAGCTTGCCGAAAGATGGTCGAGGATGATATTCTGGCCCTTATAGATGGTCACGGTATCCTCTTCCTGTAAAGTATTATCGCCGAGTCGAAACCGCATATAGCGAATAATCACATCGTTAGCCTCGATTAGAAAATTATAATCCTTAAGACATATTCCATCACCCGGGGCGGTCTGGCCGGCAATTGTGATGTACGGATTCGAAATCTTTAAAGTCTTAACCAGTGCAATGGTGCCCCCAACACGAAAGACGACGATTCTTGGGCCGGTGGCCTCGACCGCCGCCCTGAGAGAACCGGCTGGGGCCGGGCTGCTGCTGTAGTCGTTGAGGTTGTTTACCTCATAAACTGTTCCGCCACGACCGCCGACAGAATACATACCGCAGCCTTCGGCACCTGGAAAGGCCGGCAGCGGGTCAGCCCAGACACTGTTAAACGCGGACAACACAACCAAAAGAAGAATACAAATAGCAATATTTTTCATAATAGCTGTTTTAAGCCGCCTAAAAAAACCTTTGCTACACAGAAAATGGCTATACTTTTTTATTTTAAGCGATTACCCTCCTCGTTGCCCCCGAAAACACCCATACAGCCGGTGCATTAGTCGGTGTAATATCTTTTGATAAATGTTACCGATGAACCGACATACTTGGAGTCTATAACAAAACCTAAAATGGCTTTACTAAAAGCATCCGGATTCCCGCTCCTTCGGTTGCGCTCAGGACAAGTTTCGCGGGAGTGACAGAAGGCGATAGACAGTTTTTTTATAAGCTCTTAATAACCACCTTCTCGTCAAATCACTTGACCTCGCTGACCAGCTTAAACACTCTATAATAGAACTCCCTCCACCCGTCCCCGGATATGGATATCGCGCCACTCTCCAACTCATCCCATACCTCGTTATCGAAGACATACGGGTCACTACAGAAAGCCACATGGGCGTCGCTGAATAAGGCGTGGATTGCATAAGTATTTCGGGTGCTATGACTCAATTTGGATTTATCTCTGAGAATATCCGCCATATAGGGGATACGCGGGTCCAGTTTATCTATTTTGCGGCAGACATATTTAGGTATCATAATATCAGGATGTGTCGCGGAAGCAACCATCTCGGACTTCGGGTCTGTCGGAAAATACTCATACCCTATACGCACCCACTGATTATGTACTTGGCCAAACTCATCCTGAGTGTTGAAATCCTGCGGCAGGTAGCCCCATCGTGTGACTCTGCCATTATTTTTAATATATGATTCGTACCTGTAACTGATATCCTTATTAGAGGGGCAATAAAACATCTTCGGCTCAGCTAGATATTTACCCTCATACAAAGCGGCCATTCTCATAGCTTTAAGTATACCCGTTGTTTCCCACGTCCATTCAGGCTTATCCGCGCGATAGGCAACATATGGATGCATTTCTTCCGATTCGTCAGAGGTACCTTCATTTACATAGCCCCACCACGGCAGCGATTCAGCATAATTGCCAGCGTAAGCCGGAATCGCAAGGCCGACCTGTCTGAGCTGGTTGGAACAGACCATTCGCTTGGCAAGCTCTCTTGCCTTGTTCACTGCGGGCAAAAGAATCGAGAGCAAGAGAGCAATAATAGCGATTACTACCAGCAATTCTATCAGAGTAAAACCTGTTTTTTTGGTTTTCATAATACTACTCCTTTTTTCCAAAGAGACGTGGATAATCAGCTCTCTAACCGCCACACAGCTTCCATCATTGCAACTGATTTAATCGGCCGAAGCAATCTTACGCTTTAGCTTCACACTGGGTTGCTTCGTCGGCCGACGGCCGACGAAGCAACCCACAAAATCACTAAAAACTCGTCCTTGTTGCTATATTACCTTATCTCAAGGCGTCAGTTACGGAAATTGTTTGTTTTGGCGCCAATTACTCGCCAAGATAGCAAAGTCCCTGAAATTAACCGCTCTTTGGCCCTGCGGCTCTTCATCGTACAGCTCAGCATCAGAGATCACTGGGTGATAATACTTATAGGCGCTGGAATTCGCCGCAGTAGTGCCGGCTCCCTCGTCGAACGTGTAATGGAGCAGCATCAAATTATCATCAGGCGGCACAGCAGGATTTCCACTGCCATTGCTGTTTCCGGCGATGAACTCAATTTCCTCCCATGACAGGGCGTAGTCGTAGACACGGAAATCATCGAAGACCGCATTTATGGCGCCAGTAGCACCATCGTCAGAACTGCCTAAATTTACACCTTCTGAGCTGCCGGAGTTCCTCGGATAACCAACAAAGTCGTTAACATCACGCACTGAATCGAGGGGATTACCGTTGTAGGCGTAAAACGTACCTTGGCACAGACCATCGTCAGTATCCTTTATCGAAAAAGCAAGAAGGCACCAATTGTTTTTCCCTGCTATAAAATCTTTAGAGTAGTCACCAACAAAGCGTACCCTTAAGTTTAAATTTGCGTGTGTCAGAAAATATATGCGGTAGGGGTCAGTAGTGGCTCCATCGGAGAAGTAGAATATATACCGGCTCGTCTCTTGGTAGTTCCTTATCTTTACCCAAAATACGATAGTCTTGTTGCGGAAATTGAAGAAATCGCTGCTATCGAGATCTATCCAGTCGTTATCGCCGTCATCGCCATTAAGCCGGACGCACCAGCCGCGGTCATCATCGTCCACGAAATTAGCATCACCCTTCAGCGTGGCGTTGGCGCCCTTTCTGTTAACATCAGTATCGAGCCAGTCAGTTGCCATTGTATTAAAGTCAACGAAATTGACAATGCAGTCACCGTCAAAGTCTCCCTCGGGCGCAAACGCAGCAACGCATCTGGTTGTATACAACCGGATATCGTCAAACCATACTTTACCTGAACGCGTAGTCGGACTTCCCCTGGTGCCAAAGCCGATATAGACCTTATTGACATCGCTGAGGTTGACATTGTTTGGTCCTGCTACGCTAAAATCAGCCAGGTCAATATTCCACTCGTGCCATACCGGTTCGTTGAGGTCATTGGGTTCGTCGTAATATACAACCGCCAAATTGCCATCACCGCTTCTGAGAGCAACATACATCTTCTGGGAAATATTAGTCCCGGAGCCATAGAAAGAAATCGCCATTGCTTTGATATTGGCTTGTGTCCAATTCTTGGTGATGACTGGGAGACTATTCGGCCCGCCGGGATTGACATTGGCTTCGGCCTCTGTTGCACTGCCATTTGTGTAGTTATACCTCATCGAGTTACCATCTTGAGCGATAGTACTGTTGACCTCAACTGACGAACCGGAAACCTTCCATACAGCCCTCAAAGCGGCGTTACTATCGTACGAATCAAAATTTTCCACGGTAGTATAGTTGGCTACCTTAAAATTCCAGACATCGCCTTTCCAGTTGCAGGGATCACAGACATCATTGTTTTCGTCTACGCGCCAGTAGTAGGTCTGGCCTAAATTGAGAAGACGGCTTACATCCCAGTTGTTAACATCCCGGTAGGCCTGGAACTGTGCCGAGTTGTAATTGGCCTCATTCACCTCAGCAAAAGTGTTGCCGAAGTACACTTCGTGGCCATTAGCGTCAGCCGCATATTGCCCGCGAGTCCAGTTAACAGTAGGACCGGCAAGCGTCCATACCACTGTTGCACTATTTCGAGGTCTGGGACGCCAGGCAAGGTTTGGATCGGGCAACCTGCCTGTTATGGTGAGCACACCTCCGGCAACAACCATGTCCAGGATGCCATCGCCGCCGTAGGCGGTAAGCCATCCCTCGTCGACATACCCTTGTACCCTCGGCTGAGTAGACTCGGTTCTAACTATCAAGGAGCCTCCTCCAGTAATATCAACCGTGGTCCTATTATTAAACAACCAGATCTCGTCGCAGCTAATAGAACCACCAGACAGATATAAGCTTGCGGTACCACCATCTATCCCATCTCCTATGCCGAGGCCGAATCTGAAATTATCATCCATGTAAATCGTGCCTCCTCTCATATAGAGAGTAGCTGTCCCATAAGTCGCAAACTCAAAGTCGTCTCCGATATTTACATCCCCGCCATTCATATCCATCACACCAACACCACTTGGATTTTTCCCCAATTCGAGTTTCTTACCATCACCAACAGGGAGGATGTTAAGCCTACCGCCGGTCATAATGAAAGTACCATAAGTAGGTGTAGAACCTGGAGGAGGAGTTCCTTTAGCCCCATACCCAATCCACAGTCTTCCGCTGCCGATTATGTTCACGTCGCCGCCACTCATCCTAAAAAGGCCATTGCCGTCGTTATAAAACACGTCTGCGTTATCGTAGCCTCCTATGGTTATATTAGCGCTCGTCGTAAGGTTGCCGTCGGTCATGGTCAGAATACAGGGCGACTTGGTCTTGCCGACATTCAAAGAAGTGCACTCGGCTTTCATAGAAGGACCAATCAGGCAGTTATTGTCTGGTGGGGTATTTACGTCAATTGTGACCGTATCACCACTGCCAGGCACACTATCGCCGCTCCAGTTAGTTGGCGCATTCCAGTCATTGATATCGGCAGCACCACCATCCCATGTTTTGGCTGCGGCTGAGGCATTACCAGCCAGCGCCAACACCAGAACAAAACTAATTAGATAAGTCCGTAACACTGTCCATCTCTTTCTCATGACTATATCCTCCTTAGCTAAGAGATTAAAAGTTGGATTAGATTAAAAGAATGACCGCTCCCGTAAGCGGAAAAAGTACTGTAAAAAATAACACAGTAAGTGCACATTATACCTCTCTCGTATTGAGTAACGCGCACAACACAAAAACAGCGCAGTCTAAGGTTTTTTCACTATAACAAGCACAGAAGACGGAGCAGACCTTTCTGCCCGACATATCCCCACCAGATGTCCTTACAACAAATGGCGGCTTCCGCTCGCACAAACCGTCTCAGCGGAAGCGGTCGGTATATCATCGGGCTTCTTCAAGGCCAACTCCGTCACCTCTGCCCCAGGCTAACTGCCTGGAAACCATTGTCCTTAATAACATCTCAGGCCATATTCACGCTGAATATGGCCTGAGATTCTCTTTTTTTACCTTCTGCGTGGTCTTCTGACAGCAAGAAGTGCACCAAGGCCCAACAACGCCACAGTGGCCGGCTCCGGCACCAGCGCAATATCATTCGCAGTACCATCACCTGAATCGTACTTGTAGGTCAACATGTAGTAATACCAAGTACCACTACCACCAGGTACTTTCAGCCTTATGTAATCACCTTCCTTAGCATAGTCCCAAGACGACTGGTCACCAGAAATCGAATCGAAGTAACCATTGACATCCGCGGTGTCTGACTGCTTAACAAGAACGATGACGCCCGGAGGTGGCTCGCTAAGCAAACTAAGAACCAGGTCTGCCGAACTAGTACCATCTGCATCGCCGCCTGCAAGATAAACGTCGGTGTTGCCATTGTCACCATCCCCAATCTTAATCGGGTCTACACCACCGGTGGAACGAATCTTGAATTCAAGAGTGCCCTTACCGTAGCCAATACTGGCGCCAGTGCTCCCAGCATCAGTTCCGACATACAGCCTCTTCATGGAAATGTTAGGATCATCGCCGGCAATGCCGTTTTCTACACTAAACGTTCCCTCATCGTAACCGTAACCATTTCCAAATCCAGATCCTACATACATACGGCCGGTCAAGGCAGCCTTGGCCTGAAGGGTACCGCCAGTGATAGTGTAATAACCCTGCCCGGTGAAAGTATTGGTGCCGTTACGTCCGATGATAAGGTCCTTCACAGAAAGCTTTCCTCCGGTTTGATACACTTTGCCGACACTACCGATGGTTGTAGCACCCCTGGCACCGATACGAAGGTCACCCATGCCGAAGTTTGCGCCCTTAACAACTCGCACAACCGCCGCATTTGCGTCGGCCGGACCGCTGGCGACAGTGACCAGGCAATTGTAATCTGCTTGATAGTTTATCGTGCAGTCCATATTAGAAGGGGTGAGTTTGATTTCATTAGTAGCAAGGCTTGATTCAGGGGGCGGAACGCCGTAAGTGGACGCCTTCCACATGCACGGATCTGACCACAAACCTACTTTTCCTACGCCTCCTACATCGCCCCACGTGCCAACAGTAGCCGCAAATACACTACTTGTCATAAGACACACCAAGAAAATAATTAAACTTAATCTTCTCATCTTCTCTCTCCTCAAAGATTAGTCAAAAAGTTACGCCAGAGCAGGGCATTCTGATTCAATGTGGCAACATAGCCACACCAAAATACCCCACCCTCCCTCTCTTAAATTGCCTATTTACTCTCCTCCAAAAAAACTACAACTGTTTCTGGGCAGTCCGAATGTACTGGGCACCGCTCCAAGACATCCCACACACCCACAATTCCTAATTTCTCATCTACGCGTTATTTTAGTATAAATCCCCCCCGTAGTCAAGCCAAAACCGCACAGAAACAAAAATAATTTTTCGCAAAGGTCAGGAAGCAAAGAAAAATGCAGGAATTGCCCCACCCCATTAACAGAATCACCAATCCTCATCCCGTCAGGACTTCTGGGAATCGCTGTAAGACCAGTAAATCCAACAGGTTGTGAGGGAAATGCCCGTATCCGACCTCAAACTGGCCATAGACCCCACACGACTTAGCCACATAAAGGAACTGCCAGGGCCGGCAGATGCCAATGGACGAACAGTTTTCTCCCGGATAAAAGCGATTTTTCTGTGAATTTTGCCTTACTACAAGGCAGATTCGGCGTTTTCCAGCGTTTTGGGCCGTTTTTCCTATCTGGCTGCGGGAATCAAAACGGCCGAAACTACCACCTGCCCCCCCACCCCCCTCAATCCACCCTCCAGAACCCCCTTAATAAACGAATAAGAAACATCCTGCCTGCAATTTTAAGTAAAAAGTAAATGGCCAGCACGCTGCAAGATTGCCCCAAGAATTGTGGGAGAAAGTTATACAGCGAACCTAATACTTGATAAGCACAGAGATTTCTGGTATATTAGGTGTTTGGTGGAAGACCATATTTTATCACTCTATCAGAGAAGGTATCAAAATGAGTAAAGTGATTTTCCTGGTGGGACTTGTTGCAATTTCGGTCATCACCACAGACACAATGGCTCTTGTGCCGGCCTTTCCTGGCGCCGAGGGCGAGGGCCGCTTCGCGACGGGCGGTCGCAGCGGCACCGTCTACGAAGTGAACAACCTCAACAGCAGCGGCCCCGGCTCGATTGTCGATGCACTGAGCGTGGGCAACCGGACCATTGTCTTCAGGGTGTCAGGCACTATCGCGTTGCCGGAGAGCACTATCCTGCAGCCCAAATCCAACACGACCATCGCGGGTCAAACCGCGCCGGGCGACGGCATCTGTATCAGGGGACGGATATATATAGGCAGTGTCTCGAATGTAGTGATTCGCTATATTCGCGTCCGCGCGAATGCAGGCGCGGCCAATGACAACGGCGATGCCATTGATATCTCCAGCGGCAACAATATCATCATTGACCACGTTACCGCCTCCTATGGGCGAGACGAAACGATTTCGTGCGCGGAGGATTCCAATAATGTTACCGTTCAGTGGTGCATCCTAAGCGAGGCCCTCACTTTCCCACAGTTGGATCCTCCTAAGCCTCATAGTTATGGCTCGCTCATTCGGGGCAATTACGGAGACGAAAAGACCTATCACCATAATCTTTACGCGCATAACAACGGTCGAAACCCCAGGCCGGGCAACGAGACAGGTATTGGTTCGGACCCTAATGGGCTGCATTTCGACTTCCGCAACAATGTGATGTACAACTGGGTGGGAAAGACTGCAGGGTACAACGATGACGGCCCAGGGTATGTCAGCCGCTATAATTTCATAGGCAACGTTTACATCCCCGGCCCGGAATCCACCAGCACCAGCAGCAAGATGGGCTTCCGCGAGAAATCCACAGATGCCTATGGGTACTTTGCCGACAACTCCTATAACGGCACCGTGTCGGGCGATCCGTGTGGTATAGTTGATTTCTCGAGTTTTAGCGCTGATCAAATAACTGCCTACAAGGCACGCTCATATCTTATCCCGATGGAACCGGTAACCACGACCTCGCAGGCCCAGGCCAAGATAGATGTGCTTGCAAATGCCGGCGCAAGTTTCCCCAAGCGCGACATAATCGATGCCCGTATCGTCAATGACGTGCTCAACAAAACGGGGAACTCCATTTATGATACCAACGCGCAGCCTGAAGGCGGGTGGCCTCCCCTCCATTCCCTGCCTGCTCCGACAGACATCGACCACGATGGAATACCGGATATGTGGGAAACCCTGCACGGCCTGAACCCGAACGATGCCAACGACCGCAACGGTTATAACCTCGACGCCAACTACACAAACCTGGAAGTCTATCTCAACGGCATTATGAGCGCTCCGTCAGTACCTGTTGGTCTGACGGCAACGGCCGGTTACGCAACAGTTGTGCTCGACTGGAACGACAACAATGAAAGCGACTTGGCCGGCTATAATGTATATCGTTCGACAACCTCAGGCAGCGGGTACAGCAAATTGAATGGCTCGCTTCTGGGCAGTTCAAATTACACCGACAATATTGCTACCCACGATACAACATATTATTACGTTGTTACAGCGGTAGATACAAATTCGAATGAGTCCAGCGACTCGAACGAGGTGTTCAGCGGCCTCTACGGCGATTTTACGGGTAACGGTATAGTGGAAATGAACGACCTGCCTGACTTTCTTGACTTCTGGCTGGTCGATGACTGTGATGAAACTTACGGGCTGGATTTGAACGGTGATTGTATAGTTAATTTCTATGAATTTTCCGTGCTGGCTCAGAATTGGCTTGAAAATTAGTTTCGGTGGATGCAAGCATAACTACCGGTATAAAAGACATACGCCTTCGGAGCAACAACCAGCGATGGGTTTGCTAATATCGACTATCCGGAGGTAACCGGCACTAATCCTCAAGGAGCGAGCTGTCCGTAACGATAAGAAAAGACTAAAATTATGAAAAGAATAACCGCACTTGTTCTAATTACACTTGCCTTTACTGCATCTGGTGTATTTGCCGCAGATGACTTCTACGGCGATTTTACAGATGACAATGTGGTAGATATGAATGACCTTTCTGTTTTTTCTGACCTCTGGCTGGTGCATGATTGCAATGAACCTAATGTAGTGGACCTGGACGGCAATTGTATAGTCAATTTCTACGAATTTTCCCAGTTTGCGAAAAACTGGCGGCTGCAATCTCTGTATTTGATGGTCCCACCTGTGGGTTGGGATGATACACGAATAATATTAATCTGGAACAAACCGGCTGATTACTCTCAAGTAACTGATTATAGAGTTTATCAAAACGGAACTGCACTTGGACTTTCAGGCAGGTTCGATACAACCAGGGCAAAATTATATTACATAGTTACAGGGTTAACAGCAAATACCACTTATAACTTTACAGTAAGAGCTATAAACGCTTCCGGAAATGCAATAGCGGCCAGCAACACTTGTTCTAAAACAACAGCTAATACACCCACAGTTTTCTATCCGGAAACTTATGGCGCTGCGGCAAACGGCACTACCAAGGATACTAATGCAATTCAAGCGGCGATTAACGCCTGCACTGCCGGAGGCAAAGTCCTTCTTCAAGCCGGAAAAACATTTTTAAGCGGAGCAATCTTCCTAAAGAGCAATATGACATTACAAATTGATGGAACTTTACTTGGCAGCAGTGCTGCAACAGATTATCCATGGACATGCTGGCGTTTCCCATATTATTATTCCGGAAAAAATTATATGGGATTAATCAATGCCTACTATGATTATAATGATCCTAATAGTTACGGTAAACCTTATGGTTCTATTACTAATGTCCGTATTTGCGGCTCCGGAGTTGTTAATGGGTGCCAGGGTTATAGTGCATCTGACCCTCATACAATTACCAATACCGGTGATGATGCTCTTACTACGCTTGGCTTCGCTGAAAGGGCTTTGCATGGAGACACTTCCCGCGGTGATATGATTAATATAAAAGGTATAAATCAAGTCTATGTAGGCGGATGGGGCGGTACTTTAACCTTAGTTTATCCTGCTGAGCATACAATATTTATAAGTTACTGTAATGGCGTTACTGTGAACGCTGTTAATTGCGATACTTATGATATACACAATGGAGATGGCATTAATCTGTGCACCAGCGATACTGCATATATATTTAATTCAGCTTTTGACACCGGCGATGACTGCATCAATATGAATGCCGGACAGGGACAACAGGGTGTAGACGAGAATGTGCCGGACCAGAATATCAGAGTATTTGATTGTAATACTGATCGCGGTCATGGCGGATATGTTATAGGAAGTTTTACGGCAGCCTGGGTCCAGGATTCGCTGATAGAAGACTGCTTCTTTAAAAACACTGATGTAGGATCAAACGGCATAGGAATACGAATGAAAACCGGCGCTAGAAACGGAGGTGGCGGACGAAGGATTACCTGCAGAGATATTAGAATCTCGGGTCCTTCACAACAAGGAATACTCCTGGATAGTAATTATAATCAGACCGATTATAATAATGCCGGTCCCGGACAGTTCAGCGGCAACACATTTAAAAATATCACAGTTAGCTCGACCGGGGAAACTATTAAGATCAATGGACTATCAGGTACACCTCATACCAATAATATTTTCTATAATATTACTGGAAACAAGGCGGCATCTCTTAATTGGTGTTATAATAGCACATTTAGCGATGTTAACGTAACTTCATGGTCGCCATATACTCATTGTTCAGGGAACATTGATGGAGGTAATAATAATCCTGACCCTCCGTTCTAAAATAAGATTTTTGATATTACATATTGTGGGTTCATTAGTTTGGTCCCACCTCTGGCCTTACTTTTATAAATTGTAATCCGGCACCATAAAACGCCGTAAACTCTCAAATTTTGCCTCGTAGAAAGCCTTTTTTGCGCAGAAAAAAAGGGGGATTTGCGAAAAATAGCCTAAACAGTTGGCCAGACATTGCCTTTTATCCCCAATTTCTCGTATAATATAGTAGGTGAAAGGCTATTAAATTGATTCTTTGGAGATGCCGCTGATGAAAAAAACACTTTTCTGGGGCGGACTTATTGCAATTTCGTTACTCTGCCGGGCATTTCCTGCGTTTGCCGCAGACGGCTGGGCCAGTATGAACGGCGGCACCACAGGCGGCCAAGGCGGACCGACTGTAACTGTAACTGATGAACCTAATCTTTTTAAGTATGCCTGCACCCTATCAGGACCATACATCATTCAGGTCTCAGGCACTATCAATATCCCTACTAAGGATGGTGATGATAATAGTTTACAAATCTGTGCGAACAAAACAATCAGGGGCATAGGTACAAATCCGACACTCATAGGATGCGTCGGTTTTAAAAATCGCGATGGGAACATAATCGTTGAGAATCTGAACATCACCAATCCTAATGCAGGAAGCGATTACGACGGCATGAGCTTAAAGCAGGAGATACACAATGTTCTTGTCACCAAGTGCACTTTCTATGACTGCGGTGACGGAGCTTTCGATATAAGCAACAATTCCGATTTTGTTACCGTTTCATGGTGTAAATTCCACTATACCCCTTCTGCTCCGGATCCCGGCCATACCTTCGCATGTCTCGTCGGAAGCAGCGACAAACAAGACGATGATGCGAATAATCTTCGCGTCACTTACCACCACAACTGGTGGACGACCGGCGTCAAAGAAAGAATGCCGCGAGTACGTTACGGCCAGGTACACGTTTATAACAATTATTACAGCGATCTTGTGGCCGGCGGTTACTGCGTTGGTGTAGGCTGCGGGGCCCATATTCGCGTCGAGAACAACTACTTCGACACTGTACCAAATCCTTGGGACAATTATTATACCGGACAAACCGATTGCCATAGTGACGGACATATCGGCTGGAACACCGGCAACGTGTTTTATAACTGCTCACAGCCAACATGGGCCACGAATGAATACTCCACTATCTTTACGCCGCCTTATGATTATACGCTCGACGATGCTAACAATATACCGGCTATTGTTCAGGCATACGCAGGTGCTGGAACTCCTTACCCGCCGCACTGGTATTATACTGTTTACGGCGACTTCAACCGTAATGATGTAGTGGATATGAACGACCTCAAACAGTTTGCCGAGGATTACTGGCTGGTCAATGATAGTAATCAAATTGCCGACGCAGACTACGACGGTGATGGTATAGTCAACTTCTATGAATTTGCTCTTCTGGCAGGGAACTGGCAAGGGCCATAATCTTCGATACCATCGTTCTACCAGCAGCGATCCTGAGGCAGTAAGTTATCAGTAATATAAGGAACATGTGCTTGATTTACCTGGCGCTTCCTTCGACCCCGTTCAGGACTCATAGTGGAAGCTGTCTATGCTCTTCCACTCAGCCATCACAAAACCCCTTTTGACGAGCAGAAAACCGCGGTTTAGGAAACCCCACTCAAAACGAGTAATCGCTCAACCTAAATACTTGACAGGCGCAGAGAGCTCTGGTATAATGTAACTCAAGGCTGTCTTTCTATGGTATAATCACCTAAGACTGCTTAATTGAAACTTCAATCAACCAGGCCTTATGATATGATGTTTTCCAAAAAAAGAAAAAATTCAGCCAAAAGTCTGATAACGAAACCTCGTTCTTACCGCCAGCTTAAAGGACCTGATTATCAAAAAGCGGTTTCTGCCTTGTTGACGCTGTTTTTATTATTTCAGACAAGCGGAGCATCCGCTGCACCTGCACCTGATTGGTACAACACAAGCTGGGATTACAGAAGGGTTATTACTATAGACAATACTGGAGATGCCAACGAACTAACTAACTATCAAATTCAAGTTACTTTAGATTCTTCCAACTTTGATTTCAGCAGAGCCCGAACCGATAAAGATATAAGATTTATTGATAGTGATGGAAATACTTTGCTTCAACCTTGGATTAGAAGCTATGATTCATCTGGGCAGATTGCTATCATTTGGCCCAAGATTCCGAGTATTCCCGCCTACTCTACAAAAACCATTTATATGTACTATGGTAATCCCAACATTGATTCCAATTCATATATTATATATATTGACTCAACAACACATAATGATTACGGACTGGCCTATCCAATAACATACGAATTTTCTATCCCTTCAGGTTCTTCTGACCTGAAAGCATACAAAAGCTATACTGAAGCCGAAAACTGGACACAGATCGCAGAAAAAACAAGCAGTGATTTCTTCAATGGCATTGAGGCGGTAAGATTTGATTATTCGAATAACAGGGCCTATATCTCCGTTGCCTTTAGCGATGCAAGTGATGAAATTCATCTGAAGGTTACCGACTCTTCAGACCAAAGTTTGGACATATCCTACCAAGGTATTCCAGATTATTATGACAATCGCGATGCAGTAGTAGTGGCTACGGCAGACGACTGGGATGGTTACGGATCTAATAATACCGGATTTAAAAAGGCCTGCGATGCATTCACAAGCAGGAAAATTTGGCTCACTCCGGGAATAACAACTCAAGGAGTAAGGAAATATAATTGGCCCCCTGTTTCTTGGAGCGAGGTGCAGCCCAAAATAGATGCTGGGTATATTGAGGTAGCATCTCATTCAAGAGAGCATCTTGGCGAGACGTATAGTTATCGATATACAGGACATCATACCGGAGCTGATAATGAGCAATATACTCTTACAAATTGTGAAGTAAATTTCCCTACAGATTCTCCTCCTTATACCCGAAATTTAGTCGGTTGGATAATTGAAAATACTACCGATGGCAGCGCTGGCACCATAACATCCAGCACAGCCAAAACAGTCACCTGCTCCGCAGGGCTTTCCGGAGGCACCGACAATGATTGGGATACCGGAGATACTTATTTAATCGATCGGCATGATGAAGAGATTGGTGATTCAAAAACAGAGATAATTAATAATCTTGACTTGCCAGCTTTAAATAAAAAGGGAAGTCAAGAATATGTCTATGCCTGGATAGAACCCTTTGGGCTTACTAATCCTACTATAACAACTAAGCTTGGGCAATATAAATATTTAGCTGACCGAGATACGAGTTATGATTGTGTATTTGCATGGTGGGATTCACTAAACGGTGTGTTTAACCGGATTGGTACTTCCCTTCTTGTGGATTACAGCAACTTAACCGCTGCCAATAATCAATTTGATGCAGTAATCAGTGCAGGAAATATCTATCATATGTATATGCATCCAAAAGACGTCAACTGGGCTACCGGCTCTTGGGTGCAGCAACATTTAGATTACATTAAGGAAAAACCGAATCTCTGGTATGTAGGATTTGGTCATTTATATTTATACCATTATATTGACGACCAAAATAAAGTCAGTGTCGCGAAAACAGGAGAAGGTGATAATTCAATTTCTTACCCTGTTATTTATGACGATTTCCCGGGAGCAACCCTTGATACAGAATACTGGTCGGAAAAAATAAATGGCGGCAGTGGAACTGTTACTGTGAGTAGCGGTAATTGCACCTTAGACCCACAAAATAATGTTACAAACAGCGCGGCTATAAAAAGCACCCAGAGCGGTTTCATTAGATTAAAATCCAGATTTAAATCAACCACCTCTAATTATTCTTATATTGATCTGTCATTAGGTTCCGGAGGTTTAGTAGGAATAAATGGTCCCACAAGTTGGTGGCATACCACCTTTTATAATGGATATGTCGTGATGTTTCAGAGTGATTCAAGTGTTAAACTTATAAAAATGACTAATGGAAGTGCTACAACCTTAGATATGCATTCAACTTCTGTAGACATTCTTAATTTTCATGAGTATGAACTGATTATATCGGATTCAGGAGTTAGGGTTGAGCGTGATGGGGATACAATATTATCAAGTAGCGATACTACTTATACAAGCGGATATGGGTTAATCGCAGGTGGAGAATATTCTAATGGCTGGGGAGACACTACAGTTATTGATTGGGTGAAACTTTACAAGCAGCAATATACCAATCCTGAACCTTCAACAAGCGTTGGTCTGGAAGAGAGTTTATATCTCATCGGCAACCCAGGTATGCGTAGAATCCTTCACCAGTGGTGGGCGGGAATTACAGGTACAACGGTATCCAGCCTGACCTCAGATCCCAACTATCCAGACAATCCGAGCGGAAGCCAGCTGCTGACCAGCTTTGAAGGCCCAACAAACTGGGCAGACAACTATGGGACACGCATCAGTGGCTATCTCCACCCCCCTGCAGACGGCAACTACAAGTTCTGGATTGCCAGCGACAATGACAGTGAATTATGGCTGAGCACAGACAGCGACCCCAATCATGCCACCAAGATCGCATATGTATTATCCGGTTATACAAACCCGCGCGAGTGGGATAAGTACCCCTCTCAGCGGTCAGCTGAAATTCCTTTGGCCACCGGGCAAAAGTATTATATTGAGGCGCTGCACAAAGAAGACACCGGTTCGGATAATCTGGCGGTGGCCTGGGAAGGTCCGGGCATCAGCCAACAGGTAATAGATGGTAACTACCTCTCATCTTGGTGGGTTGGTTTATACGGCGATTTTACAGACAATAACATAGTAGATATGAGGGACTTCTCTGAATTTCTTGAATACTGGCTTGAGGATAATTGTAATGAAACCGCCGGTGTGGACCTGGACGGTAACTGCATAATCAATTTTTACGAATTTTCCGCGCTGGCAAACAACTGGCTGCAGGAGCCATAATCTTCGATACCATCGTTCTACCAGCAGCAGTCCTGAGGCAGTAAGCTATCAGTAATATAAGGAACATGTGCTTGATTTACTTGGCACTTCCTTCGACCCCGTTCAGGACTCGTGCTGGAAGCTGTTTATGCTCTTCCATTCAGCCATCACAAAACCCCTTTTGACGAGCAAAAAACCTCGATTTAAGAAACCCCATTCTAAACGAGTAATCGCGTCAACCTAAACACTTGACAGACGCAGAGAGCTCTGGTATAATGGAACTTAAAGGTGGTAGGGTTTTTTTACTATAGTTTAATCACCTAAGATTGCTTAATTAAGACTTGAATCAACCAGCCCTTATGACATTTTCCAAAAAAAAATCCGTCAAAAATCTGATAACGAGAACTTGTTCTTCCCGCCAGCTTAAAAGACCTGATTATCAAAAAGCGGTTTCTGCCTTGTTGACGCTGTTTTTATTATTTCAGATAAGCGGAGCATCCGCTGCACCTCCACCTGATTGGTACAACACAAGCTGGAATTACAGAAGGGCTATTACTATAGACAATACTGGTAATGCCAGTGAGTTAACTAATTACGATGTCCAAATTATTTTAAATTCCTCTAACTTTGATTTTACTAAAGCCCAAACCAATGGCGAGGATTTAAAATTTACCGATAGCGACGGCACTACCATGCTTCTTTGGCACCGAATTGAAAGTTATGATTCAACCGGACAAGCTGCTACTATTTGGGCCCGGGTTCCTACTGTTCCTGCTTCTTCTACAAAAACCATTTATATGTATTATGGCAATTCAGCTGCCTCTTTTGTTTATGATTATATTAGATTATCTGTCAGCTCAACAACACATAATGATTACGGCTTGGCTTATCCAGTAACATATGAATTTTCCATTCCAGCTGGTTCTTCTAATTTAAAGGCATATAAAAGATATACCACAACCCAATCCTGGACACAGATTACAGAAAAAACAAGCAGTGATTTCTTCAATGGCATTGAGGCGGTAAGATTTGATTATTCGAATAACAGGGCCTATATCTCCGTTGCCTTTAGCGATGCAAGTGATGAAATTCATCTGAAGGTTACCGACTCTTCAGACCAAAGTGTGGACATATCCTACCAAGGTATTCCGGATTATTATGACAATCGCGATGCAGTAGTAGTGGCTACGGCAGATGACTGGGATGGTTACGGACCTAATAATACCGGATTTAAAAAGGCCTGCGATGCATTCACGAGCAGGAAAATTTGGCTCACTCCGGGAATAACAACTCAAGGAGTAAGGAAATATAATTGGCCCCCTGTTTCTTGGAGCGAGGTGCAGCCCAAAATAGATGCTGGGTATATTGAGGTAGCATCTCATTCAAGAGAGCATCTTGGCGAGACGTATAGTTATCGATATACAGGACATCATACCGGAGCTGATAATGAGCAATATACTCTTACAAATTGTGAAGTAAATTTCCCTACAGATTCTCCTCCTTATACCCGAAATTTAGTCGGTTGGATAATTGAAAATACTACCGATGGCAGCTCCGGCACCATAACATCCAGCACAGCCAAAACAATCACCTGCTCCGCAGGGCTTTCCGGAGGCACTGATAATGATTGGGATACCGGAGATACTTATTTAATCGATCGGCATGATGAAGAGATTGGTGATTCAAAAACAGAGATAATTAATAATCTTGATTTGCCAGCTTTAAATAAAAAGGGAAGTCAAGAATATGTCTATGCCTGGATAGAACCCTTTGGGCTTACTAATCCTACTATAACAACTAAGCTCGGGCAATATAAATATTTAGCTGACCGGTCCACAGATTACGCTGATACATTTGCATGGTGGGATTCACTAAACGGTGTATTTAACCGGATTGGTACCTCCCTTCTTGTGGATTACAGCAACTTAACCGCTGCCAATAATCAATTTGATGCAGTAATCAGTGCAGGAAATATCTACCATATGTATATGCATCCAAAAGACGTCAACTGGGCTACCGGCTCTTGGGTGCAGCAACATTTAGATTACATTAAGGAAAAACCGAATCTCTGGTATGTAGGATTTGGGCATTTATATTTATACCATTATATTGACGACCAGAATAAAGTCACTGTCGCGAAAATGGGAGTAAACGACAATGCGCTTTCTCCGGTTTATTCTACACTTTATGATGATTTTTCAAGAAGGTTCTTAAATGGAACCGGTACCACTCCCCGATTCTGGTCTGGAATTGCTATGTCCAGCGATGGTCAATACCAGACAGCAGTAGTTAATGGTGGTTATATATATGTTTCCGTTGATTACGGCGATACCTGGATTTTCAAAGGAAGCTGCCAGCATTGGAAGGGAGTCGCTATGTCCAGCACTGGCCAATACCAGACAGCAGTAGTTAATGGTGGTCAGATATATATTTCCACTAACTATGGCGAGACCTGGACTTTAAATGAGGATAGTCTTACAGCCTCCTGGACTGGAGTTGCTATGTCCAGCGATGGTGTCCACCAGACAGCAGTAGTTAATGGTGGTCAGATATATATTTCCACTAACTATGGCGAGACCTGGACTTTAAATGAGGATAGTCCTACAGCCTCCTGGACTGGAGTTGCTATGTCCAGCGATGGTGTCCACCAGACAGTAGTAGCTAGTGGTGATGATGGCGATTATATATATGTTTCCATTGATTCCGGCGAGAGTTGGAACTCCAAAGATGATGTTCGGAAGTGGTCCGGAGTCGCTATGTCCAGCGATGGTGTCCACCAGACAGCAGTAGCTTGGGGTGATGATGGCGATTATATATATGTTTCCGATGATTCCGGCGCGAGTTGGAGCCCCAAAGATGATGTTCGCTGCTGGTCCGGAGTCGCTATGTCCAGCGATGGCGTCCACCAGACAGCAGTAGTTTGGGGTGGTTATATATATGTTTCCCCTAACTCCGGCGCCAACTGGACTGAATACACTGGAGTTGGCACGAAAGCCTGGTTCAGCGTTGCTATGTCCAGCACTGGTCAATACCAGACAGCAGTAGTTTATGGTGGTCAGATTTACACTTCCTCTAATTACGGCGATAACTGGGACGTCGTGAGTTCAACCCTGAATACAAATTATTGGGCAGAAGAAACACCAAGCCAAGCGCAACTGGAAATATTACTGTCAGCGGCGGCAACTGTACCTTAGACCCAGCAGATAATGTTGTGAATAGCGCAGGTATAGGAAGCCAGCAAACTGATTATGTTTCATTAAAAACTAAGATTAAATCAACAGACACTGTTCACCCTTATCTCACTCTGTCAATAGGAACTTCTAGTTCGCCGATCGGGTTAGAATCCTCAACAGCCTATAATTATACTGTTCTTCTATTCGGCTATGCCGTTGCTTTTTATGGCGATTCAGACGTTCGTCTTTATAACACCATTAATGGAACCCCGTTAGACACATATACAGAATCTGTGGATATTGGTAATTTTCATGAGTATGAATTGATTATATCTGGTTCAGGAGTTAGGGTTGAACGCGACGGAGTGGTGATATTATCAAGCGATGATACCTCCTATAGTACGGGTTATACTTTAATCGCGGGCGGAGAAGACGCCAGTGGCAATGGAAATACAACTATTATTGATTGGGTAAAGATAGTAAAACAATCATCTCCCTCCGAGCTGGCAAGCATTGGTTCGGAAGAGAGTTTATATCCCATCGGCAACCCAGGTATGCACAGAATCCTTCACCAGTGGTGGGCGGGGATTACAGGTACAATGGTATCCAGCCTGACCTCAGATCCCAACTATCCAGACAATCCGAGCGGAAGCCAGCTGCTGACCAGCTTTGAAGGCCCAACAAACTGGGCAGACAACTATGGGACACGCATCAGTGGCTATCTCCACCCCCCTACAGACGGTAACTACACGTTCTGGATTGCCAGCGACGATGACAGTGAATTATGGCTGAGCACAGACGGCAACCCCAATCATGCCACCAAGATCGCATATGTATTATCCGGTTATACAAACCCGTGCGAGTGGGATAAGTACCCCTCTCAGCGGTCAGCTGAAATTCCTTTGGCCACCGGGCAAAAGTATTATATTGAGGCGCTGCACAAAGAAGACACCGGTTCGGATAATCTGGCGGTGGCCTGGGAAGGTCCGGACATCAACCAACAGGTAATAGATGGCAACTACCTCTCACCTTTATACGGCGATTTTACAGACGATAATATAGTAGATATGAGGGACTTCTCTGAATTTCTTGAATACTGGCTTGAGGATAATTGTAATGAAACCGCCGGTGTGGACCTGGACGGTAACTGCATAATCAATTTTTACGAATTTTCCGCGCTGGCAGAAAACTGGCTGCAAGAACCATAATCTGCGGTGTCATCATTCTACCGGCAGAATACAAACAGCCGTCGCGGAAACTTATCATCAATCTGGCTCAAACCCTCAACTTTTTGCTTTCCTCGCCTCCCGGAAGTAATGCATCATACTCAACTAAATTTTAACGCAAAATAGCGTTGCTGCAAGGGTAGAAACTGGTTATATTGAAGAAGACCAGCAGCACTAAAGCACCTGCGAGGAATCCTGATGAATCCGGGTATAAATCAAATTAGCAGGATACTTTTGGACAAGCACTGTCAGAAGAATGTGTCAATGCGAGGGATGAAATGAAAGTACCTTTTAAAATGCCGAAAATTATACGTCCTTCTTTCCCGGATAGAACGATTGATATCCGCGACTACGGGGCTGTTGGGGATGGTGTAACGGTGAATACCAAGGCTTTTGCCGATGCCATAGCCGCCTGCGTTAAGGCAGGCGGTGGGCGAGTGCTGGTGCCGGCAGGGATATGGCTTACCGGAGCAATCCATCTGAAAAGCAACATTGATCTTCATATCCAGGAAGGTGCAGAGTTGCGTTTTAGTGACAGATTCAGTGATTACCTGCCTGTAGTTTTCACACGGTGGGAAGGTCTCGAGTGTTATAATTATTCGCCGCTGATTTATGCCAAAGATTGTACCAATATAGCCGTCACAGGTGCAGGCAAACTTGATGGCCGGGGGCAGCGATGGTGGAAGTGGAAAGCAATACAGAAGCCCGGGGCCATTAGATTGTACAATATGGCCTGCAACGGTGTTGCGGTAACCGAACGCGTTCTCGGCACGGAAAAAGATGCTTTGCGACCCTCATTCATCGAGGCCGTTAATTGTAGAAATGTTTTGATTGAGGACATAACCATCGGAAGCGGTCCCATGTGGACGGTTCATCCTGTTTACTGTGATAATGTGCTTATACGCAAGGTAAGTGTGAATACAAGAGGGGTAAATAACGATGGACTTGTAATAGATTCCACCAGGAATGTTCTGGTTGAGCATTGTTACTTTGATACCGGCGACGATTGTGTAGTCCTCAAATCGGGATTGAATGAAGATGGTTGGCGAGTTGGTCGACCTACCGAGAAGGTCATTGTTCGTTATTGTACGACTAAAGAGGGCCACGGAGGCGTTACAATAGGCAGCGAAATGTCAGGGAATATAAGAGACATCTTGGTTCATGACTGTGAATTTAACGGTACCAATAATGGTATCAGAGTAAAGTCAATGCGTGGCCGCGGCGGAGTAGTTGAAAATATATGGATTCAAGATGTCAAGATGGGCCGTATAAGAAGGGCTGCGTTGACGTTCAATACGTTTTACGGGCAATCCACGCTTAAACCTTCTACAAAAACCCCTCCGATATTTCGCAACATTCATCTTAAAAACATTGCCTGCGAGTACGCCAGCAGGGCTGTGAAAGTTATCGGCCTGCCGGAGAAACCCCTCGAGAATATTACTTTAGAGAATATTTCAATTGCTGCCAGGTGGGGGCTGCAGTGTATCAATGTGAAAGATATAAAATTAACTGGCATTAAAATTACCCCGATTAAAGCGCCGGTTATGTTTGTAAAGAACAGCCAAAATGTAACTGTTCAAAAAACCACGTGCCGGGAAAAAGTTGATGTTTTTTTAAAAATCGAAGGCAGAAAAACGAAAAGTATACACCTGAGCGGTAATAATTTCTCCAAGGCGAAGAAAGATATCGTATTAGGTAAAAGCGTACAACCTGATAGTATTAGAAGAAACTCTCGTAAGTAATCGGACCGCAGTGGGTACGCGAAGGGGGTTTGCACAAAAAAGACTTCCAAATTTTAATAAAAAAGGGCTGCTATTAATAGACAGCCCTTTGTAAGACATTATTTTAAATTTGAAGGTTTATGGCGCCGGATTACAATTTTTAAAGGTAAGGCCGGAGGTTGAATTAGAATCAATTGTCCAAGTTGGCGTACTGTTGGTAATGTTAACCGTATCAAATGTACTGTTCGTGCAATACTTCAGAGATGCTCCTCCGGACTTGCCGCCATCTATAGAAATGTTACTGAGAGAAAGATTAGTATGCGGCGTGCCGGCTAACCCACTAACAAAAATGCCGTACTTTTTAAGGTTGGTACAGGTAACATTCTTCACTGTGATATCCTTAAACTGCCCCGGACCTCCTGAGGGATAATCGCAGGAATAAGAACTATCAAAAAATATGGCAGAATTTTTTGCAATATTCTTGATTGTAATATCCCTGCAGAGAACATTTCTGGCTCCACCGCCCTGTTTTTCACCGGTTTTAAACCGAAGTCCAATATCTGTTCCGTCAAAAACACAGTCCTCTACCAAAACATTCTGAATCCATGCCCCAGTAAAGCTTCCGAAAACCACACCGCCATGTCCGCGTTTAGCGATACAATTAAAAACTCTAATATTATTATCGGGGCAATTTTCTTTTACACCATCAGCACCAACGCCTGCATTAAAATTGATACAGTCATCGCCAGTATCGAAACTTGAATTGAATATATAAGCTGTATCGCTTGTCGCAAGATCAATTCCATCAGCATTGTGTATATCATAAGTATTCACTGTGATGCCATTTACGGTTACATTTTTACAATACGTTGTCATAATCGTATGCATTGCAGGATTTGTTAAGGTAAGCCCGCCAATATAAAGATTAGTTACACCTTTTGTCGTAATCATATCCCCACGAGCACTATCGTTGCCTCCGCTTGCGGTTCTTTCATTAATGCCGAGTACGGTATCAACAACATTGCCGCCGGCCCATGTTCCTCCGCAAACATTTCCGGAACCGCATATCCTGATATTAGTCATACTGCCATACTTTTCAGTATATGCATTTATCAAGCCCATAAAATTGTTTCCAGATAAATAATATGGGAATCTTTTGCTTTTCAACGGATAATGATTAGCATCGTCACTGCCGAGTAATGTCCCGTTGATTTGAAGTGTCATATCACTTTTCAAAAACAGAGCACCGCTTAAAAATTTCCCGGCAGGAATTAAAACTTTTCCGCCTGATGTACATTCATCAATAGCCTTTTGAATTGCAATAGTATTCAATGTGTTGCCGTCGCCAACCGCACCATATTTAGTAACATCAAATACTTTCATTGCAGGAGCAGTGAATTGCATAATTTCATTGCTGGATACGGATTCTGTTCCGCAAACATCTACAGCTTTTACAGTAAATGAATATGGAGAATTAGCCTCTAATTCTGTAACGTTGTAAAAAAGATTTTTTGTGGTTCCGGCCAAAGACCTGTTTTGATAAACCTTATAACCGACAACATTTGAATAGTCAGAAGGTTTACTCCAGATTACTGTAATACTTGAATCATCGAAAGCGGCAGGCGGAACCATCAACATCTGAGGCGGCGCAACAGATGCAGTTTTAACAACATTCACCTTGCCAGATACATTAGAATCAGCAGATGGAATTAAGTTCTGGTCTTGCGCCGAGAAAGCGGGATAGCCAAGCCACATTAATAAGACAATAACAGCCAAACCATCTTTTTTCATAATTTAGGTCTCCTAAAAAATTCAATAATGATTTGTGAATCAAATAGTCTATTTTTAAACGGTCTCATTGTCAAGAATTTCATAATTTTTTGTGCGGCAAAGCGTTTTTTACGTTTTTTTTAGTGGACATATAACCCCATGCCTGATATATCTCCGGCGTTTAATCAGAAGACACCGTATCATATTGTAACCATAAATGAAAGGAACAACAAGATGAATCTTTTGGGCTTTCACCCGATCGATGTGTTGTTAATCGTGGCTTATCTGGCAGTTATTACCTACATTGGTAAAAGAAGTACGGGTAAGGTGCGTACCCAAGAAGATTTCTTCTTGGCTGGCCGCAGGGTAGGCAAAGTCCTCACGTACTTTATGAGTATGGCCACCATAGTGGATGCCAGCAATGCCGTGAATACCGCCAGTTTCGCCTTCAGCAAAGGAATAGGCGGCGTATGGCTAATGCTGGCCCCCATCTTTTCAGGACCCTACTACTGGTTCATGGGTGTCTGGTTCAGACGTGTAAGACTGATTACAATGGCTGACCTTTTCGAAGAACGGTTCAAAAGCAAATCTCTGGCCTTCATTTATGCCATAGTGGGAATCTGGCTGACCATCATCCTTACCGGTATGAGCTACAAAATCTCGCTACGGACGTTTCAGGGAATGACTGTCAAACCGGTTGAAAAATGCACCGCCCAAGAAAAACAAAAAATGGAGATGTATCAGGAATACCTCCAGCTTGACAAAGGCTACAGGGTAAAGCAACTGGCACCCGAAAAGGTCGAAAGATACAAAGCCCTCGACAGTATGTACAAAAAAGACCAAATCAGCGCTTATATATCTTATACGCCGGACGCATGGTTTTACGTGATATATACAATCTTCGTAGGCGCATACGTAATAATGGGAGGTCTCAAAGCAACTGTCTGGAACAACGTGATACAGGGACTTCTGATATTCGCATTTTCAATAATGATGATACCGATTGCGATTGTGAAACTGGGAGGCTGGAGTGTGTTTTCCGCAAGGGTACCCGACCATATGCTGTACTTTTTCGGCACCGGTCTGGATGAATTTTCTCTGGTCTCAATCGCCGCATATCTACTGGCTAACTATGTTATCGGGATTACCGGCCATCAGGGCAATATGGCCCATTACGGGTCGGCCAAAGATGAATTGACCGCAAGAATCGGTAACATAGGCGGCAATTACACCAAACGAGTTCTTACGATTATGTGGGCGATGTGCGGCCTGCTCGCTTTTGCTCTCTACCAAAGCTCAATCTCCGACCCGGACACCGCATGGGGCGTGATGAGCAATAACTTGTTGGGAACAGGCTTGAGAGGCATTATGATAGCGGGCATTCTGGCGGCAAATATGGCCGCACTGGCCCTCAACTGTGTTTACCTCTCGGCATTATTCGTTCGAAATCTTTATAAACCGTTTGTCAAAAACAAAAGTGAACATCATTACATCAGCGTATCGCGAATCGCCATTGCCGCTATCCTGCTGCTGGCTATTTACGTCGCGGTATCCACCACGAGTCTGATTGGTATAATCAAGATGCTGCCTTCGTTAAATATCATCTTCGGCGCCCCTGTAATGCTTCTGCTGTTCTGGAAACGTCTGAGCCTCAAAGCTGTATATGTACAGGTAATAATCTGCGCGACACTGTTCGCAATTATGCCGGAAGTACTGCCGAGGTTTAATGCGGTCAAAGAATCGAAATGGCTTACCCAGCAAACCAATCCGCAGACAGTTGTTCACAATTCGTCTGCTACGAACGAAGATGTCGAAAAAGGACTTGCTGCTCAGGCAGGTCAAAAAATAGATAAAGAAATCGTAATCCCTCCTGCAAGTATATACTTTGATAAAGTGGCAAGGAGCAATCCGGAAGATGCAAATTCTCCGATGACCGGTATAGGCAGATTGAAGACCGAACTTATGGTCGCCAGAATAATAGGGCTGGACCTGGTAAATATGAAGCCCTCTACCGTACTGACAGTACAATATCTCATTGCTTCGTTTTTGCCGTTTGTCATCCTGATTCCCCTAAGTCTAATTACCAAAGACAAGGGACTGGAAGAGAATATAGCCCGTTTCTATGTCAAAATGAAAACAAAGGTTATTGCAGACCGTGAACTGGACAAGGCTGAAATGGAGAAAAGTTATGCCGACCCAACACGATTTGACCATACAAAACTTTTCCCGAATTCCAACTGGGAATTTTGCAAATGGACAAAAGAAGATACCGTCGGCACCATTGCCAGCCTGGCCCTCACATTAGGTATCGTAGGACTGTTCTGGGGACTCCTTAAGATGCTCTGATTACAACCGCACCCTGTTCGAGATACAGATTCAGACTGCTCTTAAGCCC
>CAWHAL010000003.1:0-94679 GCA_963827315.1 uncultured Planctomycetota bacterium | reverse complement strand
AATTGGTCCTGCAAGCCATAGACCGGCAGGAACAACAATACGTCCACCGTCAGTGTTTGTCTACTTGTTTGTCTGCTCCAATCCTTCGACCTCTGCATTCTCCAATATGAATGGCTGGCCCCGCTGTGTTTCAACCTTTACGTTATTGAGTTTGATTGCTTTGGCATTGCGAATCGTCAGACCTTCGGGAGCAGAGACACGGACGTTTTCCAACACGACATCCGACACTTCACACTCGGGCAGGCCGACGATGAGGCCAGCACTGCGCGGGCTGGTGGCCGTGAGGTTCGTAATGTGAATGTTGCGATATATGGGCGTTAGGGGTGTGACAGGCTGCGCCGAATCTTCCTTGGGGATTTTGGGATAATAGGCGGAGATGTTGATGGGAGTTTTCACGTTCTTCATCGTGATGTCGCTGCAGGTGATGTTTTCCACCAACCCGCCTTTGCCACGAGCGGATTTGATTCGTATGCCGCTCTCGGTATTTTCGAAGGTGCAACGCTGAACGGTGAGACCTCGCACGCCGCCCAACGTTTCGCTGCCGATGGACATACCGTGGCCGTGAAGAAACGTGCAGTCGGTAACAACGATGTCTTCACAGGCGGCGTTCGGGTGCGCCGTGTCCGCGTGACCGGATTTGATGGCGATATTGTCGTCACCAACGTCAATGACGCATTTGGAAATGCGGACATGGCGACTGGCGCCGGGGTTAATGGCGTCCGTGTTGGGTGAATCCTCTGGCGCGGATAGTCACGCTCTCGATGTCCACGTCCTCACAATCCCTGGGGACGAGGTGATAACTCGGCGAATTGGCCAGTGTGACGCCTTGGACGCGCACACCTATGCAACCAGACAGGAGCACCATTCGCGGACGGGGCAGGGTAAAACCTGGAGTTTTTCTTCGGGCCTCCTCGGCTGGCACCCACCAGCGTGCACCGGCACCGTCAATCGTACCTTTGCCGGTGATGGCTATGTTGGTGAGAGTATAGCCATTCACGAATGCTAAAAACCTGTTGCTGTTTTCCGGGTCCGCAAAATCGTTTGGTTCATCCGTGGCTTGCAGGGTCGCACCTTCATCAAGCTGGAGCGTGGTGCTGCTCCTCAGGAAAATGGGCTTGCTCAGATAGGTGCCCGGCGCCAGCCGCACGATGCCGCCGCCAGCCTTGCCGCATTCATCGAGCGCCTTTTGGATGGCTGCGGTGTCGAGCGTTTTGCCGTCACCTTTGGCACCGAATTGGCGGACATCGAAGACTTTGGCCCTGGTGTTCGTGGAGTCCGGGCCCGGTTCGCTGCGGAAGCACGATGCCAGTTCAGGCACGGCACGGACAAGTTCCTCGACGACAAGACGGGCAAATATCTCGCTGCCTTTGGCGTTGAGATGCGTGTCGTCGAACTGGTTCGTGTCTTTGATGGGGCTGAACTCGTGGCACTTTTCTTTGCCCAACTGTTCGCACAATTCTTTGCTGCGCGCGTGAAGGTCAACGAGCGGCACGTTTTTCTCCTCCGCGAGTTTCTTTACCACTTCGACGTAGGACGTCAGGCTGGAGTTGATTTTACCGCTGCCGGATTTGTCCCACTGACGGCGCACGAGCGAGGTGACCAGAATAGGTTTGGCACCGATGGCGCGGGTCTCGTCCACGTAGCGAGTCATGAATTCACGATAAGTGGTGTTGGGGTCTGTCGAGCGTTCACCTTTGCCGGGTTCGTCGTTGTGGCCGAACTGGACCAAATAGTAATCGCCTTTGAGCGCGAGCGCTGCGCCCAGCGTCCCTCGTTGATGAAGCTCTTGGAACTTCGGCCGCTGGCGGCTGCGTTGATGCACTCCGCGCGGTCAGTGAGGAAACGCTTGAAACCAAGTCCCCAGCCTTTGTTGTCTGTGACCGTCGAATCACCCACGAGAACAATGCGCACCTTGCGCTCCGGTGTCGTCGCGGCGTTATTAGCATCCTGCACCGTCTTGGACCGGCTGTTGCCATCGGCTGCGACGACAGCATCAGGCTTGGCAGTATTTTCAGTCGTACATCCCGTTAAATGAAAAATACAAACCACCAAAACAAATCCTATAATCTTCTTGTAGTTCATAAACACATTCCTTAAATAAAAATTACCTTTAATAGCTAATCATTTGACTTCTACGGGTTTAATTTGCGGAACGCCCAGGTGAAAAATCAGCCAGGCAACGACGTACGCGCTGCCACAAATCAGCATGATCGTGCGGTAAGTGCCTTCGCCTTGCAGGATGCTGCTGACGAGCTGGAAGAAGCCCATCGACATGAACGAAGCCAGCATACCGCCGAAGCCGACCACAGACGCAACCGCCCGCTTGGGAAAGATGTCCGAGACGACGGTGTACATCGTGGCTGACCAGCCTTGATGGGCGGCGGCGGCCATCGCGAAGAAGCTCGTTGCCAGCCAGACATACCGGGTGTGCGTTGCGAAGATGACCGGCAGCGTGCAACAGGCGCACATCAGTGAAGCAGTCTTCCGCGCCGCATTAAGCGACCAGCCGCGACGGAGAAACCACGCGGACAACCCTCCACCCCCAATGCTGCCGATGATGGTAACCGTATAGACGGCCGCGAGCGGCAATCCGAATCCCCTGAGGTCCAGGTGAAACTGCTTGTTGAAAAAGTCTGGCAACCAAAATCCGTAAAACCACCAGACCGGCCCGACCAGCACACAAGTGCCGTAGTAAGCCCACGCTTCGCGATAGCCGAGCAGCTTCGTCCACGAAACCTTTTGCTCTGCTGTCACCGCCACGCCGCTTCGAATGTGGGCGAGCTCCCCCTGACCGACCCGCTTTGATTTTTCCGGCGGGTCGTAAAGGGTCAGCCAGAAACCTATCCACACCAAACCGGCCATTCCAAGCATGATGAACGCCGCCTTCCAGCCGAGGCCTAAGACGATAAACGGCACGAGCACGGGCGCAACCACAGCTCCGATGTTCGAGCCGGTGTTGAAAATGCCCGTGGCCACGGAGCGTTCCTTCGGCGGAAACCATTCCGTCACGGTCCGGATTGCTGTCGGGAAATTCACCGACTCGCCGAGGCCCAATGCAAAACGCGCCGAGCAGAAGCCGAACACCGACCTCGCAAGCGAGTGCGACATGGCCGCAAAACTCCAAACCAAAACCGAGAGAGCGTAGGAGAACTTCGTCCCAATCAACTCGATGAACGGCCCAGTCAGCATCTGCCCGACGGCGTAGGTGAATTGAAAGGCGATGGCCATCCGGCCATAATCCATTTCCGTCCAACCAAATGCTTTGGACAGGTCAGGCTTGAGCAGGCCGAGAACCTGTCGGTCCATGTAATTGACCACACATGCGAAAAAAAGCAGTGCGCAAATCACCCAACGGAATCTGCCGATAGATGACGTTGTTGAATTTGGCGGGCTTATTATTGCGCTAACCTCATTGGATTAAAATTTTTTAGTTTTTAAAATGAAGATGTCAAATTCTCTTGAAAATCCACTCCCTTCAACTTACTCGAAGCCAGGCCAACACGACTGGCTCGACCTCGCCTTTTGTTTCTTCGCAATGGCCCACGAGTTTACAAGGCCTCGTAATTAAAACAAGAAAAATCTGCATAGCCCCCACTGGGCCTGTCTGCGGGATTTAAACTAAACATTCCCACTTTAGCTCCCAGCCAAACGGCACTGCGTGGATGAAGTACGTGCCCAATGGACGTGAACTGCTTTCCGTCCCGACTCAGTGAGAACCGGCCGACGCCCTCCTCCATCTCCAGACGCAAGAAGGCCTCATCGTCGTTCCAAGGCAGAACGTCAACGACTTCCGGTTCGGTTTGATTCGCGTCTCTCATCATGTAAAGCGCCAACCGCCACCCATCATCAGTCCGTTCAACTACAAGTGCGGCGCTGATGCTACCGGTCATTATGAGTCCCGCTCGGTCACCTTGTGCCGCGGCCTTGAGTTTCATATGTGTCGTGGCACGAAAGTGCATATCCTGCGGCTTTTGCAGAAGCAGGTTGCCCGCCTGCCACCAATTACAGCGTTTAGAGGGCGTGCCCTGAGAAAACAATCGCAGCCGCCCCGCCGACGCAGTGAGCGAATACCAAGCGGGATTGGGATTTGCCATCCACTGCCATTGCAGACCCAACCTGGCACAGGAGAAATCATCACTGGCCTGTGGACGAATTACCGGAGAATTCCTGCCCACATTCGGTTTGGTATGGCGCAGGACCGGCTCAAAGACATTCGGGGCTTTGGTCTGCTCGCCTACCAGGGGCCAATCATCCTTCCACTGCATAGGTTGAAGGTGGACTACGCGCCCATTGGCGCCGCGATCCTGAAAGTGCAGGAACCAACACTCACCTGCCGATGTCTGGACCCATCCGCCCTGATGCGGGCCGTTGATGTCAGTGTTACCTTGACACAGAACGATGCGGTCCTCGTAGGGGCCATCGAGCGACCTTGAGCGAAACACGGCCTGCCAGCCACCCTTAACACCACCAGCCGGTGCAAAGATATAGTACCAGCCATTACGTTTATAGAGCTTGGGGCCCTCAACAATCGGATGGTGAAAATGCCCGTCAATCACCACATGTCCATCATCGAGAAGACGTGAGCCATCCGGCGTCATTCGATGCAGAACGAGCACGGAGTTCAAACCAGCGCGACTTGCCGCGAGTGCATGAACCAGATACGCCTGGCCGTCGTCGTCCCAGAAGGGACAGGGGTCGATCCAGCCTGACGCCTGCCGGACCTGGTGCAATGCAGACCAGGGACCTGTGGGCATCGGCGCAGTTATCATAAAAATACCTTCATCGGGCGTGCCAAAGAATATCCAGAACCGCCCGTCAAAACATCGAAAGGCCGGTGCCCAGACCCCTCGTCCGTGACAGGGCTGGTCGTAACAGACCATAGGCAAACGTTCGAGCGCGTGCCCTGCGATTGTCCAATTGACAAGATCGCACGAGTGCAGAATAGGCAGGCCGGGCATACAGTTGAAACTCGACGCAGTCAGGTAGAAATCGTCGCCCATCGCGATGGGGTCGGGATCAGAATAATCAGAGCATAAAATCGGGTTGACATAAGTTCCGTCACCCTGGTCGCCAGCACGCGTCATCACAAACCTCCTTTGGCCGTCTCTATAACGACCGAACCTTCAGACGCTCCCGCGGTAGTTGAGACAGGCGTGACAGCCTTTGAAAGGTCGCTGTCGATAATCCTGATATTCGACGAAAGCGCACCTGCCACCTCGAGGAAAACACCAGTTCCTTGGGGAGCAATGCTCTTTTGTATCTTTATGTCACTACCGTTAGTGATACTGTATACGGGGCCTTGTTCAGGCGACACCTGGACGTTGTTGAAGATGATGTTCCTGACATTACTGCAGATGACTCCGCGTTTAGACCGGATAGTGATATTCTCCAGTCTGATATTCTCGACCGGTGAATCCTCCAGCGAATTTATCAGGATGGCCGTTGGCGCCCCTTCAGCGGTCACGTTGCGGATGTCAAAGTTCCGGAAGACCGGCGGCTTGGCCGTCTTGGGTTGCCTTGTGTCCGAGCTGTAGGCCATGTCAAAGATGACAACTTCACGCTGCATATCTTTGACCTTCAAATCACGTGCCCAGACATTTTCGACTACACCGCCGCGCCCGCGTTTTGACTTGATGCGAATTGCGCGATCGGTCCCACCGAACTGGCAATCGTACATGTAGACATTGCGTACATCACCCGACATCTCACTGCCGATGACCAGACCGCCATGGCCGCGGTTACTGGTGCAGTGGCGCATAACCACGTTCTCGGTGGGTCGTCTGACGCGCCATCCGTCCTCGTTATAACCAGACTTGAGGACGACGCAGTCGTCCCCGGTATCAAAACGGCAGTGCTCAATCAGCACGTTTTTGCAGGAGTCGGGGTCAATACCGTCGTTGTTGGGACCGCTGGTCACGACATTAACCCGGCGGATAATCACATTCTCGCAATAGATGGGATGAATTGTCCAGTTAGGTCCGCCGCCGATTGTGAAGCCCTCCAGCAGCACGTTGCGGCAATTGACAAACGAGACAAAGCTGGGCCTGATTGCATCTTTCTCTGTGCCGAAGATTCTCTGCTCGACCGGCACAGCTGCAGCGCCCATATCGAAGAACCTGCGTGTTTCAAGTTTTGCCCACGGCCACCAAGCCTCGGCGTTGCCATTGAGTTTGCCCCGACCGGTGACGGCGATATTCTCGCAATCGCGTGCGTAAATAAGCGGCGAATAATTATAGAGCTCAATGCCGCCCACCCGAACCAGAACGGGCGGCAGGTAATCCTCGAACCGGTTACTGAAAATAACCTCTGCACCTTCAGCCAGGTGCAGCTCGATGTTGCTCTTGAGATGAATCGGGCCGGTAAACCAGCGTCCGGCCGGCACCAGCACACGCCCGCCGCCGGCAGCGGCGCAGGCCTCAATCGCCTTGGCGAAAGCCTCCGTGTTCCTGGTCCTGCCGTCAGCGACCGCACCATGCTTACGGATGTCAATCACACGGGCGGGAAAAACCGGTCGCTGGAGGTTGGGCATTGGGAAAGGTGCACTGATTGGCTCAATGGGTTCATTGAGAGTATCGCCTCTACCTTTCTGCAATCCAACAGGCATTTGCGCATGCTGCCACAATCAGGCACAGCAGTATTGAAACAATACAAAGGCACATCTTAGCATTCATACCTATTCTTTCATGCTACATGTTAGTGAACTCGAAGTCGCTTAAGTCCTTCCAGAATAAAAGAGGTAGGTTCCTCACCCTGGTCGCCAGTACGCATCATCACAAACCTCCTTTGGCCGTCTCTATAACGACCGAACCTTCAGATGCTCCCGCGGTAGTTGAGACGGCTGTGACATTACTTCCCTGCGGACTTTATATTCTCGAACAGTATTTTGTCAAGAGTTTCGTCCAATTTCTCTATGAAGGCGTCATTTCCTGCGAGGCTTAACAATAGATACAAACGCCGCAAATTCCCGTAACCAAGGACAGACCATAGAGCAAAAAACAAACATTGTAAGATAAATGGGATTTTGTTTTGGGGTAACTTTTGATTATAATGTGCAGCGGTTTTGAAAAGATTCTTAAAGGCAACACAGTTGTAGATGAACTCATCGTTCGCAGAGCGAGTGCATCGCCGCGAGTTGGAGCCACCATAATGCGGGTAGTCATACAGCGAGTTTTGCAGGCAGAAGTTAGGGTTGATAACGAATTAATCGGGCAAATCGGCAAGGGACTATTGGTTTATTTAAGTGTCGGCAAGACCGACACTATAAAAGATGCAGAGTTTGTGGCGGAAAAATTAGTGAATCTCCGTATCTTTGCTGATGATGCAGGCAAAATGAATCGAAGTGTCAGCGATGTTGGCGGGTCGATTCTTTTAGTCAGTAATTTCACACTTCACGGTGATTGTCGGAAAGGACGTCGGCCGGGTTTTGATGCAGCGGCTGAGCCGGCTTTGGCAAAGGAACTCTACGAAAAGGTTGCTGAGCTAATAGCCCAGCGGCAGGTGACAGTTGAGAAGGGAGTTTTCGGGGGGCATATGCATGTCAGCAGTGTCAACGATGGGCCGGTGACGTTTCTACTCGAAAGCTGAACCGCAAAACAAAAATTTGCTGCCCGCTGTTTACACCGGCAGCACCAATCTCAGCGAAGCACCCGACGGCAGACAAATATAACTTGACGAATTATATCAGCAGCAATACACTGCGGCTCTTACCGAAACATTATTTTTATTTTAGGCAGTGACTCTTAAATGGAAGAGGCGATAGCGAAAGCCGGCGCCTTGATTGAGGCGATGGAATATATCCGCAACTTCAGCGGCCGAATCGTTGTTGTGAAATTAGGCGGCAGTGTACTGGACGAGGCGTGCCTGCAGCGAAAGCTGCTGACTGATGTCGCGTTTATGGCAACGGTGGGGATACAGCCTATTATCGTTCACGGCGGCGGCAAAGCCATCACAAAAGCGATGAAGGATTCAGGTCTTGAGCCGGTCTGGGTGCAGGGCCGCCGATACACCGATGAACGGACCCTGACGATAGTGGAGCATACGCTCATAAACAAGATTAACACTCCGCTCTGTGAGATGCTAAAGGAGCTGGGTTGTTACCCGACGGGTCTGCATTCGCTGAGCAGCTGTGTATTGTTTGCGGAGCCATTGCGGCTGACGGGCGAAAACGGGCGACAGATTGACGTCGGCCTTGTCGGGCGAATGACAGATGTAAACGGCCATTTGCTGAAGACGCTCTGCGGAACCGGGACGATACCCGTTATCGCACCGATAGCAATAGACAGGACGGGCGGGAAACTGAACGTCAACGCCGACAGCGCGGCGGGAATGGTTGCCGGCGCAGTAGGCGCTGAAAAGCTGGTTATGGTAAGTGACACTCACGGCATACTGGCGGACCGCGATGACCCCAACAGCAGGGTTTCAAGTCTGGACGAGAAACAGATAAAAGAAATGATTGAGGCGGGCATCATTACCGATGCGATGTTTCCAAAGGTCGAGGCGTGCCTTGCGGCGCTGGATGCCGGCGTGAAAAAGGCGCATATCATCGACGGACGAATTGAGCACTCGCTGCTCTTAGAAATATATACCGACAAGGGTGTCGGCACTCAGATAGTCAGGCCGTGAATCGGGGCGGCGGTTAGCCGAGGCAAATCAAATGAGCAGAAAAGCTGTCGACATTGTACTATTGCCTGATGAGGCGATGACGGACAAAGCAATTAAGGTAAATGCGAAATTAGTGCGGAAATACTGTTCGGAAATCGTTCTGGATAAGAGCAACTGCCTGCCGCATATTTCACTTGTGATGGGTTGCATTGAAGATGGCGATATTGGTGCGGCCGGCAAGATTCTCGAAGAAATAGCTGAGCAAAATCCGATGGGCAAGCTGAAAGTCATCGGCGTGCAGGTTACAGAAAATGCGAAGGGCGAAAAGGTTTCAGCCTTTAAGGTGGAAAAGACGCCGCAGCTTCAGGCAATTCACGAAAGAGTCTCTCAAGAACTGGCGAGATATTTCAGCTATGCTGTGACAGGGAATATGATATACGGAAATGACGAGATTGCAGAGACAACCCTGCTCTGGATTAAGAATTACCGTGAGAAATCAAGTTTTGAGAAATTTTCACCCCATATAACAATCGGATACGGGCAGGCAGAGGCACTCGCAAGGCTGATAGAATTCAGGGCTTCGCAGCTTGCTCTGTGCCACTTAGGAAATCACTGCACATGCAGAAAGGTTCTCGCATCTGTCGGTGTTGTTCAGATTTGACTCGGCCTATCTTGCAGCCTCTATCGCATCAGCAAGGTTAAGTGTACCTTCATATAAGCTTCTGCCGATGATTACCGCTGCGGCACCTAACTCGGCGAGCTTCTTTATATCGGCTATCTCTTTTACGCCGCCTGAAGCTATGACGGGGATTTGAACGGCATCGATTACAGCCTTTGTTCTTTTGAGATTTGGCCCTGTCATCATACCGTCCTTCGCGATATCGGTGTATATTATTGCAGCCAGCGGCAGTTTGGCAGCCTCGACGGCAAACTCGAGAAGCTGTCGGGGGCTTTCCTTCGTCCAGGCGTGAGTGGCAACCTTAGAACCTCTGGCATCGAGACCAATCGCAATTTTGCCCGTGAACTTCTGAACCATTTTACTGAACCACTCAAAATCACTTACAGCTTTTGTACCAATTATCACACGCTCAACATTCATATCAAGAAGCTGTTTTATTGAAGCTTCGTCTCTGATTCCGCCTCCGACCTCGATTTTGAGCTTTCCGAGAGCTGAAATTGCGGACACTGTCTCGGTATTGACAGGTTTGCCGAGCTTGGCCCCGTCGAGGTCGATGATGTGAAGCCACTTCGCACCAGATGAGATAAATTGGTTGGCCTGCTTGACAGGGTCATTCTCATATATTATCTGCCGGTGATACTCACCCTGAATGAGGCGGACACACTTACCTTGCCGCAAGTCGATGGCTGGAATGATATACATTCGCAAACCCAGAAACTTTCGATAATAATCAATCAGTGCGATTTTAGGTAAACGTCTTCTTAGTTTCAACGTCTTTCGGCTAAATATTTTCATGTCGGCGAGAATTTTTGAAAATATCAGCTATTGGGCATATCTCCACTCTGAATTTAATCTTGCAATTTGAGGTCGGCGGGTGTATAGCTGGAAATGTCGTTACGGAGAGGTGTCGGAGCGGCTGATCGAGCCGGTTTCGAAAACCGGTGTGCCCTTTGGGTACCGCGGGTTCGAATCCCGCCCTCTCCGTTAAAGTTGCTCCTTTGAGGCAGGCGGGATGAGAACATACGCAACACGAAGTGCTGCTACAAGGACTTGACGCCAGACACCAAAGGTCTTGTCGGAGGGAGGTAAAATTAGCTTGCTTTATGGGGTAGATTGTTTATATTGGCTGCCCCAAGAAACCCGTTGAATACGAAACCAATTTTTCGCCGGCAAAAAACTTGATTTTAGAGAAATACTCATTTGGAATCGGTGACAGATTCGGCCATCAGGGAAAAGCCCAGTTACAGGCCATAATCAATTCCAAAAAACTTGGTGTTAACATTACGCCGGTTTGGAACAAATCGCACAGGGAACATACAATCATCGGGACAGCGCCAGCCAGCGTTCGCAAAGAAGCGGATGAAGCGGTAAGAGCGCTTAAATGGAAAGGCTCATACCGTGTCGATGCAGACCACATCGGCCTTAAAAATGCTGATTTGTTTATCGACTCGAGCGATTTTTTCACCCTCGATGTTGCGGATTTCACAGGCCAAACTGCGAATGAAGCCGATATCAAGACCTTCGTGGGTAGATACAAAAAGTATGCCGGCTCTTTAACTATTGCCGGTATTGACGAAAAGTTCACCATCACAGTCAAGCAAATCGAAGCGATTGCGAAAAAATTTCTGCTCGCAGTAAAAGAGGCTGGAAAGATTTACCGTCACATCGAAGAAGCTAAAGGAGCGGACAATTTTGTTACCGAAGTTTCGATGGACGAGACAGACTCGCCTCAGACGCCGATTGAGATGTTTTTCATTTTGGCTGCGATAGCCGATGAGGGCATTCCTGCCCAAACAATTGCACCAAAATTTACAGGGCGTTTTAACAAAGGTGTCGACTATGTCGGTGATGTTGCGCGATTCGAAAAAGAATTTAATCAGGACCTTGCGGTTATCGCTTTTGCGGCTGAGGAGTTCGGCCTGCCGAAAAACTTGAAATTAAGCATTCATTCTGGTAGTGACAAGTTCTCGATTTACAAACCGATAAATAAGGCTTTGAAGAAGTTCAATGCCGGTCTGCATCTAAAGACTGCCGGCACCACCTGGCTGGAAGAAATTGTCGGTCTGGCGATGGCCGGCGGAAGCGGTCTTGCGATTGCAAAACAAATTTATCGACAGGCTCTGACACGGTTTGACGAACTCTGCGGCCCTTATAAGACGGTTATTGATATTAATAAAGAAAAACTGCCGGTGCCGGAAATTGCTGACCGCTGGGGGCCGGTTGAATACGCTGATGCATTACGCCATAACCAGGCGTGTGATAAATATAACACTAACTTTCGGCAGCTTCTGCACGTGGCGTATAAAATCGCCGCTGAAATGGGCGAGGATTACTTGGATGCACTGGAAAAACACGAGAAAGTAATTGCCGAGCAGGTAACAAAAAATATTCACCAGCGACACATAAAGCCTATATTTATAGATTAGAAAATTCCAGAGGCACAGAAAATGAAGAACCTATTCAAGCTAAAAGATAAAAGCGCAGTGATTACCGGAGGAGGAGGCGTTCTTTGCGGCGCGATTGCCAAGGCACTCGCCGCTGTAGGGGCGAAGGTTGCTGTGCTGGATTTACTCCAGGAAGCCGCCGAAAATGTTGTCAACCAGATTAAGTCCGATGGCGGCACCGCTATAGCTGTAAAGTGCAACGTCCTGCAGAAAGACTCTATAACAGCAGCCTGTAAAAAAATCATCGCAGAATTCGGCAAGGTTGACATCCTGATAAACGGCGCAGGCGGCAACAAGAAAGAAGCTACTACCTCAGCGGAATTATCATTTTTTGATTTGCCTGCCGAGGCAACTCGGTTCGTTTTTGACCTGAATTTTCTCGGCACCTTGCTGCCTTCGCAGGTTTTTGGAAAACATATGGCTGAAAGAGGCGAAGGAGTAATATTAAACATATCGAGTATGAATGCGTTTCGGCCACTGACGAAGATTCCCGCATACTCGGCAGCCAAGGCAGCCGTGAGCAACTTCACGCAATGGCTGGCGGTACATATGTGTCAGAACTATTCAAAAAATATCCGCGTAAATGCGATTGCGCCGGGCTTTTTCCTTACCGAGCAAAATAGGTTCCTGCTCACTGATGAAAAGACCAAGGAACTGACGCCCCGTGGCAAAACGATTATTGACCATACGCCTATAGGGCGCTTCGGCGAGCCTGAGGAGTTGGTCGGAACCTGTTTGTGGCTGCTGAGTGACGCGGCAAAATTTGTTACCGGCATTGTCGTACCCGTTGACGGCGGATTCTCAGCTTTCAGCGGAGTTTAGAAACTTTTTCAGCGGATAAAATGAGGTGATAGAAGTGTTGCTGTATAGCCGAGGAGACAAAAATACCAGCTTAACCGAACAGCAGCTCAAAGAAGGCCTGCATTCGGCCCTTGAGAAACTCGGCAGCAAAAGCAAGGTGCTGGCTGTTGTGCCGGACATTACGCGATGTCACTCCCGTGCAGGAGAACTTACTTCTACAGCGTGGAAATATTACGGCAACAAACTAACTGATATTCTTCCTGCAACAGGGACTCATTTCGCGATGACCGATTCGGAAATATCAAAGATGTACGGTCAGACGCCAAAAGGACTTTTCCGCAAGCATAACTGGCGAAGCGACTTGGTTACGCTCGGAGAGGTTCCGGCAGAATATGTAAGGCAGGTTAGTAAAAGCCGGGTCAATTACAGCTGGCCTGCACAGGTGGACAAGCTTATTGCCGAGGGTGGTTTCGACCTGATTCTGTCAATCGGGCAGGTTGTTCCGCACGAGGTAAGCGGGATGGCTAATTACAACAAGAACATATTTGTCGGCGCCGGCGGAGCAGAGGGAATTAACAAAAGCCATTTCCTCGGTGCGGTTTATGGTATGGAAAGAATAATGGGGCGGGCTGACAATCCAGTACGAAAAGTGCTGAATTACGCCCAGGAAAATTTCGCGAAGGATTTGCCTATCGTTTACGTTCTTACCGTAATAGGCGCATCTGATGACGGTAAACTGCACTGCAGAGGACTGTTTATCGGAGACGATATCGAATGTTTCAGCAAGGCGGCGAAGCTTTCGTTTGAAGTGAACATAGTGTTACTTGAAGAGCCTCTCGAGAAAATAGTAGTGTATCTTGAGCCTTCGAGCTATAAGAGCACCTGGCTTGGGAACAAGAGCATTTACAGGACAAGGATGGCGATAGCTGACGGCGGCGAGTTAATTGTCCTTGCACCAGGGGTTGATGGGTTTGGTGAAGATAAACAGATTGACAGATTGATTAGAAAATATGGTTATGTCGGAACCGAGCGTATACTTGATTTGGTAAAACAAAATAAGGATTTGCAGGAAAATCTCAGCGCTGCGGCACATCTGATTCACGGCTCTTCCGAAGGCAGGTTCAAAATCACCTATTGCCCCGGCGGCCTGAAGCGGAAAGAAATAGAGAGCGTGAATTTTGAATATGCCGAGCTTTCTGATATGCTAAAACGCTACGACCCACATCGGCTTAGAAATGGTTTGAATACTTTGGCAAATGGTGAGCGGATTTACTTCATCTCCAACCCATCAATAGGGCTGTGGGCCTTCAAAGATAGATTCGAAAACATAGTTTAAGTTAATAACAAAATAACGATTTTAAGGAGCAGCAAAAAATGTCAATGGCAGATATCGGCCTGATAGGCCTGGCGGTCATGGGAGAAAATCTTATCCTTAATATGGAAAGCAAGGGTTTTACAGTCGCCTGTTTCAATCGCACCGTCTCAAAGGTGGGCGATTTTATAAACGGCCGGGCAAAAGGCAAAAACATCATCGGCTGTAAATCAATCGAGGAGTTCGTCGCCTCTTTGAAAAAGCCTCGCAAAATTATGCTGATGGTAAAGGCCGGTCAGGCGGTCGATGATTTTATCGAACTGCTTCTGCCTCATCTGGAAAATGGTGATATCATAATCGACGGCGGTAACAGTCATTTCCCCGACACCATTCGGCGAACCAAGTACGTCGAGAGCAAAGGCAAACTCTATATCGGTACAGGCGTCTCCGGCGGCGAAGAAGGAGCGCTTAAAGGCCCATCAATGATGCCGGGCGGCTCACCACCAGCGTGGCCGCACGTCAAACCGATATTCCAGGCAATATGCGCCAAGACGGATAAGGGAGAACCGTGCTGCGAGTGGATTGGCGAAAATGGAGCGGGACACTTTGTAAAAATGGTGCACAACGGCATCGAGTACGGCGATATGCAAATGATATGCGAAACATACCAGATGATGAAGGAAGGGCTGGGCTTATCAAACACCCAGATGCGCGATGTGCTTGCCGAGTGGTACAAGGGCGAGCTTAATTCGTATTTGATTGAAATCACCCGAGACATTCTGGCTTATAAGGATGAGCAGGGTAACGAGGTAATCGATTTAATCTTGGATACGGCGGGACAAAAAGGCACAGGCAAGTGGACGGTGGTAGCAGCTTTGGATTCTGGTCAGCCGCTGACGCTGATAGGCGAGGCCGTTTTTGCCCGGTGCTTGTCAGCTTTGAAGGACGACCGCGTCAAGGCTTCTGGAATTTTGAAAGGCCCCAAGGCCCAGTTTAAGGGCGACAAGACCAAATTCGTCGATGATTTGCGAAAGGCGTTGTATGCGTCGAAGATTGTAAGCTATGCACAAGGCTACCAACTGATGCGGGCAGCGGCAAAAGAATACGGCTGGAACCTAAACTACGGCGGCATCGCCCTTGTCTGGCGCGGCGGGTGCATTATTCGCTCGGCCTTTTTGGGCGAGATTAAAAAAGCCTTCGATAAAAATCCGAATATCGAAAATCTTCTGATTGACCCGTTCTTCAAAAGAGCGGTAACAAAGGCACAAGTCTCGTGGCGGCGGGTTGTAACTACAGCGGTCAAACTCGGTATACCGGTTCCGACAATCAGTTCGGCTCTGGCTTATTATGACGGTTATCGCCACGAGCGTCTGCCGGCAAATCTGCTCCAGGCACAGCGGGATTATTTTGGCGCACACACCTACGAGCGAGTTGATAAGCCGCGAGGCCAGTTCTTCCACACGAACTGGACCGGCAGAGGCGGCAGCACAGCATCGTCCACTTATACCGTTTGAGAAAAACCCCCCGCTGTCAAAAAAGTGTGGCAAACCTTGATTTTATTATTAAAATAAGGTTTGCGATGCCCCCATCGTCTAGCGGCCTAGGATACCGGGTTCTCATCCCGGCGACAGGGGTTCGAGTCCCCTTGGGGGTATTCTTTATTGATTATTGACTATTGTTTATTGATTATTTGTCTTCGATGAATAACAGTCCTGCCGAATCTGCACTGAACAATTCAGACGAGCACTTTATGCACGCAGCTATCGAGGCTGCAAAGATCGCCGAAGAAAACGGTGATGTGCCCATCGGGGCGGCAATTGTCCATAACGGCCAGGTAATCGCAAAGGCCTATAATCAGAGGGAGCAGTTGCAGGACCCGACCGCTCACGCTGAAATAATCGCTCTTACGCAGGCTGCAGCAGCTTTGGAAAACTGGCATTTGAACGGCTGCACAATGTATGTTACATTGGAACCGTGCCCAATGTGCGCAGGTGCGCTTGTTTTAGCAAGGATTGACCGGCTGGTCTACGGCTGCGACGACCCAAAGACAGGCGCGGTAAAAAGCCTTTATAATATCGTGCAGGATAATCGCCTTAATCATCGGCTGGAAGTTACCAGCGGCGTTTTAGCTGACGAATGCGCAAAACAATTACAGGATTTTTTCGAGAAACGGCGAACGGAGAATTTAGAGTAACAAGCGACGTGCGACGATTTGTGGAGAGGTGTCCGAGTGGCTGAAGGAGCACGCTTGGAAAGCGTGTGTACGGTTTACCGTACCGCGGGTTCGAATCCCGCCCTCTCCGTTGAAGTTGCTTACTTTGGGATGGAAAACTCGAACCCCAAAAGGGTGTGGGAAAAGGATTTTCCCACGTCGTCGGGGTGACAGGAGCGAAGCAAGCGACGCCAGAGGGGCGGAGCCCCTATGGAAATTCGCCCTGCGAATTTGGGTTCCAATCCCGCCCTCTCCGTTAGTTTTACATAAGTAAGGACTCACGTTGCCGACCGATACGCGCTGCTCAACGAAGGCGGCTGCCTTACACCGTCCGGCAATCTGCTTAGAGTCCAGTACATATCTACTGTTTTCATCGCCTCGACAAACTGCTTATAGTCAACAGGTTTGACAATATAACCGGCGACACCCAAGCCGAAGCTCTCAACCACATCTTCGTCTGTTTCAGAGGTGGTCAAAACCACCACAGAAATTTTTTTCAGCTCATCATCGGCTTTCACAATTTTCAAAAATTCGAATCCGTTCATCCTCGGCATATTCAAATCCAATAGAATAACACACGGCTTCTGGTTACTCTCGCCCCTCAAATACTCCAATCCATCTTCACCATCGACCGTATGAACCAGCTTGTTGGTAACTCTAAGCTCACCGAGAGCTCGCTTGGTAAACAATGCATCCGCATCATCATCTTCAACTAACAATATTGGCTTGGAGTTCCTCATTTTTCACCTTTGTCTCTTGTTTTGGCAGCGTAAAGAAAAATATGCTGCCCTGGTCTGGTTGTGATTCTACCCAGACACTGCCGTTGTATATTTCAACAATCTTTTTCACCAACGAAAGGCCTATGCCGGTGCTCTCAACCTCATCACGTCTCTTTAGTGTCTGAAAAAGCTGGAAAATCTTTTCAAAATACTTCTCTTCTATCCCGCACCCGTTATCGGCAACACTAAATCTCCAGAAACTATCTTCTTCGACACAGCCGATTCTGATTTGGCCCTTTGGCTTGTCCATATATTTTACTGCATTACTTAACAAATTTTGAAACACCTGGGTAATACGAGTTTTCTCACAGATTACCGTGGGCAACTCATTTTCTATCGTTACTTCGATATTCTTGGGCACGTCTATACTGCTGATGACTTCTCTAACGATGAGATTCAAATCTACTCTTTCTCTTTTCTCTTCAACCTGTCCTATTTCAGAGTAGTAAAGGATACCGGTGATTTGGTTGCTCATCCGCTGTGTTCTGCCGACAAGCATTTTTAGTAGCTCCTTACCTTGCTCATCCAACTTATCGGCATAATCTGTTGATATAATCCCCACCAAGCTTCCAATCGCTCGCAATGGTGCTTTAAGGTCGTGGGCTGCTATGTAAGCAAAATCCTTCAGTTCCTGATTAACCCTTTCCAGCTCCTTGTAGGCCTTTTCTAACTCCGCCGCTCGTTTGCGCTCGATTTCAGCGATTGCTGCCTGAGCCGCAAGTTTCCTCTCTTTTTGCACAAGGACCTTCAAGTTTCCGGTCATATCGTTGAAAGCATTGGCAAGCACACCGATTTCATCCGTTGACTCAACCATAACCTTCCTGTCAAGGTCCGAACTGTCACGGATACGCTGAATCGTTGTAACAAGGCTGGATAAGGGTTTTGTTACTGAAATCGAAAGACCGAACAGCAATAAAAATGTCGCAAAGCCTAAAGACGCAAGAGCCACCATAAAGCTGTCCTGACGAAGTTCTTGTACCTTATTGTCTATAAGTTTAGTGGGAAACCCCACTACCACAGCGACGGTAGGTTCGTTTGAACCGTTTTGCACCGGAACGACTGTATTGTAGTACGTTCGTCCACTGACCTCAGACAGGCAAGCTGTTTGCCGGCCGTGTTTAAGAGCTTTGAGAATTCCAGGGTCGTTTATCATTGTATCGTGACGTGCTGGGTCATTGTGAAACAATATCTTGCCGTTTACTCGCGCCACCATAACGTAAGTCACCTCTTTGTGTTTGTGCAGTATCTCCTGACACTGGGCCTCAAATCCCTCGATATCACCCATGTCGATTCCCAGACTTAGCAGTCTTTCCATCTGCGACCTGAGCGTGTTAGCAATAACGTCCATCTTTGACTGCAAGGCAGCAGAATACCCCTCTCTGAACATCCGGCTGATAAACAGCGTATTCACGCTGGTCGCCAGCAAAAAGGTCGTAACTGTAATTATCAGAATTTTCTCTCGTATTTTGAGTTTCACAGCTTATCACCACGTAAACTCTGTGACAACTTCAGCCGTCAGGAGCACACTTGACGCCGGGTTAATATTTAGCTTTTTAGCCCTGGCAAGGTTTACCATGGGTATACCTTTTTCGGTCGCCTTCATTGGATAACCGGCGGGGCTTCTACCTTCGAGCAATATCCCTCTGGCTATTGTGCCAGCTGCCTGGCCCTGAGCTATTCCTGAAACCGTAACTGCGCACAGTGTACCTTTCTTAACCCGGTCATCCCAGAATGTAAAATCGGGCAACCTGCTGTTTTCCACTGTCCAGCGTTGTACCTGTTCCAATGGCACATTGTTACCGTTTTCATCTTTAAACTCAAAAACACCGAGCATCCCCAGTGCATCGACCTTGCCTTCGCAGTCTTTCACCGTCTTCTTGTACTCCTCAAAGGTGCTGAGCACATAGTAACCTGCAACCTCTACACCCTGCGGCAGTCTGCTTTCGCTCGGCTTCATCTCGTTTTCCATTATAGGAACCCACATTTTTCCTGTATCCGTGATGATCGCTATCTTGTGAACGGTTGGGACCAGTTGTTTCAGCAGTTGCACAGCCTGTGTAAAGTGTATCCGCTCCAAAACACCGGTTACGTTTTTACTGCCTACAAATCCGTACTCCGTGGGTTCGGCGTTAACTGCGCAGAAAACAAAGGGTATGTCCGTATTGACATAATCCTTTGCAACGTACTGCTGGGCATCGTCATCATCTGTGAACACCAGGTCCGGCTTCCAGGTGCCGATAAGTTCCTTTGCTTGGGCTGCAACCTTTCGTTTCCACTGCTCATCGCTGTGTCGTTTGGCATCCATCTGGATGACTTTGTACTCTACATCAAGGCCGCCCAAAGCCTCCTTGAATCCCGCCAACTGGTCCTCCGTCCATTTCCACGGTAAGTGATAGCTCATTATATGCAGAATTTTAAAGTGCTTTGCAGGTCTGACCGCCTCGGGGGAAACTACCTTTTCGACCTCTTTGGCCGGCTCCGCCCTGGATACCACGGGCATTTTCCCGCTGAGAAAAAGCACCGCCGCAATACCAGCTGTTACTACAAGTAACACCGTTAACCATACTTCCTTCCTGATTTTGACAGAGAATTTTGTACCGCTCATATTAAATCTCCTTTCAATTCCATCTGATTCTATCCTATCCGCCAATAAATTCTGCCTTTCACCAATATGTTAGAAGACCATCTTGACCCTTATACCAGGAATAATAGCAGTATCGTTGTGACTATTAGTTCCTGGATTAAGAAGTGTTTGAAGGTCTAAAGTAAGTGAACACCATTCAGTAATATAAATCTTGTAGTAGGTCTCGAAAATACTCTCTGTGTGTGTGGCATTTTGGGCCTCTTGGTAGTCGTGGTGGGTAATGCCCTGTCCAAAACCAAACCCCAGGACATCTTTGCTGCGTGTAGAAATTGGGCCTGTCCAGGTGCCCCCGAGACTCCAGTAGTTGGAGAATTTGCGGACACGTCCATCGTCCCAGCCGTATCGCAGAAAAGCACCGACTTTTTCTGACAGCATCTGGTCAAAGCTGATGCCGTAGCCGATTGTATCCCGCTGAGGACCGCCCAGATGCCTTTTTAGTGGTTGTGGGTCATACCAGAGGTCAAAGCGATAATTGCCTTCGAGTCCTTTGCTGTTTTTGGTTTTTACCCCCAGCTCACCCATCGTTATAAAATAATCCTCGCCGTAGAAGGCAGTCTTAAAACCTGTTTCTGAGCGGATTCCTTGTGCATCACTTATACCAGCCTGCACATAAAGCTGGTCTGACAAATCATACCGTCCCAAGGCACCAATGGTATGATACCGATGGGGGAATGCCTGGTTTTTAGCCAAAGAGTGAGAGAAGAAATCCCATCCTGCCACTTTGTTCTCGTCAAAATAGTCGGGAAAATTCAACTTACCCGCTGCGATAAGGAGCTTGTCGTTTAAGAGCTTTTGTTCAAGGTAAACATTCGCCACATAGAACGATGCTGTTTCGGAAGCTGCCCAGTCAAGGTTGAGTTTAGTGCCAACCAGAGACGTAATGCCATTGGGAGGCTCGTTGTCAGGGATGCTTCCCCTGGCCTTGAAAATCAGCTTGCCGCCTTCCCAGAGCTTTTGTTTAAGAGTCAAGTTCCACCAGAAGATATTCCGTCCCTTGCGAGCCCCTGGCCCATTGAGGATTTGTTGATGATGGTCGTCCAGCGTTATACTGATACTCGTGCCATACTTTTCTTCCATATTTTTTTTGAAATTTTTCCATGCTTCAAATGACTCTGGAAGTGCGGTGTACGGCGCTTCCATCTCCTGGGGGGTGTATTTTAGTATTGGGCCAAATAAGCGACCCATCCACCCCACAGAGTCTTTCTTGTACCCAAGCTGCGAGGACGAGTCACCACCTGTGTTTCCCTTGCAAAGCATCTCAGATAAACCAACTTGCTCGTTCTGAATCTTTTCCTTTGCGAGCACTTGTAAACCAAAACTGGAAATCAAACATAACGTCAACAAAAACACGGAAACCCTGATTAAAACTTGTTTTTGTGTGAACATAATTATTACCCCCAAAGATAAGCGTTCTGTAATTGGAAATTTCCTTCATTATTTTTTTGACAACACTGATTTCTTCCGTGAAGTTTCTCTAAAACTTTTGTACAATCTCCTCTCATCTCTTTTAACGCGGTGAGAGGTTTAACTGCTCAAAGCAACAACTGAAACCACCAAAAACACTCAGAAACCTCCTGAGATTGCTGTGGTTAGCTGTCTATAGTCCGCAATTAGCCGAAAATTCGGCATTTCCCCCTATGGGCTGTCTATTAGGACGAGAAAATATCGAATATACCTTTCTTGCCCCTACCAAAACGGAAAATACCTAACCTACTGCATATATTATGGTCCTCTGAGACTATACAACCTTAGTATGAGGGCCACATTTTCCGACCCGTCACAAATATCGGACCTAAATTAAACACTTGTCCCGAAGTAGCCATTCTCCGCCATTAGAGCTCGCCCCCAAAACCGCGGTATCATTTCTCTCCATTCGTCTATCCGTGTTATGCCAAACGCACTTAGCAGGACAACCACAAATTGGGAGTGGTTTTTCCATACTGAAGCGGTATAATAAAAAAACCAGTGCGAGATATAGAGTGCAGAACTTCTCATAATGATAAAGCTAAATCGCAAAAAATAGTTATGGTAAAACGTATCGCTATTCTGGGTTCTACAGGCTCAATTGGCAGAAATACACTGCGGGTAATTGATGCGCTTGGGCCGGCGTATCAGGTCGTGGCACTAAGCGCCCACAACAATGTTGAACTTCTGGCGGAGCAGACAAAACGCCATAAGCCAAAACTTATCGCTATTTCAAATGCCGCCTGCGAGAAGCAGCTTCGCAATCTGGTAGGTGATTTGGATGTTAAGATTTCAGCTGGCCCGGAGAGTCTGACAGAGATTGCACAATCAGACGACGCCGATATTGTTCTAACCGCGATTGTCGGCGTGGCGGGCCTGCCGGCCGTTCTCGCAGCGGCAAAGAAAGGTAAAAGGCTTGCCATTGCGAACAAGGAGTCTCTTGTCGTTGCAGGTGAGCTGCTTATGCGCACAGCCAGGGAAAACGGCTGTACTATTTTGCCGGTGGACAGCGAGCACTCAGCAATCTTCCAGGCAATGCAGGCAGGTCCTCGCGAGCAGGTGAGCAAAATTATCCTCACTGGTTCCGGCGGACCATTCAGACAAGCAAGCATCGAAGATATCGAAAATGTCACGCCCGAGCAGGCGCTGGCACATCCGGTTTGGAATATGGGGCCGAAAATCACCATCGACTCAGCAACTATGATGAACAAGGCGCTCGAAGTTATTGAAGCGCACTGGCTTTTTGATATGCCGGCTGAAAAAATTGAGGTTCTAATTCATCCGCAGTCCATAGTCCATTCACTTGTCGAATTCGTGGACGGCTCGGTAATAGCTCAGCTCGGCACGCCAGATATGTGTCTTCCGATTCAATATGCCCTGACGTATCCGCAGCGGGTAGCTGGGATTTCAAAACATCTGAGACTCGATGAATTGGGAAAACTCACGTTCGAAAAACCCAACGTAAAGACGTTCCGCGCACTGCCTTTAGGTTATGAAGTGGCCCGAAATGGCGGCACTGCCGCAGCCATTTTTAACGCCGCAAATGAAGCAGCGGTCGAGGAGTTCCTGGCAGGCAGAATCAGGTTTGTCAGCATAGTCGAACTCATCGAACATTGCCTGAACAAACATAATATCAAACACACCGCATCGCTCGAGGAGCTTCTGGAGGCGGACGCCTGGGCCAGAAAAGAAGTTAAACAAAGAGCGCAGAAACATAAAAGTGTAAGAGCGCAAAGAAACTAACGCCTTATAATCCAGTAAAACTGCAAATTTGGAGGTTACCGGATGTCGGGAGCAAAAGGTTCGGCAAAAAAATACTCACCGTTGACATTACCTGCCATCGTCGTCTTGGCAGTCGCTTATCTCCTCATCGCCAATTTCGATAAATTGCAGGAGCGGCTTCTGCCTGTGTCCTGGAATATATTTCTCGCCGTGATTGGTTTTAGCGCGGTTGTTTTTATTCACGAGTGCGGTCACTTCATAGTTGCCAAACTTTCTGACATAAAAGTTGAAACGTTTTCGATTTTCCTGCCGCCGGTCTTATTTGGCGTTCGAAAAACAGCGGATGGTTTTCGGTTTAGAATACTGCCGAAGTTTTTCCCAAAAGACAATGACCCCGATGGTGACGGCCGACTCAGCTTCACAATTGGCAGAAAAGGCGCCGCAGGGGAAACAGAATACCGCATCGGACTTATTCCAATAGCCGGTTATGTGAAGATGCTGGGGCAGGAAGACATCGGAGCGGATAAACAAAGTGACGACCCCCGAGCATTTGGGAACAAGTCTACCACTGTCCGTATGGTGGTGATAGCAGCCGGTGTTACTTTCAACGTTATTGCCGCTATTGTGATTCTTATGTGGGTCTACCTGGCTGGTATAGAACGGGTTCCCGCCGTGGTTGGCGAGGTGGTACCCGATTCACCGGCAGCGTGCGCAGGATTAAAGCCCGGTGACGAAATAATCGAGATAGCAGGCAAAAGCGACAACCTCGACTTTAGTGATATTATGATTGCGGCGGTTCTGTCAGATACTGGTGAAAAAATTCCGCTGAGGGTAAGGCATCCGGATGGTTCGCAGGAAGAGTTTGGGATTGTAGCTAAGGAGATGCTGGGTATGCCGGTAAGGCTCTTCGGCATCAGCGAGCCGCTGAGCCTGACAATTGCCCAGTTGAGCAAAGCTGACGCCGACGATTTATTTATCAGGACGCAGCTTCGCCCGGGTGACAGAATTAAAGCCGTTTATGGCAAAGACGTTCAGAACTACTGGCAGTTCGAGAAGGTGGTTCAGGAAGCCCTTGTCCCGGCGGTAACGATTTTAGCTGAGCGAACCAGCCAAAACAGAAAACCAGAGTTAATTGAATCACAACTACCGTTGTCTTTAACCATCGGAAAAACAGAGGTTGGCTCTGAATCCGAACTGGCGCACATCTGTTCCATGGTGCCGCGCCTGCAAGTTACACTTGTCTCAGACAAGCTTCCAGAAGACAGCAGCGGCAGTAAGCTCAAAGTTGGTGACATCATCCTCGCCGTAGGAAGCGTTGAAAATCCCACTTATAACCAGATGCGTGAAGTTACTACAGCACACGAGAACAAAGAGCTACCCATCAAAGTATTGCGTGCAACTCCGGATAAAGCCGAGAAAACCATTACAGTTGTAGTTGTCCCCAAGCGCACCGCCGGCACCGACCGTGTAATGATTGGCATTGGTCTTGCTCTTGACGCTGAGCATCCGGTAGTTGCCAGGACCATCACAACAGAGGCAGGCCCACCCATGCTGGAAATCCCGTCGGGAGCCAAGATAACAACTGTCGCAGGTGTTGAGGTCTCAAGTTTCTATGATGTAATCCGCCAGCTTAGGCGAGATACCGGCAGGAAAATTATGATTGAATATCGCCTTGATGAGCACACAACCGGCGGTGTCGCAGTGGACGTAGCGGCTGATGAAAACTTTATCACCGTCAAATCAGAGCCAGCGGAAATCATACCATTTGAATTCACGAAAAGGTTATATAAAGCCGACGGGCCGGTCCAAGCCTTCGTGATGGCCTGTAAGAAAAGCGTCGGCTTCATTGTTCAAACATATGCTACAATCAAAGGACTCCTGGCCAGAAACGTAAGCCCCGCAGCTATGAGCGGCCCCGTGGGAATAGCAACGATGGCGTACAAAGCCGTTGAACGTTCGTTTACTACATTTTTATATTTACTTGCTTTTATAAGTGCCAATTTAGCTGTTGTAAATTTCCTGCCTATCCCGGTGGTGGACGGTGGCGTGTTTCTCCTATTGCTCGTCGAAAAAATAAAAGGCGCCCCCTTGAGCTTCCGTGTACAGGAAATGATATCGTACGCAGGATTGGTCCTGATTGCAGCGGTGTTTTTGTATCTAACGTACAACGATATTCTCAGGCTCTTTGTGGCCAAGTAAAAATCAGTAAAAACAGAAAGGATATCTGCCCTATGGTTGGGAAGGATTTGCAAATACGCCAAAGGGTATCAGGCAAAACAGACTTTGAAGCCCATCGCGATGAAATATTAGCCGTTCTGAAGCCAGCAGACCCTCAGATTCATGAACTAATATCGAAGGAGTACAAAAGGCTGCAAAGCACTCTGCAGCTTGTCGCCGCGGAAAATCAATGCTCACGGGCGGTTTTGGCGGCACTGGGCTCGGTAATTCAAAATAAGACCGCGGAAGGTTTTCCGGAAGCCAGATTGCATGGCGGCTGTGAAGTCGTCGACGAAATAGAAACCCTGGCGATTGCTCGAGCAAAACAAGCCTTTAATGCAAGATACGCCAATGTTCAGCCTCATTCCGGAACCGCAGCGAACCAGATTGTACTAACCGCGGTGCTCCAGCCGAACGATAAGATATTAAGTCTCGGCACAGAGCAGGGAGAACACCCCTCGCACGGAGGAGCCGGCTCGCTTGCCAATAAATTCTTCAGGATAGGAAGCTATCCCGTTGATAAGGCAACCTTTCTTCTGGATTACGATGTCATCAGAAACAAGGCCGTAAAGTTCAAACCCAGTCTGATTATATGTGGCGCCAGTGCTTACGCGAGAAAAATAGATTTCGCAAAGTTCAGAGAAATCGCGGACGAAGTGGGTGCGTACCTGCTGGCCGATATTTCGCACATCGCCGCACTCATAATTGCCGGTGCTCACCATTCTCCGATAGACTATGCGCATTTTACGACGACAAGTACATACAAGTCCGGCGGGCCCCGGGGCGGCCTTATACTAATGGGCAAAGACCACGACCTCCGAGTAAGGGCATGGGGCAGGGATATGCCGTTATGGGAGCACATCCAGCAGGCAACATTTCCCGGCATCCAAGGCACGCCCTATTTTAACCACATAGCAGCCAAAGCGGTCTTTTTCAAAGAAGCGCTCAGCGACGAGTATAAAACACGCCAATTCAAAGTCATCGAAAACGCAAAGCATCTGGCTCGTAACCTCATCGATTTGGGCTATGATGTCCTCACCGGCGGCACGGACAACCATATGATTCTGATAAACGTCGCTAACTCAAGAAAGGGCCTGACCGGCGTCATCGCACAAAAAAGTCTCGAAGATTGCGGCATCATCGTCGATAAGATAAAACTTCCATTTGATGAAAAGCCGGCTTCGGTTACCAGCGGAATCAGGATAGGTACGCCGATAGTAACAAAAAACGGGATGGAGGCAGCAGAAATGGAAACTATAGCCGGCCTTATAGAGGATGTCCTGAAATCTGTAGAGACAATAAGTCAGACCGAATACATGGTGGACGAAACGGTCAAAAAGAAGGTGCAGGCCAGGGTAAAGGAACTGTGCGAGAGGTTTGCCGTATGCTAAAGGCAGGGAAAATTACAGGAATTGTTTCTTTTATGTGCTGGACGGAGAGAAACACATGACCAATAACGAGGACTATCAGAAAAGGATATTTGTCGCTGAATATGAAAAAGGAAGGCCTTTTAAGGGCGATGAGGTGGCATCGGTTCTGTTGAGGATTGTGAAACCTTACATTGTTGGCGACATCCTCGACATCGGAGCCGGCTCAGGCGCATTATTGAAACTTTTGAAGGCCAAAGGGTTCGACGCAAAGGGAATAGATTTATACACAACCTCGAATGACATTCAGAAAGGGTCGCTTACCGATATGCCGTTCGGCGATGCCGGTTTTGATACCGTGTTCTGTTGCGACGTGATCGAGCATTTGGCGGACGAGCAACTGAACAAGGGCCTAAGCGAGGTGGCGAGGGTGCTCAGGAAAAGCGGTCGTTTCATAATAACAACACCCTACGATGAGGACCTGAAATCGTGCGAGGTGGTGTGCCCAAAATGCGGCCACGAATTTCATAGATACGGACATCTGCAGTCGTTTGATAACAACAGACTGCAACAATTAATCACCCGATATGGTTTTGAGCCCCGGTTTATGCGGATATATGCAATGGGAGTAATGACGAAACTCCCGCTTGGCCGATACTATCACTTCATCCTCAAGAGGTTTGATTTCGAGTTTATTCAGAAAACCATAGTAGGGGTGTGGGAAAAGAGCTGATTCAAGCGACACGGAATTCAAACCCGCGGCAACTGCCTTTGGAACATTTTACGCCTTGCGGTTGTGTCAGCCCTGTGAGGAGGTTTTGGTATTTCTGACATTGGACCAGGCGAGGAAGTAACCGGCGCCGATGGAAGCCAGCAGGATTCTGTGCGATAAAATGACAAGGGACATAAGCAGGGCGGAGGAGGCATCGACGCCATAAAGCGCCAGCGAGCCGACGATGGTCGCTTCGCGGACGCCGAGGTCGCCAACGGAGATGGGCAGCCGGCCGAGTATGAAGATTAGCGCACACTGGCAGACGAGGATGCCGAGGGGAACGTCGATTCGGGCGGCTTTTGCGGCGAACAGATAGATTATTGAGCTTAGGACGGTCGAGCTTACAAAGGCCAGGGCCAACTGGATGAGATGAAACGAGCGGGGGGCGGTGCGGAATGTGGAGAGCTCCTTGATGATTTTTGAAACGATATTCTGGACGGCCTGCGGGAAGGGCTTGAGCAGAAAGCGAAAGACATCGGCGACTTTGGATGCGGATGCTTCGTGCAGCAGCAGCAGGCAGAGCGCAATAATGGCTGCAATTACGATGGAGCAGACAACGGGGAGCTGCCACTTGCCGCCCGGATTGACAGCAACTAGGGCAACCAGACTGGTTATAATTATCACCACCATCGTGGTGAACTGATTGTAGACCATACTGGTAAAGACGTTGCTGCCTTTGCCGGTATGCTGTTTGAGCATATACCATTTTACGGAGGTATCGACCATTCCCGGCAGGACCATACCGTAAAGCGAGGTAATCATACTTACAGCGAAAAGAGTATGAGTATCGGCGGGGCAGTTGAGCTTTTCCATAATGAGGCGCATCTTCACCGCGAACAGCCAGTAGACAATCACAGCCAGAATCCAGACACCCCAGAGAAAACTCCAGCGTGCAGTTTTGAAAACCGTCCCAAGCTGGGACAAATCTATCCGGCTGAAGACCCAGACAAGAAGTGCGACCGTGACGGCCACCTTGGCGATGAACTTAAGAATTTTTATGGTTCTTTGTGTCATTTTTGGGTAGATTGGGGTTTTATCAAGAGATAAGAGCATCCCGTAGAAGCACCTTTTCGACCGAGCCAGTATCTGAGTTTCATAAACATGAAAGGAAAGACCACGTGCATAGAGTATGCAGCGGGCAGAGATATGGTCTCGACGATTTTGAAGCCCGCCTGCCGGAATTTACTGTGCCAGACCTCCGGCTTCCAGTTGCGGATTTCCGCAAAGCAGCTCTCGGCGGCACCGTGAGGCCAGGGGATAAAGAATCTTACCGGATTTGCGTAAGTTAACGCCAGTTTGAGGTTGGCTTTATTGAACACGGATGGAGCCGATGCTTGCGTGGTCTGATTTTCGGGGCGGGCCGGCAGAGCCATCCTTGTGACCACGCGGGCCAGGAACTTGAAACCATATTTGAGCATCAGGCCGATTTTGATTAGGTAGCCAATCGGCTGCGTGAACATAGTATATATCATTGAGTAATGAGTCGGTACCGTGTGCACCATAATCCCGTCTTTCCTGAGGACACGGCCCATCTCGGAAAAGGCGGTGTCGAGGTCGCCAATATGTTCGAGGACGCAGGATGAGAATATAACATCAAAGCTATTGTCTTCAAACGGCAAATTCGTGCAATCCCCTTTTTCAACAGGGAAGTGTGACGGCGTCTGCGGCGAAGGGTCAATCGAGGTGACGACGAAACCCATATCGGCAAGTTTTCTCGCCAGCATGCCGTTACCGCCGCCCACATCCAGCAGCTTTTGGCGATTTTCTGCTTTCGGCAGCAGCCACCGCTTGATGGCATCGAGCTCCTCTTGCCTAAGATAATTTGTCCACTTGACGAGCTTCTCTCTTTGTGGAACACTTGGTAGGCCGTCTATGGTTGCTATCATGGCAATCACCTGTCAATTATCCTGCAGTCAGTTGCTCGAATATCTGCTTGTACAGTGTAGCAATTTTCACGATATCGTGGTTTTCTTCAACATAGCGCCGACCATTTGCTCCATACCGCTGAGCGTTTTCCGGGACAAGCAGGTCTCGTAGCATCTTGACAAACGAATCCCAGTCGCCGTCGGCACAAAGGCCACAGTGGTATTTATCGAGAAAGCCATCAGGATTGACGCTGAAGGACAGTATCGCTGTGCCGCACTTGCAGGCCTGAACAAACGTGTTCGGGAAACCTTCTGCGTCGCTGGTGCTGACAAAGACCCTGGCCCGCTGAAAGTAGGAATCTATCTGGTTGAAGGGGACATGCCGAATAAACTGCAAATTTGGGATTTTGCCGGCCTCTACGATAAGATTTGCGTAATACTGGTCATTAATAAGCGTCTGGCAGACCATAGTGAAGTGCTCATTCGGAACGGCTTTGGCGAGTTCGAGGAACCGTTTTGGTTTTTTGAAGGAGGCGTCACGGCCAACCCACAGAATCGTGTCGCGAGTCCGTTGTTGAACCTGCTGTAGTCGATGGCCGTTCGGAATCACGTGCGAATTTATGCCAAGCCGCCTCATCAGATTCTCAGCGTCGATTATATTCTGCGAGATAACGATATAGGCCTGTCGCAGCGACCAGTTAAACAGGCGTCCCCAGATTGGATGCTGTCTGACGTAGGTTCCGTCGCTTTCAAACAAATGTGCAAAGCGATACACGAAAAATTTTCGGTGCAGTTTGCAGAACATCGCTACCAGCGGCACACCCGGCGAGGCGCACTCGATGACGTATATATCGGCATTGGCCCGCTTGAGGGCGCCCCAGGTTTGCAAGCATCCTGTCAGCACGTTGCTGCGGAAGTTGAGCGATTTGAGGACCTTTACGCCCTCGATTGTTTCCACGTTGTTCTGACCGTAATCGGCCACAATGAAGCTGACCTCAAAGCCGCTGTCGCGGGCAACCTCGGTTGCCAGAAAGTATAAATCGACCTCAGCACCGCCGACGTAATCGCCCTTGTCCGGATTGAATACCTCGTATGCCTTTGGCGCTATAAAGCAAACTTTTATTTTTTTATCTCCTCTACGCATCTATAAACCCGAGTTTTAAATCTCGTCGGTTCTGATGTTGCTAAAACTTGCTTCTCTCAGTTTTTCGACGATGAGTTTGAGCGAAATCTTGCAAATTCTCAGCGTTGTACTTCTCGAGAAAGTTCCTGTTACACAAGTACTTACAAAAAATACGCCGCTAAACGAAAACTTTCAAATTCATAACCAGTTGTTATTATTCGACTTACAACAGGAAAATAGTATAATCGCATTTATATTAAGCAATCAGTAACTTAATCGCAATGATTTTCCCATTATAATACATTATGAGCAAAACTATAGTTGGAAGACTTAAGAGTGTTTCAAAACGTGTTTTAAAGGCGTGATGTCTAATTAAAGGTTTCAAAATGAAAGTTACTTTTGTGTATCCAAAAATGGGAGGCATTTTCCCACGTATGCCCATTAACTTATCAATATATCCTCCGTTGGGGATTATATATTTGGCCTCCGTTTGTAAAGAAAATGGGATTGATGTCAAACTTATCGACCTGACATTTGACAATAGCTGGGCCGCTTATGAAAAACGAATAATAAAGCAAAAACCCGATGTTGTTGGTTTTACCGCTTTGTCGCCATTTTACGATGATGTGCTCAAAGCAGCGGCAATTACTAAGAAAATTGTTCCACACGCAAAAATAATTGTCGGTGGTCCTCACGCAACCGCACTACCCTTGGAGGTTATAAAAGACGACTTTGTAGACATCGTGGTTGTAGGAGAGGCGGAAAAAAACATTGTACCGTTATTGAACACGCTGCAAAACCAAGGTGAACTAAAGAAAGTAAAGGGCATAGTCTTTAAGCAGGATGGACAGATTATACAAACTGAAAGAGAGGAGCCTGTAGACCTAAACACTCTCCCATTGCCAGATAGAGAATTGCTCCCAACGATTAAAAATATTTTCGTCAAATACCGCTCTTCCCAAACGTGCCGCCCGTTGGCATTATTATCGCCAGCAGAGGTTGTCCGTTTAATTGCACGTTTTGTCAGCCAATGCTAAGAGAGATTTTTGGAAAGAAGGTACGTTTCCGAAGTCCTCAAAGTATTCTACAGGAAATTGATGAATTGGTCAAAAAGTACAAAGTCAAAACTGTGCTGTTTACCGATGACAATCTGACAATCAATAAAAAATGGTTGTACGAAATTTGCGACGGCATTGAAAAGAGGAACTACAATTTGATAATTGGGGTCCAAGGCAAAGCGGATACATTAACGCCGGAAATGGCAGAAAGACTAAAAAGAATAAATTGTCGAACCATGTCATTTGGAGTTGAATCAGGCTGTCAGCGTATCCTGGATAATGTAATGGACAAACAGCTTACTATCGCCCAGATAGAAAGAGCTTTTAAGATTTGTGAGCAAAACAATATTCTAACGACTGCATCACTAATGATGGGAACCCCAGGCGATGATAAAGAATCGATATTAGACACTGTTAAATTGCTGGAAAGGATAAGGCCTAATTTTATAGACCTTCATTACACTACACCTACACCTGGCTCAAAAATGTACGATATGGTGGAGTTTGATAAATCTCATGACGACCGCTGGAGTGCCGGGGCTATTAAACTTGAAAATATAACGGCGGATGAGCTTACTGACCTGTTCCATCAGATACAATTACGATATAGAGAAGTAAAAAAACGCCCACCACTTAACTTTTTGTGGGACTATTTTAGGGGGACTATGAAATTTAGTTATAATTCCTTCTCATTAGCTGCCCAATATGCTTACTTCTGTCTGGATAATTCTGTTTTAGTCTATAAACTGTTAGGAAAATGGGTTTTCACCCTCAAAGGCAAACATTGACTTATTGCTTCAACAAACATATCCAAGCGTCGTAGAATGTCTCTTGTGATTTTTCATCTCTTTAGCGGTTCTTGAACATCCAGTAATTAAACACAAAAATCAGCCAAAGTTCCCTCGCATTGTCGCGCCGTCGACAGATGTGTTCATAGAACAGCCGCTGCGCATACTCATAATTCAATGGTCCCCCCTTGTAGTAGCTGCGACTGGTCAGAAACTCCCGGATTAGGGTGCTATTTCTAATCCAACTGCTCACAGGCACTGTAAAGCCCCTTTTAGGCCTGTGTGCTATCCGGCGTGGCAGATACTTTCCAGCTATCTTTTTCAAAAGCCATTTGGTCGTCAGGCATCTGATTTTGTATTTTTCCGGAAGAGACAAGACCAGCGGAACCAGTCGATAGTCCAGATACGGCACCCTCGCCTCCAGCGAAACAATCATCGAGGCGAGATCGACCTTCTTGAGTATATCTTCCGCGAGGTAGTTGTGAATGTCGTTTAGCTGCACCGACAGCAGACTGTCCTCGCCGCTGCAATTGATAAGCCGTTCGCAGGGTATAAAGCAACTGCCCAACAGCTTTTCTCTCGCTTCCTCGCCGAAGGTCGCCATCCAGTTCAAATGCCGCTTGTTGCAACCCGCATCGAAGTCACGCACGAACCTCTTCATCTTAAAGCCGAGTGTAACTTTTTTGTCCGACGGCGGAATTGCACTGACAATATACCGCGACAACGCTGCCAGCGGAGCGGGTATGTACCTCGCTAATTTGTATGCCCTGTAGGTGTCGTAGCCGCCGAACACCTCGTCTCCTCCGTCGCCTGACAGCGACACCGTAACCTTCTGTCGGGTAATCTTCGACAAAAGATATGTCGGAAAAACGGAGGAATCCCCAAACGGCTCATCCATCTCGCCGATTACCCGTTCGATGATGTCCTCGTTAACATCCATATATTCGTAATGATGAGCCGTCCCGATATGCTCGGCTGCGGCTTTGGAAAACTCCAGCTCGCTATAAGATTCGTCCCTGAAACCAATGGAGAAGGTGTCAAAGTCCTTCTTGTTTCTGCTGATAATGGCGGATATTAGCGACGAATCGACCCCGCCCGATAGAAAGCTTCCGACGGGCACATCTGCTATCAGCCGTTTGAGCACCGCGTCCTGGAGAATCTCATCCACCATCTCCAGCCGTTCGTCTACGGTTATGCTGTGTCGCTTGGCTATCTCGCTTTCCAGATCGTAGTACTTTGAGATGACGAGCTTCTTTGTATTGAGGTCGAACAGAAGATTTTCGGACGGTTTCAATTTTCGGCAGTTTTTGTAAATGGTCAAATCCCCGCCGATATACTTTTGGTAGAAAAAGAAATTCGACGCCGACACGTCCGTCTCAATCGCAATAGTATGTCTTCTGATTGCTTTCAGCTCCGAGGCGAAGATAAATCGCTGGCCGTCAAAGTAATAATAGACCGGCTTTATACCGAACCTGTCGCGTGACAAAAACAACGTCTGCTTATCTTTGTCGTAGATGCAAAATGCCCACATCCCGTTGAACCTCTCGACACACGACGGCCCCCAGCGATGATAACTGCACAGAATCACCTCAGTGTCTGTGCCTGAACTGAACTTGTAGCCGAAGGATTGAAGCTCGTCCCTGATTTCCTTGAAGTTGTACACCTCGCCATTATAGACAATGACAAGGTTTTCAAAGTGCATCGGCTGGTGACCCTTCTGCGACAGGTCCAGAATCGCCAGCCGCGTATGTCCTAACGAAACATTCTCATCGAGGTAAAACCCCCGGTCGTCTGGGCCGCGGTGGCGCATCGTCTCACCCATCGCCTCGACAAGCGACTGGTCTTTCCAGTTAAACCCTGCTATACCGCACATAGCTTATCGCTCCGACCCGCCGAGCCGTGCACCGGCTCTAATTACCTCATATACCTCTGCCAGCGTCTTGCTCTGGAAACCCATCTTCGCCAGATACTTCAAAATCGACGCCAGCCGATTCAAATACATCCTCTGGCCGAGCTTTGTTCTCACAAAAGGCGTCCTGCCCGGCACAACCTCCATAGAATGAAACATCAAATTCAGCACCGGTTCGGTGTAGCTTCTTACAAATTCACCGGCAAGCATCTTCATCTCGAAAGCAGTCATATGTGTCGGCCTCAGCCAGCGGTAATAAACCCATCTGTCGGGCAAAAACACAAACCTCTTTCCCAAAATCGTTATCGGCACTTCCAGAACGCCCGACTCACCCATCGAGTAATAGTCCTTCGCGGAAATAAAGTATGGCTGTTTTGGCGCCCGCGAATGGTCCGGCCCACCCTCGTCTGACCAGTCTATGCCTGGTGTGATGGAACTATCGATTTTGTAACCCAGCTCCTCCAGAGATTTTATCGTATCGAGGTCCGCTCCATACCTCGCAGCCCGATAGGATACCGGCTTAACACCCACCTTTTTCGCAATCAGTTCGGTCAAGTTCTTTATCTTGGCAAGTTCAATCTCTCTGCTGTACGCAAAACACGGAAATTCGTCGCTCAGTGTCCCCGCAAAGCTTTCGTATTTTCTTTGTGGCTCTATGTATTCGCCGTGCAAATGCGCACCGATTTCAGCACCAAGCCGGTTCTCCTGCCTTAAGACCTTGCAGCAATCGTCATCTTGCACAACCTCCGGAGAAACAAAATACACCGGCTTGATATCGTACTTATTCCATAGCGGTCGCAGGATGTCAGGTATGCCGGACAAAACCGACTCGAAGGTCAACGGCTCAGACCGCTTCCAATGGATATCGCAATCGGGTTCAGTATCGATTGTCACGCAAAGAAATCTTCCCATCGAGATACCCCGCTATTTATCAGTGCCAGCGGCACCAGAGCTGCGTATGCTTTTGATGTTTCGATAGTGCTTCAAATATTCTTCGGCTACTCTTTGCCAGCTGAAATTTTCCGCCCGTTTCCTGGCCGCGACACACATCGCATTATACGCCCGTTCATCCCTCGCAAGGCTTTTGACGGCATCAGCAATCGATTCTGCATCAGCCTTCTCGACTACAATTCCGTTGTCAGCTATCAGCTCTTGTACGCCTTCGCAGCGGGTGGTAATAATCGGTATGCCTGATGCCATCGCCTCTAACATCGCGTTGCTCATCCCTTCCTGCACGCTCGCACTTATGAAAATATCGCTTTCACGATATAATTCAGGCATCTCTTCTGCTGGTATGATGCCCAGTACGGTAACGCAGTCTTCCATACCCTTATCTTTTATGAACTGGCGAAGCCGATTCTCAAGCCCACCTCCGCCTGCTATCTTCAGCGTAGCGACAGGAAATTGTTTTCGTATAAGTTCCACAGCCGACACTAACATCTCTATTCGTTTACTTACCGAAAGCCGACCCACCGTAAGAAGTTTCAGGTCTTCGATTTTTTGTCTATTACCAACCGGCCTGAACCTGTCCAGCTCGACTCCGTTTGGTATCACGTGTATCTCGGCTTCGGGCATAAACTTTTGTGCCCGCTGGCGCAGCCCTTCGCTGCAGGCATACAGTGCGCTCGCATTTCTCCATATACGTCTGAAAACAGGGGCCAATAATTTATAGTCCAATGAGAATCTGACGTTGACACCTGGAACATCGGAGCCGCGAAGCGAAACAATATAAGGCAATTTGGAAGTGGTACGCCATGTAAGCGCAGCGGTTGGAAAGCCAAAGAATGCATGGGCAAGGTCATAATGATTCTCCCGCAAAAGCTTTTTATGGATTCTGTAGGCCTCGGCCATCCACTGTATCATTTCCCCCCTTGTCCAGAACTGCAACGCTTTTTTCTGAACACCCACTCGATACAAAGTTATATTGTCAGCCAATTTCTCTGTTACGGTCGGTCGCTGTGGCCGGGAAACAACAACGTCAAGCTCTATGTCGCTGCGACCGGCAAATTGCCTCAGAATGTTGTGGCCAGCATAACCCCCTCCGCCTCCGATAGGCGGATACTCGTGGTTGAGCATTAATATCTTCAGCTTTGACACTACTGATGCGGCTCCCCTATTGTGGCTGACTTCTTCAGTTGGAATACTCGATGCTCACCGAACAATCTGTGAAGAACTTGGCCGTCCCCCGTTATCACATATAACTGTGGCTCTGTAAGCTCGTAGTTTTTCATAACGAATTCTCTGAACGGCCGGAGCACCTCATATCTCGCCGCCTCTTCCTCGCCAAAATTCTTTCGCAGAACCTCGCTCCACAATTTGTCATACTGTGCGATTAACTCCTTATTATCGGGCGGCAGCAGCGCCGGCTTCTGTATTCCCATAAAGCCCTTCGGCACTGTAGGCCATAGCTCGAGTTGGGGCCTGCTGAGAGGCAGGTGCCGTTTGCGGCTGTCAACTATGTATTTTGGCATCTCTTTCTCAAAATCAGTCAGCAGTTCCCTGATTACCTCGGCAAGCTGCTCCGGCGGTCTTGCGTGCATCTCGCTTTCAAAGGCGATAGGAGCAGGACAGAACCTCTGAGCCGAGAGGTATATGCCAGGCACCCAGCCCCAGACATAAATTTTGTCGGTCGGCTGTGTATGGTTGCGTATATACTCACCCGTGGCCTCCCACGAACCCTTCCAGCCCTCGTGCCTGCGGTGCCAAATTTCGTTCCATCGCTGAACGTAGCCATTTCGCTTTTCAGAATATTTCATACCTGAATATGGGCTTCTTGGCAGGCCAAAGAATATGTGCCAGGACATAACCGCCATCAGCACAAGGCCGATGATTCCTGTAACGACCCACCCGGCTTTGAATACGGCCCCGGCGAGTCTGTCACGATATACAGCTACAAGATAGCCACCCGTCATTGCGCCTGAGGCCGTCAGCGGAAGATAATACTGCTCATACGAAGCCGGACTTATCCACACAAAGGCCATATCAAAAGCCCACCAGACCGCAAGCAACAGAACGAAGCGGTCATAATCACACCTCAGAGGTGCAGGCAGGGACCTTTTTGACAGATTGAGAATCATTTTCCCGATTCTTGCGACGATTGAGCCGGCGGCCAGTGAAACCGGCAGGCACAGGGCAAGGTAATATCGCAGCACCTTCGGCCACTGCTCAGAAAAAGAAATCGTCGCTCTCAGTGACGAGACATAAGTGCTCACCTGCGGCGATACCTCATACCTCGGTAGAAGTCCTCCGATAGTCCGCCACACAAATGAATACGGCAATGACACTTGCACATCCCACCGGATTATCCAGATATATAATGGTGCCATCCCAGCCACCGCACCGGCCAGCAGCGATACAATATCAATCCCCGTCTGCTTCCACGTCCTGTGCCGAAATATCGGCTGCAGTAAAACAAATAACCCAATTGCTCCTATTGCAGATGAGCCCGTCTCCTTAAAAAGGGGCGCCCAACTAACAAAGGCACCCGCCAAAAAAGCCCACCACCAGCCGCCTTTTAACTGCCGCAATATAAAACAGCTTATCCCCATCACCATACAGGCTATCATATATTGCTCTTTTACATTGCCAAACTTGGCGACCAACGGCGAGGAAAGATAAACAGAAGCGATTATCACTCCGACTGCCGCGGCGAGCGTGCCGAACAGCCTCCTCATCGCAACAAACATAAAAATCAGCGCCGCAGCCTGTAAAACCCCCTGGATAAGTTTCGGACCGATTTCATTGAAACCAAAGAGCCAGACCCCAAGAATGTTCACCAGAAGTGTTCCTAAGGCAGCGCTTGGTTTCTCCTCAATCCCTACTCTTGCCCCTTCCAGAACGTGCTTTGCTGAATAAACGTTGGCACCGCTGTCGAATGGGTCGGGATAGCTCAGCTCAAAGTATTTTCCCAGTGCAAATGGAATTGCCGCCAGGATTACTACCGCGGCGATAACCGCCAGTTGCCTTCCGTTTTTCTTGTGCTCAGAAAAAGCTCCTGTTTTTTGCGTTTGCAATTGCCCCCTCGCAGGTCCCCTCTTTCGCGGCAATTTGCTCATCGTCGGTCTCCGCCTACCTTATATGGTGAGCCTGTCGAATCCATTGGAAATCCCAGAACCTCCTTGATAACATAAGTTGGGCGGTTCTGCGATTCGTGATACGTCCGGACTAAAAGTTCAGCGAGCAGACCCATCAAAATAAACTGAATCGCAGCCGTTACGAGCATGGCCGTAAGCACCAGCAGCGGATTTCTGTTCATAGCCAACTGTTGCACGGAGATAAATTTTTGATAGAGCACAACCCCGCCGCAAACAACTGCGACGCCTCCACACAAAACACCCAGACCCCCAAAAATATAGATTGGTTTGGTGGAAAATGAACCCAGAAATTTTACAGTTATAAGGTCGAGAATCACCTTGAATGTTCGTCCCAGGCCGTACTTGCCGGTCCCGACAGTTCTCGGCCTGTGGTTGACCACCATCTCGCATATCCTCGCTCCACTCCAACTCGCAAGTGCCGGAATGAATCGATGCATTTCGCCGTAGAGTCTTGTTTCCGCGATAATTTCCCGCCGATAAGCTTTAAGGGTACAGCCGAAGTCGTGCAGTTTCACTCCCGTAATCCTGGCAATAAGCCAATTGGCAATCATAGAGGGCAATAATCTCGTGATGACGCTGTCGTGCCTTTTTTTTCTCCAGCCGCTTACAACATCGAATCCCTCGTCGAGTTTGGCAATCATCTTGGGTATGTCTGCAGGGTCGTTTTGAAGGTCGGCGTCGAGGGCTACGACTGTCTCACCCTGCGCGTAATCGAAACCGGCGCTTAAAGCCGCCGTTTGGCCAAAGTTCTTGCGAAAGCGAATAACCCGAACTCGCCGGTCATCGCTTTGCAGGCGGGATAATATCGTGAAGCTGTCGTCTGTGCTGCCGTCGTCGACAAATATCATCTCATAGTCATATTTGTCAGCCAGGCTCTGTTTAATTTGCTCATAAAGTGTGCCGATATTATCCTGCTCATTGAGCACCGGCACAACTATCGAAACCACGGGGTGCTGTCTATCCATAATTTACTCCCTACCAAATCGCTCTTGTCACACTATAGTAATGGTTTAGCGCCGCTTTTGCAAGAGACCACCAATTGTAATCTTAAAACCAAAAATTCCTTGTCTTGCAAACCACTTCCGGTTAAACTAAAAACCTTCGATTAACCAAAAACTTAATCACAGTTTGGTCTTGGAGAGCGAAATATGGGCCGCAAATACTTGTTCCCGACGATTTTTGGGGTTTGTTATGTTTTATTGTTACAGCCCGGCTGCCAGCAGAACGCCGTCGCCACAGAAGAATCCCAAACGACACCGCAGGCAACTGCGCCGACAGCCGCCCCCGCAAAAGTTCAGGATTTATCTGCCGGCAGAAAGGGCCCACAAATCACCTTTGAAAAGTTGGTCTATGACTTCGGTAATGTTGGTATAAACTCAAAAAACACTTGTGATTTTAACTTCACAAACACCGGAGACGATTTACTGATAATAACAGAGGTGAGCAAAACCTGTGGTTGTACCCCGTATACACTCCAGAAAAAGGAATACGCCCCGGGCGAAAGTGGTACATTGAAAGTCGGTTATAATGCAGGTAAGCGCCCGGACTCAATAGAGAAACACCTATATGTCTCGAGTAATGACAAAACCAATCCCAAAATCCAGCTCACTGTAAAGGCCAATGTCTCCCTGAAAGTGGATTATAAGCCCAGAATACTGAACCTTTCGCTCAAAAACGCCGCTTGTCCTCAAATCACAATCAAAAGTCTTGATAACCAGCCGTTTGCCATAAAAAGCTTCATATCGACAAATGACCTCATAACCGCCGATTATAATGAGCCGGAGAAAAAAACAACTTTCGTCCTCCAGCCGAAGGTCGATATGGCCAAACTCAGCAAAACCCCCAGCGGACATGTCGATATCACCCTGACCAATACCCCCGCTGGCGGAATTACCATACCGTTCACCGTTCTGCAGAAGTTTAGTATTTCGCCAGAGAAAATTATCATCTTAAAGGCCGAACCCGCAAAACCGCTGACAAGGGAAATATGGGTGCTCAGCAACTATAATGAGGATTTCGATATCGACTCGGTCTCTTCACAGAACAATATTATGACTGTCCCGAACCGGGAAAAAATAGGTAATCGCTATAAGCTCGAACTTAAAATTACCCCTCCGCCGCCACAGGCCAACCAGAAGGTGTTCAAGGACATATTCTTCGTAAATATAAAAGGCGGCCAGAAATTGCAACTGCCCTGCATAGGCTTTTACCTGAAAACACCTGCGAAACCGCAAAGCCAATAAAAATATGTCTGCACATATCGGTGACCAGCCAACTGCTCGCTCTTGGTGATTAAAGCAGCCCTTATTTTCTTGCAATATAGACCTGTTTTTTGTAAGGTAAGTTCAAATTTGCCAATGTTCGATTCCTAATCGAGTATCCAGTATCGAGCATCAACAATGCGATTTTTGGGGTATAGTGTAATGGTAGCACAACTGACTCTGGATCAGTTAGTCTAGGTCCGAATCCTAGTACCCCAGGTTTCTTGAAAACCGCCCCGGCGGACAGGGTAGGATGTTCGCTAAGATATTGATATAATTTGACTTATTGCCATTCTGGTTTGGAGTATTATGTGGAATAAGGCCCAGAAATCGCTTTTATCTGAAAACCATAAATCATGGGTTAGCGGGAAGGCACAATGGAAGAAGAGATTCTGTTTGAAGTTGAGGCTAGGACAAATCTAGGGCCGAAGCTCATCCACAACGTATCCAAGCACTACATCGGAAAACTGTTGTTGACTACTAAGCAAATTATGTTTCTGTCATCCGGGAAGAGCGGATCTGCCAGTGTTTGGGGAACGGCACTATTCCTTGGGCCGCTGGTAGCAGCTCTTACGGATGGAAGTAGAGTAAAACGTTTGGCAAGCGAGGTTGACCTTGCCGCTTTAAGTAACCCTGGAAGCTGGGAATACGACCTCTCTGGCCGTTTCAAATCGTGCCAAGTCGGCGGCTCGATCTGGACCGTGCCATTTCTGCGTATCACTGGAATCGGTCACGATGGCCAAGAGCAACATCATGTGGTATTCCGTCGTGGCCTCAAGAAAACTCAGTTTGCCAATATTGCGTCACGAATTCAAGATGCGTCATGCCTTACACAGAACTACAAATGAGTTCAAACCCGATAACAAGGTGCTTCACCTGAGAGCCATTCCGCTACGCTTCATGGCGGCAGGTAAGCTTGATCATTAGTACATTTTCATCCTGCAGTCGGATTCCGTCTTATAGCCAGAATGGTATAATTTTTTTAGCGTTATTCGCAATAAAAGGGAGGTCAAGAGCGTCTAAATCTGTGAAAAAACGGCTGAACATAAAGGCCGATTTTTCAGTAGAAAAGTTAGGATAAGCGTAAGTTAAGGAAGGATAAAGATGAAAACGTTAAAATATATGTTAATAGTAGCAGTAAGTTTGCTGATTGGATTGTCGAATGCGGCTTTAGCACGCCCCAATGTATATATAGGCGTTGGTTTTGGTGGTCATCCGGGTTTTCATCATGGCTTCCGTCCCGGTTACGGGTTTTATCATCATCCCTATTACTTCGGACCGCCTTGGCGGTACTATTATCCGTATAGGGAAACCGTTATTGTCGGCGGTGGATACTGGTACGACCGGGGGCCGGATTATTATGTTGTTACTCCGCCGACGGTAATTGAAAGAACGCCGGCAGTAATTGAAAAACAAACGGTGGTTGTACAGCCGCAGGGGTTCGATGAAAGCACGCTCCAATTGAACATGAACCTGCAATACAAAAAAAGCGAGCTTCTCAAACAGCTCCAGACGCCAGACAAAGAGCAGCGCAGGGAAGCGATAGCCGAATTGGCTGGATTTTCTTTTGACGATAACGTTAGATACGCCCTTGAGAATGTTTTGCTTTCGGACCCTGACCCCGAACTGCGAAAAGAAGCTGCACGGTCGTTCGGAAAAGTAAAGAACACAAAAGCCCTCCCTGCCCTCGAAAAAGCAAGGGTGGAAGACCCAAGTGAGGATGTTCGCAAAGAAGCCGACCAGTCAATCAAGAAATTAGAAGGAAACTGATTTCACCAGTCGAACTCCGCGACAATGGGGGTGTGGTCGCTCGGCTTTTCCGCTGCCCTCGGCTCTTTGTCTATATAACAATTCGTGCACTTTCCCGCCAGTGGTTTCGTAGCCATTATATGGTCCAATCGCCAACCGAGATTGCGCTTAAACGAATTTGGCATCCTGTAATCCCAGAACGTATACTGCCCAGCCTCGCTGCAGTGCAGTCTAAATAAATCGACAAATCCCCATTGGACAACCTTATTCAGAGCCTGCGTAACTTCCGGACAAAAGCAAACGTGCCCCAACAACCCTTTAGGGTCATATACATCGATTGGCTGTGGTGCTACATTGAAGTCACCCACCCACACGATTGGGTCAGCGGGGTCAAAATTCTTCTTGAAAAATTTTAACAGTCGTTCGAACCATTTCAACTTGTATTGAAACTTCTCAGATTCAGGCAAGTAGCCCTGCGGGATATAAGTATTGATGACGACAATGCCGGCAATTTCAGCCGTAATCAGGCGAGCCTCGTCTTTAGGCGCACTGGCCAAGCCGAATCTTACGTTTTTGATTTCGGTTTTACTGAAAATAGCTACGCCGTTATAGCTCTTCTGACCTTTGAAAACATACTTGTACCTCGTCTTCCCAAAGGCTTCGGTCGGAAAATCAACATCCTGAACCTTGGTTTCCTGAACGCACAAAACATCCGGCTTATTTTCTGCAAGCCAGTCAATCACCCGTGGCAATCGGATGCGTAATGAATTAACGTTGAAACTGGCAATTTTCATTTAAGTTGTCCCCGTCATAAATTGTTGTGAGCTTAATTACTTGTCCGATAGTATTATATGGACCTGCCAAATGCAATAAATCGTATTATGTGGTGAGCCTGCCGAATCCATTGGTAAGGTCGCCAAAAGGATGTATAGTATTATAGGCATCCATAGTTTTCTACAATATCTTCGAATACTGTTTTGAACTGAACTTATCAGCAATAAAAGGAAGTTTAAGAAAATGGTAAAGAAAATAATCTTGTATGTTATTTTAATTATCCTGAGCTTTTCGTCAATAAGCCAAACTGTCCAGGGTATAGGCGGCGATATTAAGTGGACAGGCCAGAAGGGCGCCGAAGTCTTGGGTGGGGGAGGAGGAAAATAGCATAAGCCACCTATTCAATTGCGAGGGATTTTATTTTATGGCGCCTTCAGAAACTAAGGCCTTTGGCCTTACGCAAGCTCTTCAACTTGGTTTTCTTTAGATTTGGTTTCAGCGGATACACTTTTTATCGACGCCAGCCCTTCTGCTTGTGGTGAGCCTGTCGAATCCATTGATTGTTGCGCCGCACCTCCTCCCGACAAAGATGTACTCTCCGGTGATACCTCGGCAGCGCGACCAACTTCATCGAGTATAGCGTAGTTCTCGATCACCGCCAACAAGCTCATCAGAAAGCTCAGAATACTTTCAGCTCCCTGGTTCATGTTGACGCCGCCCGGCCCTAAGCCATCACAGCAGCCTTTGGTCCTGAAATCATAAAGTGGAATGTGCAAATCATTTTCGCCCAAGAACCAGTCGAAGGCCTTTCTCTGCAGCTTAATAAATCTCAGGTCTTCGGTCGCGTCATAAGCGGCTTTTAGCATCATAACGGTGCCTGCTGCCTCTATGGGCTGCTGGTCGAACGGCGCTTTTGTCTGCCCTCGTTTAAACCATCCGTTGTTGCCGATGAAGCTGAAATGGTCTCCCGTAAAAGTGTTTTGGAGGAGAAATTCGCAGGTCTTTTTTGCAACGTCGAGATATTTTTCGTCCTCAAAAGTCAGACCCGCCACAAACATCGCATGCGGCAAAACAGCATTATCGTAGGTCAATTTGTTCTCAAACCACTGCCACGCCGGGTCGCTGTTCTTTTCATACAGCGCCATCAACTTATCAGCAACAACAGTCAAACGTCGCTTTATATCACTGACGCCGGGAAACTGTTTAAGATAATCGCTCATACCAAGTATTGAATACGCCATACTCCTGGCGCACTGCCTTTCGACAAACCCTACAGACCTGTCGAAGCATTCTTTTGCCACCGACAAATGCGATGGCAAAGGCGGCTTCGCCATAACCGTCCCCAGTGCCCACAACACCCTGCCGAAAGCATCGTTTTCAGGCTCATGTTCTACCCAAGTCCTGTCAAAATTCATAAAGTTCCTGACAGAACCGTCAACGTCCTGTGAGTGAAGAACAAAGGATAGATACGTCTCGAAAAGCCGCAGTGCCTGTGGCTCGGGGTATTGCGCGTAATACCTCGTCATCGTAATCACAGCCCTCGCATTGTCGTCCGTGCAGTAACCACATTTACGATCTGGAATGGTAAATATCGCGTGCTGATACAATCCGGTAGCATCGGTCAACTTTTGCAGGTGCTCCAGCGATGGTTCGGGCACCTCAACACTGGTTATGGTTTCTGTTTTAGATGGTATGGCTTTAGTAGCGACGCGAACCAAAGTCCCCTTTGCGGTAAAAAGTTTCCAGTAAATCGGGCCTATTTTCGGCCACGTCCTCGACCTGCCGTAGTCGTAGGCCTTTCTTCGTAAAGAGTAATACAGCGTATCATCGCGAAGTACCTGGACCACCTCTTCAGCCAGTTGCTTGCAGTCGCCGAATCCCACAAGCCTGCCCCGTCCCTTGGCCAGTAGCTCCACAGCAGCCCAGTAAGACGTCGAGATAACGGCTTTGCCCGCACCCACCGCAAAAGACAACGTACCGCTCGTCAACTGTCCCCTGTTCAGGTATGGGGTAACATAAAGGTCGGCCGCACATAAAAAGTTGCACAGCTCTTCATCACTTACGAACCGGTTGTGAAAAATAACATGTTTTTGCAGCCCCAGTTCTTTCACCATTTGCTGAAGGCTGAACCGGTAAGATTCACCGTCGTACTTCAACACCGATGGGTGTGTAACACCCAGCACTATGTACAAAACGGATGGTTCTGCTTTCACTATGGCCGGCATGGCCTTTAGCATAATCTCTATGCCCTTGTTTGGGCTTAGCAGCCCGAACGTTAAAATGGTCTTTCGGCCCTCCATACCGAACTTGTGCTTATAGTAGTTGCTGTCAACGAAAGATAAATCCGGTACGCCGTGCGGAATCAACTCTATCTTTTTCTCAGACACGCCGTAAATATCCCGCAGCATAGTCACTCCCTGTTCATTCATCGTGATGACTTTATGAGAAGCGCTGCAGACATCCATCATCAACTTATAATGGGCAGGGCTGGGATCCTCAAGAATGGTATGAAGTGTTGTTATGACCGGCGCATTTAATCTGTTCAGCAACAGGCTCAGGTAAGAGCCCGCCTCACCACCGAACAGACCGAACTCATGCTGGATCGACACTACATCGACATGGCTGAAATTTACATAGTCGGCGGCACAGATATAGTCATTTTTCACATCCTGGCGAATCTCAAACCGCACCGGCGCAGCGTATTTCAGGTCATTATCCTGCCGTATCGCAACCACCAAGGGCTCAAATCGCCCTTTGCCACAGCTCTTTAAGCTGTTGATTAGGTCAGAGGTGAAAGTCGCTATGCCACATCTCCGTGGCGGGAAGGAAGAGATAAACGCCACTTTTTTTGTGGTACTTCTTACCATCCCTCAATATCCAGTTTGATTCAAAGTAGCCCCAATGAAAGACAGTCCGATTTTAACTGCACATAGTTAGACTGTCAAGTAAATTGACCGTTTAGGTCGGGTAAAGACTAATTTTTTGCCCTGTTTGCCGCCGTTTGGCCGGCAAAAAACCCAATTTTCTTGAAAAAAAATCAATTTTTTTCGCTTATTTTTCCGCTTTTTTCCTGGCAAAAATTGCAAAGCTGGTATAATACACTACTAATTAAGTAGGAATAAAGGGGATTCGGCGTGAGACTTTCGACCCGTACCAGATATGCAGTAAGAGCTATGCTCGAATTGGCTTTAAATAAAAGCAATGCCCCCCTCCAGCTTAAAACCATCGCCGGTCGCCAAGACATATCGATAAAATACCTCGAACAATTGATGGCAACGCTTAAAGCAGCAGGGTTTGTCAGAAGTGTACGGGGTTCTAAAGGCGGCTACATTCTCGCTAAACCCCCGAATCAAATCAAACTTGACCGCGTCTTCAGTTGCCTGGAGGGGCCCCTAACCATTGTTGAATGCGTTGAAAATGACAACTTCTGCAATCGTGCTGCAGACTGCACACCGAGGCTGCTCTGGGCCCAGTTGCAGACAGCAATTATGCGTGTCCTAAAATCCACGACCCTGCAGGATTTAGTTGACAAAACAGTGACTTATGCTAAAGCTGACTATCAAATATAAATGAAAAATAAAACCACATGTGTTGTATCCGAGAGGTAGATACCGCGGAGAAATTCCGGCGATTAAATTGGTAAAGGTCTTTCAAAATGAAAAAAAACGAGCTTGTAGGCAAAGAGATAGAAAAACTGGCCGGCAAAATCCTGGACACTTATACAGACGATGCAGGGATAAATTTCATTGACACGACCAATTTGCCTGTGCGAGACAAAATCATTGAGGTGCTGGAACTGCTGATGGAAATCCTCTTTCCTGGTTATACCGGCAGAAGGACCATCACAAAAGCAAACGTCAATTACATCGTCATTGATATCCTCTACCATGTCTACACAGAGCTTTCCGAGCAGATAGAACGGGCCTTCAGGTACCGCTGCAGAATGGAAAAGTGCGACACCGGTGACTGCCGAAGAATGGCTGAAGACGCCGCAGAGCATCTGCTGGCACAATTGCCGAACATCAGGGAACTGCTCAAAGGTGACGTCGCCGCCGCTTTTGATGGAGACCCCGCTGCGAAATCTCATGAGGAAATAGTGTTAAGTTATCCTTGTATCACAGCAATTGCAACGTATCGCATCGCCCACGAATTGTATGTAAAAGATGTGCCGTTGATTCCCCGAATAATGACCGAATTCGCACACACAGAGACCGGAATTGACGTACACCCAGGCGCAAAGATAGGCAAAAACTTCTTCATTGACCACGGCACAGGCGTGGTGATAGGCGAAACCACCGTCATTGGCAACAATGTGAAAATCTACCAGGGTGCAACACTCGGCGCACTGAGTTTCCCAAAAGATGAAAGGGGCAGGATAATCAAAGGCGGCAAAAGACACCCTACCATAGAAGATAACGTAACAATCTACGCCGAGGCTACAATACTGGGCGATGTGGTCATTGGAAAAGACACAATAGTTGGCGGCAATGTCTGGATAAAGGAGTCCGTACCCCCAGGTGTTACCGTCACAACCTCAGGTCCGGGTTTGGTCTACACAAAGCACAAAAAACCGCCCGCAAAAAACTGACTCAAGGAGAAGTTTCTTGAATAGGAATCTGACCGAAAAAATAAAAAAGTTAAAGCAGCAGCGAAACGCCGTGATACTTGCGCACAACTATCAGCCCGCCGAGATACAGGATTTGGCGGATTTCACCGGCGATTCTCTCGGTCTGAGCATAAAGGCAGCCGAGGCCGACGTTGACGTAATCGTATTTTGTGGTGTGCGATTTATGGCGGAGACCGCCGCCGTCCTTTCTCCACACAAGACAGTGCTTTTGCCGGACGAGCTGGCCGGCTGCCCCCTCGCCGATATGATAACCGCAGACCAGCTGCGAAAACTCAAGCAGCAGCACCCGGATGCCCTGGTGGTCTGTTATGTCAACAGCTCAGCAGATGTAAAGGCCGAGAGTGATTACTGCTGCACCAGTTCCAACGCCGTTGAAATGGTAGAGTCTCTGCCGCAGGATAGAAAAATTATCTTCGTGCCGGACCAGCATCTTGGCCGGTTTGTCGCCGAAAAAACCGCCCGCAATCTTATACTCTGGCCGGGTTACTGCATCACCCATCTGATGATTACCGAAGACGACATTAAAAACACCAGGGCAAAATACCCGCGAGCGATTGTGATGGCGCACCCGGAATGTTCCGAGCCGGTCAAGGCCCTTGCCGACGAAGTGCTCAGCACAGGTCAGATGTTGAGCTTCGTTGCCAAAAACACAGCAAAGCAATTTATTGTGGCAACCGAGACAGGTATGGTATACGCTCTGAAAAGGCGAAATCCACAGTCCGAGTTTATCCCAGCCAGTGAACGGGCAATCTGCCCCAATATGAAACGGATAACCGCAGAAAAAGTGCTCTGGTCGCTGGAAGATATGAAGTATGAGGTTACGGTGCCGGACAACGTGCGGGTAAAAGCCAAAAAAGCCCTCGATAGAATGGTAGCAACCTTGCCGAAAAAATAAGGAAGGACTTAAAAATGGACGAACAGACAAAATACCACTTAGAGACATTAGCCCTGCATGCAGGCCAGAAAGTCGATTCGGACACCTTAAGCAGAGCCACACCGATTTATCAGACAACGAGCTTCTGCTTTAAGAACACCGAGCACGCAGCGAATCTTTTTGCGCTCAAAGAGTTCGGCAACATTTACACTCGCCTGATGAATCCCACAACAGATGTGCTCGAGAAACGCCTCGCTGCCCTCGAAGGCGGCGTAGGCGGGCTGGGATTGAGTTCTGGACAATCGGCCATCTATGTCAGCATTTTTAATATCTGTGGTGCAGGAGGGCACATCGTCTCTTCAAATTCACTCTATGGCGGAACGGTTACCCTCTTTAGTCAGACGTTCGCCAAACTCGGCATCGAAGTAACGTTTGTCGACCCAAAGGAGCCAGACAATTTCGCAAAGGCAATCAGAAACAATACGAGGCTGATTTATATTGAGACGATTGGCAATCCCAAAAACGACATTTTGCAGTATGAAAATATAGCCGCCATCGCTCACGATAATGGTATGCCTGTTATCTGCGATAGCACCGTGACGACGCCCATATTGTTTAGGCCGATTGAATATGGCATCGACATTGTTGTTCATAGCTGCACGAAATTCATCGGCGGCCACGGCACAAGCATCGGCGGAGCCATCGTCGATTCCGGCAAATTCGACTGGACCAACGGCCGATACCCCGAGCTGACAGAGCCGGACCCAAGTTATCACGGCATCAAATATGCCGAAAGTTTCGGCCCTCTGGCCTACATCATAAAGGCAAGGACCCAGTTCCTCCGCGATATGGGCAGTTGTATGTCACCGTTTAATGCCTTCCTGTTTCTTCAGGGGCTGGAAACACTGCATCTTCGTATGCCGAGGCACTCTGAAAATGCCCTCAAACTCGCAAAGTGGCTCGAAAAGCAGAACACCGTTAACTGGGTCAATTATCCAGGCCTTGAATCGCATCCGGACTACAAGTTAGCCAAAAAGTATCTGCCGAACGGTCAGGGCGCCATTTTGGGCTTCGGAATAAAAAACGGAATGGAAGCAGCCAGGAAGTTTATCAATAGTGTCAAGCTCGCCAGTCACCTCGCTAACATCGGCGACAGCAAAACCTTAGTGATTCACCCAGCCAGTACGACCCATCAGCAGCTTAGCAAAGCCGAACAGCTTGCCGCCGGCGTCACTGAAGATTATATTCGTGTCTCCGTTGGAACTGAGCACATCGATGATATAATAGCTGACTTCAAACAGGCCTTACAGAAAAGCCAAAGGTAAAAAGTATGTGGGAATATACGGACAAGGTAAAAGACCATTTTTTTAATCCCCGCAATGTCGGTGAAATAGAAAACCCTGACGGCGTCGGCGAGGTCGGCTCTCTGGCGTGTGGCGACGCCCTGAAATTAACCTTTAAGCTCGACAAAAAAGGCAAAATCGCTGACGCAAAGTTTAAGACCTTCGGCTGCGCAAGTGCGATTGCCACATCATCGGTCCTGACCGAAATAATAAAGGGAATGACACTCGAGGAAGCCGCCAAAGTAACAAATAGAGACATTGCCGATTATCTTGGCGGCCTGCCCGAACAAAAAATGCACTGCTCCGTTATGGGCAGAGAAGCACTCGAGGCTGCCATTGATAACTACCGAACCGGCGGCAAAAAAAAACACGAGCTTGAAGGCAGGGTCGTCTGCACCTGCTTCGGCGTTACCGAAAAGGAAATCGAAAGAGTCATTCGTGAAAACGACCTGACTACGGTTGAGCAGGTAACAAATTACTGCAAGGCAGGCGGCGGATGCGGCGGATGCAAAGGCGAAATCGAAAAAATAATCGAACGCATACAGGGCGATAAAACAAAGGAGCAGGTAATGGCAATGCCGACGAAGGGTCACAAGCTGACCAACATTCAGAAAATCCAGTTGGTTCAGCAGACAATAAACGAGCAAATCAGACCAGCCCTGCGGGCGGACGGCGGCGATATCGAACTGATTGATGTGGACGGCAACAAAGTCATTGTCGCCTTACGCGGAATGTGCGCACAGTGTGCGCTTGCAAACATCACCGTGAAGAACCTCGTCGAAGCCAAGCTTAGAGAATTCGTCTCGGAAGACCTTTTCGTCGAAGAATATGAGGACTCTGCAAAGCAGCCGCACAACCACAGAAAGTAAAATGAAAACGATATATTTTGACAATAATGCTACCACAAAGGTAGCCGAGGAAGTACTCGAGGAAATAAAGCCATTCTTCTGCGAGCTTTATGGCAACCCATCCAGCATGCATACCTTCGGCGGGCAAATCGCCGCCGAAATCCGCAAATCACGCGAGCAGGTGGCCAATCTCTTGGGCTGCGACCCAGCCGAAATTATATTTACAAGTGGCGGTACCGAAAGTGATAACGCAGCCATAAACGGCGTACTGGCCGCGGCAGCTCACAAACGCAAAATCATAACTTCTCGCGTCGAGCATCCCGCTGTCCTGTCGGTTTGTAAACAATTGAAAGATCACGGCTATACAGTGATAGAACTTGAAGTAGACAAACAAGGTCGGCTCGATTTGGATGAGCTTGAAAAACAAATCGACGATGATACTGCACTGGTCACAATAATGTACGCAAACAACGAGACTGGCGTCATATTCCCAGTCGAGCAAATCGCCGAGCTGGTCAAAGATAAAGGTTCAGTATTTCACACCGACGCCGTCCAGGCGGTCGGCAAAATCCCCCTGAACTTATCAAAGAGCAATATCGACCTGCTCAGCCTTTCCGGCCACAAACTGCACGCACCGAAAGGTATAGGCGCTTCATATATCAGGAAAGGTACGAGAATCCAGCCGTTTATGCTGGGCGGTCATCAGGAAGTCGGCAAAAGGGCAGGTACCGAAAATGTCCCCGGTATAGTCGGCCTCGGCAAGGCCTGTGAACTGGCAGCGAAAAATATTAAAGAAGAAAACGAAAGGGTAAGGAAGCTGCGTGATAAACTCGAAAACGCCATATTGAAAAGTTGTCCAGACTGCCGGCTTAACGGCGATAGGAAAAACCGTCTGCCAAATACCAGCAATATCAGCTTTGAATTTATCGAGGGCGAAGCAATTTTGCTTATGCTCGATAAATTCGGCATCTGTGCTTCCAGCGGCTCCGCCTGCACATCCGGCTCGCTCGAACCTTCGCACGTTTTGCGCGCTATGGGCGTCCCCTTCACCGCCGCTCACGGCTCAATCCGCTTTAGTCTGAGCCGATACAACACCGAAAAAGAAGTTGACTACACAATTGAAAAATTGCCGCCCATTATCAACCGCCTCCGCGAATTGTCGCCCTTTGTAACCGGGTAATGGGTGTGGGCAAAAATATCGCCGCTTCTAAAATTTCCTCAGCCTACGGCACCCTCAGAAACACAGGTATACAACCACTCTGTTGAAGCGCCTCTATAAGGTGCAGAACAATGAAAATCCATATAAACCACATCCCAAGTACCAGTCTCTTTACGAAAATATCCGCGTTTATTTGATATTGTGCGTCCCTCTTATAAAGGGATAGTTTTGGCAGAAATCGCGGTGTGCGTTTGGCGTAATCGAGATACGCCTGGCCGAATTTGTCCGCCAGCTTCTTTTCCTCTACAAAAATCGTCAGAGGATAGTACAACAAATAGAAAATGACCAGTACCCCCAGAACAAGAATGTTCTCTGATGCTAATCCGATGCCAATCGCTCCTATGAGACTAAAAACATACAAAGGGTGCCGTACCATCGAGTAAGGGCCTTCCATGATAAGCTCACGCTTTTTGTAACCGCTGATGTATAATAGTGACCACAGCCGGCCGGCGCTGCAAATCGTGAGCAGGAATAAACCGAATGTTTCGAATAATATATCTGCCAAACCGCCCTGTTTGAATGAGGACCTTGTAAAAATTACCAGTAGCACAACCAGAATGGCAAAAATACGGGAAACGGTTATCCGCATTCGTGCAATTCTAAACAGCAGTCTGCTTTCGTGTACGCCCATATACCAATCCCTACAGGAACCAACCCTTACCCCCCGCGAACCATTCGGTCAGGGTTAGGTGTTATCTTCCCTCCACATTTAGAAAACCTTTCTTTTTCAAGGTTCGCAGTATTACGTATGTGCACAGCCCCGTCAAAAATATCCATACCCAAACCGAGTCTAATGGTAATCTGCCCAAATAGAAGAAATCTCCTCCTATTTCCAGACACATAAACGCGGCTATTATAGCAAAGAAAGCAGAGTACTCCCTTTTAAGTGCGGTCTTCAGCGAAAATGGTAAAGCTGCTTTCTGCCAGTTTCTGAATCTGGGAAACAGTATTGGTGTCCTGTTTGCCCATTCAACGAACGTGTTACCGAATTTTTCGTGAAGAATTTTCTCTTCTGCAAGGATTATTCGTTCATAGTACAAAAAGAAAAGTAAAATAAGCGCTACGGCAAAAAACAAGGAGCGTGGGAACATTGAAACACCAAGCCATATGAAAAAATTGCCCGTATACAATGGATGTCTGATTATGGAATACATCCCCGTAGTATTGAGAACGCTTGCTCTTGGTTTTCCCGTTGTCCTGCCGGATGTCCCTTTAGGAACATAACCGACGGTAAAAACTCGGATTGCCAATCCAAATAGTGAAACAGCAAAACAAATGCTATACCACAGCAGATACAGAGAATGCTTACCCCGAGGGTACGAAAAGTCTCTCATGACAACCAGAAAAAAGATTATCGTAAGTAGCGGTAAGAAACTTCTCCACCTAAATAATAAGTACCCCGTGGACTCTAATTTTTCCTTCAGAAGCATCGAACGTCTTTCCGATACATGTCAATGAACTACCAACGTCTTAACCACACGCGTTTTTTATCTTCTAACCCTTTGCACTACATGCTAAACGCTGTACGCTAAATTGCATTGCCGAAGGAGGGAGTCGAACCCTCACCGGGGTTAAGCCCGACGGGATTTTGAGTCCCGCGCGTCTGCCAGTTCCGCCACTTCGGCTGGTTAATCGATTATTGATTATCAATTATCCTTTGTCAATTATCAACTTGCAGCGGTTCTTCAGAGCTTAGGCACTAACAGTTAAGTTCCCTCTTGCGGGACTTCGAGATATGACCCCGGATTACGGGGCAAGAAAAGTATCTGATTCGCTCAGCGGCACTTCAACACCCTGATAGACCTTTGTGTTCTGCAGTGTAAATATGTCGTCCTCTGCGGCGCCGAAACATCGCGTCTTCAGGAACTTCACACTCCCGTCGTCGAGCAAAACGTTTTGCCCTCCGCGATTGTGATTGATACTGTTGAGATTTGACAGTTCTTTACTGAGTTGAATTACGGGCGGTTTGGCATCCGGTCCCGGCAGCGACTCAAAAAGCGGATTCAAATCCGATATTAAAATCCTCTGGCCAACCGGATATGCACCCTGCGGCTTATCGCACCTTAGTCGAAAGCTGAATGTCACATGCTTTCTGTCGGGAAAATCATTGTAGTCTTTCACCTGCAAACCATCGAGTCGGACCATTTGACCTTGAATGGCACCGGGACAGACGAAGTTGACTGGCGCGACATAACCCCCTCGTACCAGAAGCCACAAATGGCGGGTATTTGAGTAGTTATCATTTCCCTGGTAACCCACCTTCCACCACGGTGACCCCGCTGTCATCGCAACAGCAGGCAACTGACCATCGTGGTCAGCCATATATTGTTTTATCCCCTCCGCAATCCGGGCAAGCTGCGCCTGGCACCGGACTTGGTAGTATTTTTGGCGAACAAAATTCAAAGGAGCCAACCAGACGCTTGCCGCTATCAAAATCACTGCCGCTGCCGCCAAAACCCGTCCTATGTTCCACCACAAATGCCACGGCCTAACAGCAGTCTTCGCCTGTTCATCCGCAAGCAACTGAGCAAGCCGGGCCTCGCTTGCGCGGGCAGTATTCGTAAGACGCAAAACCGTTCGCTCCACCAGCTCGTCCGGGCACAACTCAGACTCTAAGCTGTCAAGCGCACCAGTAATGGATTTTAAGGCAGAGTGAAGTTCAGCGGCTTGCGCATCGGAGCCAATCAGCCCCTCGACTTCAGCACTCTCTTTTTCGGTTGTTAAACCTAAGCAGTAATCAAATATCAATTGTCTTTGCTGATTGTCCAACGTACTCATTGAAGTTTCTTACTCCTTACGGCTGCCTTCCAGTCTTTGGCGAAGCGCCCGACAGCCGTGTGCAGTCTGCTTTTGACCGTTCCTATTGGTATACTTAATATCTCAGCCATTTGTTTGTAAGAAAATTTATTAAAATAAGCTAAAATCAAAATTTCTCGCAGACTTTCCGGCATATCCGCTATAACCGCTCTAACACGCCTGGCTGTCTCCCTTCTTTCGAGCCTTTCGTAAGGTACTCTTGTATCGGAAGTTAAGCAGTTTAGCACATCATCGAACGACATCTCTTCCTGTTCCGCCATAGTACCGAGGGGGATAGCGGCTGTTCGATGTTGTTTGCGAAGGAAATCTTTCGCCTTATTTGCTGCTATAGTGAACAGCCACGGTCGCAGCGGTCGGCTCGGGTCAAAACTGTCTCGACTCATGAAAAGCTGTAAGAACGTCTCCTGAAAGACCTCCTCAACGAGACTTTGCTGGTTTACAAAACGCCTTAAAAATGCGTAAAGAGCGTTCTTGTAACGATTTACAATCTCGCGAAAAGCGTCCTCTTCACCAGCAGTGTAGCGGGCGAACAATTCAGCGTCACTTAGTTTGTCAAAACCAGATTCCATTGAGTTCTTAGTTCTCAACTTTAAGTTTTGGGGAAATTCAAAGCCTTTTAATAAGGTAAACGGGTGAATGAGTGGATGAATTAACTCATCTACTCATTTACGCATAAACGCATCCACGAAAGCAACGCCGCTGGCGCAAAAATTCAATAGGTGCGGCATTATCTTCTCGAGGCCTGAGAGCGCCTCACCATAGGCTGTGACTTGCCTTGCCTGTTTTGCCCTTCTTGGAGAACTTTCATTGCCTTTTTCACATCGGCGACTTTCAAAACTCCCGTTGTCTTGCCGCCCTCGGCCCCAGCGGTGCAATATGCGTACGAAATATTTATGTGGCTTTTCGCAAGTTTTTCTGCCACCGTTGCCAGCGCACCCGCCTTATTAGCTAAGTTCACGCACAAAACTTCCGTCTGGTTATAGGGCATATTCAATTTCGACATCACAGCTTCAGCATTTTTCGTCGCCTCGAATACCACCCTCAAAACGCCGTGCTCTACTGAGTCCATCACCGTCATTGCTATTACATTAATCTTCGCTCGTGCAAATTCGCCGAGTATCTGGGCCAGCACACCTGGCTTATTCACCATAAAAATCGAAAACTGCGTCGCAACATACATAATTCAGCCTTTCAAATTTATACGCCTCTGGCGTAAGATGGTTACGGTTCTTCCCATAAAAACAAAATCTTTCCATCAATTTACATCATCACAGTCCAGCGCCTTGATAGCCGCCTCTTTATCCGGAAAAAATCGAAAAAGCTTATCAAGATTGGTTATCTTAAAGACCCTGTACAACTGGGGATTTATACCGCTTATCAGGACCTCACCCTCATATTCTTTCAGCTTGGCGCGAATGTCCAAAAGCAGCCCTAACACCTGCGACGAAAAAAATTTGACCATCGTGAAATCAAATATTATACAACCCGGCCGATTCTGCCCGACAAATTCATTTACTTGTCTCGAAACCGCCGCTATCACTTCTGGTTCGCTCAGCGAGGCGCTCTTGAACGCCACCACCGCCGGCTCCCCGCCGCCTGTTATCTCCACACCGACCTGCTCATCCATACCAACTGATACCTGTCCTCTCCGTCAAAGCAAAACTCCACCTAATCTTCACAGATTTAACCGCTGCCGTCAAGTTTTTCCTGTCCTGAGTTTATCGAAGGAATCGACCTTTCTGCCTTATCAATAATCAATTGTTGTCTTGGCTTTTCCAGCACGCAACAAAGTGTCCCTTATATACAGTGCTTTCTTTCAGCGCAGACCCCCATTCCAGGCACTGCCCCTGGCGCCAAGGGCATCGTGGCCCAAATGCACAGCCCGCCGGTGGGCTCAGCATGCTCGGCACCTCTCCGCTCACCGCAGAACGACTCCCCCGCAGCGCAGGGTCAACCTGTGGAATCGCCGACATAAGCGCCCGGGTATACGGATGCAGCGGATTGCGATACAATTCCGCCGCCTCTGCCTGCTCCACTATCTTACCCATATACATAACCGCCACAACATCGCAAAAAAATCCCACAACCGCTAAGTCGTGAGCAATAAACAAATACGTCAGGCCGAACTCGTCCTGCAAATCTTTTAGTAAATTCAGAATCTGCGATTGAATCGAAACGTCGAGTGCGCTGACAGGCTCATCACAGATAACCAGTTTTGGCTCCAGCGCCAACGCCCTCGCCACGCCGATTCGCTGCCGCTGACCACCGGAAAACTCATACGGATAACGGTCGACATGCTCCGCTGACAATCCAACCTTTGTGAGTAACCCCCCGACCCTGTCTCTCAATTCGCCGCCGGTTACTCCCTTTTGAACCTTTATCGACTCACCAACGATATTGCCGATGGTCATTCGTGGATTCAGCGAACTGTACGGGTCCTGAAAGATAATGCTGATTTCTCTGCGAAGCCGACGCAGCCTGACCCTGTCTGCCGACAGAACGTCCGTCTTTTCGAAAACCACCCGCCCTGCCGTCGTAGGCACCAACCGAGTTATACTCCTTGCCACCGTCGTTTTGCCGCAGCCGCTCTCGCCCACCAACCCCAGCGTCTGCCCCTCTCGAATACCAAAACTTATCCCGTCAACCGCCCTGACGTAACCCACGATTCGCCGCAAAAAACCCTTCCTTATGGGAAACCAGGTCTTTAAATCGTCAACCTTCAAAAGATAATTATTTGTGTTATCCATTAACTAAAAACTCAAAACTAAGAACTCGCAACTATTTCTCGTACCCCGCCGCGTACCAGCATGCAACGCATTGGCCCGCTTGAACTTCTTGCAGCTTCGGCTCAATGGTTTGACACCGCTTGTCGTCGTGTCCTGTCGGACATCGCGGATGAAATTTACAGCCCGACGGAAAATGCAGCGGCTCCGGTACAACACCTGGAATCGTCTGCAAACGTTTAGCTAAAATCCCCAATCGCGGCAGCGATTTCAAAAGCCCCTGTGTATACGGATGCAGTGGCTCAGCAAAAAGCCGCTCCGCTTCAGCCACTTCCACTATCCGCGAGGCGTACATCACCGCTACATCGTCGGCTCGTTCAGCCACAATGCCCAAATCGTGTGTTATCAGCAAGATGCTCATCCCCTCTCGCTTCTGCAGTTCATCCAGCAAGTCGAGAATCTGAGCCTGAATGGTTACATCAAGAGCAGTCGTCGGCTCATCAGCTATCAGAAGTGCAGGCTTACAGCTTATCGCCATTGCTATCATAACTCGCTGCCGCATCCCCCCTGACATCTGGTGTGGATACTCACTTACACGCTGCTGCGGGGCGGGTATACCGACCTTCCGCAGCATCTCAACCGCATCCGCCCAAGCCTCGCCTGTGCTTTTGCGCTGATGAAGACTGATTGCCTCAGCAATTTGGTTGCCCACCGTATAGACCGGATTAAGACTGGTCATCGGCTCCTGGAAAATCATGGCGATTTTATTGCCGCGAATGCTACGCATCCTCTTTTCGCTGAGCTCAAGCAGATTCCTTCTGTCGAAAACAATCTCACCTGCAACAATCTCACCCGGCGGAGAAGGCACTAATCGCATAATCGATAGTGCCGTCACGCTCTTGCCGCAGCCGCTCTCGCCGACAAGTGCGAACATCTCCCCTTTTTTTACGCACAGGTTTACTTCCTGCACCGCACGCGCAACCCCCTCTTCCGTAAAAAAGCTTACACTCAACCCCTTTATCGACAGCAAAACCCCGTTTTCGCTCATGCCGCTTTCCTCAATCGCGGGTCAATCGCGTCCCGCAGACCCTCCCCGACCAGATTGTAGGCCATAACGGTAAAAAATATCGCAAACCCGGGAAACAAAGTCAGCCACCATAAAAACCGCCCTGTAGTGCTAACGCCTAAACTTAGCATCTGTCCCCAGCTCGGCGTCGGAGGTGCAACTCCAAAACCGAGAAAACTAAGTGCAGCCTCAATAAATATCGCACCGGCAATACCAAACGTGGCATCCACCAATACCGGAGCGATGCCGTTCGGCAGCATATGCCTGAAAAGTATGCTGCGCAGCGGAAGCCCCAGTGACACCGCAGCCTGTACGAAATCCTGTTTACGCAGTTTGAAAAATTCCGCCCGAATAAATCTCGCCTCCCCGGTCCAGCTGGTAATCCCGATAATTACCATAATGTTTAACAGGCTCCGCGGAAAGAACGCCACAATCGTGATAATCAAAAAGAACGTCGGAATCGCCATCATTATCTCGACAACACGCATCCCAACAAAATCGACCTTGCCTCCGAAATATCCCAGAATCGCCCCAATAAAAATCCCGATGACGCCCGATATCCCGACAGCCACAAAGCCCACCGAAAGCGATATCCTGCTGCCGTGAATCAGCCTGCACAAAACATCCGACCCCACATCGTCGGTCCCCAGCCAGTGCTCGACGCTTGGCGGCTGTTCACGCACCTTCAGGTCTGTACGAGCGTAACCATACGGTATCGGAGCGAAAATCGCATCCGTTGCCTTGCCCGACGTAATCATCACCTTGTAGTCGGTCGCATCGAGCCTTCGCGGCACGAAAATAAATATCAATATCACTCCAATCAAAATTACCAAACTGCTGACGGATATTTGTCGCCACAGCACTGTCCCACGCAGCGATGGGTCAATATGTCTGCGATTCCATCGGATTAGCAATAATTGAACCAGCCCGACAACCGCCGCAAGGAAAACGCAATAATCATTCGACTGCAAAGCTTTGGATATAGGAAAATGCAGCTTGCCGTCAATGCGAATCATAAAAGGCTTGTCGTTGGCAAGAAACGGTGCAAAAACAGCCAATATAAATAAAAACACAATAAAAATAAGGCAGACCACATTGAGCTTGTTTTTAACAAACTCACGGCCGACCATCTCGCCGTAAGACACTCCCCACTCTGACTTTCCATTAGCCTGTATTCCCATAACTTCCTACACCGCGCTTTCGAAACTTATCCTCGGGTCCGCGATTGCATAAGCAATATCACCCAATAAAAGCCCAAATAAGTTCAAAACCCCTCCCATCGTGGCGACGGCCATAACAACGTTATAATCACGCGTAGTAACCGCCTCGAACGCCAGAAGTCCCATCCCGGGTACGCTGAATATACTCTCGATTATTACTGAGCCGCCCAGCATGGCCGGCAAAAGCGTTGCCATAATCGTAATGACCGGAATTATGCTGTTTCGCAGCGCATGCCGAAATATCACAACCGCATTTGATAGGCCTTTCGCACGAGCCGTTCTCACATAGTCAGCCCGAAGACTATCCAGCATCCCTGCTCGCACCTGCTTGGTAAGGTATGCAAAGCCGGTATACGTCAGACAGAACACCGGCAAAACCAGATGCCACAGCCTGTCGGCCAGCCAAGGGAAAAAAGGCAGTGTATCCGCGTAATTGCTCGACAATCCCGCCGGCGGAAACCACTGCTTAAACGTCGGCCCGCAAAAATAACCTATCAGCATCTGCCCGACCCACATAACAGGCAAAGACCACAGCATAAAAAGTACCACCGAACTTGCCCGGTCGAAGAACCGCTTATGACGCACCGCCGCCAGAACTCCTAATGGAAGTGACACCGCGTAGATAATTACAAAGGCAATCACATTAAGCGCCAGTGTTATTGGCAGCCGCTCTTTAATAAGCTCTATCACCGGCCGATGATGCTTAATGGAATTCCCGAAATCCAGCCGGGCCACCCGCCCCAGCCAGATGGCGTATTGTATATGCACCGGCTTATCAAGCCCGTATAGTCGCATCCGCGCCTCGCGAACGTCTGCCGCCCGCGCAGCGTCTAATTGCCCCCCCGGCCCCATCGCCAGACTGACAGGGTCACCCGGTGCAATCCGACTGATGGCAAATACCATCACCGTTATCCCCAGCAGCGTCGGAATCATCAACAACAATCGCCTGGCTATATAAGTTGTCATTTATACTTCTGTAACTCCTTTGGAACGTACCATTCGTGAATATCCAAACCGAGTTTATGAATCTTCACGTTTTCAAATCGCCTGTCTAAAAATCGGATAGCAGGCCTAGCCCTGAAAAACGTATATGGTTGTTCAAAATGAAGAATCTCATGGAATCTATGATAAAGTTTGTTTCGCTTCTCAGCATCCAGAGTCCGTCTCGCCTCTTCTATAAGTCTGTCAGCCTCATCATTTGCAAAACCAATACGATTCGAACCGCGACCGGCAATCTGCGATGAATGCCATATCTGGTATGGGTCTTCCTGGATAACTCCACCCCATCCCAGCATCATCGCGTCGAAGTTGCGCTGATTAAGTCGTTCCTCAAAAACTGACCACTCATAAGGGTCAATAATCATTTCAATCCCGGCTTTGGACATACTGTCTTTTATTAGTCGAGCCAACTGTTCGTATATTGGACTGCTGCTTGGGATCATCATCTCAAATCTAAATGGCACGCCGTTCTTATCCCGAATACCATCGGCGTCTGTGTCAATCCAGCCTGCTTCGTCCAGCAATTTCATCCCTTTGGCAGGGTCGTAAGGCCAGGGTTCAATATCAGGATTATTCTGAGGACTCAGAAAATAAAATGGGCCGGTTACTACTTTTCCAAGACCCTTGTAAAGGTCCCGAATGATGCCTTCTCTATCAATAAGATAGGTCATTGCTAATCTAACCCTTCTATCTGCAAAGAAAGGCCTATCCTGGTTCCACCCCACATAAGAATATCCCTCAAGTGGACTCCAATAAGAAATACACCTAAATTCCTTAATAAATTCCTTATTCTTTGATAGTTCAACAAACTGTTCTGATGTAGGTTCTAAAAGATCAACCTCACGTGACCTAAACGCCTGCAAAGCCGCCACCTCATTGGTGATGATACGGAAAACGAGCTTCCTTAGTTTCGGTTTCGCACCCCAGTAACTTTCATTCCGCTTTAGAACTATTTGTTGACCTACATCCCATTTCTCAAAAACATACGGCCCGCTGCCCACAGGGTCAGACCGACGCTCATTGAATTCAGATGGGTCATCAAATTCGTAAATATGCTTGGGCAATATGGGCATACCACCAGCTATTTCCACAGATTTATAATACGGCTGTCGCATAACAAATTTTACTGTCTTATCATCAACTTTGATTACCTCTTTGACGTCTTTGTAATAATTTGCCAACGCATGTGCATCGACTTTAGGGTTAATTATTGTTTCATAGCTGAAGATAACATCATCAGTAGTAATCCTTTTGCCGTCTGAGAAATAAGCATCATCTCTCAAACTAAAAGTCAGTTCTAAACCGTTTTCTGAAATCTCATAACTCTCCGCCAATAAAGGTTCTAATTCGAGGGTGTCCAGATTATATTTAAGAAAGCTTTCAAAAACATTGCCGTATTCCTCGCCTACAATATACGAGGCATATAGGTCTTTTCTCGTAATGGGATTTAAAGTGGCAGGCTCGGCTATAATATGAAAAACAAGCCAGTCGCCTTCGTCGCCCGGGTATTCTCCCGCCAAATCAGCTTTTTCCTTCCGACCTTTCTCTTTCGTCACAGCGGCAATACCACTGCTTCGAAGCGTATTCAAAACACTGTCAAAACGCTCATACAACCTGTCCGCCTGCACTATCGACAAAACCTGAAGAACGATTATCACAAGCAAAAACAAAAAAAGAAAAAATGTCGCCACCGCCGAACGCCCATTCATAACACAACTCCTAATGCTTTATTCTATCCTCTGTCTTCCGCCATCTGTCATCTGACTTCCACTTACCTGTATCGTTGCTCAGCCTTCGGCACGTACCACTCCCAGTATTTAAGGCCTAACTTATGAATCTTCACATTCTCAAAACGCCTATCCAGAAAACGAAATGTCGGCCGTGTAAACAAAAATGTGTATGGTTGCTCCTCATGCAAAAGCCGGTGTAGTTGATGGTAGAGCTTATTTCTCTTTGCATCTTCTATGGTTCGTCTCGCTTCTTCAATCAGCGCATCCGCATGGGCATTATTGAAGCCCACATAATTAGACCCCTTATTGGCAATTTGTGAAGAATGGAACATTTGGTAAGGATCGTCCAGCATATCACCACCCCAGCCGGCAACTACAGCTTCATAATCCCGGTCGTTAAGCCGCCCCATCAAAATGGACCACTCGCACGGTCCAGGCACAAGCTCCACCCCAATCTTTAGCAAATCATCCTTCAAAAGCTTCGCCAATCTCTCATACAAAACGTAAGAGGTCGAATACATAAATTCAAACCTAAAAGGTACGCCCCCTTTATCACGCAGCCCGTCGCCGTCTGTATCAACCCAGCCCGCTTCATCAAGCAGTTTCCGTGCCTTTTCCAAATCATAAGGCCACGCTTCAATGTTCGGGTCGTTTTGAGGACCATGAATATAAAAAGGCCCCGTAATTGTCTGACCATAACCCTCAAGAAGTCTGGACACTATCTGCTCACGATTTATCGCATGGGTCATGGCTAACCGAACTCGTCTGTCTCCGAAAAACTTCGTATTATGATTCCAGCCAATATAATAAAAAGGGGTCCACGGCGTCCAATATGAAAGACAATAGAATTCCTTCTTGAATTGCTCGTCCTTAACCAGACCCGCAAACTGTTCAGGCTCAGGAATCATAATATCCACTTCGTGCGACCGTAGTGCCTGAACACACGCAACTGGATTGGAAATAAACCTCCAGACAATTTTCTTCAGCTTGGGCTCAGGCCCCCAGTATTTCTCGTTACGATGCAAAACAATTTCACGTCCAACATCCCATTTCTCAAAAACATACGGCCCACTGCCAATCGGATTAGACCGATGCTTATTAAATTCCGATGCGTCAATAAACTCATAGATATGTTTCGGCAGAATCCCCATAGACCAGGTAAAGGACAAATTCTCCAGAGACTTAAAATACGGCTTTTTCATAAAAAACTTCACTACTCGCTCGTCAACCTTAACTACCTTTTCAACTTCAGCGTATGAATTCGCAATATTCGCCGCATCTACCTGAGGATTAACTATAGTCTCATACGTAAAAATCACATCATCCGTCGTAACAGGCACACCATCGGAAAAATGTATGTCTTCTCTAAGACGAAAAGTTATCTGCAAACCGTCATCGGAAACATTACTGCTCTCTGCCAAAAACGGCTTCAGACGCGACTCATCGTAGTCGTAGGCCAGAAGAGGCTCGAAAATATACGGTATCGTTATCCATATTGCGTATTGGTCCGTCGAAATCGGATTTAACGTCCGCGGCTCAACACGAAATCCCCACACAAGCCAGTCGCCCTCATCGCCGGGATACTCTTCATCACCCTCACCTATCACGTTGGGCTCATTTGTTTCACCTCGCATTGAACCTCCGCCTTTGAGAATCTCGTCAAGCTGATTCAATGCTCGGTAAAATCGGTCAGACTGAACCATTGAAAAAATTTGCAGCAGAACAATGACCAGAAGAAATAAAAAGAGGAAAAACCTGACAACGCCTCCGCGACCGTTCATAACGCCAAACCTCCAATGTTTGGGAACCGCGATTCGCAGCCGACCTTCTTCCGCCCGCCGAAGCGGGCCACGCGAAGGAGGATACGTTTTATTCAGACGTCTTTGCCCCGGGCCGGCTCGGCAAAATAAGCGGCGCCGTACGTCCGCTGCCGTCCGGCTTGCGACCATAGTCAAAGTTAAACTTCAACGCCAACACCCCAGCCCGACCTTCTTCGCCTAACAATCTGTTGTGCTCATCCCAAAGCGCTCCATAATCACCATCGCCAACAGCTTTTCTTATCGTCGATTGTGGCGTATCTAATAATTGCTGGATACATGACTGTTCTGTCCCAATCAACACCGATTCCAGCTGCTGTTTTTGTTCGGTGCTCAGAAAACTCTCCCCGCTGGTACCTTTGATATACTGTTGCATCACATAGGAATACAATTGTCCAAACCGCCTCCCCAACTTGGGCCCCGCTTCGCCTGAAATCATTCTTTTGCACAGAAGCTCCAGTAAGGTCTCATCCAGTAGCGGATGTTTCGCCGTCCACTCAGCGTACCCTTTGATTCGCGCATCCGCTACCTCCAGCAATAAGTCCTCTCCTTCTGCAACACTTGTCTCCGCAGCAAACCTTGCCATCAGTTCCATAGCTTCCGGCTCGGACTTTTCAACAACCTTTCGTAGTTCCTCTATGATTTTCCTGGCCGTTTGCGAATTAGACTCTCCTGTGGAATTCAACCGTTCTTTGATACCGGAATTAGTCAGAGCATGAACTGCCCAGTAGCGAACTGCTGTGCTCTTATCACTCAGCCGCTCTATAGCCAAATCCACCAGCCGTAAATCTTCCAGCCCGTCCACAAGAATCAAAAGATTTAAGACCACCCTGAATCTGCTCTCTTCCGGTATCAATCCATCAGCCGTTTTAAGCCCCTCCGAGATATGTTTATAGGCTGAAACAGAAAACTGTTCTGCATACTGAACCTGGCTGCTGCGACTGGCCAAAATATCCCTGCGGAGTTTGGAAACCGACGTAAAATCCCTCATCTTGACCAGCTCATTGACCGCCCCGGCAACAAATTTGTCGATAATCTGCCTGTCTTCCTCTTCCAGTACCGACTTATTGCGGACCCCCTCTATCTCCCTCGTATCAATCCCTCGCAAAGGTAGATTTATTGCCAAAACCAAACACGCCGCTAAAGCAACGCCTATCGCCCACTTATCTCTCATTGTCATAGACGCTCTTAAAAACAATCACTCTCCAGCCGGACAGAGTCTTCCACACTTGGCTAGATTAACCCTAAAATCAGCTCTTGTCAAGCCATTTCACATTTGTCCAGTCCCTCGCGGATTATTTACCACCACCGCCGTAAAATACCTGCAATAAAAAACAAACAACAAATTGTTGCAATTATTGCCGTATCCATTATGCTAATGCCGGTTCTGCCGGCTCCTGCAGCTAAAAAATTAAAATTATCGAAAGGTAAAAAAATGACAAACCGGCCTGTCTTTTTCATAACCTCACTAAGCGTACTTATTTTCACCATCGGCTGCCAGCAACCGGCAGTCAGGCCTATCGAACCATTAAAGACTGAACCCAACACCGTCGGACCTAATACGCCGCCAATTGTGCAGACACCCCAAAAAGGCTCATTCCACGATATCTGTGCGGACATCCTGAATAACTACGTCGATGACAACGGAAATGTCAACTATGACCTGCTCAAGCGGAAAAAACACGAGTTAAACGCTGTGCTGGAGAAGTTCGACAAGCTCACCCTCGCCGAATACAACTCCTGGAAAAAAGAGGACAAAATCGCCTTCTGGATAAACGCTTACAATATGCAGATGTTGAACATAATTGTCAAAAACTACCCCATAAAACCCTCTCGAATCTTTAGCGTCTTATGGGGTCCAAAGAGCATCAGACATATTGAAGGCGACATCGGTGGCATATGGAACAACTGCAAATTCCTCATAATGGACGAGGAATTTACCCTCAGTGATATTGAAAAACGTCTCTTCCAGAAAGAGTTTGACGAGCCGAGAGTGCTCTTTGCTCTTTCGCGAGCCAGCCTATCAGGTCCGCCTTTGCGCAGAGAGCCTTATTACGGACACAAACTGCTCAGCCAGCTTGATGACCAGGCCAAAAAATTCCTGGCAAATCCCCGTGGATTCCGCATAGATAGAAACGCCGGCGTCGTTTATCTTTCTGCATTGCTTCAGCCAAGCTGGTTTGGCGGTGAGTTTGCCGGCAAATACACCACCGACAAAAAATTCAAGGACAAAGACCCGCAAACCCGCGCCGTCCTCAACTTCATTACCAACTACATCGCTGCGCAGGACGCCTCTTTTCTCGAAGTGGAAAACTACTCCGCCAGCTACAGCGCTTACGACTGGACCCTGAACGAATAACCCAACTCGTACGCCTGTGGCGTAACAGTAGCACTCAGCCGTCGGCATGCAAATCATTCACCTGGGAATCGTTACTTTTAGTTTGACTTTTTGCAGACAATCCTTATGATACTTTTTTTACAATTTCCCACGAAAAAAATTGAGCAGTTACAAAAAGGGAAAAAACAAAATGGCTAAAAAACCTGTCCATACCAACCCTCGTTATGACGCCAGCAAATACCTTTTTACCAGCGAGTCTGTAACAATGGGCCATCCTGACAAAGTAGCAGACCACATATCCGATGCGATTCTTGACGCGATGCTCGCGCAGGACCCCCAAAGCAGAGTGGCTTGCGAAACGATGGTCAAAGACAATCTCGTCATCGTCGCAGGAGAGATTACCTCAGGAGCAATCGTGGATATACCCACCGTAGTGCGCGAAACAATAAAAAAAATCGGCTACGATGACCCTTATCTCGGATTCGACTGTGATAGCTGTGCCGTTATGGTATCGCTTGGAAAACAAAGCCCTGACATCTCTCAGGGTGTAACAGCGGGCGCAGGCTTGCACAAAGAACAGGGCGCAGGTGACCAGGGCTTGATGTTCGGCTACGCCTGCCGCGAAACCCCCCAGCTTATGCCTATGCCCATCCAGCTCGCACACGCTGTAACCACCCGACTGGAACAAATGCGACAGACCAAAAAACTCCCCTGGCTGCGACCTGATGGCAAAAGCCAGGTAACAGTTGAATATGAAAATAATAAACCGAAACGCGTTCACACCGTTGTCGTAGCCGCTCAGCATGCACCAACCATCGCCTACAAACAACTGCGAAAACAAATTATTGAAAAGGTCGTTCTGCCCGTTCTGCCGAAGCGTCTTGTTGACAAAAACATCGTATTCCACATCAACGAAACCGGCCGATTCGTAATAGGCGGCCCAAAAGGTGATTGCGGCGTCACTGGCAGAAAAATCATCGTCGACACCTATGGCGGCAGAGGCCGACACGGCGGTGGTTGCTTCAGTGGAAAAGACCCCACTAAAGTCGACAGAACCGCAAGTTATATGGCTCGCTACATCGCCAAAAATATCGTCGCAGCAGGCTTGGCCGACATCTGCGAACTGCAGTTATCTTATGTCATCGGCGTAGCCCAGCCCATCTCGGTGCTCGTGAGCACCGATGGAACTGCAAAAATAAGCGAGGAAAAGATAAGTCAAATCATAAGAAAGCTTTTCCCGCTGACCCCAAGAGAAATGATTCGCTATTTGAAGCTTGCTCGACCCATTTTCGCCCAGACATCTTACGGCGGCCATTTCGGCCGAAACCTCCCGAACTTCACCTGGGAAAAAACCGATATGGTAAAAAAACTCCGCAAAGCCGCCGGCCTAAAACCAAAACGCAAATAGACCACCGAAAATCCCATTAAATTAAAAAGCCCCACCGGTGTGGGGCTTTTTGTTATCTGTATTTACTTCACTCTAAAACCCACGATACCAAATCAATGTTTGAAGTGTCTCTTGCCGGTAAACACCATCGTGATGCCGTGTTCGTCCGCTGCGGCAATTACCTCGTCATCTTTTTTCGAGCCGCCCGGCTGAACTATCGCCCCTATACCAACCTTCGCTGCGTTTTCAACGTTATCAGGGAACGGAAAGAACGCATCCGAAGCCATTGCGCAGCCCTTCGTCTCGTCGCCGGCGTGCTTAAACGCTATCAACCCCGATTCCACGCGATTCATCTGCCCTGCACCAACGCCTAATACTTTCCTGTCCTTAACCAGCACGATGGTATTGCTCTTGCTATGCTTTGCGGTAATCCACGCAACTCTCAAATCCTCAAGCTGTTTTTTTGTCGGCTTGGCCTTCGTCGGATATGTCAACACCTTCGGCTCCCACCCAATTAAATCTCGCTTTTGCAGAAGTAATCCGCCCACAACGCAGCGAACATCAAACTCCGCCTCATCAATCTTGGCTCTGTCGATTGGCCCGGTTTCCATTAGTCTGACTCTGCTGCCCCAGTCTTTCAGTGTTCTGATTATTTCGACCGCCTCCGGCTCAAATTCCGGTGCTACTATCACCTCAGCAAAGAATCCGCCGGCCCCTTTCGCCCTGCCGAATCTGCTGTATGATTCCATAATCGTTTTCGCCAGCCCGGCATCCACTTTTCTGTTCAGCGCAACAATCCCGCCGAACGCACTGACCACGTCGCCCTCGTACGCCTTTCGGTACGCCTCGCAGATATCCTCATCGACCGCACAGCCGCACGGATTAAGGTGCTTGACAACGACCGCCGCAGGCTCAGCGAATTCCTTCACCAATTCAAACGCAGCGTTCGCATCCATAAGATTATTAAAGCTTATCTCTGTGCCGCCCTCCAGCAGGGTCGCGCTGCCGACTGACATCTCTCCGCTCGCAGCCAGCTTATAGAACGCTGCGCTCTGATGCGGGTTCTCACCGTAACGAAGCGACATCGCTTTTCTCGCCGCAATCGATGCCCGTTCCGGATACTCAACCTTCGCCTTGCCGTTAAGATATTTCGATATAGCCGAATCGTATGATGCCGTCAGACCAAACGCTATTCGTGCCAAATCACCCCGAAGCTCCTCACTGACAGCCCCGTCGTTGCTGCGCATCTCTTCGATGACCCTGTCGTACTGGTCCGGGCTTGTCACCACGGTTACAAATTTATGGTTCTTCGCAGCCGAGCGAATCATGCTCGGCCCGCCAATATCAATATTCTCTATCGCCTCTTCCAGCGCGCAGCCGGCCTTAGCAATCGTCTGCTCAAATGGATATAGATTCACGCAGACCAAATCTATCGGCTCGATATTATGCTTTTTCATCGCCGCCTTATGTTCAGCCTTGTCCCGCAGCCCCAATAGTCCGCCGTGAATCCGCGGATGAAGTGTCTTTACACGTCCATCCATCATTTCAGGAAAGCCCGTAACCGATTCGATACCGACCACGCTGATGCCCTCTTCGCTCAGCTTCTTTGCCGTCCCGCCGGTGCTGATTATTTTAACTCCCATCTCGCCAAGCGCTTTGGCAAATTCAACAACACCGCTCTTGTCGGAAACACTCACAATCGCTGTCCTGACTTTCATATCCATCCGAGAACTCCTTTCCCTTGACAAAAAATCTCCAGTTTCAATTATAGTCGTTCCTGACATCTTACTACCTCCGTCATCTGTCTTTGATTGGCTTTATACAGGCAACCCGACCATCTTCATCCGCGACATACATCTTCGAATCCTGTATATTCGTTATATATCTCGAGACTCCTGCGAAGTTAACTGAATAAAGCTGTATGCCTTTTTTATTATCCATCACCACAAGTGTCCTTTTATCTGTAATCACGTAAGCCTTTCCGTCTGCCTCAGTCAGCAGGCTGGCACCCCCCGCCAGTTGCCACAGAGCCTTGCCGTTTTCTTTATCTATCGCCGCCAAACCTTTCTCCCGCACATACTGATAAACCACCGAACCGCTGACTACAGGCCCTCTGTCGAGCACCGCCGCCGTCTGATACTTCCAGATGAGTTTGCCCTTCCCGATGTCGAGTCGGTAAATGTTCGTATCCTTACTGGCGACAAATAGTGAATTTGCGTCTCTTGCGATAGGCCCGACTATCGCCTCCGCCGCATAAAACTGCCACAACTGCTTGGGCCCATCAGCCGTAAAACTCACCACATTGCCCCTATCGGTCGCGAAAACAACAAAATGCTCATCAGCAATAATCGATACTATCCCCGAGTCATTCTCCGCACTGACCCTGAAGAGCCTGACCTTGTCACTCGCACGCAGCGCATGGATTCGCTTGTCCGTTCCGCCTATATAAAAGTATCCGCGGTTCCGGGCCGCCGCACACGCCGCACCAGATTCAAGACGCATCACGCTAAGTTCCTTACCAGTCTGTGGCTCAATCTCAACCAATTCATCGCCGACTATGGAAAAAAGTGTATCATTATAGAGTCCCCACCCGACCACCGGAAGACCAGCCGGCGACAGCTCCCTGCTGAAAACAATCGTCCCTTTTTGTCTGTTCAAGGCTGCGATATAGTTGCCGCTCGATAGGCTGTAGATGCGGTCGCCTGCGATAAATAGCTGCTTTAGGGTCTCACCTTTCCTCATCGGCACCCTATTAGACCAGACCAACTCCAGATTAGCCGCCTTCAGAAGTTCCCCGGACACAGGCGACAGCAAATCACTTTCTTCAGCAGCACCGCCCGCCCTGAGCGTAGTCGAAGGGCTCGCCCCATGTCCGAAAACAAAAAGCACCCCCAACAAAACCACCCCACGCAATGATAACTTCACCATCACCTAAAAACCCTCCAAAAACAATGCACAATGAACTACGAACAATGAACAACTCTATGGCAAATCAACATATTCCGCCAGGTCGATATTATGTTCTGTCTCGAACTGCTGCATCTGCTCGATTCGTTCGATGTCATCTTCTATTCGACTTACTAACTTAAAGATGTAGGGCTTACCATCCAGCCGATTCCGAAGGTCGTCTAACATTGGCTCCCACGTCCCGCCATATAGTTGTGCCTTAAGGACTACGAGCATTCGGTGTTCATCGCTAAGATTCTCGACGAAATCGCTCACAGCCTTACTGACACCGGCTTTACCGCCTCCCCTCGACTTTTGTGGTCTTGTGTCTGGTGTCTGGTGTCTGGTGTCTTTATTTTTGCTCGGCTCAGCCATACGCAGTATCCCTCTTCTGTCTTCTGTCGTCCGTCGCCGCAGGCGTATCCTACCCGTCGACCCCCAACTTTGCAACACATTTTCTTCACCCCACACCGCTCATTTCCTCCTTACTCGTAGTCGTGTTTTTGCAAAGTATCTTACTGAGCAGCTAAAGCAAGTGGTGAAACGTAATCGCCGTACTTTTTCTTTGCCGTTTCAAGCCGTTCCCGCTGTTCGGCCAGAATGCGGAACAACTCCGCCGGCGCATCAGCAACGTTTTGGCGATGGAATTTCTCCACCCGCTCCAACTTGGCAAGATTCTCCGCAACGCGGATTGTGAATTGCTTGACGTAATCATTCTGCGAGTAATCTTTTTTGAGTGTTTCTTTGAAAAGCTTCTTGAGGTCATCGAAGCATGGAATGTATCCGGTTGGCGCCAGCATGCAGCCGGCCTCGCCGTGCACCCGAAGCTCCATCCACTTCACCCATACGTGTTTATCGCGGACGCCGTTGACAAATTTGCCGTCCTTATCTCGCAGAAAATAATTTACGCCGAACACCAATGGCGGCTTTTTAAGTTTCTTTCCGAATTCCAGATTGTTATGGACGTACTTGCCCAGCGGAATGGCTACGAAGTCCTGTATACTCATCAGATTGATTTCAGGCACGCCCTCTTTGCCGATGATGGCGAAAGTGGTCTCCGTCTCTAATGAGGCGCCGTAGGTGATAATCCCGTGCTCCCAATCGAAGCCCTGCTGGCAGGGTACAGAGGCCTTGGCGTCGCGTCCGCCATACATAACACCAGCCAGTTCCACTCCTTTGGGGTTGTCCAGTTCCGGGTCGCGGTTTCTCAGAACATTCAATGCCACGGTATAGCGGGCGTTCTTGTGGGCCAACGGGATTTCGTTGCCTTTGGCGTCTTTTTTGCCCTTATGCCAGTCGCCCGAGTAGTTCTCGCCGTCAGCCGGACACTCCAAACCCATACCGAGCCAGTAAGGCCTTCCATCCTTGACCAGCACGTTCGAGAATATCACCTCACCCGGCTTCGTCAGCACTTCGCATATCGTTGGGTCGTCCTTGGCGTTGACGTTCTGGATGATGCCGAAGATGCCCGCCTCAGCGTTGGCAGCCATGCAGCGGCCATTTACTGCACGGAAGTAGGCGATGTCGTCGCCGAGAATAGTTTCTCCGGGCAGCATCGCCGTTGAGGTCTTGCCGCAGGCGCTGGGGAACGCACCGGCGAAATAGGTTTTGCGTCCGCTTGGCCCGTGGACACCCATCAGGAACATATGTTCGGCCAGCCAGCCTTCCTCGTCGGCTTTGCGAATAGTCAGTCGCAGCGCCAGCTTCTTGAGCCCCATCGTATTTCCGCCGTACTGTGTGTTGACGCTGTAAACGGTGTCCGTGATGTAGTCAATGTAGATGCGCTTCTTGTCGGACTTGCTGCTTACCATACGCTCATCTACTTTCCCGCAGGAGTGCAGCGTGGCAAAGAATTGCGCCGCAGATCCCAATCGCTTGAATTCCTCGTAGCCCGGACGGTACAACAGATTCAGGCTGTGGGAAACATAGTAGGAATCGGTACACTCGACGCACGGAATACTGAACTGCGAATTGTTGGGGCCAAGCGTCATAAAACGAACAACCATCGTCCGATTCTTCATTGACCCTTTCAGCAGGCCGCGAATTTCAGCCAGACCCTTTTCCCGCTCGATTTGATTAAGCGCTTTGCTCAGTGCGTCAGTCTTCGGAACCAGGTACCTCGTAACCTCGCGGTCGCGCCCCTGGTCATCCATTCCGTCAAAGTGGATGGTGTGCCCCTGCATCTTTAAGGGCCTTTCTTCGCCGGTTTCTACCGCCTGCCTCCGGCTGTCTTCCAAATCTGCGGGCCTGTCCGTGCAAATAAAGACCGAGGTCGGGCTGCAAAGCTCAATTGCATCAGCGATAAAGCCGTATAACTTCGGATTATCGAGTGCGATGAGCTTGTTATAATGCTCAGCCGTCAACTTTTTCTTCAATGACTTACTCACATCAGGCATTTGCGATTATTATCTCCTGATAGGTTAAAATTCAGACACAAAAAATCGCTGGATTTTAGCTATAAGGGCAACTTGTGTCAAGGCGTTTCCCGCCGCCGGGATTTAGGAGTGGAACTATCCAAAATTGTAAAAAATCAGGGAAATCGGTGGTAAATTTCGGGGGATGCACACGAGTTTTGAGGGTAAAAAGAAGATTGGGGCGTTAAGATGTAGCGATTGGGCAAGACAGGCAAGGCAAAATCTCGCATCAAACGCGCAAGTTGCGTAAAAAAAATGCAAAAAATTGCAAGAAATTTGCAAAAATTCGTAAAAATTTCAAAAAATTAGCAAAAATTGCACAAAATTGGTGCGTTTTGGACAGTGATTGAAGTACCCCCTTGCGCAAATTTCGCGCGGGGAAAATAGGGGGTAGGGTTCAGGGGATAGGGGACACTACAAGGTGCATAAGTGCATAAGGGGGTAAGGCACAAAGGCACAGATGGCAATATCAAAAATTAAAATGTAAAAATCAAAATGACATATAAAAATGTAAAATGTTTAAAAATCTTTGAATTTTGATTTGTAATTTTGCTCTTTGATTTTTGATATTTGCATTTTTCTTAATATCACCACAGCGAGGCCGGGCTGCAAGAGCGTGGATTTAAATCGTCCGCATTCCCTATGGGATGGCCAAGCCATTAAAAAAGGCACGACTGTCAACACAGCCCCCCGATAAATAAAGCCGAAAACATTAAAATCTTTTTCATTTTCCCTGACGTTGCTCTTTTGCTTTTTCAACAGCCGCCGCAGCCGAGCAATTTTTGGTCGCATAAATTACTTTCAACCTCGTGTCCAACTCTCTATATTTAGAAAGTTCTGCTTCGTATTCTTTGATTTTTTGTTGTTTTTCCGCAATTGCTTTTTCGACGCTTGTAATTTCAGTCTGGAGTTCTTTACATGACTTTTTCTCATCATCCGGCCTATATTGGTTTTTAAGGTCAGGAACCGAACCGGCACAACCTGCAATAAAAATAATATGTGCCAAAACAATACAAGCCAATCCTTCGATTCCACTCAGGACAGGTTTTTGCACAAAAGAATTTTCATAACTCATAGAATTAACCCTTTTCAAAATTTTCTGTTTTCGGATATCAGAATTATGAAGTTTCCTGGCGGTAAATCAAGGAATAACCGGACAGTAACAGCAAACTCGTCGCTCGGCGCTCGTATCTCGCAGAACACCGCACCAAAGCCGAGCAGCAAAAGCCCAAGTTCCTCTCAGCAAAATCCAATATTTTTTACCTTCATAACTGGCCCCCTAAAAAGACTGATATTATGGTCAAACACCTAATCGGTGCAAAAAAAAGAAACGTACACACCGCATAAACACGAAGACTACAGATACAGATTAAAAATATGCGGAAGGTTGAATCCAGCGAAACGTACACACCACAAAAACAGAAATACTACATACAGTAACCAATAGTGCAAGGAGAAGTATTATTTGGGCGGCTACAATCAAGCTTTTTAGCTTTTTTGACAAATATTTACTGTTTTCACGACATTTAGGACATAACGTGTTATTTAACCGAGCGATAATTTCCCCCTTTTTAAGTATCCACCATGCCCCGAATGAAAAACCAAAAACTGGTATTGCAAGCAAAATCCATCCCAAAAAGTCTCTTAATGAATTAACTACATCACACCGGATAGCAGACAAGGCTTTAGAAGGGTTTTTGATAAAGGATATGCCAAACGAAACAACCAACCAAATACCATATCCGAGTACCGCCAGTATGATGAGGAGAGCCAATACTCCACCCAAAGTCTTAGCCCATTTTTCGATTCTTTCGTTCATGGTATCTCCTTTTTAACGTTTTCTTCTCAACATCACCGCACCAAAGCCGAGGAGCAAGAGTTAATATCTTTAGGGTATGCACGGCATACCTTACCCTGTTATTAAGCATATCATTGTATGGTATGTGACTATCTTTTTTCTTTCTCTATTTCTTCTTCCAATTCCCACTGTGCTGTAAATATATCATAATGTTTCCATTCAGCCGATGCTGTCCTTACAAGAAATGCATATGGATAAAGAAGATTGGGTGTACTCAAATTTGCTATTAGTAGTACAAGGACAGGTCCAGACCTTTTCCATATAGCAAAATGACCCGCCGATTGAACAAGTTTCTTCGATAAAATATTTCCGAACTCTGCTTCCATTAGAGATGTATGTTCTGTGCAATATTTCTTGGGGTCTTTTTTTATACGCTCTAATACACCTGGACGCACCATAGGGGATAAATGCAAAAGAGCTATTTCTATATTGGCAATTGGTAACTTTTGCAGTCTTAATTGTGTAAACAAACCCATTTTCGTTCATTCTTCTTTTCGGATTTTTTATCAGTCCAGTTGTCAATGCTGGTATATAGTTCTGTCTTTGAAGTTCCGCAAGTAATCACAGACAGTATTTTAGCGTTTGTGGCTTCAGGAGTCAAATTTATACAAGATTGCCCCGCAAGTGGAAATTTTGGGGTTGGAATGAACATTTTTCCATTTGAATCGTATAGTGTGTAGAATGTAAGTTTAGACATACTATAATATGACGTAGGGACGAACCTGTAGGGCACGAGTAGATAAGCTCACAGGTTTGTTTCATTTATGGGGACAGGAATAAAAATGATTAAGATTTATTTAGGAGGTAATAAATATGAACAATAAAGAAGAGAGTCGAGAGCTACCTTGGTACATCGGTGCCCCAGAACCAACACCACAAATTATTAGGAAGATAGTAGTGAAATTTCCTTTTTATGTGTCAATCAGGCCAGAGATTTCTTGTTATTATGCAACATTCTATAAATGCAGGGATATAGTCAAGGCTTACTTTACGCAGGCCAAGAGCAGCAAGATGCAGCAGATTGCTGAGGAAGCGTGGAAACTTGTAGACCAACTCGTGAGTTTGTTCGAGATGGGGAAAAATCTGGATTTGAACTGTTGGAACGTACTTAATAGCAAGTGGGACACTGTTATTCGAAAGTTTGATATGTGTATGGTTTCTGGCGAACAGCAAGAAAAACCAGCAGAAACAGGAAAGAATGCTGTTCTTGCTAAAGTCCGTAAGTTATGGAATTTAGTCAGGAGAATACCACGCTGGATTTATGTTCTCGTCCTCTTTCTTGCGGCACTGCTTACGAGTCTTCATCTCTTGGGGTGGCTCGAACCGATTAAGGATTTCATTGCCAAGATACTATGGCCTAAGTGAAAAGCAGTTTTGTTGGTCGTTGGTAAAAGGGAAATAAACCCCTCAATAAATTGAGGGGCTAAATTTTAAGCGGGCCTCGCGTGGGTTTTTAACCCCCAACGTAAAGTTGGGGGCTAACCGATAAGGAAGCCGCGATAACTCGCGGTGACAAATTAGGTTTGACGAAGGTGCGAGGCGGGGCTATACTAAACGGCTTAATTACGCCGCAGGCGAATAAAAAAGAGGGCAGATTGGGGAGAGTAGAATGGATACGAGCAAAATCATAGGCGACGGCATAACCTTCGATGACGTGCTGCTGGTGCCTGCCAAGAGCGATTTTGTGCCGAGCCAGGCACAGACCAGCACACGGCTTACCAATAATATCACGATAAACATCCCGATTGTCTCGGCGGCGATGGATACGGTTACCGAATCGGCACTTGCGATAGCCTTAGCGCAGGAGGGTGGGGTCGGGATAATCCACAAGAACCTGTCGGTCGAAGAACAAAAACGCGAAGTGATAAAGGTAAAACGCTCGGAAAACGGCGTAATCCTCGACCCGGTAACGCTGACGCCGAACGAGCCGGTCAAAAAAGCGTGGGACCTAATGAATGAACAGAACGTATCCGGCATACCCGTTGTCAAAGGCAAAAAATTAGTCGGCATCCTGACACGGCGAGACCTGAAATTCCTGAAAGACTACGACGTCGAGATAAGCGAGGTGATGACAAAAGATAAATTGATTACCGGGCCTGCTGATACAACGCTCGAGCAGGCAAAGGTGATTCTGCAAAAGCACAAGGTCGAGAAGCTGCTTTTGGTCAACTCGAAGGGCGAACTGGCGGGCCTGATTACGATGAGGGACATCGACCGCGTCCAGCAGTATCCGCTGGCGGCGAGAGACAAACGAGGGAGGCTTCGAGTCGGGGCGGCGGTGGGCGTGCAGGACGACGAGCGAATCGCCGCTCTGATAAAAGCAGAGGTCGACGTCATCGTGGTCGATACGGCGCACGGCCATTCGCAAAACGTCATCGATACCGTAAAATCAATCAAGAAAAAATACAATATCGACGTAATCGCGGGCAATATCGCCACGGCAGAGGCGGCGGAGGACTTGATAGCAGCCGGTGCAAACGCCATAAAGGTCGGCATCGGACCCGGTGCGATTTGCACGACGAGGGTAATCTCCGGCGCAGGGGTGCCGCAGATAACGGCGATAATCGACTGTGCGAGGGCGGCGGACAAACACAATATCCCGGTCATAGCCGACGGCGGGGTGAGACAATCCGGCGATATAACCAAGGCGCTCGCAGCCGGGGCTTCGAGCGTGATGATAGGGTCATTATTCGCCGGTCTGAAGGAAAGCCCGGGCCAATTAGCCATCTATAAAGGCAGGCAGTTCAAAGAATACAGGGGGATGGGCTCTTTGGGCGCGATGGTCAAAGGCTCAGCGGAAAGATACGGGCAGAAAAACGCGACAGAGAAAGGCAAACTCGTGCCGGAAGGCGTTGAAGGACGTGTGCCGTACCGCGGAGCTTTGAGCGATTTCGTGTATCAATTAGTCGGCGGACTTCGGGCGGGTATGGGCTACTGCGGGGCGCGAAGCATTGAGCAGCTAAGAAAAGATTCACGGTTTATCCGTATAAGCCCCGCGTCCGCAAGCGAATCGCATCCGCACGACATACAGATAACAAAAGAGGCGCCGAACTATTCAACGATGGAGCCTTTCGAAGATTAAACAAATTGTTCATAGTTCATTGTTCGTAGTTCATTGCAACGAACAATAAACACAGAACAACAAACAGAAGACAATGCCGCACGAAACAATAGGCATTTTGGACTTCGGCAGCCAATATGGTCAACTGATAGCAAGGCGGGTCCGCGAGCACAACGTATATTCGGTAATCTGCCGGTCGGATATTACGGCAAAGGAATTATCGAAGCTGGGGGTAAAGGGGCTGATACTGTCAGGAGGGCCTGCAAGCGTCTACGATAAAAATGCGCCTCGGTGCGATGAGCAAATCTTCGAGTTAGATGTGCCGGTTCTGGGCATCTGCTATGGGATGCAATTAGGCTGTCAGATACTTGGTGCTGAAGTCGTTGCCGCCAGGAGCCGGGAGTACGGGCGAACAACCCTGTCGATAATCGACAAAAAAGATTTGTTTGCAAACCTGCCAAATTCGATTACGGCGTGGGCGAGCCACGGCGACCAGGTCGGTCGGTTAGGCGATAATTTCGTAACACTTGCCACCACGGAGAGCTGTCCGCACGCTGCGGTAAGACACAAGAGGAAGAAGTTTTTCGGCGTTCAGTTTCATCCGGAGGTCTCGCACACGCCGAAAGGCGGCGTGATATTAGAAAATTTCCTCATAGGTATCTGCGGGTGCAGCGGGGACTGGAAGATGAGCGACCTCGCGGCTGAGGCGATAGAGACAGTCCGCAAGCGAGTCGGCGATGCGACGGTGATATGCGGCTTAAGCGGCGGAGTGGACTCATCAGTTACAGCTTCGCTGGTTCATAAGGCGATAGGCGACAAATTAGTCTGCATTTTTGTCGATAACGGCTTACTTAGAAAGAACGAACGGGAAAACGTCGTGTCAACTTTCCGCGACCATTTTCATTTCGATTTGCGTGTCGTTGACTGGTCGAAGCAGTTTTTGGCCGGCCTATCCGGGGTAACAGAGCCGCAACAGAAGCGCAGAATAATCGGGGCAGAGTTTATCGAGGCCTTCAAATCCGAGGCCTCGAAAATTTCCAACGCGAGGTTCCTTGCGCAGGGGACGCTTTACCCTGACGTTATCGAATCCGGCTCAAAAGACGGCGGCCCTGCAGCCAGTATAAAGCTGCATCACAATGTCGGGGGGCTGCCGGCAGAATTAGGCTTCGAGCTGATTGAGCCGCTGCGGGACTTGTTCAAAGACGAGGTCCGCGCGGTCGGCGAATATCTGGGGCTGCCGGAGACAATAGTGTGGCGTCATCCATTTCCGGGGCCTGGACTGGCGGTCAGAATACTCGGCGAGGTTACACCCAAGAGATTAGAGATTCTGCGGGCAGCCGACGAGATACTCATTGATGAAATAAAGGCCGCGGGGCTGTACAGGAAAATATCGCAGGCTCTGGCGGTGCTTCTGCCGGTCTCGACGGTCGGCGTGATGGGCGACGAACGAAGTTATGAAAACGTCATCGCTATCCGTGCGGTCGAAACCACCGACTTTATGACCGCTGATTTTTCGCAAATCCCTTACGAGCTTCTGGGGACAATATCAAGCAGGATTATAAACGAGGTGCGGGGGGTCAATCGGGTTGTGTACGATGTTTCCAGCAAACCACCAGCGACGATTGAATGGGAATAAGACAACCACCTTATCGGCCAAGATGTTTGTCGGTCCAGCCTAAACGTATTCCCCAATAAAAACGCCGGGAGGCTGAATTTCTTAAATTTTTTATTGTCATCCGCCAGGTCAGATATATAATCCGAAAACTGAATGCGGATGTTTTCTTTTTGTTAATTTGAAGTGAGGATAGCAGGAGATGGATAGTTTATTACCAACGAAGGTATTTTTAACTAAAGGAGTTGGTCGGCACAAGTATCGGCTCAAATCGTTCGAGGAGGCACTTCGCGATGCCGGTGTCGCCCAACAGAACCTGGTTCAGGTCTCGTCGATTCTGCCGCCTGGGTGCAAAGTTATCAGTCGGGAAAATGGTCTTAAAGGACTTATTCCCGGCCAGATATGTTACTGCGTTTTAGCGCGCGCTGATACCGATGAACACGGCAGACTGGCTGCCTCTGCGGTAGGAATCGCCGTCCCGAAAGACAGTGCCAAGTGGGGATATCTCAGCGAGGTGCACGGCTACGGAATGAATCAACAAGAGGCAGCGGATATGGCTGAGGACCTTGCGGCTGGAATGTTAGGGACCACAGTAGGGCTGGAAGTCGACCCAAATCAGGCCTGGTCTGAAAAAGAGCAGATATATCAATCAAGCGGATTGATTATCAGAACCTCGAACGTGACACAAACCGCGCAGGGCCAAAAAGACCTCTGGACGACAACAGTAGCGATAGCAATGTTTTTGTTCGACTAAAGCGGCCTATGAATTTCCGATGCCCCCGTAACAGAGGGCATATAAGTCGGGTGCATTTCCATTATGGCACAGGCGATTAACTTCGGAGCTCTGCCTGAAAAATACTCTGCTTTGGAAAACGCAGAGGTGGTGATAATCCCTGTGCCGTACGACCGGACAAGCACGTGGTTGAAAGGTGCCGACAAGGGGCCGGCTGCGATAATCGAGGCCTCCGCAAATATGGAACTTTATGATATAGAGACAGACTCAGAAGTCTATCGAAAAGGCATATTCACCGACAAACCCATAAACTGCGATGGTCCCCCCGAAGAAATGATTGATGCGGTCGCTGCAAAAGCAGCTCATTATATCGAGAAAGGCAAATTTACAGTTGTCATAGGCGGCGAACATTCGGTCAGCATCGGCCCCATTACAGCGCACGCCGAACATTACAAAGAATTGACTATCCTGCAGTTAGACGCTCACGCCGACCTGAGGCCCGAATACAACGGTTCAAAATACAATCACGCCTGTGTGATGGCCAGAGCGAGGGAGCTTGCTCCTATTGTGCAGGTGGGTATAAGAAGTATGGATTCATCCGAGAAGGAATTTATGAAGGCTGAGAATGTTTTTTTCGCAGAAGATATCTGCAAAGACCAGCGATGGTTCACCAAAGCCATCTCAAGGCTGACTGAGAAGGTGTATATCACAATTGACCTGGATGTTCTTGACCCTTCGATAATGCCGTCGACGGGCACGCCGGAGCCCGGCGGTCTGCTGTGGTACGACTGCCTGGCATTCCTGAAGAAAGTTTTCGACAAGAGAGATATTGTCGGCTTTGATATTGTGGAGCTATGCCCTAACGACAATAATAAAGCACCGGATTTTCTGGCGGCTAAACTCATTTACAAATTATTAAGCTACGAATTCAGAGAATAACCTGCCGGGGCAAAGAGTGAACTACAGCCTCTCACAGATGATTTACGCCGAGGCTACAAGCGTGCTGCCATTGATTATCAGTTATGTCTATCACAAGCAAGACTGGAAAAACAGAAAGAAAAGACAGTGGAGTAAGATTTTCTCTCCTAAGTAACCTTGGCCCCGCCGGTCATTCCTTAACGGGGAGCAGTATATTGTCTTGAGTTTCTTGTTACTTCTCTATCAAGGATAAATCCTCGTTATACCTGTTTTTATTTCTCTCCCACCAGGCCTTTGCTTGGTTATATGATTCAAACTCCTTATCAATCAGCGTACTAATAGCAGAAGCGACTCTTTCGCGGAATTCAGTGTCCTTGTCCCGCAGGGCTTCTATCAAAATATCCACGGCGCGATGTCCTCCGAGGGACCCCAACATAAAGATAGAATTTTCCTTTACGTTGCTGAATGGACTGGAGATTGCCGTTTCGAGTACTCTGAGTTGGATCTGTTTGTCTTTATATCTGGTTATGTCGAGAGTAGAATTTCGTATATCTTCCGATTTATCCGACAGTGCTGCGGCAAGCAAGTTGCCTGTCTGTGGGTCGTTAACGTCTAAAAGAAGATTCACCGCTATTCGCCTGACCTCCTCGTTAGGATGTGCCATTGCCTTAGTTATTGCAGGCAGAACTTCCGGGCTTTCATATCTCTGTAATAACACAATCGCCGCCAGAGCCACGTCGGCATCCTGCCCTGCCACCGCCGTCTGAACTACCCTGATTATACAGGGGTCGTGGTCGAACGCCCTATCGGACAGAGACTCCAAAAGCTCAACTTTTCTTTCACTGTTGCTTGTTTTGTTAAATTCGTTCAGCAGAGTATCAATGGGTATTTTGACTTCAGGGGGTTTATTGATTTTTTCTACTGTTTGGATGGTATTTGCTTGTTTGACATCCGCTGATGGTAAAATAGGCGGTTTGGGCTTTTGAGCCTCCTTGTCTGCAGTAGGGGTGTTATTGTCGGTTTTGGCAGGAGGGGATTTCTCGGCATCTGTTTCACCTTTTTTTGACGAACAGCCGATAACTATACATATAGCGGAAAGAAAAACGAGGATATAAACCGCTGAAACGAGAAATCCATAATGCTTTTTTGTTTTGACCATAGGAATATTCCTTGATAATACCCGGTTTTACATCAGGTTTAAATCAACAACCTTTATGCTCCGTTTAAAGGACACTAAAACACATGGCAACATAGCATAAATACTTTCGAAAATCTTGCAAAAAAAACAGTAAAATTTTGTTGACTTGGTAATTATACACTCTATAGTAAAAAGTTCATGAAGTATATGTGTGTTTTCCTTGAAGTTGCACAGTTTCCGGGTGCAATGAAGATGGGAGCAATAAACCTTCATATATGGGGATATAAATTCTGCGTATAATTTCCTTTTTGCTGGTTGGTATAAAGGGGTTAATTATACGCAAAAAGGAGAATAAGATGGAAAAGCTACTAAGAAAGGAGAATAATGATAAAAAAGTTATTAGTAAGAGAATAGGATGAAAAAATTATTAGAAAGGGAATTAAGATGAAAAAGTTATTGGCGTTATTGTTTGTAGCGGCGATGTGTATGCCCTGCTACGGCATCGTCAACCACAACATCCTTGTTTACACAACTTCTGCAACGGCCACACTTTTTGACCTTGCCGCACCCGCAAGGAGTACGGAAACAGAGAAGGGCTTCTTAGTAATTGACATCGATTTGGATACTCAGCTTATCAACGATGCAGCACATGTGACCTATGGTGGTTCGAGTCAAGAGGTGGAAGGCGTAGGCGTTACGGTTTTTGACGAGGTGACTGGCTACATAGTTGTTTACTACGAAGACGCTGATTCCGATGCAATGATATATGGAACAGCTAAGCAGACGGACGTTGGTCTTGGGTCCACCCATAAAAAACTTGTCGCGGCAAGTCTGGGCGGCCATCTGCTTGTGAACAACGCCGAGTTAGGCTCGGGCACTATGAATGCAACATTGGACACTACGCGGACGAAAGCTGCCAATGCAGGTGCGGGTACCGCGATTGCCGATGTCGTAGCTGCCGTCGAGGCCTATCTGGTAGGCAAAGGATACTATTACGAGGGGTACATCCAAGCTCGGATAGACGCCGCCAGTCCTGGTGATACGATTACCATCTCTGCTGGAACGTATCATGAGTCCATATTAATTGACGTGGACAACCTTACGCTTAAATCGGCGAGTGGCGCTGCTGCTACCATTATAGACCCCGGTGCCGACTTCCAGCAAGCCGTAGAAATAAGCGGCGAGCATGTTACTATTGACGGCTTCACCATCAAGCATGGTACTCATGCTTATGACGGTACTCATCCGAAGGAGCACACAATTTGGGTTCACAACAACTATTCCACCATCAAAAACTGCACCATAATCGGCGCCGGCAACAGCCAGGCTTGTATATTCATTGGTGATAGAGAAACTCTGGGGGGAACTCTGCACTACGATGATGGTACTCCATCAGAAGGCCACACCATACAGAACAACACGTTCCGATGGCGTCAAGCTGGGACGGGCTGGGGTATCTATGCCCTCAATCTGACCGACGACTGCCTGATTAAGGGTAACAAGTTCAATGGCGATGCCGCCGATGTGGGCCACTTCGACGACGTCACCAATGAAGGCGCTCCCGGCACGGGCATTATTATTCAGAATGCGACAAAAGGCGGTGGTGATTATGCGGTTACCATTAGAGATAACACCGCCCAGTATATAAAGTATGTCTGGCTGACCTTTACTCCTACTTATCCCTACAATCTTGCTAATGGCGATATGTGGGAGCAGCCGGATGATTCCACTGTGGAAGACGTGAATATATGTTACAACACCGTCCACAACTTAGGAAAGGACGCACTGCACAAATCCGGAGTTGCTATCAAATTCGCAGATCAAGATAAGGACCCGGCCTACGGCGGGGCTAAAACTGCTGACCTCACCATTGGCGGCGACGGAGTAACTATCAGGAACAACGCTTTATATAATAATGCACTTGGTGTCTACATCGAGGAACCTTCTGATGAGATAGGTGGTGACTATGGTTGTGTCCTTGGTGCAGATAATATCACTATCGGCCCGAACAACTCGATATATAACAATTTCACCAACGGTACGGACCCTGGCGCCGGCGTATACAATGGGACTATCGAGGCTAATCAAGACGCTCCTGGCGCTGTGATCATCAATGCCCAGTATAACTGGTGGGGCAATAGATCCGGACCTTACCAAGCAACTACCAACCTGCACGGTCTCGGGAATCAAGTATCTGACAACGTTGACTACGCGCATTATTGGTAAAACGCAGCTATGACTATCCATAACTGACCCGAGTAGCTAAATGAGGGTTTGCCATGCGACCCCGCCTCGAATGAGGCGGGGTCGTCTTTTTTAGGATTTGTTAAGGCTGCAAACGGCAGTCTTTGCAGCAATTCCAAAATTGACTGTCGTTTACTTTCGCGCTTTTTTATTAAGGAAAAGCCTTATCAAACAGGCCTTGTACGCTATTTTTGTATTTTATACATATTCGGCAATGGCCCCCGAACTTGACAAAAATCCGCCAGCCAGTACGTGTTTTATCACAGGGGGCTGTCAGGCTCTCCTGTGGAGCCATCCACGTTCCGATGGTGGCTGAAAAAAACGAGATTTTTCCTGACGAAACTTTACCGATTGCCTGTTGAACTGTTAGAATACCAACTGATTGATAACCGGTAACTGGTAATTGGTAATTATTTAACAATTTAACCATTTTTGAGGGACCTATGGAATTTGAGATTAAACCGGCGGAGAGGATAATGCGTTTGCCGCCCTACCTGTTCGGACGGCTGAACGCTCTGAAACTTGCCAAGCGCCAGCAGGGCGCCGACATTATCGACCTTGGGATGGGCAATCCGACCGACCCGGCTCCGAAGATAATTATTGACAAGCTGTGCGACGCGGCGAGGGACCCTCGCAACCATCGATACAGCGCTTCAAAAGGCATTAAGAATCTTCGCAAGGAAATAGCAAAAAAATACGAGCGGTTATGGAACGTGCAATTGGACCCGGATACAGAGGTGCTTGCCTGTATCGGCTCAAAGGAAGGATTCAGCCATTTGTGTCTGGCGATGCTGGGGCCTGGAGACACCGCCATCGTACCCGACCCGGCTTTTCAAATTCATAACTACGCAGTGGCATTGGCGGGGGCAAATGTAATATCCGTCCCGCTGGGCAATGACCAGAAGTTTCTTAATAATATCGCAGAGGTGATTGAGCACCTGTATCCCAAGCCGAAACTGCTGATTCTCAACTACCCTCACAATCCGACGACGATGACAGTCGATGAGGGATTTTTTGAGCCGGTCGTAGAACTGGCAAAGCGATTCGGAATTGCAGTCATACACGATTTTGCATACGGCGAGACGTGCTTCGATGGGTACAAGGCGCCGAGCTTTCTTTCAGTTAAAGGCGCGAAAGATGTCGGCGTGGAATTTACGACGATGAGCAAGCCCTACAATATGGCAGGTTTTCGCATCGGCTTCGCAGCCGGCAACAGAGATATGATTGATTATCTTGCCACGATAAAAGGCTATTATGATTATGGTATATTCCAGGCGATTCAAATAGCCGGCATTATCGCACTGCGAGAATGCAGCCAGGATATTGTCATTCAGAATGAAAGATACCGGGCACGACGTGACGTAGTTTGCGAAGGACTTGCAAAGTTAGGATGGCAGGTGGAAAAGCCCCGCGCAACGATGTTTGTATGGGCAAAGGTGCCGAAGGAACATTCCAAAGGTAAGGGTAGTATCGATTACGCGATGGACCTGATGGAGCATGCGGAGGTCGCAATCGCTCCGGGCAGGGCATTTGGCGAAAACGGCGAAGATTATATGCGAATAGCACTTGTCGAAAACGAGCAGCGTCTGCGCCAGGCGATTCGAAATATCAGCCGATTTGTACAGCAAAAACCTATAAGAAAGGCAAAACCGCCCCAAGAAGGCTGCCGCTGACTTCCCGCGAACCCCGCCAAGGCTAAAAACATCCCTATTGCATCAACACGGTGCACAATGGATGTGTGGGGAAACAACCTACACACAGCCAGCCCATACGATGTGCGGGCAAAAAGTGCTTTGGCCTGAAAAAAAATAACAAATCGGTTAAAAACTCGGAGTTGTCCTTTTCGCCGCGGTGAACCCTCTGAGACCCTTTTAAGGGGCACCATTTGGGACCATCTATATTTTTTGCCGAGCCGGCTAAAAAATTAAAAAAAAGACTTGACATTGCAAGGCCAATTTGGTTTAATACTGTCAACCTTGGGGATAATGAAAACTCATAGAATAAAGGTAATTTCTTTTTAAGTACAGCTTGTAAGGGCACATTTCCAAGAAGGGGGTTGAGAGACTTTAGAGGTTAGGTTCTTTGTACATTTTGAACCTGCTCTAAGATTTGACTCAGGCAAGATGTAGTTTCAGCAGGAGCGAATCTATCCAAACTTTGGTATTGGAAGAACACAAGACGCTAATGGGTTAAATGACATCAGGAGTTGGGCTCTTTGTACATTTTGAACCTGCCCGAAGATGTGTCTCGGGTAAGGCGCAGCTTCAGCAAGAGTAAAACGACCCCCGATTCTGTCTCCGACAGAAGACTGGGGTGCATAAGAGCTCTCGCCTTCGCGCAGCCCGCTTTGGAGGGCGAAGGAAGGCTGGACATGGCCGCAGCTGCCCTGCGGAAAAAGAATGTATTTTTGAGGAAATAAACAACAAGAAAAAGTTGAAATTTTTTGATTTAGGGAAAGCAGGTATGAAGACGGCAAGAAAAATCAAACTATTAGGTGTGTTAGTTATCGCGGTGTTTTTGGTGCAGAATGCCTCTGTTGCTATTGCAGAATATCTGCCGCACAGTTCCCACTACCAGGGACGGTCATATTTTAACTCTGGCACCCTGAGCGGACGTATAGATTTCGCCGTTTACGATACACACACGTATCCCGATGAACTGGTCGGGGCCGACGGGCGAGACGAGGACATACCCTGGTGGGACGAAGTCAATCCAGACAGATTCCTCTACATTTACGCGTACCAAGTATTCGTCGATGACACAAGTTCTAACATCATCGACTATTTTGCCATTTTAGGATTGGGTGAAGGCTCTATCGTAAAGGACCCCCACACCAACAAATGGCCTATCGGCTCAATGGATGACCTTATTACCGCCGACGCGACGGCTCCGGATGAAGACCCGTATTTTGCCTCGTCAAGCGAATACGGCAAAATGGCGGTCTGGGAGTTTGCCAATGGTTTTTTATACGCGGGCGACCATTCATACTTTTTAGTTCTGGGCAGCAACCACGACTGGACCGCCGGCAGGTACACATTTGAAAAAACGCTGGCTGACGAGGTGCCACTTCCCAACCCGGAACCAACCAGCATAACATTATTCGGCATAATGGGCGCGATGACAATTATCAGGACAAGAAAGAAGTCTCGCAAGACCCAATAAGGGTCTGCATTTATGCACAAATAAATCATTGTAGAGGAAGCGTGATGAAGGGCGGAAACAACCCAACAAACTTCAGTCGTCGAATTTTACTGGTGGTCTTTGCAGCCATTCTAACATCTTTGACTAATCCGGTATCCTGCCACGCACTGCAAACGGCTCTTCTACTACTGCAATCACCTACAGAGAGCGGAGTCATAAATCTTGGCGAGGGTGTGCACTACTTTGAGCAATACACCGAGATTACCTTGACTGCGATTCCTAAACCCGGCTGGCAATTTATCTGCTGGCTGGGTGAGGTCAGCGACACTTCCACACCCGCCACCACAGCATTTATTGATGCACCAAAAATCATTATTGCGGTCTTTGGACGCGACGCGTACGAATTTCTAATCGGGGAAATCAGTGCAAAAAGCTCGCCAGCCCAAAATTTGTTCCCAAAACCAGCAGACTATGCCCAGGGGGAGGAAGGAGCCGTACCAAAATATCCGCCACCTCCACCTCCCCCACCCCCCCCGCCTCCGCCACCACCGCCACCACCACCGCCACCACCACCGCCGGATTTCCCTGTCCCGCTTCCGGAACCGACCACAGTCGGATTGCTGGCGCTGGGCAGTATGTGCATCTTCAGAAAACGCCCCACAAATCAACCTGCGGGCAGACACTGAGGGATGCTTTTCATAGAGTACGGAAGAAGCCGGCTGTCTGAGGCGCAGAAACAACAAACGGAACCTCAACTATCTGCTATGAATCATTCTGTGAGAATTGATTTGCAGGTTTGATTACGACTTTCTAAACACGGCGACGACGTTCTCAACCTCGACCACAAACAGACGATTATCCCCTTCGAAATCAACAGGAATAGCACCCTTGGGATTGAACAATACCTTATCGTACTGACGCAGTGGTATCTCCGGTGTGTTCTCGATTTCCGCTGAGATGGCGACGACGCGGCCGGTTATCGTAGGAATTTCTATATTGTCCGGCAGCCGGATACCGCCCTTGGTCTGCTTCTTGTCTTCGTCCTTACGAATTAACACGCGGCTACCTATCGGCTCGACTATCTCGAGCCTCTTGATATCAGTTTGGTTCTTCTTGCCCATTTTGCACCCGCTTTGCCCCGGAAAGGCCACCATTTTTGTTAAGGTTTCAATTATACCCCCCGGCAGGCAATTTTGCAAGCTATTTACCGTGCGATTAAAAGTTTGACAGCACTGCGAGAATTTGGTACCATCAATTAAACAAAGAGGCGGTGTTCAGTACGGTTATTCAACCCCCGCTGGGTTTTATTGTTTTCATAGGGGTCAACAGAGGGCAAAAACAGTAGTAAGGCTCACTTTGTAATAAGGACCCGAACCGCTGTGGAGCACCATTGTAAAAAGTTTTTGCCAAGGAGAACTAAAGTTCGGTTCACATTTGGGCTTAAAAATAGCAATCGGCGGCAAAGGGGGCGTGGGCAAGACTACGGTTTGCGCGGTCTGGGCACAATTATTGGCTGAGGAGGGCTTTGACGTTTTAGCCATCGACGCCGACCCAAACACCAGCCTTGCATCGGCCTTTGGTATACCCTCAACACAAAGCCCGGAGCCGCTTATCAAAATGAAGCAGTTAATTGCCGAACGCACCGGCACGGAAAAAGACGCGGCAGGTGCGTACTTCAGGCTAAATCCAAAAGTCAGCGATTTACCGCAAAAATACTGGCGCAAGGTCAATGGAGTAAAGCTGCTTGTGCTGGGAGCTATAGAGCAGGCCGGTGCGGGCTGTGCATGTCCGGAAGGGGCGTTTTTGCGGGCGATGCTTACGCACACCATACTGCAACGGCAGGAAGTCGTCCTGGTCGATTTGGCAGCCGGGGTTGAGTTCATGGGCAGAGCAAGCATCGAGGGCATTGATGCACTGGCGATTGTGGTTGAGCCTGGCAGCAGAAGCATCGAAACCGCAAAAAACATAACACGGATGGCCCGGCAACTGGGAATAAAGCAGGTCGCGGCAATCATAAACAAGATTACAGAAAGTTCGCAAATTGAAGCGATAAAGGGTGAATTGACGGATATAACTACTCTTGCTAACATCCGGTACTATCCGCTGGTACAGAAGGCGGATTTAGAACAAAAGAGCGTCTTTGCCGCCTGCCCCGAACTTGTAGAGCAATTGCGGAAAGCAAAAAGTACGCTGATAGATTTGATTTCCAACAGCTAACGACTATTATCGCGGGGTCAAATATGGACAAGGTAATCGTTGTAAATATCGAGAAATGTCTGGCCTGCAAAAGCTGTGAACTGGCATGTGCACTGGCACATTCGAAGTCAAAAATACTTGAAGAGGCGGCAGCGGAATCACCAAGGCCGCAGCGAATGGTTACAGTGGAGGCGGTGGAGGAATTCGCAGTGCCCATCCAGTGCCGACACTGCGAGGCTGCGCCCTGTGTGGAGATTTGTCCGACCGGGGCTATCCGGCGCCAAAGCGAAGATGCACCGGTCGTGGTCGATGAGGATTTGTGCATCGGTTGCAAGCTGTGCATGCTCATCTGTCCTTTCGGAGTACTGCAAATCAGCCCACAAGGACGAGCCGTCATCAAGTGCGACATGTGCTTGGAGCGATTGGAAAAAGGCCAGGAACCAGCATGCGTCGAGGCATGCCCGACCGGCGCGATGAAGTTAGTCTCACTCAAGGAAGTATTAAAAGAAAAACGGAGTAAAGCGTCAAAACAGCTCGCTGAAGAGATACAGACAAAGAAAAAGGCGAAAGTACGAAAGAATCGCAAATGAGAAGGATAGTTATTATCGGTGGGAGTGCGGCGGGTATGATGGCCGCCATAGCCGCCGCCGAAGAAAGCCCGGATGTTGAGGTGGCGGTAGTTACACAGGACCGTACGCCCTACCGCAGACCCGGGATAACCGCTCTGATTGCCGGCTACATAACAGACGCCGCGGAGGCAAGAGTGTTCTCACCTGAGACACTGGCGCGGTATAACATAAAACTAATCTGTGCTGCTGAAGCGACGAGTATCGACCCGCAAAACAAAATTATTTCCATTCAACATGCCGGCAAAAAAGGGCAGTTGCCCTACGATGCAGCCGTGATTGCGACCGGAGGACATCCTCTGATACCGCCCATTGCCGGCTCCAATAAAAAAGGTGTATGCAGCTTTACAACGTATGAAGACGCGGCTGAAATCGTAGATAGAGCACAAAATGCAGGCTGCGCAGTAATAATAGGAGCGGGTTTTATCGCCCTGGAAATCGCCGAGGCACTGATGCACAAGGGGCTGGATGTCTATTTCAACGTGCGAACCAGAATACTCAGAAAACTGCTTGAGCCGGATGTGTCTGAGTTTCTCAGCCACACGTTCAGCCGCAAAGGCTTAAAAATGCTTACCGGCGAAGAAATTTCAGAAATAGGCGGCCAGGACAGCGTCGAATATGTCGTCCACAAAGGCAGGAAAATAGCCACAAATATTGTAGTGATGGGTGCAGGGACAAAGCCAAATGTGGGCCTCGCGGCCGGATGCGGCATCAAGATGGGCCCAAGCGGCGCGATTAAAGTCGATAACCGGATGCAAACTTCAATTGAAGACATTTACGCGGCAGGAGATTGCGCCGAGAGTCCGGATTTAGGTACTGGTAAATCTATTTATTCACCGGTTGGAAGCATCGGGGCCTCCGCCGGCAAAATAGCCGGCAGAAACGCCGCGGGAGCAAATCAGAAAACCAAAGGCTTCCTGCGCGCGCAGGCTGACGAGATTCTCGGTATGCAGATATACAGCATCGGCCACAGCAGCACAACGGCAAAAGAAGTAAACCTGACGGTTAAAATACACAACATAGATGCGAGTCAATTAACCCAGCGGAGCCGAACGACAAAGCCGTTTGAAACAGCAAAACTTCTGACCGATACGAACGATAGAATTGTCGGTGCGCAGCTTGTAGCTAAAAAGTATGGCTCACAATTCGCCCGGCAGTTATACGACGCGGTTTTGAAGGGGCTGAATAAAGAAGAATTCTTAGAGCAGTTTAATTGGCCGAGGATGAAGCTCACAGAGGCACTATTAAACGCTGCAAAGTCAACGGTCGTTGTCGAAAGTGTGGGTCAGAATAAGGCATTAGCGCTGGCTAATACACCCCCCTATAAAAAGATAAATCAGCAAAGTGAGGATTGATTTATGGAGCCGAAACAACGCAGCAGTGATAAAGCGGCACAGGAAATGCTGACGCGTATGAACGAAGCAGGCATAGAGACCGCCTGGGACAGGTTAGAGCAGCAGCAGCCGCAATGCGGCTTCGGAAGACTTGGCATCTGCTGCCGAATATGCACAATGGGCCCATGCAGAATCGACCCATTCGGAGATGGGCCACAGGTCGGGGTCTGCGGGGCCGACGCCGATACAATCGTAGCCCGCAACTTCCTCAGAGCAGTAGCAGGCGGGACAAGCGCCCATAGCGACCACGGCCGAGAGGTAGCCGAGGTCTTTATAGCCGCAGCCACAGGCGAAGCGCCGGATTATAGTTTCAAGGATACTGTAAAGCTGCGCAAACTCGCCCAGGAGCTCGGTATCGAAACCAAAGACCGCGCCGACAACGAAATCGCCGCTGAACTTGGCCGAATCGCCCTCAATGAATTCGGAAAAGCGGAGGGCGTCCAGTTAATGACTAAACGGGCGCCTCAGCCGCGACAGCAGCTCTGGAAGAAGCTCGGCATCACGCCAAGGGCCATTGACCGCGAAGTAGTCGAAGCACTGCACCGAAGCACAATGGGCGTCGACCAGGACTACAAGAGCCTGATTATGCACGCGAGCAGAACGGCACTCGCCGACGGATGGGGCGGCTCAATGCTGGCAACGGAACTGCAGGATATCCTCTTCGGCACACCGTTCCCGCGCAGAGGCGAAATCAATCTGGGCGTCTTAAAAAACGACGAGGTAAACATCATAGTACACGGTCACGAACCCATCCTCTCTGAAATGATAGTGGCCGCCGCACAGGATGAAGAGCTGCTGGCCAAAGCTAAAAAAGAAGGCGCAAAAGGAATCAACGTAGCGGGGATTTGCTGTACCGCCAACGAACTTTTAGCCAGGCACGGAGTACCCATCGCCGGAAATTTCCTGTGCCAGGAACTTGCTATCGGCACAGGGGCGGTAGAAGTAATGGCTGTGGATGTCCAATGTGTAATGCAGGGGCTGGCCCAGGTGGCTTCCTGTTTCCATACCAGACTTATCACTACCGCAGAAAGGGCAAAAATACCCGGCGTTACGCACATCCCAATGGATGAGCACACCGCCTTGAAAACAGCCAAAGAAATAGTCTCAATGGCCATCGACAACTACAAAAACCGCGGCCAGGTACATATACCAAAGCAAAAAGAGCCTGCGGTAATAGGTTTCAGCCACGAAGCCATCAACTACATGCTCGGCGGAAAATTCCGGGCAAGCTATCGGCCATTAAACGACAATATCATCAACGGCAGAATCAGAGGGCTCGGCGCAATCGTCGGCTGCACAAATCCCAAAATACAACAGGACTACACACACATAAACCTGGCAAAAGAGCTGATAAAAAGAGACGTTCTGGTGGTAACCACCGGCTGTGCCACCATTGCGTGCGGCAAACAGGCACTGCTGAACCCAAAGGACGCACTGGAACTTGCCGGGCCCGGCTTGAGAGAGGTCTGCGAGACCGTGGGAATTCCGCCGATACTGGCGTGCGGCAGTTGTGTAGATAACAGCAGGCTGCTGGTAGCCTGCTCGGCAATTGTCAAAGAAGGCGGCCTCGGCGAGGATTTGTCCGACCTGCCGGTCGCAGGAGCCTGCCTTGAATCAATCACCGAAAAGGCATTCGCAATCGGCCAGTACTTCGTAGCCAGCGGCATATTAGTAGTTTTTGCAAAAGAATTGTTCCCGTTCATCGGAAGTCAGAACGTCAGAAACTATCTGTTCGAGGGGATAGAAAAAGACCTCGGCGGACGATGGACAACCGAATCTGACCCTATCAGGGCCGCCAAAATAATGCTTGAACATATCGAAAGCAAACGTGATGCTCTCGGAATAAACGCAGAAAAAGAGCGCAAACTTTACGATATGCAGGAACGCCGGGCGCTGGCCGTTTGAAGCAGTAAATAAAAAAGGAGATTTATTTAATGTCCAGAATCATCGCAGCAGGTGCGATAAACGGTGCTTACAAGATAGTCGCACAGGCCGAGGACATCCTGGCAAAAGCCATCGAGCAGAAGGGAGGCGACTGCAAAGTCGAGTTTCCGAACACCGGTTATTTTCTGCCTATTATTTATTCGATGACAGGCCGAGCGGTGCAGACCCTGGCGGACTTTGAGAAAGTGATGACGGAGGAAATCAAGCCTTTGCTGCCTGAGCCGGTCACGGAAGAGATGTGGCTGCCTTATCTGGGTCCAACCCTTGATGCGGGTATGGCAACCCTCTTCGCGGAAGAAATTATCGAGGCGTGCAAATATCTAATCGGGCCTAATCCGGTCGACGGTATCTGGCTGGGTGCCGCGGACGACGTAATTATGCGAGAAAGAGGCATCCAGTTCGTTGACGGCTCCGCACCTGGGTTTGCAGCGATTGTCGGCTCGGCGCCTGACGTGGAAACAGCGGTCACAATCGCCAGGAAATGTCAGGAAAGAAGTCTGTACGTCTTTATGGCCGGCCATCATAACGGAACCACTTTCGCCGAACAGTTAGTCGAAGGCGGCGTTGATTTGGGCTGGGACAGCCGGCTTGTACCATTTGGTCGAGAGATTACAGCGGCAATCTATGCGCTGGGCTTCGCCAGCCGGGCGGCACTGAGTTTCGGCGGTGTCCAGCCGGGCGACTTTACACGCAACCTCCTCTACAACAAAAACAGGGTCTTTGCATTCGTTATGGCGTTAGGTGAGGTTACCGACGAATGGTACGCCACCGCCGCCGGTGCCATCAACTACGGATTTCCGGTGATTGCCGA